>NZ_JBASAD010000026.1:0-63287 GCF_049650445.1 Castellaniella sp. | reverse complement strand
CCCGGCGGCCGGCCCGAGCCGGTGCGCCTGATCGCGCCCCCCGGACGGATCGCGGCGACAGGACTGATCGCGCCCCTCGGACTGATCGTGCGCCCCGAACCGATCGCGACGACAGGACGGATCGCGGCGACCGCCCGGCGCGCGCCAGGTCCGGTGCACCCAGCCGGGACCGGGCAGACCGGCCCTGGGGTCGCACCGACAAACCGCGCACCGACCGCCAGGATGCCCGGCCGGCACGCCGCTCACCGCCAGATGCGCCGGCCTTCCCGCAACGCGCCGAGGACGACACCGAAACCCCGCGCATCCAGCGCCTGCCCCGCACCCCGCGCCAGCCGCGCCGGTCTGAAACCTTCGCGGTCTTCGCGCCCTGCCCGCACGGGCTGGAAGAAGCCCTGACGCTGGAACTGCAGGCCCTGGGTTACGAGGCCGTGCGCGCCGGACGCGCCGGCTGCCACTTCCAGGCCGACTGGTCCGGCGTGCTGCGCGCCAATCTGTATTCCCGCCTGGCGACCCGGGTTCTGGTCCAGGTCGCCCAGGCCGACGTCCACACCGAGGACGACATCCTGGCCCTGGCACGCGACACCGAATGGGAGCGCTGGTTCGGTCCGGAACATTCCCTGCGCGTGGACACCTCGGCCATCCGCAGCCCCATGCACAGCCTGCAGTACTGCAATCTGCGCGCCAAGGACGGCATCTGCGACCGCTTGCGCGACCGCGAAGGCGCCCGGCCCAGCATCGACACCGTCCGCCCGGACGCCCGCGTCCACCTGTTCCTGGACGAGCGGCGCGCCACGCTCTATCTGGACGTCTCCGGCGAATCCCTGTTCAAGCGCGGCTGGCGGCTGGACAAGGGCGAGGCGCCCTTGCGCGAAAACCTGGCCGCCGGCCTGCTGGCCCTGTCCGACTGGCCGCCCGACACCCCTCTGCTGGATCCCTTCTGCGGCAGCGGCACGCTGCTGATCGAAGCGGCCTGGATCGCCCTGGGCGTGCCGCCGGGCATCTGGCGTCCCTTCGGCTTCGAGCGGCTGCGTGCCCACGACGCCCGCCTGTGGCGCGATCTGAAGGAGGACGCGCGCGCGCGGATCGCCCCGCGTCTGGAACAACCCCTGGTCGGCTGCGACATCAATCCAGGCGCCATCGAATCCGCGCGCGCCAACGCCGAGCGCGCCCACCTCAGCCCGGACACGATCCGCTTCGAGGTCTGCGACGCGCGCCAGATGCCGCCGCCGGCCGAAGCCGGCTGGATCGTCACCAACCCGCCCTACGGCGAACGACTGGCGGACGAAGACGCGGACCTGTGGCCTGAATGGGCCAGTTGGCTGAAGCGCCACTACGGCGGCTGGCAGCTCAACGTCATCACCAGCGACCTCGACCTGCCCAGCCGGATGCGGCTGAAGGCCCGACGGCGCCACCCGCTGCACAACGGCGCCCTGGACTGCCGCCTGTTCCAGTTCGAACTGGTGGCGGCCGGCTATCGGGATCGGGCGTAGGGTTTCTGCCACACATCCAGGGTCCGGCTCCCGATCGGACCCGATTCAGCACTTCAGGGACTTGCATGGAGCCTAGGGTTTTCCCTATAATAGGGTTAACCCGAGCGAAACGCTCTTTTCAAGTGAAGAGACTTGCTATGAAAACCCTGCAAAAAACCGACATCCGCCTGACCGACGCCCTGGAGCGCCAACTGCTGCAAGAAGCCATCGACTCTCAGCAGGAATATGCCCTGGACCGTGCCATCAAGCACCTGTTCCAGAAGGTCGCCAGCTTCTTCAAGGCCCCCGAAGGCCGTGTGAGCCAGACGGTTCGCACCGCCCACTGATCCCCCAGGCTGGATCTCCGGGCCGCCCCATCGGGCGGCCTTTGTTTTGCCGCCGGGCCGCCCCAAGGCAAAACGCGCCCCTGGAGGCAGCAAGCAGGCGTCAGCCTGCGCAGCGTGGGGGGCTTTTTTTCAGCGATAATGGATGGTTTTCAAGCCCATCCGCCGCACCATGTCCGTTTCCGCACCGGCCCTCCCTACCGCCCCGCCGCGCCTGCGCCGCTTTGCCTGCATGATGTACGAAGGCGTGCTGCTCTTTGGCGTGGTGTTTCTGGCGGGCTATCTGTTCGACACCCTGACCCAGAGCCGCAGCGGCCTGATGCTGCGCCACGGCCGCCAGGTGTTTCTGTTCCTGGCCATCGGCATCTATTTTCTGGCCTGCTGGCGACGCGGCGGCCAGACCCTGCCGATGAAAACCTGGAACATCCGCCTCACGGATCGCGGCGGCAGCCCCCTGCGGGGCACGCGCATGCTGCTGCGCTACCTGCTGCTGTGGCCATTGCCGCTGCTGGCCGCCCTGGCGATCGCCGGGCTGTCGCGCGCCACTGGCTGGTCCTCGTTCGACCTGCTGATCGTCGGCGCCCCGTTCACCATTTTCCTCTGGACCTGGATCGATCCCCAGGGCCAGTTCCTGCACGATCGGCTGCTGGGCACCGAACTGCACGACCTGCGCCCCGCCCCCACCGCCTGAATTGGCGCGCCCGGCCGCGCCACCCCGGACCCTCCGCATGAGCGACACGCTGAAGAAATACCTGACTGCCGACCACGGTACCCGCATCCAGACCCTGCGCCTGACCCAGGCCTGGCAAACCGGGCTGGCCCACCAGAACCTGCCCCCCGTCCTGGTCAGCCTGCTCGGCGAACTGGCCGCCGCCAGCGTGCTGCTGGCGGGCAATATCAAATTCGATGGTTCGGTCGTCCTGCAACTCCAAGGCAACGGCCCGGTGCGCCTCATCATGGTCGAATGCACCTCGGCACTGGATCTGCGGGCCACGGCCCATCTGCGCGAAGGCGCCGAACCACCCGCCGATGCCGGCTTGCAGGATCTGCTCAACGCCGACGGCCAGGGTCGCTTCATGGTGATGCTGGACCCTTCGGGCCGCCAGGCCGGCGCCACGCCCTACCAGGGCATCGTACCCCTGGAAGGCGATACGGTCGCCGCCGTCCTGGAACACTACATGAAGCACTCGGAGCAACTGGACACGCGGCTCTGGCTTGCCGCCAACGCCCAGGCCTGCGCCGGGCTGCTGTTGCAACGCATGCCCGGCGCATCGACGCCGGCTGGCACGACAGACCCGTCTGATGACATCGACACGACCTGGACGCACTGCACGACCCTGGCCGAAACGCTGGATCGCGAGGAACTGCGCACGGCCGACTCCGACACCCTGATCCACCGCCTGTTCTGGGAAGACGATCTGGTGGCCTTTCCCGAACAAGCGGTGCGCTGGCACTGCCCCTGCAGCCGCGAACGGGTCGCCGACATGCTGCGCACGCTGGGCCGCCAGGAGGTCGAAGACATCCTGGCTGAACAGGACACCGTCCATATCGCCTGCAACTTCTGCGGCCAGCCGTATGACTTCGACGCGGTGGACTGTGCCGCCCTGTTCGCCGACGGTCCCGACATCCTGCAGGTCCCCGGCTCCGACACGCTGCACTGAACGCCTCACTCGCGCCGGGTGAGGCGCGACATCCCGGTCACAGCGGAATCACCCCACTATGCCGGCCGGCATGCGGACCCGCATACTGGTCCGCATGCCAAACCTCTGCCATGCCCTCCCTGGAACATCTTCCAGCCTGACCCTCCGCGCGCCGCTCCTGTGGCGTGGTGATGGCCTTGCCCGCCGTGTCGTCGCCCGGCGCAGCCAGCGCGGCGCAGGCATGGCCGGTTTTCTGCTGGCGGCCATGCCGGTCCTGACGCTGGGACTGGGCGGCGTGGAAGCCGCACACTGGTCGGGCCTGCGTCAGACGCTCAGCCTGGCCCTGATGGAAGCCGCCCGCGCAGGTGCCACGCATCAGGCTCGACCGCAGACCATCGCCCAGGCCTTCGAGCACGGGCTGCGCATGGCTTATCCTGACCCCCGTGCCGCCGCCCGGGCATTGCGAGAACGCCAGGCGGCCCTGGGCGCACCCTGGCGCATCCGCATCGCACGGCCAGGCCCCGAAGCATTCCTCGATCACACCGACCCCGATCTGCGAGGGCCACGTGCCTATCCCGGTCAGCCCCTGATCCGCAACGACTATCAGGCTCGACAGCACACGCGCCGGCTGGCCCAGGGCTGGCCGGAAGGTCGGGGGCCACGGTCCGGCCTCAACATCCACGAAGCCAATACCCTGGTCCTGGAACTCTGGTGGCCGCACCGCCCCCTGATACCGGGCCTCGGGGCCATCGTGCGTACGCTGGCGCCCTTGGCCGGCGAACCTACCCAGTCCCGCCTGATGGCGGCGGGCTATCTGCCGTTTCGCCGTCGGGTCGCCGTCGCCATGCAATCGCATCCGGCTGTCTGGCCGGATCTGGCAGACGGTCGTGTGACACACCGCGTGCCCCTGACGCCGGACTGGATCGCGGAACATGCGGGACCGGACGGTGTGCTGGGCACGGGGGGTACGCCCCTGACGGACACGCCCAGGCCCGACCCCATGCCGGACGCAGGCACCGTGGGCGACCCGACGACGACGCCTGATCGTCCGGACACAGGAGAAGACCCGGACGACACCGCCGCGGACATGGATCAAGCAGAAAGGGATGGCGCGGATGGCGCAGATGCCGGACAGAATCCCGCAGCCTGCGAGCCGGGGTCCTGAGACACGATCCCGGCCATTGCAGCCGGGAAGACCATACACAACCCGCAGCGGGACCTTACTGCCGGGGCAGGATCTGGACGAAGTATTCGCCCTCGCGGATCATGTTCAATTCGCCCCGGGCACGTTCCTCGACCGCCGAGATCCCGGTCTTGAGATCCTGGACTTCGGCCTGCAAGGCGTTGTTGCGCGCGGTCAGGGCTTCGTTGTCCTCGGTTTCCGTCTGCACCTGCGCCTGCAGGCCGCGCAAGCTGAGCCAGCCGCCCTTGCCCCACCACAGCGGATACTGTGTCGCCAGGGTCAGGGCCAGCAGGGCGAGGCTCAGCAGACGCATAGAACCTTAGCGCAGGTTGTAGAACGCCGACGTGCCGGGGTAGGAGGCGACTTCGGCCAGTTCTTCCTCGATGCGCAGCAACTGGTTGTACTTCGCCATGCGGTCGGAACGCGACAGGGAGCCGGTCTTGATCTGCATGGCATTGGTGGCCACCGCGATGTCGGCAATGGTGGAGTCCTCGGTCTCGCCGGAACGGTGCGAGATCACCGCCGTGTAGCCTGCGCGCTTGGCCATTTCGATGGCCGCAAAGGTTTCCGTCAGGGTGCCGATCTGGTTGATCTTGATGAGGATCGAATTGGCGATGCCCTGGTCGATGCCCTTCTTCAGGATCTTGGTGTTGGTGACGAACAGGTCGTCGCCCACCAGTTGGACCTTGCGGCCCAGTTGTTCGGTCAGCAGCTTCCAGCCTTCCCAATCGTCCTCGGCCATGCCGTCCTCGATGGAGACGATGGGGTACTTGTCGCACCAGGAAGCCAGCAGGTTGGCGAAATCCTGGGAACTGAGGGCAATGCCGCCTTCGCCGGCCAGATGGTACTTGCCGTCGCGGTAGAACTCGGAGCTGGCGCAATCCAGGCCCAGCACCACTTGGGAACCGGCCTCGTAGCCGGCTTCGCCGATGGCCTTCAGGATCAGTTCGATCGCGGCCTCGTGGTTGGCCACGTTGGGGGCGAAGCCGCCCTCGTCGCCGACCGCCGTGGACATGCCGTTGGCGCCGATGATCTTCTTCAGGGCGTGGAAGACTTCGGCCCCCATGCGCAGGGCCTCGCGGAAGCTGGAGGCGCCCACCGGCAGGATCATGAATTCCTGCAGGTCCAGGGTGTTGTTGGCGTGCGCGCCGCCGTTGATGACGTTCATCATCGGCACCGGCATCTGCATCGGGCCGCTGCCGCCGAAATAGCGGTACAGCGACAGCCCGGCGTCGTCGGCGGCAGCACGGGCCACGGCCATGCTGGCCGCCAGGATCGCGTTGGCGCCCAGACGGCTTTTATCTTCGGTGCCATCCAGGTCGATCAGGGTGCGGTCGATGAAGGTCTGTTCCTGTGCGTCCAGACCCATCAGGGCTTCGGAGATTTCGGTGTTGACGTGCTCGACGGCGCGCAGCACGCCCTTGCCCAGGTAGCGGGACTTGTCGCCGTCGCGCAGTTCGATGGCCTCGCGCGAACCGGTGGACGCGCCCGACGGCACCGCCGCCCGCCCCATCGCGCCCGATTCGAGCAACACGTCGCATTCCACGGTGGGGTTGCCGCGCGAGTCGAGGATTTCGCGTCCGATGATGTCTACGATTGCACTCATGGTCTGACAGTCCTGCCTGTGTAGGGAGTAGATGAAAGAGGGAATCCCGCCATTTTACCGGGATGCCGACAAGGCCAGTCTACCCCGGGATTCCAGCCGGCCGCACATGGCGACATTTATAGTGACTATTCGAGGGGCTCAGAGGCCGCCATCGTTCAACATGCCGGACTGCTTGACGCAGCGGTCCAGTTCGGCCAGGCATTCCAGCAGACCGCGCATGCGGTCCAGCGGCACCGCGTTGGGGCCGTCGGACAGGGCCTGGGCAGGGTTCGGGTGGGTTTCCATGAACACCCCCGCCACGCCGGCCGCCACGGCCGCGCGCGCCAGCACCGGCACGAATTCGCGCTGGCCGCCGGAATGCGTGCCCTGCCCGCCCGGCAACTGCACCGAATGGGTGGCGTCGAACACCACCGGGCAGCCCGTGCCGCGCATGATCGCCAGCGAACGCATGTCCGACACCAGGTTGTGATAGCCAAAGGATGCGCCGCGTTCGCAGACCAGGATGTTGCTGCCGTCGCCGCCGGCCTCCAGGGCCGCCGCACGCGCCTTGGTCACGACCTGGACCATGTCTTCCGGCGCCAGAAACTGGCCCTTCTTGATGTTGACCGGTTTCAACGTGGCCGCGCAGGCCTGGATGAAATCCGTCTGACGGCACAGAAAGGCCGGCGTCTGCAGCACGTCGACCACGGCGGCGACCTCGCGGGCCTGACCGGTCTCGTGCACGTCGGTCAGGACCGGCACGCCCAGTTGGCGACGCACGTCGTCCAGAATCTTCAGGCCCTCGTCCATGCCCGGCCCCCGGAACGAAGTGCCGGAACTGCGGTTGGCCTTGTCGAAGGAGCTTTTATAGATGAAGGGAATCCCCAGCGCCCGGGTCATTTCCTGCAGCACCCCCGCCGTCTCGAAAGCCAGTTCGCGCGATTCGATGACGCAGGGGCCGGCGATCAGGAACAGGGGGTGTTCGATACCGGCCTGGAAATGACACAGTTGCATGGGGACTCCTTGAATGGGCCGGACTCAGGCCTGTTTCGTCTGGGGCAGTTCCGACTGGCGCCGCTGATAAGCCAGCGCGGCCTGAACGTAGCTGGTGAACAGCGGATGCCCGTCGCGCGGCGTGGACGTGAATTCCGGGTGGAACTGCACCCCCATGAACCACGGATGCGCGGGAATCTCCATGATTTCCGGCAGGTTTTCCGTGGGCGTGCGGGCGCTGATCACCAGACCGGCTTCTTCCAGGCGGTGGACGTAGACGTTGTTGACCTCGTAGCGGTGGCGGTGACGTTCGTTGACCTCTGCGCCGTAGATCTCAAAGGCGCGCGTGCCCGGCTTGACGGGGCAGCGCTGGGCGCCCTTGCGCATGGTGCCGCCCAGATCGGAGCCCGAGTCGCGTTTTTCGACCTTGCCCTCGCGGTCCTGCCATTCGGTGATCAGCGCCACCACCGGGTGTGCCGCCGAAGGATCGAATTCCGTGCTGTTGGCCCCGCCCAGACCGGCGACGTGGCGGGCGAATTCCACCACCGCCAGTTGCATGCCCAGGCAGATGCCCAGGTAGGGGATGCCGTTCTCGCGAGCGTAGCGGATCGCCTTGATCTTGCCCTCGGTGCCGCGCTTGCCGAAACCGCCCGGCACCAGGATGGCGTCCAGACCGGCCAGGCAGGCCGTGCCCTGGCTCTCGATTTCCTCGGAATCCAGGTATTCTATGTGGACCCGCGCATGCGTGTGGATGCCCGCGTGGACCAGGGCCTCGGACAGGGACTTGTAGGATTCTGTCAGATCGACGTATTTGCCCACCATGCCGATGGTGATGGCGTCGCGCGGGTTTTCCAGATCGTGCACCAGGCGGTCCCAGACCGTCAGGTCGGCCGGCGGCGGGGTCAGGGCGAGCGCATCGCAGACCAGGCTGTCCAGGCCCTGCTGGTGCAGCATGGCGGGGATCTTGTAGATCGAATCCGCGTCCCAGACCGAGATCACGGCATCCAGGGGCACGTTGGAGAACAGCGAAATCTTGGCGCGTTCGTCGTCGGGGATCGGCCGGTCGGCGCGGCACAGCAGCGCGTTCGGGTAGATGCCGATTTCGCGCAACTTCTGCACCGAGTGCTGGGTCGGCTTGGTTTTCAGTTCGCCCGCCGAAGCGATGAAGGGCACCAGCGTCAGGTGCACGAAGGCGCACTGGTTGCGGCCCAGGCGCAGACTCATCTGGCGCGCGGCTTCCAGGAAGGGCAGCGATTCGATGTCGCCCACCGTGCCGCCGATTTCCACGATGGCCACATCGGCCTGGCCGTCGAAGGCCGCCTTGGCGCCCCGGGCGACGAAGTCCTGGATTTCGTTGGTGATGTGCGGGATGACCTGGACGGTCTTGCCCAGGTAGTCGCCCCGGCGTTCCTTGCGCAGGACCGATTCGTAGATCTGGCCGGTGGTGAAATTGTTGACCTTGTGCATCCGGGCGGACACGAAGCGCTCGTAGTGGCCCAGATCCAGGTCGGTTTCCGCGCCGTCCTCGGTGACGAAGACCTCGCCGTGCTGGAAGGGGCTCATGGTGCCCGGGTCTACGTTGATGTAGGGATCCAGCTTGAGCATCGTGACCCGCAGCCCGCGGGATTCCAGGATCGCAGCCAGGGAGGCCGCGGCAATGCCCTTGCCCAGGGAGGAAACCACGCCCCCTGTGACGAATACGTATTTGGTCATTTCATAGGTGCCCGGTGTACGGGCGCAGCGGGAAATTTGGATTATAACCGCTCGGTCCGGGTCTTCGGGCCGTCCCGGGCCGCCCACAGCTTGCCTCGTTTGTTGCTTTACCACGCCGCCCGTCCCGCCTACCATGGGTTCTGCGCCCGCTCAGGGGCGATCCGGGAGGACAGCATGTCCAGATTGACCGCCAGGGACTTCGCGCCCGAACTGCTGGAACTCTACGACTTTTACGCGCATGGGCTGATCGACCGGCGCGAATTCCTGAACCGGGCATCCCGCTACGCCGTCGGCACCCTGGGCGCGGCCTCGATCCTGGCCGCGCTATCCCCCGATTACGCCCTGGCCGAGCAGGTGTCCTTCACCGACCCGGACATCCTCGCCGAATACGTGACCTATCCCTCGCCCCGGGGCAACGGCGCGGTGCGCGCCTATCTGGTACGACCGGCCAAGGCGGCGGGCAAGGTGCCCGGCGTCGTGGTGGTCCATGAAAACCGGGGCCTGAATCCCTACATCGAGGACGTCGCACGACGCCTGGCGAAGGCCGGCTTCATGGCGCTGGCGCCCGACGGGCTCAGTTCCAGGGGCGGCTACCCCGGCAACGACGAGCGGGGCCGGGAACTGCAGCAGCAGGTCGACCCGGAAAAACTGATGAACGATTTCTTCACCGCCATCGAATGGCTGCCGACCGTGGCCGGATCGACGGGCAAGATCGGAATCATCGGCTTCTGCTACGGCGGCGGCGTGGCCAACGCGACCGCCGTCGCCTACCCCGAACTGGCGGCGGCCGTGCCGTTCTACGGCATGCAGCCGCGCCCCGAGGACGTGCCCCGCATCCGGGCACCTCTGCTGCTGCACTACGCGGGACTGGACACCCGGGTCAACGCCGGCTGGCCGGCCTACGAGACCGCCCTGAAAGCCGGCGGCAAGACCTACGAAGCCTACGTCTACCCGGGCGTGAACCACGGCTTCCACAACGATTCGACTCCACGCTACGACAAGGACGCCGCCGAACTGGCCTGGAGCCGCAGCATCGCCTGGTTCAGGCGCTGGCTGGCGTAGGCGGAGAAATTCGACTACAGCGGCTCAGTCCGCTCCAGCAGCCAGTCGCGCGCGGCGCCGTCCACCAGGGGCAGCAGGCGGTCCCGCACCTGGGCATGGTAGGTGTTCAGCCACGCGATCTCGTCGGCGGACAGTCGTTCCTGCACGATGCAGCGTGTGTCGATGGGGCACAGGGTGACGGTCTCGAACGCCAGGAACGTGCCGAACTCCGTGCGTTCAACCGGCACGGCCAGGACCAGATTCTCGATCCGGATGCCCCAGTGTCCGTCACGGTACAGCCCGGGCTCGTTGGAGGTCAGCATGCCGGCCTTCATGCCCTGATGGGGCCGCGCATGGCCGCGCACGGAGATCGACTGCGGACCTTCGTGAACATTCAGGAAATAGCCCACGCCATGGCCGGTGCCGTGACCGTAGTCCAGACCCCGGCGCCACAAGGGCTGGCGCGCCAGCATGTCCAGCACGGAAGACGGCGTGTCTTCCGGGAAGCGCGCGCGCGCCAGGGCGATGTGGGCCTGCAACACCGTCGTGTAATCGGCGCACTGTTCGGCAGAGGGCGTGCCGATGGGCACGACCCGGGTGATGTCGGTGGTGCCGCCCAGATACTGCCCGCCGGAATCGATCAGCAACAGGCCGTCGCCCTGGATCGTCGCATGGGACGCGTCGGTGGCGCGGTAGTGCGGCATGGCGCCGTTGGCGTTGAAGCCGGCGATGGTGGCGAAACTGAGGCTGACGAAGTCCGGGCGTCGGGCGCGCGCCGCGGACAGATGGGTATCGACGTCGATCTCGGTGATCCGTTCGCCCGCAGCCTGGGCAGCCTCGAACCAGGCGAAGAAAGCGCACAGGGCGGCGCCATCCTGCGCCATCGCGGCGCGGATGTTGCCGGCCTCGGCCGCGTTCTTGACGGACTTCAGCAATTGGGACGGATTCAGGGCCTCGATGCGTCGCGCGCCGGGCACGTGGGACAAGGTGCCCGCCGTGACGCGCGCCGGATCCACCAGCAAGGCGGCACCGGCAGGCAAAGCCGCCAGGTCGGCGGCCAGCGCGGCGTAATCGCGCAGCACCACGCCATCGGCCGCCAGGCGGGCGGCCAGCGCGGCATCGATCTTGCCGGGCGCAACAAACAGGCGCACGCCCTCGGCGTCCAGCAGCGCATGCGCCAGGAAAACCGGGTTGTAGTCCACGTCGGCGCCGCGCAGGTTCAGCAGCCAGGCGATGTCGTCCAGCGAGGACAGCAGATGCCAGGCCGCGCCGTGCTCGCGCATCGCGGCCCGCACGGCGGCCAGGTTGTCGGCCCGCGTCCGGCAGGCGTGCGGCGGCAGGTGCTCAAAAACCCGGGCCTCGGGCAAGGCCGGCCGGTCGGACCAGACGGCACCGACCGGGTCCTGATCCAGCACCAACGCCATACCGGCGCCGTCCAGGCCAGACCGCCAGCGGCGTGCCGCCGCCAGATCCAGCACCCGGCCATCGACCGCAATCCGGTCGCCATGCGCCAGATGCGCCAGCACCCAGTCCAGCATGTCGGGCACCTCGGGCGCGCCGGCCCGCATCAGGACAATGCCCGAGCCCCGCAACTGGGCCTCGGCCTGCACCCAATAACGGCTATCGGTCCACAGGCCGGCGAAATCCGCCGTGACCAGGAGGCTGCCCGCCGAACCGTCGAAACCCGACAGCCAGGTGCGCGCGGCCCAATGATCCGGCAGGTATTCCGACAAGTGCGGATCGGCCGTCGGCACCAGGCAGGCGGCCAGGCCGGACTGCGCCAGCCGCCCACGCAGGGCGGCGACGCGTTCGGCGGACGTCGCCGGAGGATGTTGCAGAGTCACGGCAGAGTCCCTCAGGCGACGGCGGACACGTCCAGCTTGGCAGAGGTCTTGGCGCGGATATCGTCCACCGTCACCCCCGGGGCCAGTTCAGTCAGACGCAGACCGTCGTCGGTGACTTCCATCACCCCCAGGTCGGTGATGATGAGGTTCACCACCCCTACCCCGGTCAACGGCAGCGTGCAGGCAGGCAGCAGTTTTTGCGATTCAGTGCCGTCCTTGGCTCGGGCGACGTGCTCCATCAGCACCACGACCTTGCCCACCCCGGCCACCAGATCCATGGCGCCGCCCATGCCCTTGATCATCTTGCCGGGAATCATCCAGTTGGCCAGATCGCCCTTTTCGGACACCTGCATGGCCCCCAGGATGGCCAGATTGATCTTGCCGCCCCGGATCATGGCGAACGAATCCGCCGAGGCAAAAATCGAGGAGCCCGGCAGCGTCGTCACGGTCTGCTTGCCGGCGTTGATCAGATCAGCGTCGACCTCGCTGTCCTTGGGGAAGGGGCCGATGCCCAGCAAGCCGTTTTCCGATTGCAGCCAGACTTCCATGCCCTGCGGCACGTAGTTGGCCACCATCGTGGGCAGGCCGATGCCCAGGTTGACGTAGAAGCCGTCCTGCAGTTCCTGCGCGGCACGCGCCGCCATCTGTTCGCGATCCCAAGCCATGATCTGCCTCCTTATTGACGGGTCGTGCGTTGTTCAATGCGCTTTTCGGGATGCGCGTTCAAGACGATGCGGTGCACGTAGATGCCCGGCAGGTGGACCTCGTCGGGGTCGAAAGTGCCGGTGGGCACGATTTCCTCGACTTCGACGATGGTGATGCGGCCCGCCATGGCGACGTTGGGGTTGAAATTACGTGCCGTGCGGCGAAACTGCAGGTTGCCGCTCCGGTCGGCCTTCCAGGCCTTGACCAGGGACACGTCCGGCACCAGGGAACGTTCCATGATGTAGGTACGGCCATCGAATTCACGGGTGTCCTTGCCTTCGGCCACCACAGTGCCCACACCGGTGGCGGTGTAGAAGGCTGGGATGCCGGCACCGCCCGCGCGCAGTTTTTCGGCCAGCGTGCCCTGCGGCGTGAATTCCAGTTCCAGTTCGCCCGCCAGGAACTGGCGTTCGAATTCCTTGTTCTCACCCACGTAGGACGCGATCATCTTGGTGATCTGGCGCGTGGACAGCAACTGCCCCAGGCCAAAACCGTCGACCCCGGCATTGTTGCTGATGCAGGTCAGGTTGCGCACGCCGGAGTCCCGCAGCGCCGCAATCAGGGCTTCCGGGATACCGCACAGCCCGAAACCGCCGACGGCGATCATCTGATTGTCGGCCACGACACCGCGCAAGGCGGTCTCGGCACTTTCGTAGACTTTATCCATACAACGTCCCTTCGTTAAATGAACAGAAATCGGTGATGCGTCAGGCGGCGAAGCAGCGATCCATCGCCCGCCGGTCGTCGTCGGTCCAAGGCACAGGCCGGCCCGTGGCGCCATCAGCGCACACCAGCACGTTGCGGCCGCGCGCATGCAGCGTCTCCGGGTCCCCGGCGTCCGCAATCCAGCAGTCCAGCTCCAGGCTGGTCCGGCCGACGCGCACGCACTTCATGCCGACGGTGACACGGGCAGGATACATCAGCGGTTTGAGAAAATCACACGAGGCATGGGCCAGCACGCCATAGCGGTTCGCAGCCCCGTCCAGCCCCATCGCAAAAAACAAACGGACCCGGGCATCTTCGAAATAACGGAAGTAGACAGTGTTGTTGACGTGGCGCAGCGCGTCCATCTCGCCCCAGCGGACGTCGATCTGGGTTTCAAACGTCCCCGAAGGTGTTTGAATATCAAGGGATTCCGAAGACACGCATGGGCTCCTTGCGCCCGGCTGACAAGGGCCGGCGACTCAGGTGCAGTATAACGATCTGCAATACAATGGCCCGCATCATGGCGGGGTCCGGCCTCGTCCAACGCTCATCAAGCAACGGGAACTGCACCCATGACTGAACGTGAATCGATGGAATACGACGTCGTCGTCGTCGGAGGCGGGCCCGCCGGGCTTTCGGCGGCGATCCGCCTGAAACAACTGGCCGCCGAACGCGGCCAGGACGTCAGCGTCTGTGTACTGGAAAAGGCCGCCGAACTTGGCGCCCACATCCTGTCGGGCGCCGTGATGGACCCCCAGGCCCTGAGCGAACTGATCCCCGACTGGAAGGAACGCGGCGCCCCGCTGGACGTGGCGGTCACCGACGACCGTTTCCTGTTCCTGACCGAATCGGGTGCGCGCGCCACCCCGGCCTGGCTGCTGCCGGACTGTTTCAAGAACCACGGCAATTACATCGTGCGCCTGGGTCACGTGACCCGCTGGCTGGGCGAACAGGCCGAGGCCCTGGGTGTGGACGTGTTCCCCGGCTTTGCCGCCGCGCAGATCCTCTATACCGAGTCCGGCGCCGTGCGCGGCGTGCTGACCGGCGACATGGGCGTGGCGCGCGACGGCAGCCACACCGACGCCTACCAGCCCGGCATGGAACTGCTGGCGCGCTACACGATCTTTGCCGAAGGCTCGCGCGGCCACCTGGGCCGCCAGCTGATCGAAAAATACCGCCTGGACGCCGGCCGCGATCCGCAAAGCTACGCCATCGGCATCAAGGAACTCTGGGAAGTCGATCCCGCCCAGTCGCGCCCTGGCACGGTCATGCACACGGCCGGCTGGCCGCTGGACTCGGACACCTACGGCGGCTCCTTCCTGTATCACCTGAACGACAATCTGGTGGCCGTGGGCCTGGTCGTGGGCCTGGACTACGCCAACCCGTGGCTCTCGCCCTTCGAAGAATTCCAGCGCTACAAGACGCACCCGGCGATCCGCACTACCCTCGAAGGCGGCAAGCGCATCGCCTACGGCGCGCGCTCGCTGACGGCGGGCGGGCTGCTGTCCCTGCCCAAGCTCTGCTTCCCCGGCGGGGCGCTGGTGGGCTGCGAAGCCGGCGTGCTCAACGCCTCGCGCATCAAGGGCAGCCATTCGGCCATCAAGACCGGCGCCCTGGCCGCCGAAGCCGCCTTCGACGCCCTGGCCGCCGGCCGCAGCCACGACGAACTGACCGCCTACCCGGCCGCCTTCGAGCGTTCCTGGCTGCATGCGGAACTGAACAAGTCGCGCAACTTCAAGCAATGGTTCAAGAAGGGCCGCACCGTCGGCACGCTGATGACCGGCATCGAGCAATGGCTGTTCAAGGGCAAGATGCCCTGGACCATCCACCGCACCAAGCCCGATCACGCCTGTCTGCAGCCGGCGGCCGAATGCGCGCGCATCGACTACCCCAAGCCCGACGGCAAGCTGACCTTCGACCGCCTCAGTTCGGTGTTCATCTCCAACACCAACCACGACGAGAACGAGCCCGTCCACCTGACGCTGAAGGACGAATCCGTCCCGGTCGCCATCAATCTGGCCAAGTTCGGCGGACCGGAAGCGCGCTTCTGCCCGGCCGGGGTCTATGAATTCGTCAAGACCGAAACCGGCGAAGACCGCCTGCAGATCAACGCCCAGAACTGTGTCCACTGCAAGACCTGCGACATCAAGGATCCGACGCAGAACATCGTCTGGGTGACGCCCCAGGGCGGCGAAGGACCGGTCTACAACGGCATGTAAAATGCGCTTCCCGGGCACCGCACGCAACGGTGCCCGATTCCGATCATGTGGGTCTGCCGGGCGGGAGCCCATCGACGATGGATATCGCTTTTGCCACCAAGTTCCTGGGCGCCTTGTTCGCCATCATGAACCCCTTCATCACCCTGCCCCTGTTCCTGGCGGTCACGGCCAACAAGACCGTGGCCGAGCAGCGCAGTCAGGCGACGGCGATCCTGCTCTACACCTTCGCGATGTGCGTCATCATCTCGCTGGCCGGCAGCCAGATCATCCGCTTCTTCGGCGTCAGCCTGGATTCGTTCCGCGTGGCCGGCGGCCTGGTGCTGGGCGGCATCGCCTTCTCCATGCTCAATGGTCAGCCGATCACCTCGCACGAACGCGCCACCCAGGAAAAGAACGTCGGCGGCCTGGCCGCCCGCTCCGAGGTCGAGGACAACCCCTCGTTCTACCCGCTGACCTTTCCCATGATCGTCGGCCCGGGCACCATCGCCACGCTGATCATCTACGGCGCCCAGGCCCATCAGTCGAAGCAGTACCTGGCCTTCAGCGCCGTGTTGCTGATCGTCCTGGCGGCGCTGTTCGCCGTGCTGTTTTTCGCCGCTTCCATCGGCAAGATGCTCTCGACCAAGATGCGCGTCATCATGGCTCGCATCATGGGCATGATCCTGGCGGCCATCGCCGTGGAAATGATCTTCGCCGGCATCCGGGCGCTGCTGCCGGGGCTGGCGGCGCACTGAGCCGCGAACGGATCACACGCCTGACCTGGGCGGCTCGGCCTACGAACACATTGTCGACGCGCCGGGGGAACGCCTGGACGCAGTCAAGGCCCAGCGTGATCTGGCCTGCTCCGTCGATCACGCCGGCTGATCAGCCCGCAAACACTCAATAAAAAGGGGCGGGAATGTATCCCGCCCCTTTGGCTGTGTCCGGTGCCCTGGATCACAGGGCATCGTTCAACACTCGTTACCGCACCTGGGCCAGTTGATCCAGGATGCCGGGGTTTTCCAGGGTGGAGACGTCCTGGGTGATGGGTTCACCCTTGGCGACCACACGCAGCAGACGGCGCATGATCTTGCCGGAGCGCGTCTTGGGCAGGTTTTCGCCGAAGCGGATCTCGCGCGGCTTGGCGATGGGGCCGATTTCCTTGGCCACCCAGTCGCGCAGTTGCTTGGCCACGACGGCGGCCTGGTCGCCTTCCGGCATGGGGCCGTTGAGCACCACGAAGGCCACCACGGCCTCGCCGGTCGTATCGTCCGGACGGCCGACCACGGCGGCCTCGGCCACCATTTCGTGCGCCACCAGAGCCGATTCGACTTCCATGGTGCCCAGACGGTGGCCCGAGACGTTCAGCACGTCATCGATGCGGCCCATGATCCAGAAATAGCCGTCCTTGTCGCGCTGCGCGCCATCGCCCGCCAGGTAGTAGCCCTTGAGTTCTTCGGGGAAGTAGGTCTTCTTGAAGCGTTCCGGGTCGCCCCAGACCGTCCGGATCATCGAGGGCCACGGACGGCGGATCACCAGGAAGCCGCCCTTGCCGCGCTCGACCTCTTCACCGGTCTCGTCGACGATGGCCGCGTCGATGCCGGGCAGCGGCAGCGTGCAGGAACCCGGCTTGAGCGGGGTGACGCCCGGCAGCGGCGTGATCATGTGCGCGCCGGTTTCCGTCTGCCACCAGGTGTCGATCACCGGGCAGCGTTGACCACCGACGTTGTTGTAGTACCAGACCCAGGCTTCGGGGTTGATGGGCTCGCCCACCGAGCCGATGATGCGCAGGCTGCTGAGATCAAAGGATTTCGGGTGGACCTTGGCATCGGCCTCGGCCGCCTTGGTCAAGGAACGGATGGCCGTCGGCGCCGTGTAGAAGGTCGTGACCTTGTGTTCCTGGATCATCTTCCAGAAACGACCGGCGTCCGGATAGGTCGGCACACCTTCGAAGACCACCTGGGTCACGCCGGCGGCCAGCGGACCGTAGGTGACGTAGGAGTGGCCGGTGACCCAGCCCACGTCGGCGGTGCACCAGAACACGTCGGCCGGCTTGGCGTCGAAGGTCCACTTCATCGTCATCAGCGACCACAGCAGGAAGCCGGCGCTGGAATGCTGCACGCCCTTGGGCTTGCCGGTGGAACCGGACGTATACAGGATGAACAGCGGGTGATCGGCATCGACCGGCACCGGCGGGCAGTCCGTGGACTGCCCCTGAATGGCGTCGTGCCACCACAGGTCGCGGTCGGCGTGCCACTGCACGTCGGACCCGGCACGCTTGTAGGTGATGACCTTGCGCACGGCCTCGCAGCCGCCCATGGCGATGGCCTCGTCCACGGCATCCTTCAAAGGGATGGCCTTGCCGCCGCGGAATTGTGCGTCAGCCGTGATCACCAGCGTAGCGCCGACGTCCACGGTGCGCTCGTGAATGCTCTTGGACGAAAAACCGCCGAACACCACGGAATGGATGATGCCCAGGCGGGCGCAGGCCTGCATGGCCACCACGGCCTCGATGGACATGGGCAGGTAGATGATGGCGCGCTCGCCAGCCTGATAGCCCAGGGATTTGATCGCATTGGCGAACTGCGACACGCGCGCGTGCAGTTCTTTATAGGTGACCTTGGTCACCTTGCCGTCGTCGGCCTCGAAGATGATGGCGGTGCGGTTTTCCGCCGGCGTGCCCAGGTGCTTGTCCAGGCAGTTGGCCGAGACGTTCATCTGGCCGTCGGCGTAGAACTTGTAGAACGGCTTGTTCGATTCGTCCAGCACTTGGGTGAACGGTTTGGACCAGACCAGGTTTTCATTGGCCAGACGGGCCCAGAAAGCATCGGGATCGCGCTTGGCTTCGTCGCACAGGGCCTGGTAGCCCTCCATCCCCGACACATTGGCCTGCTTGACGAGGTCCGCCGGTGGCGGAAACACCCGGTTTTCCACCAAGATGGATTCAATTCCCGTGGTCATGGCTCGCTCCTGAGTTTAGTGATGTTTAGTGATGCATTCACTTTATGTTTGAATGTTGCAACCGTACCGCACGATGCTTACTCGACACTGACAAATGCAACCCGGTCCCGGGCGCGCATGCCGCGTTCGAAATCCAGACGCCCCAGCAGCGCCAGCCCCGCCAGGAAAAACAGGCCGGTCGCCAGCAGGGCCGCACGATGGTTGCCCTCGGTGGCCCAGACCAGCACCCCATAGGACAGCGGCCCGACGACGGCTGCCAACTGCACGGCGAACGTCCACAAGGCAAAGAATTCCGCCGGGCGGTCAGCCGGCGCCAACACCCCGACCATGGCCCGGCCCGCGCTCTGGCTGGTCCCCATGCACAGCCCCGCCAAGGCGGCAGCCGACCAGAACACCGGTAGTGAACGGGCCGAGACCGCAAGCAGCACCATGACGATCCAGCCCAGCAGGGTCAGGGCCAGCGCCTTGCGGTGGCCGATGCGGTCCTGCAGATAACCGAAGCTGAAGGCGCCGACGGCGGCACCGATATTCACCAGGAACACGAGCAGCATGGTCTGCTGCATGCCAAAGCCCATGACCTCGGTGGCGTAGACGGCCGACAGTGTGATCACCACCGCGATCCCCGCCTGATAGCAGGCAATGCACAGCAACAGACGGCGAAAGTCGGGAAAGTCGCGCCGGGTCTCGCGCCACGCCGCCCGCAACTGGGCAAACATCGCGACCGGCTGGCGGTCCGTCCCGGCGCCCGGTTCGCGCAGCCACAGAAAGGCCGGCAGCGCCGCCGCCGCGAACAGCACAGCCGTCAGCCCCATGATCCAGGGCACATAGGTCTGGGCCGGCAAACCGTCGGCCTCCGCCGTGGCGGCCACCCACAAGGCCAGCCCCAGCGCCAGCATGCCGCCGAAATAACCGAAACTCCAGCCCCAGCCGGACACCCGCCCCATGGCCTCGGGCCGGGCCAGCCCCGGCAAAAACGACGCCACCGCCGATTCGCCGATGCAATAGCAGATATTGGACAGCGCCAGACACAGCAGCCCCCAGGCGATGTCGCCCGGCCCCACGCTGGCCAGCGTCGCCGTGGCCAGCACGCAGCCGGTCGTGCTGAGGAACAGCAACCGGCGATGGCCGGCGCGGGCGTCCGCACGGGCCCCCAAGCCCGGCATCCACAGCATCACCACCAGATAGGACAGCGACAGCGCCATCGTCAGTGCCAGGGTGCCCCAGCTTTTTCCGGCGGCCACCACGCCGACGAAATAGGCGTTGAACACCGTCGTCAGCACTACGGTGGTGTAGCCGGAATTGGCGAAGTCGTACATCGCCCAGGACCAGACCTCGCGCCGCCCCACCCCGGGCCGCAGCGGTGAATCGGTGCGGCCCGACATGCCCCGTCCTGCGTTCACAGCGCCTCGCGGATCTGTTCGAGCGCGGTCGGGTCCTCGATCGTCGTCAGATCGCCCGGGTCGCGACCTTCGCACAGCGCCACGATGGCCCGGCGCAGCACCTTGCCCGAGCGCGTCTTGGGCAGGCTGTTGACGAACAGGATGCGCGCCGGGCGAGCCACCGCACCGTTACGCTGCTCGATGACGCGCTTGATCTCGGCCTCAAGACGGTCGCGGGCACCGGGCTCGTCCAGCGCGGCCGGGTTGCGCAGCACGGCAAAGGCCATGGCTTCCTGGCCCTTGAGCTGATCGGCCACCCCCACCACGGCCGATTCCGCCACGGCCGGGTGCGTATTGACCGATTCTTCGATCTCACGCGTGCCCAGGCGGTGTCCGGCCACATTGATCACGTCATCGGTGCGGCCCAGGATGTACCAGTAGCCGTCCTCGTCCACCAGTCCCCAATCGGAGGTCGAATAGCAGAGGCGCCCGGGAAAGGACTGAAAATACGTGCGGACGAAGCGTTCGTCGTTGCCCCAGATCGTGCTCATCGCACCCGGGGGCAGCGGCGGCTCGATGGCCACGACGCCCTTCTGGTTCGGACCGCTATCCTGGCCGGAGGCCTCATCGACCACCCGCACGTCATAGCCATAGACCGGAAAGGACGGGCTGCCGAAACGCGTGGCGACTTCTTCGACCCCGGGCTGGGCCGAGAGGATCGGCCAGCCGGTTTCGGTCTGCCAGTAATTGTCGATCACCGGTTTGCCCAGGGCCTCGGACAGCCATCGGCCGGTCAGTTCGTCCAGCGGTTCGCCCGCCAGATAGATGTGGTCCAGGCTGGACAGATCGTGGCGGCTCAGCAGGGCCGGATCGTGTTTTTTCAGGACACGAATCGCCGTCGGCGCGGAGAACAGCGTATTGACGCGATAGGTTTCCACGATGCGCCAGAGGATGGCGGCGTCGGGTCGCACCGGCGTACCCTCGTACATGACGGTGGCCTGGCCATTGAGCAGCGGCCCATAGATCACATAAGAGTGTCCCACCACCCAGCCTACGTCGCTGCTGGAAAAATAGACGTCGCCCGGTTTGCCGCCGTAGATGTATTCCATGGACGCACACAGCGCCACCGCATAGCCGCCGACGTCGCGCTGAACGCCTTTGGGATTGCCGGTCGTGCCCGAGGTATACAGGATATAGCTGGGCTCGTTGGACTCCAGCCAGACCACCGGCACCTGGGCATCCAGGTGCCGCGCGCGCAGTGGCGCGTAGTCCAGGTCGCGGCCCGCCGTCAGGTCCATGGGCGCCAGGCCCCGGTTCACCAGCACGACGCGCTCCGGCGCGTGGGACGCCTGGGCGATCGCCTGGTCCAGCAGCGGCTTGTAGGCAATCGGCCGCCCGCCACGCGAACCCGCGTCGGTGGATACGATCACTCGCGGCTGGGCATCATCGATACGCTGCGCCAGATTGTGCGCGGCAAAGCCGCCGAACACCACGGAATGGATGGCCCCGAGCCGGGCACAGGCCAGCATGAAGAAGGCCGCCTGGGGAATCATGGGCAGATAGATCAGCACGCGGTCGCCCTGGACGACCCCGAGTTCCTGCAGGGTGGCGGCGGCGGCGTTGACCTCGCGCGCGAGGTCGGCACGGGTATAGACGATTTCCTGATCGACTTCCGTGGACACCCAGATCAGGGCGGGCTGGTCGCCCTGGGTATCGAGCCAGCGATCGACGGCGTTGTAGCACAGGTTGGTGCGCCCACCGACGAACCAGCGCGCGAACGGCGGTCGGGAATAGTCCAGCACCTGAGTAAAGGGGGTTTCCCAGTGGATGCGCTGGGCTTCACGCGCCCAGAAGGCCTCCCGGTCCTGGATCGACTGGCGATGGAACTCGCGGACTTTCTGCATGGGTTCGTCTCCGGTGCCACCCTGCGCCCCCAGAGGAACGCGGGTGTTTCTATAGGAAATGGATGGGTGACATGCTACACCCGGACTCGAAGTTACAAGGTCATCCTGACGCGAGGCTGACAAATGGTCGCCCCCACGCTGCGCAGCCTTACGGCCGCTCGCTGCCCCCCAAGGGGGCGCTTTCCGAAAGTGTTACGGGCACTTTACTCAACCCGATCGATCCACTAAACTCGGAGAGTTGTCCGCAGGGCGGGCAACCCTCCAGATCAACCCGACGTCCGGTATCCGGTCAGTCTGCGACCCGTAGTGTGTTTGTGTCATTCAAGCACTACGGCCACGCGAGACGACTGCGGGCGACGACATCCGCAGCCATCCGCCCATGCTACCGCCTCATTCCGCCCCAGTTCAGCCGAATCCACCCCGCCCTCTGGCGATCCGTTCCCTGAAACTGCTGCTGTGCGCGGGCCTCGTGGCGCTGGCCGGTTGTGCCACCCAGCCTGGCAAGACGGCCAACGCCGACCTCAATTCCAATCACCTGCTGCGCGACAGCTACCTGCTCAGCACTCAATCCGACCCGCTGGGCGCCTGGCTTGGCAACAAGCGCAGCCTGGCCATCGACTACCCCGAATCAGAAAGCTACAACGCCAGCCAGGCGCCCAAGACCATGGTGTCCACCGCCATGAAGTTCCTGGGGGTCAAGTACCGTTACGGGGGCGACGCCCCTGGCGAAGGCTTCGATTGCAGCGGTCTGGTCGCCTATGCGGCCGAAAGGTCTCTGGGCCTGAAACTGCCCCGCCGGGCGCGTGACCAGGCCGAACAGGGCATCTCCGTGGACCGCGAAGAACTGCGGCGCGGCGATCTGGTGTTCTTCAACACCCTGGGCCACCGTTTCTCGCACGTCGGCATCTACCTGGGCGACCGCAAATTCGTGCACGCACCGCGCAGCGGCGCCAACGTCCGCGTCGAAAGCATGGACATCGCCTACTGGCGCAAACGCTATAACGGCGCCCGACGCCTTCAGGCCAAGGCCGATGCCAGCGCGCTCGCCGAGGCCGGCGCGCGCGCAGCCGAGTCGGCCGTCGAGCCGGCAGCCCGCAAGCCGGCCGCTCACAGGCGGGCGGCCGCCAAACCCACGACGGCCAAGCCCGCGACCGCCAAACGCACAACGGCCAAATCCTCTGCGCCAGCCAAGCACTCCAACACCAGGCGCGTGGCCGCCAAGCGCTGAAACGGCGCTGCGCCCCGGCGCATTACTGCAGCACCAGCCCGCCCCGGGCGCCCCGCCCCTTGAACGGCGCACGCACCGTAGGCCGCACCTCGTTTTCTTCGCGCAGCGGACACGTCTTGCAGTAGCCGCACTGGTCCAGTGCCTGCTGCATGCTGCACACCGATCGCCGGCACACCAGCACGCGGATGCCGGCTCGCTGCGCCGCCAGCCGAAAGGTTTTCATCACGTTGTGCCCCAGGAAATCCGTCAGCAGAATGACCAGTTCCGTGCCGGAAGGCAGCGCGGGCGTCTTCTTCTGATGCGCAGGATCGCGGCCACTGATGTGATGGCGGATGGCGATATTGTGATCACGCAATAGATCGGGGATATTACCCAGCCGATCCGCGCCGACGATCAATGCACTGACTTGGGACTGCGCCATGGTGTGGACTCCTGGAGGTGGACCGGCACATGAAGATTGGCGTGCGATCATTGTTTTGATAGTTAATGATAATCATTACTATTAACAAACGCAATCAGATCGCATGTAAAAATATGCGCCGCCCGCCAGAGGGCCTCAGGCGTCCCGCCCTCCCGTGAGGATTCAGCCTTTCGTCAATTTCCGTTCAGATCGTTGTTACCGGACACGGCGCACACTCCATCAAACAACCATCAACGGAGACACATCATGTCCACTCTGTTGCGCAACGGGCTGCCCTGTGCGGCCCTGGCCCTGGCCCTGAGCCTGGGCAGCCCCGTCAGCCAGGCGGCCGACCATGAGATCGTCCTGGGCGCCTCGGTCCAGTTGACCGGCCCCGTGGCCAACACCGGGCGTTACTACCAGGACGCCTACCAGTTGGCGGTCGATCAGATCAACCGCAAGGGCGGTGTTCAGGTCGGCGGCAAGAAATATACGCTGGCGCTGAAGATCTACGACAACCAGTCCGACGTGAACCTGAGCGTACGCCAGTACACGCAACTGGTGTCCCACGACAAGGTGAACTTCCTGCTCGGCCCCTTTGCCAGCAACTTCGCCCTGGCTGATTCCGCCGTGTCGGAAAAATACCAGGTCCCGATGGTCCAGGGCGGCGGCGCCTCGGACCAGATCTTCTCGCGCGGTTTCAAATACGTGTTCGGCACCCTGGCGCCGGCCAGCAACTACTTCGGCAGCACGATTGCCATGTTCAAGCAGCTCAAGCCGGTCCCCGCCCAGGTCGCCCTGCTCTACGCGGACGATGCCTTCGACGTGTCCGTGGCCAAGGGCACCCGCCCCCTGCTGGAACAGGCGGGTCTGAAAACGACGATCGATGAGCGCTACAGCAGCAACGCCAGCGACTTCAACACCCTGCTGTCGCAGATCAAGGCCAAACAGACCGATGCCGTGCTGGTCGCAGGACACGAGACCGAAATCCTGAACTTCATCCGCCAGGCCAAGAGTCTGGACGTTTCACCCAAGCTCTATTCCTTCACCGTGGGCGTGCCCAGCGAGGACTTCCGCAAGGCTCTGGGCACGGACGCTGAATACGCCTTCGGCATGTCCGCCTGGCTGCCCAGTGACACGCTGAAGGACGACTGGTTCGGCGACGCCACCCAGTTCGCCAAGACCTGGAACGCCCGGTATCACTACGAACCCGACTACCATGCCGCCTCGGGCGTGGCCGACGTCGAGACGATCGTGAAGGCCATCGAAAAAGCCGGCACGCTCGACCCCAAGGCCGTGCGCAACGCCCTGGCCGCCAGCGACTTCGACAGCCTCTACGGGCACATCGCCTTCGCCGACAACGGCCAGATCCATCTCGACCAGATCGTGATCCAGGTGCAGGATGGCCAACCGGCGGCCGTATTCGACGGCCACGCGTTCCTGCGCGACGCGAAATACCCGATGCCCGACTGGTCCAAGCGCTGACCCCCCGTCAATATCCCGAGGGAGCCCGCCTTGGACCTCCTGCTGCAAGTCCTCGTCAACGGCATCCTGCAGGGCGGGCTGTACGCCATCATGGCGCTCGGCCTGGCCCTGGTCTGGGGCGTGCTGAACATCGTCAACCTGGCCCACGGCGCCTTCATCATGCTGGGCGCCTATATTTCCTGGTACAGCTTCACCTGGCTGGGCCTGGACCCATTTCTCGGACTGCCCCTCACGGCAGTCCTGATGTTCGGCGTCGGCTACGCCGTCCAGCGCGGCATCCTGAATCTGGTCGCCCGGGCGCCCATGTTCAACACGCTGCTGATCACCTTCGGCCTGGAAGTCGTTCTGACCTATCTGGCGCAACTGGTGTTCTCGGCGGATTTCCGCACCATCAACCCGGCCTACTCCGGCCGGAACATCAACGTCCTGGGCCTGACCATTCCGCTGGTCCGCCTGGCGGCCTCGGGCGTGGCCATCCTGCTGACGCTGGCCATGTGGCGCTTTCTGCTGCACACCCGGCTGGGCCGGGCGATCCGCGCGACCGCTCAGAACCTCTCGGCGGCACGCCTGCATGGCGTCGAGCCGCGCCACCTGTACGCCGTGACCTTCGGCCTGGGCCTGGCCCTGGCCGGCGCGGCCGGCGGCCTGTACGGCACCGTCTCGCAGATCAATCCCTACATCGGCGCAACGCTGACCGCCAAGTCCTTCGCCATCGCCATCATCGGCGGGCTGGACACGCCCCTGGGCGTGATCGCCGGCGGACTCGTGCTGGGCCTGATCGAGGCCCTGACCACCCTGTACGTGGGCCCGACTTTTGCCGACGTGGCCAGCTTCGGCGTCCTGGTGCTGGTGCTGATCGTGCGTCCCAGCGGCCTGCTCGGGAGGACCGCATGAACGCCCCGCGCCTCTTCCTGATCCTGCTCGTTCTGGTCGCGCTCGCGCTGCTGCCGCTGTACGGCTCGGACACGCTCATCCAGTTCGGCATCAGCACCCTGCTGCTGGCCGTGCTGGCCCAGGGCTGGAACATCATCGGCGGCTATGCCGGCTACCCGTCCTTCGGCAACTCCGTGTTCTACGGCCTGGGCGCCTACGGCGTGGGCATCGCCATGGTGCAATGGCAACTGCCCTTCGCCGCCGGTCTGGGCTTTGGTGTCGTCCTGGCCGTGGCCTTTGCCATCTGCCTGGGCATCCCGGTGCTGCGCCTGAAAGGCCATTATTTCGCCATCGCCACCCTGGCCCTGGCCCAGGTCATGGCCGCCATCGTCTCCAATGTCCCGCTGGCCGGCCAGAACATCGGTCTGGTGCTGCCGCCGCTGAACGACGACGCCCTGTTCTACGAACTGTCCCTGGGCCTGCTGGTCGCGGCCACCCTGACGGTCTGGTGGCTGACCCGCAGCCGCTTCGGCTTCGGCCTGATCGCCATCCGCGAGAACGAGGAAGGCGCGGTCGTGATGGGGGTGGACACGACGCGCTACAAAGTCCTGGCCTTCGCCCTGGCCGGGGTGTTCAGCGCCCTGGCCGGCGGCATCCACGCCTACTGGATCACCTTTCTGGACCCGGAAAGCGCCTTCGACATCACACTGAACGTGAAGATGATCATCATGGCGGTCTTCGGCGGCCCGGGCACGGTCCTGGGTCCGCTGGTCGGTTCGCTCATCCTGTCGGCGATCTCCGAGTTCCTGTCCAGCGAGGTCACCAGCATCGCCGGCCTGTTCTTCGGTGCCGTCATCGTCATCGCCGTAGTGCTGATGCCACGCGGCCTGGCCGACGTGGCGCGGCGCTACCGCCAGGCGGGCTGGCGCTATTTCATCGAAAACATCCGGATGCATCGGCTATGAGCACGCTGGACCGCGCCACACGCGCATCGCCCTCCGAAGACGCAAGCGGCCTGCGCCCGATCCTCGAGGCCCGCAGCCTGACGCGCCGCTTTGCCGGACTGGTGGCCGTGCACGACGTCAGCTTCACACTCGCGCCCGGCGAAATCCTGGGCTTCATCGGCCCTAACGGTGCGGGCAAGACCACCCTGATCAGCCTGCTGAGCGGCACCCTGGAGCCCACCGAGGGCGAGGTCTGGTTCGACGGCCGACGGATCGACCGCCTGGCGGCCTTTCGCCGGGCGCGCCTGGGGATCGGCCGCACCTTCCAGATCATGCAGCCCTTCCCGGGCCTGCCGGTGCTGGACAATGTGGCGGTCGGCGCCCTGTTCGGCCGCGGGCAGGGCCAGGCCAATCTGGCGCTGGCGCGCGAAAGCGCCCGCGAGTGCCTGCGCTTCGTCGGCCTGGACAAGCACGTCGATCACCGCGCAGAAGATCTGGGTGGCCCCGACCGCAAGCGCCTGGAACTGGCCAAAGCCCTGGCCATGCAGCCACGCGTACTGCTGTGCGACGAGGTCATGGCCGGCCTGAACCTGGTGGAAATCGATGAAGTCATCGACATCATCCGCAAAGTGCGCGACACCGGCATCAGCATCATCGTCATCGAACACGTCATCAAGGCGATCCGCACGCTGTCGGACCGCATCATGGTGCTGCACCACGGCGAGAAGATCGCCGACGGCCCGCCCGACAGTGTGCTCACCGACAGCCGCGTGGTCGAAGCCTATCTCGGGAAGAAACGCGCATGAACGCCGTCACGCCCCAGCCCGCCGCACCGGATGTGCTGCTGCGCATCCGCAATCTGTCCGCCGGCTACGGCCTGGTCCAGGTGCTGGACTCGGTGTCTCTGGACGTCCGCCCGGCCGAGTTCCTGGCACTGGTGGGCAGCAACGGCGCGGGCAAGACGACCCTGCTGCGCACGATCTCGGGTCTGCTGCCGGTCCAGGGGGGTACGATCGAATGGAACGGCAGCCAGCCCATCGAGGGACGCACACCCGATGCGATCTTCCGTCTGGGCATCGTGCAGGTGCCCGAGGGCCGCCAACTGTTCCCCCGCATGTCGGTCCAGGACAATCTGCTGATGGGCGCCTACCGGCGCGACGACCGGGCAGACGTGCGGGCCGACCTGGACCGGATCTACGGCCTGTTCCCCCGCATGGCCGAGCGGCGGCGTCAATTGGCCGGCAGCATGTCCGGCGGCGAGCAGCAGATGTGCGCCATGGCGCGCGCGCTGATGGCCCGGCCACGCCTGCTGCTGGTCGACGAGATGAGCCTGGGTCTGGCGCCGATCATCGTCGATCAGTTGATGGAGAACCTGACGGCCATCCGCGATCAGGGCGTCACCATCCTGCTGGTCGAACAGGACATCCACCTGGCGCTGGCCGCAGCCGACCGGGCCTACGTGCTGGAAACCGGCCGCATCGTGCGCGAAGGGCCGGCCCGCGACCTGATCGAAGACCCTGAATTGAAACGGGCTTACCTGGGGGTCTAGGCGGCGTCCCGCACCGCAGGGGCAGGCTGCGCAGCCGCCTCGGCCACCACGTCACGCGACAGTTCGGGCGCCAGCATCTCCATCAGCACGTAGACGAAATCGCGCAGGAACACCCCGCGCTTGATCGCCACGCTGGTGGTGTGCCGGCCAAACAGGTGGCCTGCGGGCAGGCCGACCAATCCTTTGTCGCGACGCGGGTCGAAGGCCATGCCGGCGATGATGCCGATCCCCAGGCCAATGTCGGCATAGGTCTTGATCACGTCGGCGTCGATGGCCTCCAGCACGATGTCGGGCGTGATCCCGGCCTGCTCGAAAGCCGCGTCAATGGCGCACCGGCCCGAGAAGGCCCGGTCGTAGGTCACGATGGGATAGCGGGACAGATGCTCCAGCGACAGATTGCGGGCTGCGCTGGAGGTCAATTCCGTCAGGGGATGATCGGGCGGCACCACCAGCGTATGTTCCCAGGTGTACACGGGCAGGGCCACCAGGCCCGGGGTCCGGGCCAGGGTCTCGGTGGCAATGGCCAGATCCGCCTGTTCATGCAGCACCAGCTTGGCCAGATGTTCGGGATTGCCTTCGGCCAGGGACACGTGGACCTTGGGGAAACGCGCGCGGAACGCCGGAATCACGCGCGGCAGCAGGTAGCGTGCCTGGGTGTGGGTGCAGGCGATGACCAGCGCGCCTTCGTCGCGCTGGGCGAATTCGTCGCTGACCTTCTTCAGGTTGTCGACCTCGCGCATGATGCGGTCGATGACCACGGACACGGCCTGGCCCGGCTTGGTCAGGCCCTTGAGGCGCTTGCCATGGCGCTCGAAGATCCGCACGCCCAGTTCGTCCTCGAATTCAATGATGGCCTTGGACACCCCGGGCTGGGACGTGTACAGCGAGCGGGCAGCCTCGGTCAGGTTGAAGTTGCGCCGGATCGTTTCGCGGACAAATCGGAATTGCTGCAGGTTCATGTCTAAGGCCCTATAGGAAGATCCATTATATGGAATATAGAACCTATTCAATATGACTTTTTGTTATTTATTTAGGTGCAGCAGCCTCAGCACCCCAGGCAAGGTCCGCATCCTGCCCGTCCAGGCTTGTCCACACCCGGACTTCGACGCCCGCCGCCCCCGCGCACGGGAGCGGGGGGCCGGTCACTTCATCGAGATCGTCGTATTGATCTCGCGCGGGTGTGCCTGCCAGCGGGCGGTCACGGTCTTGGTCTGGGTCCAGAAGTAGATCGACTGGCGGCCGTTGGGCCCCAGATCGCCCAGTTTCGAGGCCCGCGAGCCCGTGAAGCTGAACCAGGCCACCGGCACCGGGATGGGGATGTTGATCCCCACCTGGCCGACGTCGATGTTGTTCTGGAAGTAGCGGGCGTGGCCGCCGTCCTGCGTGAAGATCGAGGTGCCGTTCCCATTGGGGTTGGCATTGATGAATTCCACCGCTTCTTCCAGCGTGTCCACCATGACCACGGACAGCACAGGTCCGAAGATTTCCTCGCGGTAGATGCTCATGCCGGCCTTCACGCCGCTGAACACCGTCGGGCCGACGAAGTTGCCCTTTTCGTAGCCGGCGACCTGGACGCCACGGCCGTCGAGCAGCAGTTCGGCGCCCTCGTCCACGCCCTTCTGGATCAAGCCCTCGACGCGCTGCCTGGCGGCGGGCGAGATCAGCGGGCCCAGATCCGCCTGGCGGTCGGTGCCGACGTTGATCTTCAGCTTGCGCGCGCGCTCGACGAAGTCGGGCAGCCATTTCTGCGCTTCGCCCACCAGCACCAGCACGGAAATCGCCATGCAGCGCTCGCCGGCCGCGCCAAAGGCCGCGCCCAGCATCGAGTTCAGGGCGGCCTCGCGATCGGCGTCGGGCATGATGACGCTGTGGTTCTTGGCGCCCATCATGGCCTGGCAACGCTTGCCGGCATTCGAGGAACGGCGGTAGATCTCCGTGCCGACGCGAGTCGAGCCGATGAAGGACACCGCCTTGATGTCAGGGTGATCGCACAGAGCGCCGGCGACGTCGGGGCCGCCGTGCACCACGTTCAGCACGCCCGGGGGCAGACCGGCTTCCAGGGCCAGTTGCGCCACCATCAGCGAAGCCGTGGGGTCCTGCTCGGACGGCTTGTAGACGAAGGTATTGCCGCAGGTCACGGCAATCGGAAACATCCAGCACGGCAGCATCACGGGAAAGTTGAAGGCCGTGATCCCGGCGCACACGCCCAGGGGCTGGATGACTGAATAGACGTCGATGCCGGTGGCGGCGTTCTCGGAATAGTCGCCCAGTTGCAGGGTGTTGGCCGACACGGCGTGATCGACGCCTTCCAGGCCGCGCGCGACTTCGCCCTCGGCGTCGGGCAGGGTCTTGCCATGCTCGCGGGAAATGGCCTCGGCGATCTGCGGGGTGTGTTCGCGCAAGAGCTGGGCAAAATCCACCATGATCTGGCGGCGCTTGGCCTGGCTGACGTTGCGCCAGGTCTTGAAAGCCTCTTTGGCATCAGCCACCGCCCGCTCGACTTCGGCCGGCGTGGCAAAGGGCACCCGGGCGACCACTTCCTGGGTAGCCGGATTGATGATGTCGCGCCATTCCTTGGTTTCGGACTGGACGAGTTTCCCGCCGATCAGCAGCGGGACGCGTGGGATGTCGCTCATTCAAATCTCCTGAGTAAATTCAGTGAAAGCGGAAACCGGAGTCAATGCTTGACCAGCGGGCAGGTCGAGGCCGACAAGGGCTGGAAGGCGTCCTTGGCCGGGATCGTGGCGACCAGCCTGGACAGGTCCCATTCGCCCTTGGACTCGGCCGGCGTTTTGACCTCGTACAGGTACATGTCGTGAATCACCCGGCCATCGGCACGAATGGAGGCGTTGTGCATGATGGGGTCCTGGATCGGGATCTCGCGCATCTTCGCCGCCACCGTATCGCCCTGGGTGGAACCCGTGGCCGCCACGGCCTTCAGATAGTGCCGCACGCTGGAATACACCCCGGCCTGCGTCATGGTGGGTTTCTTCCCCTGAAAAGCCTGGGCGAAGCGGGCGGACCAGGCGCGCGAAGCGTCGTCAAAATCCCAGTAGAAGCCGTCCACGTAGCTCAGGCCCTGGGCGTTTTCCAGGCCCAGCGCGCGCAGATCGGACAGAAACACCAGCAGGGACGCCAGGCGCTGGCCGCCCTTGACGATACCGAATTCGCGCGCCTGCTTGATCACGTTGACCGTATCCTGGCCGCCATTGGCCAGCGCCACGACCTGAGCGCCGGAACTTTGCGCCTGCAGCAGATAGGAAGCGAAGTCGGGTGCGTTCAGCGGGTGCGGGACGGAGCCCTTGACCGTGCCCCCCAGGGCCTTGACCATGTCGGACGCGCCCTTTTCCAGGGAATGGCCGAAGGCGTAGTCCACCGTGATGAAGAACCAGGATTTGCCGCCCTTGTCGAACATGGCCTTGACGCCGCCGATCGACTGAGAATAGACGTCGAACATCCAGTGGAAGCCCACCGGCGAGCAGCTCTTGTTGGTCAGGTCCGTGGTGGCCGGACCGGAGAACATCACGACCTTGTTCTTTTCGCGGGCAATGTTCTGCACCGCCAGGGCCACGGCGGAATTGGTCAGGTCGGCGATCGCCGTCACCCCGTCGCGGTCGAACCATTCGCGGGCACGCGCCGCCCCCACATCCGCCTTGTTCTGGTTGTCGGCCGACACCAGCTCGATCTTCATGCCCTTGCACTCGGCCTTCAGGCAGTCGTCGATGGCCAGTTGCGCCGCCGACACCGACCCCATGCCGCCCATGGACGCGTAGGTACCCGACATGTCGGTCAGCACCCCGATCTTGACGGGCGGGGTCGCCGCCTGAGAAACGGACATGGACAGCACGGTGGCGCACAGCGCGCCCCCCAGGGTCAGCGTGAATTTCTGCATGGTCTTGTCTCCGTTGTCGTTTTCTGGCTTGCCCTCTATGAGGCGCCGGGGAATTCTGATCCCCGACCCAGTTTAGTTGTGTAAAAAACTTATTACCATGAAAATGTTTGCACATTCGTTGACGATATTTGCACAACCATGACCGACTGGGACGCGATCCGTTATTTTCTTGAAGTCGCCCGCACGCAGCGGGCCAGCGCCGCCGCCCAACGCCTGGGGGTGCGGCACAGCACCGTGACGCGGCGCATCCGCGCGCTGGAACAGGCCCTGGGGGTGACCCTATTCGAAAAGTCCCGCGCCAGCGGCTACACCCCGACCGAAGAAGGGCTGCGCTTCTTCAACCATGCCGAACAGGTGGAAAGCACCCTGCTGGCGGCCCACGAAGCCCTGTCCGGCGCCGCCCAGACGCCCTCCGGCCACCTGCGGATCGGCTCCACCGAGGGGTTTGGCAGCACGGTCCTGACGCCGCTGATGGTGGATTTCCAGCGCCGCCACCCGGCGATGACGCTGGACATCATGCCGGTGCCACGCTTCATCAGCCTGTCCAAGCGCGAGGCCGACATCGCCATCGCACTGGAACGCCCCCAACGCGGTCCCTATCTGTGCACCAAACTGACCGACTACAGCCTGCGGCTGTACGGCACCCGCGACTATCTGGCCCGCCACACGCCGATCCGGCGCCAGACCGACCTGGGCAGGCACACCTTCATCGGCTATGTGGACGAACTGCTGTTCAGCGACCGGCTACGCTACCTGGACGGCCTGGTGCCGCCCTCGCGGGTGGTGTTTCGCAGCACCAGCGTACTGGCCCAATACCAGGCGGCCCTGGGGGGCCAGGCGCTGGCGGTCCTGCCCTGCTTTCTGGCCGCCCAGGACGAGCGCCTGGAGCCCGTGCTGGCCGATTCGGTCCTGATCACGCGCAGTTTCTGGATGTACTGCCACGAAGACCTGCGCCGCACGCGCCGGGTCATGGCCCTGTGGGACTATCTGAAACAGGCGGTGGCGCTGAACCACGACCTGCTGCATGGCCGCGCCCGGGCCCTGCATACCCCGGCCGGGGACTGGACGCCGTCCTATGCCCTCCGGGGAACAGCGTCCCCAACCCGAAAGACAACAACCTGAACGGCCACCGGGAAAATCAGGACGCCCTGGCTTGCTCAGCCTTGCGCTGCTTGGGCTTGGGCATGCGGATCCGCCGCCACAGCAGCCCCAGGCCCAGGGCCAGGAACACCGCGTGCACCAGCGACAGCCCGACGCCGAAGGACAGCACGCCGCTGCCGATCCAGCCGCGCGACAGATTGATCAGGTTCATGTACAGCAGCGCCAGCAGACCGGCGATCAGCAGGTCGCCCGAGCGGCCCAGGCGCGGATTCACCGCCCCCAGCGGCAAGGCGATCAGCGCCAGATTCAGGACCGCCAGCGGCAGCGACAGCCGCCACATCAATTGAGACATGGATTCGAGATCGCCCTGGGCGACCAGGTCCAGGGTCGGGCGCGCCTTGATCTGCTGCAGCGCCTGCTGACGCCTGGCCTCTTGTGCCCCGGGATCGCTGCGGCTTTCGATGCGCACACCGTAGCGATCGAAATCCAGCAGGCGCATTTCGGGTGAGTCCGGCTTCAAGTCATAGCGGTGCCCCGGCCCCAGCACCAGAAAACGGTCGCCATTGGCCTCGGTGCGGATCGCCGCGCTTTCGGCCGTGACCACGCTGAGCCAGTCGGGTTCGATGATGCGGGCCACCACCCGGCCCAGTTCGTCGTCCGGCCGGGCAGGCGATTCGGCGAAGAAAACCCGCCGCCCGTCATCGGTCTCGATGAACTGTCCGGCCGTCACCTTGGACAAATCGGAACGCTGTTCGAAACGCTGACGGTATTCGGCGATCTGGCCATAGGCCCAGGGCGAGGCCGACAGAGTCAGCACCGCCACCACGGCCGCCATCGGCAGGGCGAAGCGCATCACCGGCCACAGCCACTGGACCAGCGACAGGCCGCTGGCGAACCAGACGGACATCTCGGATTCGCGGTAGCTGCGCGTGACGGTGGTCAGTACCGCCACGAACAAGGTGACGGACAGGATCACCGGCAGCGCGGTGATACTGGAAAAGGCCGCCAGGCCCAGCACGACGTTCGCGCCGATATCACCGTTGGCGGCCTCGCCCAGCAGGCGCACGATCAGCACGCTCAACCACACCACCAGCAGCGTGGAAAACACGATGCCGGCATGGCTGGTGATCTCGGAAAAGACGGCGCGCTTGAACAATGTCATGGAAAATGCGGAATAATGGACCGTTCAGAGGTGCTTTACCTCGCTGGAATTCACCGGACCCAAGGAAAACGAATGGAATTTAGCACAACGACGTCGGCCTCTCTGCAGACGCTGAAAACCCAGGCCCTGGCCGTGGGCGTGTTCCAGGACGGAGTCCTGAGCCCTGCAGCCGACGCCCTGGATCAGGCGACCAAAGGCGCGATCCGAGCCGTCGTCAAAGCAGAATTCGATGCCGCCCCCGGCGCCCTCCTGACGCTGCATGCACCCGCCGGCATCACCGCCGAACGCGTCATTTTACTCGGCCTGGGCGCCCAGGACAGCCTGAAGGCGGCGACGCTGGCGCGTGCCCACGAAGCGCTGGCGGCCTATTGCGTCCGCGCCGGAGTGGGCCATGCGGTTTCCACCCTGTGCGCCCTGCCCTGCACGGACGCCGACGTCGCAGACAACGCCCGCTCGGCCGCCCGCCTGATCAGCGCCGCCACCTACCGCTACGACGCCACCTTCAGCAAACCCAAACCCGCAGCCAAGCTGCGCACCTTCGTCCTGCACCTGAGCCGCGCCCAGGTCGCGCGCGCGCGCGCAGGCCTGGATCAGGGCGCGGCCATCGGCGCCGGCATGAACCTGACCCGCCTGCTGGGCGACCTGCCCCCAAACGTCTGCACCCCGACCTACCTGGGCAAGACGGCGCGCGACCTGGCCAAGCAGTTCAAGACCCTGAAAGCCGAAGTCCTGGACCAGAAAAAGATCGAGGCCCTGAAGATGGGTTCGTTCCTGTCGGTGGCGCGCGGCTCGGCCGAACCGCCGGCCTTCATCGTCCTGCGCCACACGCCGACCGGGGCTCGCGCCCGCAAAGCGGCCCCCATCGTGCTGGTCGGCAAGGGCATCACTTTCGACGCCGGCGGCATCTCCCTCAAGCCCGGCCCCGGCATGGACGAAATGAAGTTCGACATGTGCGGCGCCGCCAGCGTGCTGGGCACGATGCGCGCCGTGGCCGAACTGAACCTGCCGCGCGAGATCATCGGCATCATCCCCAGTTGCGAAAACCTTCCCAGCGGCACTGCCATCAAGCCCGGCGACATCGTCACCAGCATGTCGGGCCGCACCATCGAAATCCTCAACACCGACGCCGAGGGCCGCCTGATCCTGTGCGACGCCCTGACCTACGCCGAACGCTTCAAACCCGCCGCCGTGATCGATGTCGCCACCCTGACGGGTGCCTGCGTGATCGCCCTGGGTCACGTCAACAGCGGCCTGTTCACCCAGGACGAGACCCTGGCGACGGACCTGCTCGCCGCCGGCCGTCAGGCGCTGGACCCGGCCTGGCGCCTGCCCCTGGAAGACGCCTACCAGGACCAGCTCAAATCCAATTTCGCCGACATGGCCAACATCGGCGGGCGTCCTGCCGGATCGACCACCGCCGCCTGCTTTCTATCGCGCTTCACCGGCAAATACCCCTGGGCGCACCTGGACATCGCCGGCACGGCCTGGCTGGAAGGCAAGCAGAAGGGCGCCACCGGCCGCCCCGTGCCTCTGCTGATGAGCTATCTGCTGGGGCAATGCGGAGCCAAGGCCCAGTAACATGACGCGGGTCGATTTCGCCTACGGCGCGGCCCACCGGCTGCGCATGGCCTGCGGCACGGCGGCACGCCACGTCGGTGCGGGCCGCCGGCTGCTGGTGTACTGCACCGACGAGCGCCGCCTGCGGCGCTTCGATGCCCTGCTGTGGGAATTCGAGCCGGCCAGTTTCATCCCGCATGTCCTGGCCGGCGATCCCCTGGCGGATCAGGCCGACGTGGTCCTGGTGGCTGACGCCGCGACCCTGACCGGCACGCCGCCCCTGGGCTGGCTGCTGAACCTGGACCTGGACTGCCCGCCAGGGGCCGAACGCTTCGAGCGCATCCTGGAAATCGTCTCCGGCCACGAGGCCGACATCCAGGCCGCCCGCAAGCGCTGGGCCCAGTACCAGCAAGCCGGCCACGACGTGCGGGGCCACCGTCTGCCGGCCGACCATCCCGCCGTCGGGAACCAACACGGCGCCTGAGTGTCCAACACAAGGACCGTCATTGCACACGCGACGGCGCCGGCCCGGAATTCCCCGGGGATGTGCCGTTTCTTCGCCCTGATAGACGATATTGTTCAGCTTGTTGTAAGATTGATCTCATTCTGGCCAATGCCGTGCATCGGCCCCACGCACTATAGGAAACCGCCATGTCCGACTTCCGCCATACCCTGCCCGACACCAGCGCCTATGCCGCGCCGGCTGCCGCCCGCAACCGCGTCCTGCGCAACACCTACTGGCTGCTTGCGCTGTCGCTGATCCCCACGGTTCTGGGGGCCGCCGTCGGTCTGTCCTTCGGCATGAATCAGGCCATGGCCACCAGCCCCGGTGTCAGCACGATCGTGTTCCTGGTGGGCGCCATCGGCCTCATGGTCCTGATCGAACGCAACAAGAATTCCTCGCTGGGCGTCGCCCTGCTGCTGGGCTTTACCTTCTTCATGGGCGTGATGCTGTCGCGGCTGCTGGGCCACGTGCTGGGCATGGGCAATGGCGCTCAGCTCGTCATGCTGGCCTTTGGCGGCACGGCGGCGGTCTTCGGCGTCATGGCCACCGTCGCCACCACGACCAAGCGCGATTTCACCCACCTGCAAAAATTCCTGTTCGTGGGCGTGGTCCTGCTGCTGGTCGCCATGGTGGCCAACATCTTCCTGCAGATCCCGGCCCTGATGCTGACCCTGTCGGTACTGGCCATCGGTATCTTCTCGGCCTTCCTGCTGGTCGATCTGCAGCGCGTTGTCCAGGGCGGCGAAACCAACTACGTGTCCGCCACCCTGGCGGTCTACCTGGACCTGTACAACATCTTCTCCAACCTGCTGATGCTTCTGGGCATCTTCGGCGGGAATCGCGACTGATCCCCTGGCAGGGACACAAAAATAGCGGGCTTCGGCCCGCTATTTTTTTGCCACCGTATCGTCCTCAGGTGACCCGGCCCTCGTTTTCAACTTCCTCGCCCCTTCCACCGCCACCAGCCCCACCGCGATCCAGATCGGGATATAGGTCAGCCACTGCGCCGGCGCCACGGGTTCGCCCATCAGCAGGAACGCCACCCAGAACAGCAGCACCGGTTCCACGTAACTCAGCAGGCCGAACAGACTCAAAGGCAGGATCCGGCTGGCCGCCAGGTACATGGCCAGCGACACCGCACTCAGCAGGCCAAGCACGGGGACTTGCAGGATCAGACGCGGATAGGTGGCGAACTGGCGCACGACCTCGGCCCCCTGAGCCTGCAGGACCAGGACGGCCGCCGGCAGCAGGAAAAACATGTCGAACCACAGGCTGGTCAGCGCGTCGACCCGCAGCCGGCGACGCAGCATGAAGTACGGCGGATAACCCAGGGCGACCAGCAACGTCGTCCAGGACACCGTCCCCAGACGCCACCACTCGTGCCCGACGCCCAGCGCGGCGAACGCCACCGCCCAGACCTGCCAGGTGCTGAGCTGCTCGCGATAGAACAGCCGCCCGACCAGCACCATCACCAGCGGCAGCAGGAAATAGCCCATGGACACGTTCAGCGCATGGCCGTGCAACGGCGCCCACACGAACAGCCACAACTGCACCCCCAGCAGGAGCGAGCACACGATCATGGCGCCCAGGAACTTCCCCCGGGAAAAATCCCGGGCGGCCTGGCGCACCGCCCCCCAGCCGCGCGCCCGCTGCACGACCAGCGCCAGCATCGGCAAGCCCATCAGGATCCGCCAGGCGAACACGACGTCACCATCGAAAGGCTGCATCAGCGTCGCGTAGTAATACATCGTCGCGAACAGCGCCGAGGACGCCACCGACAGGAGGATGCCTGTTTTCATAGAGTGATCTTTCGATTTCAGTAACGCTGCAGATCCATCAGCACCTGGCGCGTGCGCAGGGGCGCGTCCAGCAGCTCGTCCAGGCGCTCCCGCAGCGCCTGGCGCAGACCCGGCTCGGCGCCCGCCTGATCGAAATCCGGCATCGGAGCATCCAGCCCGTAACCGGCCTGCTCCAGCAGCAGCCATTCGAAGCGGCGCAGCACGGCGGCGTGGGGGCGGCCGCGCGTCTCGGCCAGCACGTCCAGCGCAGTCTCGTAGGCGTCGAACACGCCCGGGTGCGGGTCTTCGCGCGCCAGCAGGCGCAGGATCAGCTCGTTCATGTACCAACCCGACATCATCGACCGGCCGTCGAGCAGGCGTACCGGGCCGGATTCGGCGCGCGTCAGGGTGTGGACCTCGGCGGAGCCGGTCCAGGACAGCCACAACGGCTGAAAACCGACCAGTACCGGGCGCAGCGCCGAATACGGGCGCTTGGCGCCCTTGGCCACCAGGGCGACGCAGCCGTGGTCGCGGGTGAAGGCCTGAATGATGAGGGAAGTTTCACGCCAGGGATTGGCATGCAGCACGTAACCACGCGCATCCTGGATGCGCTGGCTGCGTTTACTCATACCCCAGGTCTCGCAGGGCCGCCTCGCGATCCGACCAGCCCTTGCGAACCTTGATGTAGACGTCCAGAAAAACCGGCTTTTCGAGCAGTTTGACGATGTCCTGGCGGGCTTCGGTGGCGATGCGCTTCATGTGCTGGCCGCCCGCCCCCAGCAGGATGGGCCGGTGGCTGTCGCGCTCGATCACGACGCAGGCGGCGATGCGCGCGCCTTCGGCGTTTTCTTCCCACTGCTCGATGACCACGGTGCAACCATAGGGCAGTTCGTCACCCACCAGGCGGAAGATCTTTTCCCGGATCAGTTCAGCCGCCAGGAAGCGCATCGGCCGATCCGTCAGGGTGTCGGCCTCGAACATGTGTTCGCCCTCGGGCAGGTAGCGGCCGATCTCCTGGAGCAGCGTATCGAGCTGCACGTCGCGCAGCGCACTGACCGGCACCACGGCCGCGTAAGGGAATTCTTCCATCAGGCGCGACACGTAGGCGAACATCGCGTTCTTGTCCTTGATCGCGTCGACCTTGTTGACCGCCAGGATGACCGGGCGGTTACTGGGCAGCAGCGGCACCACGCCGGCGTCGCCCGCCGACCATTTCCCGGCCTCGACCACGTGGACCACGACATCGACTTCCGCCAGGGCCTGGGTGACCACCCGGTTCATCATGCGGTTCATGGCACCGCCATGCCGCGTCTGGAAGCCGGGCGTATCGACGAAGATGAACTGGTCCTGGTCGCGCGTCAGCACGCCATGGATGCGGTGGCGGGTGGTCTGGGCCTTGCGCGAGACGATGGACAGCTTGGCCCCGACCAGGGCATTGCCCAAGGTGGACTTGCCCACATTGGGACGGCCCACGATGGCGACGAAACCGCAACGGCTGGGGCTGGGGCTGGGAGCGTTCATTTCTTGTCCTGGGTCTGGTCCTGGGATTCGCCCTGCGCCACGGCCACGGGCAGGGAGAGCTGCGCCGGCTTGCGGCGGCGCGCCGACCGGCGCGCCGGCCCCAGGGATTCAATGGCGGCAATGGCCCGGCCGGCGGCGGCCTGCTCGGCTGCCCGCCGGCTGCTGCCGGACGCCTGTTCACGGATGCCGAGCGGAGCGACTTCGCAGACCACGTCGAACATCTGGTCGTGCGCCGCGCCCCGGGTGGCCAGGACCTCGTAGTGCGGCAAGGGATGGCCGCGCCCCTGGACGAGCTCCTGCAGCAAAGTCTTGGGGTCCTTGCCGAAGGTCCGCAGATCGATATGCGACAGAATCGGCCGGTACAGGCGTTCGATGACTCGACTGATTTCGGGAAATCCGCCGTCCAGGTATACCGCGCCGAAGATGGCTTCGAGCGCGTCAGCCAGGATCGAGGGCCGGCGGAAACCGCCGCTTTTCAGTTCGCCCTCGCCCAGGCGCAGATGAGTCGACAGGGACAGGGTCTGGGCAATGTCGGCCAGGGCGGACTGCTTGACCAGATTCGAGCGCACCCGCGACAGATCGCCCTCGTCCATTTCGGCGTGCTCGGCGAACAGCAGCGTGGAGACGACGAAATTCAGCACGGAATCCCCCAGGAATTCCAGGCGCTCGTTGTGCGGCATGCCGTGGCTGCGGTGAGTCAGCGCCTGTTCCAGCAGGCCCATGTCCCGAAAACGGTAGTCCAGGGCGGACTGCAGGGATTCCAGGGAGGCCATTACTTGAATCCGCCGATCCGGCTGGGCGAACCGAAGTTCATCCAGATGAAGAAGGCACGCCCGACGATGTTGCGGTCAGGCACGAAGCCCCAGTAGCGGCTGTCCAGGCTGTTGTCGCGGTTGTCACCCATCATGAAGTACTGGCCGGCCGGCACCGTGCAGCGCACGCCGTCGGGCAGATAGGTGCACGCCTGGAAATCCGGAAAGCGCGTGATCGGCATCAGGTCCTGCGGCACCTGGACATTCAGCAGGATGCGGTGCGCCACGTCGCCCAGTTGTTCCTGGTACTGCCCCACATAGGACGCGCGGTCGGGTTCGTAGTAATCGCCGTCGCGGCTGCGCGGCACCGGCGTGCCGTTGATCGACAGGACCTTGCCACGGTATTCGATCACGTCACCCGGCTCTCCGACCACCCGCTTGATGTAGTCCACCGAGGGATCGACCGGATAGCGGAAGACGACCACGTCACCCCGCTTGGGCGAGCCCAGGTCCAGAATCTTGCGGTCGACCACCGGCAGGCGGATGCCGTACTCGTACTTGTTGACCAGGATCAGGTCGCCGTTTTCCAGCGTCGGCAGCATGGAGCCCGACGGAATCCGGAAGGGTTCGACCACGAAAGAGCGCAGCACGAACACGAACAGGATCACTGGAAAGAAACTGACGCAATATTCGACCCACCAGGACGGGCGGCTGGCCCGCTCAAACGCCTGGTCGCATTCGACCTGCAGGGCGGCCGGGTCGAGCCCGGCGGCGTTGTTGCGGCAGGCCAGCGCAGCCGCTTCGGCACGGGCCCGGCGCCGGCCGCGCAGCACGACGACGTCCAACAGCCAGACCAGTCCCGTCGCGACCAGGGCGATGAACAGCAACAGGGCGAAATCCCAGCTCATGCGGTGTGTCCTTGCTAACCTTGCTTACGCGTGATTGATGCTTTATTTGTCTTCGACCTGCAGAACGGCCAGGAAGGCTTCCTGCGGAATTTCCACGTTACCGACCTGCTTCATGCGCTTCTTGCCGGCCTTCTGCTTTTCAAGCAGCTTCTTTTTACGCGAGATGTCGCCGCCATAGCACTTGGCCAGCACGTTCTTGCGCAAGGCCTTGACGTTTTCGCGGGCGACGACCTCGGCACCGATGGCGGCCTGGATGGCGATGTCGAACATCTGGCGCGGGATCAGGCCACGCATGCGCGTGACCACGTCCCGACCCCGGGGCCGGGCATTGGCACGGTGCACGATCATGGACAGGGCATCGACCCGGTCGCCGTTGATCAGCAGGTCCACGCGCACCACGTCGGCCACGCGGTATTCCTTGAACTCGTAATCCATGGACGCATAGCCGCGCGACACGGATTTCAGGCGATCGAAGAAGTCCAGCACGATTTCCGCCAGGGGGATCTCGTAGCGCAGATGCACCTGGCGGCCGTGGTAGCTCATGTCCAGTTGCACGCCGCGCTTGGCGGTGCACAACGACATGACCGGCCCCACGTATTCCTGGGGCATGAACAGCGTCACGGTCATGATGGGTTCGCGGATTTCCTGGATGTGGCCGACTTCAGGCATGCGCGAAGGGCTGTCCACCATCAGCAGTTCGCCGTCGCGGTTCAGGACCTCGTAGACCACCGACGGCGCGGTGGTGATGATGTCCATGTCGAATTCACGTTCCAGCCGCTCCTGGACGATGTCCATGTGCAGCAGCCCCAGGAACCCGCAGCGAAAACCGAAACCCAGGGCCTGAGAGACCTCGGGTTCGAACATCAGCGAAGAATCGTTGAGTTTCAGTTTTTCCAGGGAATCGCGCAATTGGTCGTATTCGCTGGATTCGACCGGATAAACCCCGGCGAACACCTGCGGCTTGACCTCTTTGAAGCCCGGCAGGGGCGCGGTGGCGGGCTTGCCGGCCAGCGTCAGGGTGTCGCCGACCTTGGCGTGTTCCAGTTCCTTGATGCCGGCGATGATGAAACCGACCTCGCCGGCCGACAACTGATCGCGCGGCTGGGACTTGGGCGTGAACACGCCCAGTTGTTCGCACAGGTGGGTGGCGCCGGTCGCCATCAGCAGGAGCTTGTCCTTGGGCCGCAAGGTGCCGTTGACGATACGCACCAGCATCACCACGCCGACGTAGTTGTCGAACCAGGAATCGATGATCAGGGCCTGCAGCGGCGCGGCCGGGTCGCCCTGGGGGGGGGGCATCCGGGCCACGACCGCTTCGAGGATCTCGTCGATGCCCAGGCCGGTCTTGGCGCTGGCCTGGATGGCGTCGGTGGCGTCGATGCCGATCACGTCCTCGATCTCGGAGGCGGCGGCGTCCGGGTCGGCCGAGGGCAGGTCCATCTTGTTCAGGACCGGTATGACCTCGACACCCAGTTCGATCGCGGTGTAGCAGTTGGCCACGGTCTGAGCCTCGACGCCCTGGGTGGAATCGACCACCAGCAACGCGCCCTCGCAGGCCGACAGCGAGCGGCTGACCTCGTAAGAGAAGTCCACGTGGCCCGGGGTGTCGATCAGGTTCAGCGCGTAGACGCGGCCGTCGGCCGCCTTGTAGCTCAGCGCCGCCGTCTGGGCCTTGATGGTGATGCCGCGTTCGCGCTCGATGTCCATCGAATCCAGGACCTGAGCTTCCATTTCACGGTCCTGCAGACCCCCGCAACGCTGAATCAGGCGGTCGGCCAGAGTCGATTTGCCGTGATCGATGTGCGCAATGATGGAAAAGTTACGGATGTGGTCCATAGGATAGAAAGAAAAAAATTGAAAAGGGAACGCCGCAGGGCGTCCCCTTCTCGTTCAAGCCGCATTTTAGCTTTTATTGAGGCTTGATGATCACCCACTGGGACTGCTGATCGCGGCTGACCAGCAGCACGACAGGACGGGACTTGTCCAGGCCCTTGACGACCTGAGCGTATTGCTTCGGGTTGGTGATGTCGGTGTCGTTGATGCGCAGGATCACGTCGCCCGGCTCGATCCCGACGTCCGCCGCCGCGCCTTCGGCCTGCTCGACCACCACGCCCTGGTCTCCGGCGTCGGCCGGCAAGGCCTTGACCTTCAGACCCAGGCGGTCGGCCGCTCCACCGGGGGACGGCGTCTCGGCGCTCTGATCCGTGGCGGCCTTGTCATTGAGCTCGGCGACCGTCGTCTTGAGCTCCAGCGACTTGCCCTTGCGCCAGACCTGGACCGTCGCATCCGTACCCGGGCGGGTTGCCCCCACCAGGCGCGGCAGATCGGTCATGTGCTTGATGGTCTGGCCGTTGAAGGCCGTGATCACGTCACCCGGATGCACGCCCGCCTTCGCGGCCGGGCCGTCGGCTTCGACGCTGCTGACCAGGGCGCCCTGACCCTTGTTCAGCCCCAGGGCCTGGGCGACTTCGTCCTGGACCTCGGTGATCTGCACCCCGATACGCCCGCGCGTGACTTTGCCATGGGCCTTGAGCTGCTCGACCACACGCATCACCTCGTCGATGGGGATGGCCAGGGAAATGCCCATGAACCCGCCGCTGCGCGAGACGATCTGGGAGTTGATGCCGACCACCTGACCCTGCAGATTGATCAGCGGACCACCGGAATTGCCGGGATTGACGGCCACGTCGGTCTGGATGAACGGCAGGTAGTCACCCGTGTCGCGGTTGATCGCGCTGACGATACCGGCCGTGACGGTCGAGTCCAGCCCGAAGGGCGAACCGATCGCCAGCACCCACTGGCCCTTGCGCAGCTTGTCCGAATCGCCGATGGCGAGCGGCTTCAGGTCGTTGGCCTCGATCTTGATCAGGGCGATGTCGGTGCGCGCATCCGTGCCGATGATCTTGGCCTTGTATTCCTTGCCGTTGGTCATGGTGACGAAAATGCCGTTGGAATTATCCACGACGTGGTTGTTCGTCAGGATGTAGCCGTCGGCGGAGATCACGAAACCCGAGCCGATGCCGCGCGGCACCGTGCGCTCGCTCTGGGGCGGAGCGGGCGGCTGCTTGGGCCGGGCGCGCGGACCCTGCTGGCCGGGCTGGCCAGAGCCGGGGGGCATGAAGTCCGGGCCGAAGAACCAGCGGAACAGATCGGAGGGATCGCCCTCGCCAGGCCCCATGGGCGAACGGCGCACCGGCACGGCCTCGGTGGTGCGGATGTTGACCACCGAGGCCTCGGTGGCCTCGACCACCTGGGTGAAATCGGGCAACGCGGCGCTGGGGGCGGCCACCGCCTGTGCCTGGGCCACGCCGACAGGCAGGGCGACCATCAGCGCCAGGCTGACGGCGGCACCCGCCGCCGCGCGCGACGCGGCGGTATATGGCAGATGAAAAGCCATGGAGTTCTCCTTGGAGGATATGAAGATCAGTGGGCGGCCTGAGGCAGGTATTGCACGGCGTGAGCCAAATCATGTACGGTCTGCGCAGGCACCTCGCCGACCGCGGTCAGCCAGAAAGAAGCCAGCCGCATACGGTAGACGCTGATCGCGCCCTGCCGCAAGCCGCCCTGTCTGATGCTTTGATCGCGTTTCGGATCAAAGGTTTCAATGAAGATCGAAATTGCTGCCAATCCGTCGGACAACACCAATTGATCCACCGTATGGCCGGGCCCCATCTGGCGCGTCAGTTCGGCGATGGGCTGAAATCCGGCGGGCAGCGTGAACCGCCAGCCCTGCGCGGCCAGATTGGCCGGCTGGCTGGATTCGGTACGCAACTGCCAGTCGCGCGTGTCCCAGCGCGAGGCCAACGAACCGGCGGGCACTTCGGTGCCGACGTGGACGCGACTGAAGGCCACCTGGTCCACCAGACGATCCTGGGCGTCCAGCGTCTGGCTCTTGAGCAGCAGATGGTTCTTCAGATCCGTGCAAATCCGGTAGCTGTAGCGCAAAGCGTCGCGCGCCCGCAATTCGGACACGGCGCATTCGCGCCCAGCGACGCGGTAAGTGCGGCCCAGGGGCTTCCAGTCGTAGTGCCGGGCAATCGTCGCGCCCTCGCCCAGCAGCAGCGCCGGGAAATGATCGCTGTGTGCGGGCCGCGTGATCACCAGCCGGTGTTCCGGCAGCAGGCATTCTTCCATGCCGTACTGCCGCAGGCATTCCTGGGGCGAGCCGTCCAGGACTTCCTGGCGTTCCCGTTCGCCGGTGCCATCCACCTGATGAACCAGATGCGTGGCCTGCAGGGTGTGTCCCTGCTGGTAGACGGTGATGCCGGCATAGTCCAGGGTGCGAGCGGCATCCTGGACCTGCCGCAGAAAGGTCAGCGGGTCGGCCTCGGCCGCACCTGCGGCAGCGGTCCACGCAAAAACCAGGCACAACCCCGCCCGGCATCCGGCCCGCGCCCAGGTCAGCATCAGCGCGCCCCCATCCCATCCAGAGAAACCTGGCGCACCGCGCCGGCACCCGCCATCGACTGATGCGCGGCCATGTAATCAGCCAGCCCCGGATCGGCGGCCTCGGGCTCGTCGGCCTGGGCCATGACCGGCGTGGTGGTGAGCGGTGCGTCCGGGGCCAGGAAGAACGGACGAGCCATCCAGACGACGGACGCCACGGCCGCCGCGACCGCCAACCCCGACAGGCCGTTGCGCAGCAGATGGCGCCGGGCCAGCGGCAACGGCGCGACAATGGCCGGCTCCGCGTCGAGAGCGGCCGACACACGCGCATAGAAGCGTTCGGACGGGCGGATCGCCAGGTCCGGACTGCGCATGACGTCGCCAATCAAGTGGTAAGTGTCCCAGAGCTGGCGCCCATAGGGGGTGTCGAGATCTTCGGAGCGCAGCTCGGCCTCTCCGTCCACCCAGGAAGACACTGAGGCCTCCCAGGCGCGCTCTGTCACGGCAGAATCAGGTTTGGCATTCATGACGGCTCCTTACCAACGGCGATCCGTATCACGTTCCATGACCGGTCGCAGGCGAGCCGCGATGGCTTCGCGGGCGCGATAGATACGCGAACGGACCGTACCGATGGGACATTGCATGGTGCTGGCGATTTCTTCATAACTCATCCCTTCGATTTCCCGCAGCACGATCGCGGCGCGCAAATCGTCCGGCAGTTCATCGATGGCCTCGTTGACGGCCTGGGCGACCTGCCGGCTGGCCATCAACGATTCAGGGGTGCTCTGATCGCTTAGGCCATCAATCTGGTCAAAAGTTTCACCATCCTCATTTTCCAGAGGTGTCACAGTGGCGGGCCGGCGAAAACTGGCCGCCTGCCAGTTGCGGGCGGTGTTCAGGGCAATCCGGTAAAGCCAGGTGTAGAAGGCGCTTTCGCCCCGGAACTGGGGCAAGGCGCGGTAGGCCTTGATGAAGGCCTCCTGGGCGACGTCCTCGATATCGGCCGGGTCGTGAATCAGGCGCGACAGCAGCCGCATGATCTTGCGCTGGTATTTGATCACCAGCAGATCAAAGGCGTGGCGTTCGCCGCGCCTGACGCGCTCGACCAGCGCGAGATCGACCTCGCGCTCAGTCATGATGCGGCCGGGGGGTCAGAGGCGCCCCACCAGCATCGAGCCATTGGTGCCACCAAAGCCGAAGGAATTGGACAACGCCACATCGATCTTCAGGTCGCGCGCCTGATTGGCGCAATAATCCAGGTCGCATTCGGGATCCTGGTTGAACAGATTGATGGTCGGGGGCGAAATCTGGTGGTACACCGCCAGGGTCGTGAAGACCGCCTCGATACCGCCCGCCGCGCCCAGCAAGTGCCCGGTCATGGACTTGGTGGAATTGACCACCAGCTTGTATGCATGGTCGCCGAACGCCAGCTTGAGCGCCGCCGTCTCGTTCTTGTCGCCCAGAGGGGTCGAAGTGCCGTGGGCGTTGACGTAGCTGATCTGGTCGGGGTTCACGCCGCTGTTGCGCAACGCGTGCAGAATGCCCCGGCGCGGACCGTCCTGGTCCGGGCTGGTGATGTGATGCGCGTCGGAGCTCATGCCAAAGCCCAGGAATTCGCCGTAGATGCGGGCGCCGCGGCGGCGGGCATGTTCGTATTCTTCCAGGACCAGCACGCCGGCGCCCTCGCCCAGGACGAAGCCGTCGCGGTCGCGGTCCCAGGGACGCGAAGCGGTCTCGGGATCGTCGTTGCGGGTGGACAAGGCACGCATGGCGGCAAAGCCCCCCATGCCCAGGGGGGACACGGAGCTTTCGGCCCCGCCGGCCACCATGATGTCGGCGTCGCCGTACTCGATCAGGCGCGCGGCATCGCCGATACAGTGCAGGCCGGTCGTGCAGGCCGAAACCACGGCGTAGCTGGGGCCTTTCAGACCCAGCATGATGGACAACTGACCCGAGATCAGATTGATCAGCGAAGCCGGCACGAAAAACGGCGAAATGCGCCGGGCGCCCCGCTCCAGGTATTCGATCTGGGTTTCTTCGATGCGCGGCAGACCGCCAATGCCCGAACCAATGATGGTACCGATGCGATCGGCGTCCTCGGCGGCGATGTCCAGCCCCGAATCACGCCAGGCCTGGATGCCGGCCGCCACGCCGTAATGGATGAAGGAATCCATCTGCTTGGCTTCCTTGGCCCCCATGTAATCGGTCACATTGAAACCCTTGACCTCGCCCGCGATCTGGCTGTTGAGCACCGAGGCGTCGAAACGCGTCACGCGGCCGATGCCCGAACGACCGTGAATGAGGTTGTCCCAGGCGGATTGCACATCGTTGCCCACGGGCGACACGATGCCCAATCCGGTTATGACGACACGTCGTTTCACTGACTCGGCTCCTGAAGCTGAAAAATAAATGAAAGAAGGCCCCCACGCTGCGCCTTCGGCTTGCTGCCCCCCGAGGGGCGCTTTTCATCTTGGGGCGGCCCTGCGATGAAAAAAGGGCGACCCGTGACGGGCCAATGCGGCAGGCTGTTTCAGCCTGCCGATGGTACCCGCCGCGAACCGCCCCGGCGCCTGTCCGGCTTGGTGCGACAGGCCGTCCAGCCCTGGTGCGGCAAGCCGCAACAGGGTGGTGAGATTACTGCTTGCTGTGCGAGGTGATGTAGTCGACCGCCTGTTGGACCGTCGTGATCTTCTCGGCTTCCTCGTCGGGGATCTCGGTTTCGAATTCGTCTTCGAGGGCCATCACGAGCTCGACCATATCGAGCGAGTCGGCACCGAGGTCGTCAAGGAAGGAAGATTCGTTCTTGATCTCAGCTTCGTTGACGCCGAGTTGCTCAGCGACGATCTTCTTGACGCGCTGTTCGATGCTTTCCATGCATATCTCCAGTAAGGAAAAATCCCGCGAATTATAGCCAATGAGGCCAACGGAACTGCGGGTTCATATCAAAAAAAACAGTCCCGGCCGTCGGACGGCTTCCGTGAGGGAAACACGATCACGACCGGGCCTGCCTGCTGAGGTTGAACGGATTTTACCTTAGACAGGCCGGCTCCGTTCCCGATGCCTACATATACATACCACCATTGACGTGCAGCGTCGTCCCTGTTACATAGCCGGCCTGGGGGCTGGCCAGGTAGGCGACCGCGTGGGCGATCTCTGCGGCCGAACCCAATCGCCCCAGGGGAATCTGCCCCAGGATGGCGGCAGTCTGGGTTTCGTTCAGGGCACGGGTCATGTCGGTATCGATGAAGCCCGGGGCCACGCAGTTGACCGTAATGCCCCGGCTGCCCAGTTCGGCCGCCAGAGACCGCGACAGGCCGGCGACGCCGGCCTTGGCGGCGGCGTAGTTGGCCTGACCGGGGTTGCCGCTGTAGCCCACCACGGACGTGATGTTGATGATGCGGCCCCAGCGGGCCTTCATCATGGTCTTGGCGACACCGCGCGACAGACGGAACACGGACGACAGATTGGTGCCCAGCACAGCGGCCCAGTCCTCGTCCTTCATGCGCAGGATCAGGCCGTCGCGGGTGATCCCGGCATTATTGACCAGGATATGCGGTCCGCCCTGGCCGGCCAGTTCGGCCAGCAGCGCGTCGCAGGACGCCGCGTCATTGACTTCGAGCACCGCGCCGCGCCCGCCTTGCGGCGCCAGGGCTTCGGTGATGGCCTGGGCGCCGGCCTCGGACGTCGCCGTCCCTACGACCGTGGCACCCGCAGCCGCCAATTCCAGCGCAATGGCACGGCCAATACCGCGCGAAGCGCCCGTTACGAGGGCGATCTTGCCCGCCAGTACAGCTTCCGACATGTCAGCCTCCCAGAGCTTCCAGCGTCGCCTGCAGGGACGCCGGATCGGTGATGTTGAACGTGTTGATTTCGCGGTCGATGCGCTTGACCAAGCCGGTCAGCACCTTGCCCGGCCCGCACTCGACGAGGTGGGTGACGCCGTCCTGCTTCATGGCCTGGATGGTTTCCACCCAGCGCACCGGGTGCCAGGCCTGGCGCACCAGCGCATCGCGGATGGCGGCCGGATCCGTCGGACGGGCGACATCGACGTTGTTGATCAAGGGCATGGCCGGAGCCACCAGGGCCACGTCCGCCAACGCGCCCGCCAGGACGGCAGCAGCAGGCTCCAGCAGGCGCGAATGGAAGGGCGCCGACACCGGCAGGGATACGGCACGCTTGGCGCCGGCTGCGCGCGCCCGTTCACAGGCGCGCTCGACCGCAGCCGTATGGCCGGCGATCACGACCTGGGCCGGGGCGTTGTAGTTGACGGCCTCGACGATCTGGCCTTCGGCAGCCTGGGCACAGGCCTGGCGCACGGCTTCGTCGTCCAGCCCCAGGATGGCGGCCATGCCGCCCTCGCCCACCGGCACGGCGGACTGCATGGCCTGGGCGCGCACGCGCACGGTACGTACCGCGTCCGCCAGGTCCAGGGAGCCGGCCGCCACCAGGGCGGAATATTCACCCAGGCTGTGGCCCGCCACCAGGGCGGGGGCCGCGCCGCCTGCCTGCCGCCAGGCGCGATACATCGCGACCGAGCACAGCAGCATGGCGGGCTGGGTGTGGGTGGTCAGGTTCAGGGTGTCGGCCGGGCCTTGGGCGATCAGACCGGAAAGGTCTTCACCCAGTGCCGCGCCGCCCTCGCGCAGCGTCGCCTGGACACCGGCGTCGTCCGCCCAGGCGTCCATCATGCCAACGGTCTGCGAGCCCTGGCCCGGAAATACAAATGCAATCTTCATGTCGTAGTCTTCAGATTTTCACGAGGACGGAGCCCCAGGTGAAGCCGCCACCCACCCCTTGCAGCAACACGGTCTGGCCGGCGCGGATGCGGCCATCGCGCCAGGCGACGTCCAGCGCCAGCGGCACGCTGGCCGCCGAGGTATTGGCGTGACGATCCAGGGTGACGATGAGCTTGTCTTCGGGCAGGTTGAGCTTGCGGCCGATGAAATTCAGGATGCGGATGTTGGCCTGGTGCGGCACCATCCAGTCGATGTCGGACACCTGGATGCCGGCCTCGTCGCAAACTTCGTGCGCGGAGCGCGTCAGGGAATTGACGGCCAGCTTGAACACGGCCTGACCGTCCATGCGCAGGAAGGGGTCGCCCGTGACCTGACCGCCCGCGACGTTGCCGGCGGCGCACAGGATATGTTGCTGGCGTCCGTCGGCGTTCAGCCGCGCGGCCAGGATGCCGGGCTCGTCGGAAGCGCTGACGACCACGGCCCCGGCGCCGTCGCCGAACAGCACGCAGGTACGGCGGTCGTTCCAGTCGAGGATGCCGGAGAAGACCTCGGCGCCAATGACCAGAGCATGACGCGCACGGCCGGCGCGCACGAAGGCGTCCGCAGTCGCCAGGGCGTAGACGAAGCCGCTGCACACCGCCTGGACGTCAAAGGCGGCACCGCCCCCCACGCCCAGATTGGCCTGCACCAGACAGGCGGTGCTGGGGAAGATGAAATCCGGCGTGGAGGTTGCGACGATGATCAGATCGATCTGGTCGGCCGTCAGGCCGGCGCTGTCCAGGGCCGCGCGCGCAGCCGCCGTGGCCAGCGTGCTGGTCTTGGTGCCGGGATCGGCGATGTGGCGCTGGCGGATGCCGGTGCGTTCGGTGATCCAGGCATCGGACGTTTCGATGCCGCGCGTGGCCAGATCGGCGGCCAGATCATCGTTGCTGACGACGCGTGGGGGCAAATAGCCGCCCGTTCCTGTGATCCTGGCGTAAGGCATATCGATTCCGGAAAAAGAAGGACTAGGCTGCCGGAGCGGGCGGTCGACCGCGCAAATCGTCGAGACGCTGGATGGTGCCCTCGAGGAGCCCGTTGAGCACGGCCTCGCGGGCCCGTTGCAGCGCCTGGCCGTAGGCATAGGCGTCGGCAGAGCCATGGCTCTTGATGACGATGCCGCGCAGGCCCAGCAGGGCCGCCCCATTGTAGCGGCGATTATCCACGCGGGCGCGGAACCGCTGCAGGACGGGCGTAGCGACCAGCCCCGCCGTCATGGTGAAGGCGTTGCGGCGGAACTCCTCGCGCATCATGGCGCCGATCATGCGCGCCAGACCCTCGACGGACTTCAGGACCACGTTGCCGACGAAGCCGTCGCAGACGACCACGTCCACCGTGCCCTTGAAGATGTCATCGCCTTCGACGTTGCCGTAGAAGTTCAGGCCGCTGCCGCGCAGCAGATCGGACGCCTGCTTGACGACTTCGTTGCCCTTGATGAGTTCTTCGCCAATGTTCAACAGGCCGACGGAGGGCTGAGCGCGATGATCCATGGCGGACACCAGCGCAGCCCCCATGAGGCCGAACTGCAGCAGGTGCTCGGCCGTGCAGTCCACGTTGGCGCCCAGGTCCAGGACCGTGGTCGCCCCACCCTTCTGGTTGGGCAGCGCCGTGGCGATGGCCGGACGATCGATGCCGTCCAGCGTCTTCAACACGTAGCGGGAAATCGCCATCCAGGCGCCGGTGTTGCCGGCCGACACGGCGGCGTCGGCGCGGCCGTCCTTGACGGCCTGGGCCGCCACCCGCATCGAGGAGTCTTTCTTGCGACGCAGGGCGATTTCCACCGAGTCGTGCATGGTGACGACTTCGGAAGCGTGCAGGATCTCGAACTGACCGGCGGCCGCCGCGTTCTGATGCAGGGTCTGGCGGATCAGGGCCTCGTCACCGACCAGCAGACACCGGGTATCCGGGTGTGCCTGGGCGAACGCCATTGCTGCCGGTACGGTGACCGGCAGGCCATGATCACCGCCCATGCAATCGATGGCGATGGTCGGATTGGAATGGGTCATCGGCGCGTGGGAGAACCGTGGCGCAGATGGCTTATTCGTCGTTCTTGGTCTTCAGGACCTTGCGGCCGCGATAGGTGCCGTTCGGGCTGATGTGGTGGCGCAGGTGCAGTTCGCCAGTGGTCGGCTCGATGGCCGTGGCGGGCGCCGTGAGGAAATCGTGCGAACGATGCATGCCGCGCTTGGACGGGCTCTTTTTGTTTTGCTGGACAGCCATGATGACTCCTGTGAATCGGGGCCGCTCATTTTAAGGTAAGCACGAGCCCGTGTGTTGAATGAAAATTCAGTCTTTCCCGAACCGTCCCAGGACTGCGAACGGCGAAGGCCGCCGAGGCGGTTCCGGCACATCCCCATCGCCCGGACACACCTCGTGACGGGGCGCATAGGGCAGCACCAAAATCAGCTCGTCCTCGACCAGGCCCAGCACGTCCAGGCGCGGGTCGGCGACGAGGTATTCGATCTCAGGACCCTGGCCTTCGGCTTCGAGCGCGTCCATGGCTTCTAGCTGCGCCTGGGTTTCCACCAGACCCAGCGTGCTGGATACCCGCAGCGTCAGACTGAAGGCCCCCAGGCAGCGCTGGCACATGACCCGCACCGGCCCGTCGGCCTCGACATCCAGCCAGGACTGCCCGGACGGCGCATCGAACCGGCCACGCACCTGCCAGCGGATTTCTCCATCCTGGGGTTCGGGCAGATCCTGGCACAGGCGCGTCAACTGCGCAGTAAGGACCCTGCCATCCAGGGCGCCGCCGGCCCGCGCGAACCCGGTCGCATCGATGACCATGAATTTTGTGATTCGGGAAAACTCTAGATGATACTGGATGGCATGGGGTGAGGTCAATCACTTGCCGCCGAGCCTCCGACAGGCGCGTGCTCAGTCAGGATATCCTGGCATCGCCCTCGACATCCTCTGCGCACGCGGACAATTCCACCCGTAGCGTCACGCACACGGTGGTGCCGTCGGGGCCGGATGTGACGGACAGCGAGCCGCCCAGACGTTCGGCGCGGGCGGCCATGCTGCGCATGCCCACGCTCAGGCCGGCGTGCTTGACGGCTTCGGGATCAAAGCCGCAACCATCGTCGGTGATGTCCAGTTGGAGCAGATCGGCCTGCGGTTGCACGCACTGCACCTGCACATGGCGGGCGCGGCTGTGTTTGATGACGTTGGCCAGGGCTTCTTCCGCAATGCGCATCAGGCCCAGGCATTGCAGGGTGCTGGGCGGGATGCGCCAGTGTTTGGCAATCCGCCAGCTTGAATCCACGCCCAGTTCGTCGAACAGCCGGGTAAAGCGATGGCGCAGCGGCGCAGCCCATTGCACCGGCGTGGCGGGCGTGACGACGCCCGCACTGGAGCCGTGGTCGATCACCTGGCGCAGGTCATCACGCAGGACTTTCAGCAAAGACAGCATGCGCTCGTTGGACAAGGGCGTGGGAGATTGTTCCACGAGCGCCATATTGCGCACCAGGCTGCCGCCCAGGCCGTCGTGCAGGTCGTGGACGAGGTGCATGCGTTCTTGCAGCTTGGCGTGCTTCAGCGCGTACTGGTGCTCGCGCCGCAGGACTTCGGAAAGTTCCGCACGGGCTTGGGCGACGTGATCCTGGAGTTCCCGATTGAAGTGTTCGGCGCGGCGGATGCTGGCGACCAATTGGGTGCCCATCAGCACCCCGATGAAAAGCGCGGCGATCGGCCCGGTGAGGGTGCTCCAGATCGTTTGTTCCTGCGTGCCGTGCGTCAGGACGTAGGCGTCATGCATGCCGGTGACCAGAAAGGCCAGATAGCACAGCGCCAGCAGCAGATGCATCGGCTGGCGGGTGCGCCAGGCGTGAAACTGGAATTGCAGACAGTTGGCCAGAAAGATCAGCACGGCGCCAAGCCAGACACTTTCGACTGCCGGGTAGGGCGCAAACAGCGCAACCGCCAGCCCCAGCGCCATGACCAGCCCAAGCCAGCGCTCCAGGCGCGGCAGGCGCTGCCCGCCAAAGCGCCAGGTGAACAGGCAAAAACACGCCACATAGATCAGGTAGCTGACGTGATTCAGGCGAGTATGCGCCAATGCCGTCTCGAAGGGCCAGGGCGTCAGGGCCAGCGCCGTAAAAAGATACAGCACCCACCAGAAGGTCATCAGGGCATACCAGCCAAACGCGCGCTCTGCGCGGCGCAAGCACCAGATCGTCAGGCAGATCAGGCCCATCGCACTGGACAGGCCGATGGTCAGGAACAGGACGGTGCGCTGAACCCAGGTGCGGCGCAGGTGGCTGGCTTCGATGTGATCGGCGGCCCCCAATTGCAGCGTACCCAGCCCCTGTGCCAGGCCTTCCGGGGCGAGGACGCGCACCCAGATCGTGTTGACGCCGTCACGCAACAGATCGTCGGGCAGCGGCCACCAGCGGGGCATGAGCCAACTGAGCGACAGCGGCTCCACCAGCGAGGCGTCGCGCCAGAGGAAATGATCGTTGATATGAATTTCGCCTGCGATGACGAGGCCATCCACCCTCAAGGCCAGCGGCGGACCGGTCGCACCAGGGGCGCAGCCGCGTTCCCAGTCAATGCGGTACCAGACTTCGCCCCGCAGGTCGGACCACGGGCGTTTGCGGATGTCGGGCAAGGTCACGGCTTGCCAGCCACTGGCGGGGCGCACGCCGCCAGAGCCGTGCGCCTCGGCTGAAGTCATGGACAGGATGCGCGGCAGGCAATCCGGCGCGGAGGCCGCATGGACGGGCAGGCTGATCAACCATACAGCCAGTGCCAACAGAACAATGGGCCACGAAAACGCCCCCACGCCGCACCTTCGGCTTGCCGCCCCCACGCAATCCGTGCGGATCCGTTTGAAGCGCGTGTCGACGGCCCCCAATCGAGTCCCTTTATTGGATCATCCCGCGCACCCGAGCGACACGGATCGCCATGGTGCGCGATGAGACGGCCAGTTTACGGTAGATGCGCTTGATGTGGCTTTCGACGGTATAGCGAGAGAGACAAAGCTGCGTGGCGATTTCCCGGTTGGTCAGGCCGTCCGCTACCAGACGCAGAATCTGCGCCTCGCGTTCGGTGAGCGTTTCGCCTGGATTCACGGCGGTCGCGGGGGCGTCACCCAGGCCGACAGTGGCAGGCGCCGGGCTCTGCTGTCCTGGCGGGACGGCATGGATCGGCAGCAGTTCCAGGATGCGCCGCGCGATGAACGGATCGATGGGCGCGCCGCCGCGCAGCACGCTGCGGATGGACATGGAAACCTCGATGTCGTCACGTTCTTTGAGCACGTAGCCGGTGGCCCCGGCCCGCAGCGCATCGAGGATGGCTTCTTCCGCGCTCCAGGCCGACACCACCAGGATGCCGAGTTCAGGATTGTCGGCGCGCATCTGCGCGATCAGTTCCAGCCCATTGCCGTCGGGCAGCATCAGATCGACCAGCGCCAACGCCATCGGCTGATTGACCAGATGAGCACGGGCCTCTGCAAGCGAACCGGCAAAGCACAGGGCTTCGTCGGCATATCCCAATTGCCGCAGCAAGGCGCCCAGCCGCTGCTGCAGCAAGGGTTCGTCCTCGACGATCAGGACGGGCGCGGGCAGCAGGTCGTGCGCGGGGGGCTGGGATTCAATCATGGGGGGGGATTCAGGCAACCGCAGCATCGCAGCGGCAGGGCGGCGGGTCTTGCGTGCCGGATGGCGACATCTTAAGCCAGGGGGCGCTGGCCGCCTATCCCTGAAAACAGTGAATGATGTTGAACGCGTCATGCGCAAGGACGAATGGCAGGGGTGGCAGCGCAGTAAACTGGCGCGCTGACCCCCTGGATCTTTCTATGCGCCTCATCCTGGCTTCCAGTTCACCCTACCGCCGCGCCCTGCTGCAACGGCTGAAGCTGCCCTTTGCCGTCGAATCCCCGGACATCGACGAAAGCCCGCGCCCCGGCGAATCGCCGCTGGCCCTGTCCCTGCGCCTGGCGCAGGAAAAAGCCGCCGTGATCGCTGCGCGCCACCCCGGCGCCCTGGTGATCGGCTCGGACCAGGTGGCCGTATTCGAGGGCGAACCCATCGGCAAGCCGGGCTCTTTCGAGGCTGCCCGCGCTCAGTTGCGTCGTTTCAGCGGCCGCGAGGTCCTGTTCCACACCGCCCTGTGCGTCACGGACGGCCGGCGCCCGCTGCTGGAGCAAGTGCCCACCGAATGCCGCTTCCTGACCCTGGACGATGTCCGGATCGAACATTATCTGCGCGTCGAACAGCCCTTCGACACGGCCGGCAGCGCCAAGGCCGAACAACTGGGCGTCGCGTTGATGGAACGGATGCGCAGCGACGACCCCACTGCCCTCATAGGCCTGCCCCTGATCGCCCTGTGCCGCATGCTGCGGGCCTTCGGCCTGGAGCCCCTGGCGTCCCATCCCGAGCTTCCCGAAATCCAATCATGACCACTACCCTGCATCTGATCCCCGTCGGCCTGGGCCAGGCCGACCCCGAACGCTGGCTGCCTCGGGCCGCCCGCGAAATCACCGCCACGCTGCGCTATTTCATCGCCGAAAACGCGAAAACGGCGCGCGCCTTCCTGAAGCAGATCGAAACCGCCATCCCGCTGCAGGAAATCACGATTCATACCCTGAAGCCAGACACGCAGGCGGGCGAAATCCGCGCCTGGCTGAACGCCGTGCCCGCCGGCCAGGACCTCGGCCTGGTGTCGGAGGCCGGCTGCCCGGCCGTGGCGGACCCCGGCGCCGGGGTGGTGGCTCAGGCGCACGCCGCCGGCATCCGGGTCGTACCCTGGACGGGACCGTCTTCCATCATGCTGGGCCTGATGGCCAGCGGCCTGCAGGGCCAGCGCTTCGCCTTCCATGGCTACGCGCCGGTCAAGGCGCACGAACGCGACGCCCAGTTGCGCGCCTGGGAATCGGTGTCGCACAAGCAGCAGCAGACCCAGATCCTGATCGAGACCCCCTACCGCAACGCCGCTCTGTTCGAAGCGCTGCTGCGTACCCTGCGCGATACGACGCGGCTGTGCATCGCCAGTGCATTGACCTGCGACGACGAGGCCATCGCCACGCGCACCGTCGCCCAGTGGCGCAAGGCCGGCCCGCCGGATTTCGAGCGCAAGCCGACCTTGTTTCTGTATCTGGCCGAGTAAAGGGCCCCCACGCTGCGCAGCCTTTGGCTGCTTGCTGCCCCCCGAGGGGGCGCGTTTTGCCTTGGGGCGGCCCGTCGGCAAAACAGGCCGATTACCGCGCCGCGCGCCAGGCACGCCACCATCCCGGCAGGCGCACGGCCAGCAGCAACACCAGGATCACGGCGTACAGGCGTGGCTCCAGAAAGTCGTTCTTGCCTGCCCGCATCCAGTCGAAATGCAGGGCCGACAGGATGGCGGCCGGATAGACCAGCGTGTGCAGGCGCTTCCAGTTTCGTCCCAGGCGCCGCATCCAGCCCTGGGTGGAGGTCGCCGCCAGCGGCACCAGGCACAGCACGGCCAGCGCGCCTACTCCAATGAAATCGCGCTGCCACAGATCCGTCCACATCGAAGCCGGCACCCATCCCCGGTCCCAGACTGCCCAGGCCAGAACGTGCAGTGCGGTATAGAAGAAGGCGTACAGCCCCAGCTTGCGCCGGTGGCGCAGCAGGCCGGCCCAGCCCAGCCGGCGCACCGGCGTCACGGCCAGGGTGGCCCACAGCAGGACCAGCGCCCAGATGCCGCTGGAACGCGTCAGGAATTCCTGCGGATTGACGCCCAGGCCCCCGGCCGTGCCCAGCGCGACCCAGCGCACCAGGGGAAACAGGCCGCAGGCGTGGACGCAGGCACCCAGAACCCGGCCACCGCCCGGCCGCAGGCGGCGCGCCGCCGCAACCCCATGGGCCCCTTCCGCACGCGCGCCCATCAGAAATTGCGCGCCAGATCCATGCCGGCGTACAGGCCGGCCACCGCTTCGGCGTAGCCGTTGAAAGGCTGGGTGGGCAGGCGCGGCGCGAAGAAACTCGTGCCGATGCGACGTTCGCTTGCCTGGCTCCAGCGGGGATGCGGGACCGCCGGGTTCACATTGGCATAGAAACCGTACTCCCGGGGCGCGGCGCGCATCCAGCTGGTGACCGGCGGTTCCGCCTGCAGGCGGATGCCGACCAGCGACTTGGCCGACTTGAACCCATATTTCCAGGGCACGATCACCCGTAGCGGCGCGCCGTTCTGCGGCGGCAGGGTGCGGCCGTAGACACCAAAGGTCAGCAAGGCCAGCGGGTGCATGGCCTCGTCCAGACGCAGGCCTTCGACATAGGGCCAGTCCAGCACGCCTTCGGCCACGCCCGGCATGGCCTCGGGCTGCAGCGTCGTCGTGAACACCACGTAGCGCGCATCCGCCGTCGGCTCGACCTGCCGCAGCAGATGGGACAGTGAATAGCCGGTCCAGGGCACCACCATGGACCAGGCCTCGACGCAGCGCAGCCGGTAGACGCGCTCTTCCAGGGGCGCCAGGCGCCGCAGCGCATCCAGATCCAGGGTCAGGGGCTTGCGCACGGCGCCATCGATCCGCACTGTCCAGGGCTCCAGCCGCATCCGCCCCGCATAGTGGGCCGGATCGCCCTTGCCGGTACCGAACTCGTAGAAATTGTTGTAGGTGGTGATGTCGGACCAGACATTGGGCGACTCGTCGGTCGACCAGCGGGCATCGCGCGGGGCTTTCAGCAGAGGACCTTCGGGGCCTTCGGCCTCGGCCGCCCGGGCCAGGCCCGCCGCGCCCAGCGCCAGAGAACCCACAGTGGCCTGCTGCAGCCAGCGTCGCCGCGACTGCCAGACGGGTTCGGGTGTGATTTCAGAGGGCCGGATGCCGATTTCCCAGAGTTTGCGCATGATGACCCGCCTGGAGGAAGACAATCCAGTTTAGACCGTCAGCACGCGGAAAAGTTCTCAGCCTGCCGCCCGCGCGCGGATCCAGGCCTGCATCTCGGGGACCGTGGCTGCCAGCGCCGTCGGCCGGGCGGATTCCAGCAGGGACGGCTTGTGAGCCCCGTAGGCGACCGCCAGACTGTCCACCCCCGCCGCCTGCGCCATCAGCACGTCGTGGGTAGTGTCCCCCACCATCAGCACCGTGCCCGGATCCAGATCCAGTTCGGCCAGCAACTGCAGCAGCATGTCCGGGTCCGGCTTGCCGCGCGCCTCGTCCACCGTGCGCGTGGCGCGAAACAGGCCCCGCAGATCCAGCCGCTCGATCGAATCATCCAGGCCGCGCCGGCTCTTGCCCGTGGCCACGCCCAGAATCGCACCACCTGCGTGCAGATCGCGCAATAGTTGCACCTGGCCTTCAAAAAAATGCATTTCGTGCTGCAAGGCCATGAAATGCGCGCGATAACGGTCCACAAACGCATCCTGGCGGTCGGCGCCCAGTTCCGGCACCAGGCGGTACAAGGCCGCCTGCAGCGACAGCCCGATCACCCAGCCGGCTTCTTCGCGGGACGGTTCACGCAGATCCAGATCCCGGCAAGCGCCCAGCAGCGCCTCGACGATGTGATAGGTGGAATCCAGCAGAGTTCCATCCCAGTCGAAAATCACGGCGCGGTACTGTTTGTCCGGCGCGCCGCCCATGCGGCTCGACGCCGTGGAAGTCGTGACCGGCGTGATGGGGGCTAGGGCGTTCATGAACGAGCATGCTCCAGTTGATCCAGCAGCGCCCGGCAGGCGGGCGGCAACGGTGATTCAAAGACCAGGGGCGCTCCGGATACCGGATGGGGGATTTCCAGCCGGTGCGCATGCAGAAACATGCGCCGGAAGCCCTGGGCGGCCAGGGCGGCGCGCACGGCGTCCGGCCCGTATTTCTCGTCCCCGGCGATCGGATGCCCCTGCGCCGCCAGGTGCACCCGGATCTGGTGGGTGCGCCCGGTGCGCAGTTCGGCCCCGACCAGGGAATAACGCCCGGCGTAACGTCGTTGCAGGGTGATGATGGTGTGAGCCGGCTTGCCCTGGGCATCGACGCGCACCCGGCGCTCGCCGTCCGGGGTCAGGTATTTCAGCAGGGGCAGGCGGATGTGCTGGCGATCGTTGACCCAATCGCCCACGACCAGCGCCAGATAGTGCTTGCGCCCCTGGCTTTCGCGCATCATGTCATGCAGGGCCACCAGGGCCTTGCGGCTGCGCGCCACCATCAGCACCCCCGACGTTTCCCGGTCCAGGCGATGGGCCAGTTCCAGCAGGCGCTCGTCCGGTCGCGCGGCGCGCAACTGCTCGATCACGCCAAAGGACACTCCGCTGCCGCCATGCACCGCCACCCCGGCGGGCTTGTCGATCACCAACAGGTGCTCGTCCTCGTACAACACGGGAAACGTGGCGGGCGGCGCCGGCGGCGTGACGCCGGGCGCGGGCAGGCGCAGCGGCGGCACACGCACCGTATCGCCGGATGCCAGGCGGGTCTCCGCCCTGCAGCGCCCCTTGTTGACCCGGACCTGGCCGTCGCGGATGGCCTTGTAGATATGGCTTTTGGGGACGCCCTTGCAGATCCGCAGCAGGAAATTGTCCAGCCGCTGCCCCTCATGCTCGGTCCCCACGAGCACCTGGCGGACGGCCGGCGGCGGGATAGGGGAATCAACTATTTTGCGCATAGGGAAAAGCGGCATATAATCGCAACAGCCCATAGAGGCTGGAAACCGCCGGACGTAGAGACGCAATGGATGCATCTCCGTCGGGCAAGCAGGGACTCCATTGTACTGCCTCACTTCCAGCCTCCTGGTCCTTGGTCGCCGGCTCCGTCCCGCTTCCCTCCCCCGCGCGCTATCGCCGGGCGCTGGAATCGACGTCAGGCCGCGTACGACGCCGCAGATTCTGCTCGCTCTTCCGCACCGGACGCGGCCCACCGCTCGCGTTCGCCGTTCCCAGCAATCTTTTCGTCAACCACACATCGTGCCCTTGACCTCCCTGCTGACCGAACCCCGCGCCTACCGGCGCACCGTGCCCCTTCCCCAGGAGACCGGCGCGGTCTGACTTCGTCAGCGCGCCGATCCCCTCGCAGACTGTCGCATCGCACACCGAGTGACCCGTGGCCGTGCGCCGAATCCGGCGCGCCCTGACTACGGAGAAACCCACTCATGAAACGCATGCTGTTCAATGCGACGCACCAAGAAGAACTACGCGTCGCGATTGTCGATGGCCAGAAACTGATCGACCTGGACATCGAGACTGCCGGGCGCGAACAGCGCAAAGGCAACATTTACAAAGGCGTCATCACCCGGATCGAACCGGGCCTGGAAGCCTGCTTCGTCAACTACGGGGAAGACCGCCACGGCTTCCTGCCCTTCAAGGAAGTCGCCCGCACGTACTTCAAAGAAGGCGTGGACGTGCGCAGCGCCCGCATCCAGGATGCCCTGTCCGAGGGCCAGGAACTCATCATCCAGGTCGAAAAGGAAGAGCGCGGCAACAAGGGCGCGGCCCTGACCACCTTCATCTCCCTGGCCGGCCGCTACCTGGTGCTGATGCCCAACAATCCGCGCGGCGGCGGCGTGTCGCGCCGGGTCGAAGGCGAAGACCGCCAGGAACTGCGCGACGCCATGGACCAGTTGGACATCCCGGCCGGCATGAGCATGATCGCCCGCACCGCCGGCATCGGCCGTGGTGTCGAAGAACTGCAATGGGACCTGAATTACCTGATGCAGCTCTGGACCGCCATCGACGGAGCCGCCCGCGAAAACAAGGCGCCGATCCTGATCTATCTGGAATCCAGCCTCGTCATCCGCGCCATCCGCGACTACTTCTCGCCGGAAATCGGTGAAATCCTGATCGATACGGACGACATCCACGATCAGGCGACCGCCTTCATGAGCGTGGTCATGCCGGACAACGTCAATCGCGTGAAACGCTACCGCGACGACGTGCCCCTGTTCTCCCGCTTCCAGATCGAACACCAGATCGAAACTGCCTACTCGCGTACGGTCACCCTGCCCTCGGGCGGCGCCATCGTGATCGATCACACCGAGGCCCTGGTTGCGGTCGACGTCAACTCCGCCCGCTCGACGCGCGGCGCCGACATCGAGGAAACCGCCCTGCGCACCAACCAGGAGGCCGCCGACGAAGTCGCCCGCCAACTGCGTCTGCGCGACCTGGGCGGCCTGATCGTGATCGACTTCATCGACATGGAGGACAGCAAGAACCAGCGCGCCGTCGAACAGCGCCTGCGTGATGCCCTGCACTTCGACCGCGCCCGCGTCCAGATGGGCAAGATCTCCCGCTTCGGCCTGATGGAACTGTCCCGCCAGCGCCTGCGCCCGGCCCTGAACGAGGGCTCGCACGTCACCTGCCCGCGCTGCACCGGCACCGGCGTGATCCGCGACGCCGAATCCAGCGCCCTGCACGTGCTGCGCCTGCTCCAGGAAGAAGCCATGAAGGAAGGCACGGCCGCCCTGCACGCTCAAGTGCCGGTCGACGTCGCCACCTTCCTGCTCAACGAAAAGCGCCGCGACATCGGCCAGATCGAATCCCGCCTGAAGGTCAATCTGGTCCTGATCCCGAACAAGTCCCTGGAAACGCCGCATCACCACATCGAGCGCCTGCGCCACGACGATCCGCGCCTGGACGAGAACAAGACCAGCTTCGAACTCGCGCAAGAACCCGAGGACAAGCTCGTCTGGCAGCCGAACAAGGCCCAGGAAGCCAAGATCCGGCCCGAAGCCCTGGTCAAGGGCATCCAGCCCGCCGAACCGGCACCGGCCCACGTGGAACGCGCCCCCCGCACCGCCGAGGCCGCCGCGCCCGCGGCGACACCGGCTGCGGCGCAAGGCGGCCTGCTCAAGCGTCTGTTTGGCTGGCTCACCGGCTCGACGGCTGAAACCGCCGCCCCCGCCGCCGAACCGGCCGCACCTACCC
>NZ_JBASAD010000025.1:0-81057 GCF_049650445.1 Castellaniella sp. | reverse complement strand
GGCCGGTCCAGCAGGTCGCGGACGGCCGCGCGCACGCTGCCCAGCGCCGCCATCCCCGCCGGTGCCCAGGCCAGCGTGTTGGGATCGTCGACGATCTGTGCCAGTTCGCTGCCGGGCGGGATGTGGGGGCCTTCGCCCTCGATGTGATAGGCGAAAGCGGCTGCACCCAGGGCCAGGATGAAATCGTGGCCCGACAGCAGACCGACGATGCGCTCGCGCGCAGCGGGCAGGAAGCCGGCGAACAGGGGATGGTTCTCGGGAAAGCCGTTGCGCCCCGACATCGGCGCCGTCCAGACCGCCGCGCGATGGCGTTCGGCCAGCGCCACGACCTCGTCCCAGGCCTCGTCCCGGTCCACCGCCGCCCCCAGCACCAGCGCCGGTCGTTGCGCCGCGTCCAGCCGCTGGCCGATGCGGTCCAGCATTGCCTCATCCGGACGGATCGAGCGGCTGACACGGCGTGCCTGGACGGGCTCGCACAGCCGTCCCCAGTCATCGGCGGGCACGGATACCAGCACCGGCCCGCACGGCGGCTGCATCGCCATGTAATAAGCCCGGGCGATCGCCAGCGGCACATCTTCGGCGCGTGCCGGTTCGATGCTCCATTTGACGTAGGGCTTGGGCAATTCCGTCGCCTGGCTGGAAAACAGGAAAGGGTCGAAAGGCAGGATGGCGCGCGACTGCTGCCCCGCCGTGATCACCAGCGGCGTCCGGTTCTTGTGGGCCGTGAAGATCGCCCCCATGGCGTGTCCCACACCGACCGCCGAGTGCAGATTGACGAAGGCGGCGTTGCGGGTCGCCTGGGCGTAGCCGTCGGCCATGCCGACCGCGACAGACTCCTGCAGGCCCAGGACATAGCGGAAGTCCTCTGGAAAATCCAGAAACAGACCCAGTTCGGTCGAACCCGGATTGCCGAACATCGTCGTCATGCCAAACTGGCGCAAGAGATCCGTGACGGCCCGACGCACCGTCACCAGGCCCGTCCGAGTCTGCTCCTGCACCTGCTCACGCACCACGTCTTTCATCATATCTGTCTCCGGGCTCCGGGCGGAGCCTGTCCTGGTCGAGAAGCGCACCACCGGACCGTGGCGCTTGCTTCACTATTCATCTTCCGAGACATGATGGAATCCGGCAAAATATAAATCAATAAAATATGTTTAATATTTTCTATTCGCCAAATTGATAATATGAAACTGGACCTGAACCTGCTGCGTGTGTTCGATGCGATCTACACGGCCCGCAACGTCAGCCGCGCGGCCACTGCGCTGGACCTGACCCAGCCCGCCGTCAGCCAGGGGCTGACTCGCCTGCGCAATCTGGTGGGCGATCCGCTGTTCGTGCGCGCCGCCGGCGGCGTGGTGCCCACCGTCCGCGCCCAGCGCATGGCGCCGGCCATCCACGAGGCTCTGTACGCATTGGAAAGCGCCGTGCAGGGCTCCGCCGGGTTCGATCCTGCCCAGGCGGAACGGGTCTTTCGGCTGCACATGACGGACATCGGCGAGGACCAGTTCCTGCCTCGCCTGATCACCACGGCGCGGCTGCGCGCGCCCCGCACCCGCATCGAAACCATGCGGGTACCCCTGAACGATCTGGAAGCCTCCATGGACCAGGGCCGGGTGGATCTGGCCTTCGGCTTTCTGCCCGGTCTGAAATCCATGCGCTCGGCGATCCTGTTTCAGGACCGCTACATCATCCTCATGCGCAAGGGGCATCCGTTTGCCCGACAACATGGCGCGCGGCTGCGCACGCTGGACGCCATCCAGACCCTGGATTTCATCACCGTGCGCACGCACGCCTATACACGCACCGCGCTGGAGGCCCTGAGCGCGGCCAGCCGGGTCCGGGTGACCACTGAGCACTTCATGGCCCTGCCCGCCCTGATCGAAGCCACCGACCTGGCCGTCATCATCCCGCGCAACATCGCCCTGTCATTCGCGCCTCGCGGACACTACGCCATCATCGAGGCCGATCTGCCACGGCACGAATTCGACGTCGGCATCCACTGGAGCCACCGCTACGACAAGGATCCGGCCAATCGCTGGCTGCGCGACCTGGCGCTGGAGCTCTATCAGGACGCCTGACTACCGGGACGCTCCCCCGCCCACGCCAATGGGAGCCGGCGCCAGGCTGGTGATGCGCCGGAACAGATCGGCGTAGCGGTTGTCCGGCCCGGACCAGGGGTCGCCGTTACGCACAAAGTCGGCGTTGACCTTCTCCCATTCGTCAGCGCTGAACAGACGACGCGCCGCCGGCAGGATATGGCGCTCTTCGGTATTCAGGTGCACCCATTCGTTGGCGATGTAAGTCCGCACGGCATCCCTGAAGCCCGGAAAACTCGCCGCCCCGCCCTGCATGTAGCTGACCAGAGCGCGGTCGAGCAGGCTGGTGTCGTGGTTCGCGTCCCGGTGCTGGGCCTCGAGCTTGTCCAGGTGTTCGTCCTCGTCCTGCGTCTTGGTCCGCAACAGGGCGAAGATCTGGTCTTCCTTCGGGTGGTGCAGCTTGTCGGGCATCTCGGCGATGTATTCGACCATGCTGGCCAGCAAGGTGTAGTCCGGTTCCAGCTTGCCGTCCTCGATGTCCTGCACGATGCTCGACAGGCCATTGAGGATGGCCGCAAGCGCCCGGTGCTCGTCCTGGATGACCTCGATGGCGGGGATGCGTTCGGGCGGCGCAGCGGTCTCGGCCTTGCTGCCGCCGTCCGTCGCGCCGGCGCCCAGCCAGCGATCCAGCGCGCCGCCGTCGCTCAGCAGTTCGGCGCTGCTGCCCGAATAGACGACCCGGCCACGCTCCAGCACCAGGGCCTGGCGCGTGATCGGCAGTATCTGGCGGGCGTGCTGCTCCACCAGAATGACGGCCATGCGGCCTTCGGAGACCATCCGGTCGATGATGTGCAGCAGTTCCTGGGCGATCAAGGGCGCCAGGCCTTCCAGCGGTTCGTCCAGCAGCAGGATCTTGGGATTGAGCATCAGTGCCCGCCCCATGGCCAGCATCTGCTGTTCGCCACCCGACAACTGGCTGCCCAGATTCGTGCGGCGTTCTTGCAATCGGGGGAACAAGGCGTAGACCCGCTCCAGGGTCCACTCGCCCGGCCGGGCGACCACGGTCAGATTTTCCTCGACGGTCAGGGAACGGAAGATGTCGCGTTCCTGCGGCACCCAGCCCAGACCGGCCTGGGCACGGCGATGGCTGGGCACCTGGGCGATGTCCTCGCCCTGGAAGACGATGCGACCGCGCCGCAGCCGGGTGACGCCCATCAGGGTCGCCAGCAGCGTCGTCTTGCCCATACCGTTGCGCCCCAGCAGCGCCAGGCTCTCGCCGGCCGCCAGGGACAGGGACAGGTCCTCCAGGACCACGGCGTCGCCATAGCCTGCCCAGACGTTTTCCAGGCGCAAGAGTTCAGACATGGGCTTCTCCCAGGTAGACTTCCTTGACACGCGGATGGTGCGCGATCACCTCGGGGGTGTCCTCGATCAGGAGCGCGCCCGACACCAGGACGGAAATGCGTTCGGCAAAGCGGAAAACCAGATTCATGTCATGTTCGATCAACAGGATGGTGACGTCGCGCGGCAACTGAGCGATGGTCTCGAACAGTTCCTGGCTTTCACCGGTCGGCACGCCGGCGGCGGGCTCGTCCAGCAGCAGGACCTTGGGCTTCAGCGCCAGGGCCAGGGCGATCTCGATCAGACGCTGGCGGCCGTAGGCCAGATTGCGCGTGGTCTCGTGCGCGTCGGCCAGCAGCTTCAGGCGGTCCAGGATCTCGGCGGCCTCGTCGATGACCTCGCCATGGGCGGATAGCGGCTTCCACCAGCGCGTACCCAGCCCGTTGCGCTCGCTGACGGCCAACGCAATGGATTCGAGCACCGTCATGTCCATGAACAACTGATTGATCTGAAAGGTACGCACCAGCCCCTGGCGGGCGCGCTCGTACTGCGGCATCCGCGTGACGTCGCGGCCCATCAGCTCGACGCGGCCTTCAGTGGGTTCCAGATAACCGGTCAACAGATTGATCAGCGTGGTCTTGCCGGCCCCGTTGGGGCCGATCAGGGCGTGGCGCGCGCCGGGCGCGATCGACAGATCGACGTGGTCGGTGGCAACGAAGCCGCCGAAACGGCGCACCAGGCCGTGGGTCTGCAGGACGGGACTCATGAAGGGGACTCCGTGCGGGCACGCGCAGCGGCGCGTTGGCGGGAAGATGCGATCCATTGCTTGGCCGTTCCCAGGATGCCGCCCCGGGCGAACAGCACCACCAGCACCAGGATCAGACCCAGCCAGAACTGCCAGTACTGGGGATTCATGTCGGACAGCAGGTAATTGGCGATCACGAAGACGATGGCGCCCAGCAATCCGCCGTACAGGTGCCCTGCCCCGCCCAGGATCAGGATCAGCAGCAGGTCGGCCGAACGCTGGAAGCTGAGCACGTCCAGCGAAACGAAGGAATTCGTCTGCGCCAGCAGCGCACCCGCCACGCCCGCATAGCCCGCACCGATGGTGTAGACCGTAATCAGACGGCGGTTCACGGGCACGCCCAGGGCCGGCATGCGCAGCGTGTTCATGCGGATGCCGCGCAGGCCTTGGCCGAAGGGCGAATGCACCAGGCGGCGGGCGAACCAGAACAGCACGAACAGCACGATGACCGAATAGATGTAGCCGACGCGGCCGAACATGTCGAAATCGAACATTCCCAGGATCGGCTTGACCTCGACCCCCGGCATGCCGTCCACCCCACCGGTGATGCTGGTGAATTTGTTGGCCAGCTCATAGAGCATCAGGGCCACGCCCAGTGTCACCATCAGGCGCGACAGGTCGCTGCCGCGCAGCAGCAGGAAGCTGCTGAGAAAGCCCAGCACGGCGGCGATCACGGCCGCCAGGAGCAGGCCCAGCAGCGGGTCTCCGTAGCCGTTCGAGCCCAGCAGACCCACGGTGTACGCACCCACCCCGAAGAAGGCGGCATGGCCCAGGGAAATGACCCCTGCGTAGCCGAAGATCAGGTCCAGCGACAGCGCGAACAGACTGGTGATGGCGATCTGACTGAGCAGCAGGTAATTGCCCGGGAAGGCGAAGTACGCCAGGATCGGCAGACACCAGAACAAGTATTCCAGCGGCTGCCAGCGGGCCGAGCGACGATAACGGTCGAGCGCGGCCGAACCGGTATGCGGATGGGACGGCGTCCCGATCGAGTTGGAGGTCGTCATGGCGGAGCCTATTTATGAGGACGGCCGAACAGGCCATGGGGGCGGAAGATCAGCGTCGCCACCATGACGGCGTAGATGATGAATGCACCGATCTGCGGCACGTAGTATTTGCCGGCCACATCGGCCACACCGAGCAGAATGGCGGCGTACAGCGAACCGAGGATGTTGCCGCTGCCCCCCACGGAAACCACGATGAGGAAGTACACCAGATACTTCACGGGGAATTCGGGGTCCAATCCCAGCATCTCGACCCCCAGCGCCCCGCCCAGACCCGCCAGGGCGGAACCCAGGGCAAAGGTCAGACTGAAGACGCGGTTGACGTCGATGCCCATGCCGCGCGCGACGCGTTGATTGTCCACGGCCGCCCGCAAGCGTGCGCCGAAGGACGTGCGGATCACCGACCATTGCAGCAGCAGGGCCACCACCAGGCCGGCGACGATCAGGAACAGGCGATAGACACCGATGTCCACACCGGGCAGATGGATCTGTCCGGACAGGAATTCGGGCAGGTGCAGCGGCTGTTGCTGCGCACCGAAGAAATAATGGGCAGCCGCCACGGACATGAACACCAGACCGATGGAAAACAGCACCTGGTCCAGGTCGGAGGCCGCGTACAGGCGGCGGTACAAAGTGCGTTCCAGCACCATGCCGGCCAGGGCGGGCACGATGATGGCCGCCGGCAGCGTCGCCAGGAACGGGACGCCATAGTCGTTGAGCAGCACGACACAGGCGTAGCCGCCCAGCATGGCGAAAGCGCCATGGGCCAGGTTGACGAAGTTCATCAGGCCCAGCGTCACCGACAGGCCGACACTGATCAGAAACAGCAGCATGCCTGCGGCGATGCCGTCAAAGAGAATAGTCATGATTGATTCCAGGACTGGGAGAGGTCCGGTTCCGGACCGCCCGGGCGCCCGGCCCCGTCCTCAAGGACAGGCACCGCGCGCCCGGACCGGCGATCACTTCTGCTTACCGGGGTCCTTGACGGCCTCGATCTTGTCGAACTCGACGTTCTGCAACACGCCGTCCACCTTCTCGACCTTGCGGATGTAGACGTTCTGGATGATGTCGCGGGTTTCCGGATCGATTTCCACCGGGCCGCGCGGACTGGTCCACTTCATGCCCTTGACGGCCGCCATGAAGGCGTCGGCGCTGGCATCACCCTTGGTCTTTTCCAAAGCCTGATAGATCAGGTTCATGCCGTCATAGCCGGCGACCGCCACGAAGTTGGGGCGATCCTTGGGGAAGGCCTTGTGGTAGGCGGCCACGAACGCCTTGTTTTCCGGCGAATCGTGCGCAGCCGAATAGTGGAAGGAGGTGATCATGCCGATCGCCGCATCGCCCATGGCGTCGAGCACGTCCTCGTCGGTCACGTCGCCCGTGGCCAGTTCCTTGATCCCGGCCTGATCCAGACCGCGTTCCTTGTAGCCCTTGGCCAGGGCCACGCCCTGTTCGCCATTGGGCACGAACAGGAACACGGCGCCCGGTTTGGCGTCCTTCACGCGCTGCAGGAACGGCGCGTAATCCGGCGTGTTGACGGGGGTGCGGACCTCGCCCACGATCTTGCCGCCCAGACCGGTGAAGGACTTCTGGAACTGCTGTTCGGCGTCATGCCCCGGACCGTAATCGGACACCAGGGTGTAGACCTCGTGAACGCCGTTCTTGTAGGCCCACTGCGCCATCGGCGCGGTGACCTGCGGCAGGGTCATGGACACACGGACGATGTTGGGGGACTTTTCGGTGATCGAGGACGTGGCGGCGTTCAGCACCACCATCGGCACCTTGGCCTCGGTCGCCAGCGGCGCAACGGAGAAGGCGTTGGGCGTCAGGGTGAAGCCGGCCAGGATATCGACCTTGTCCTTGATCAGCAGTTCCTGCGCCTGGCGCTTGGCCACGGCCGGAGCGATGCCGGTGTCGTCCTTGATGATGATCTGGACCTTGCGGCCGGCGACCGTGTCGCCGTGTTCCGCCAGGAACAGATCGATGCCGTGCTTGACCTGCTTGCCGTGGGCGGCGAACGGCCCGGACATCGGCATCACGACACCGATCTTCAAGTCTGCGGCCTGTGCTGCGCCAAAAGCCGTTGCCAAGCCGAAGGCCAAGGCGGTCACCCCAAGGGTTTTGCTGAGTTTCATGGTCTCGCTCCTGTTGGTATGTCAGTCAGAATGAAAGAGTGAATCACGCCCGGGCCGACTGGCCGGACAGTTGCTGCTCGAGGTCATGCAGCACCCGGTAGCACGGCAGAACCTGGGCCACGCTGGCGTTCGGCTCCCGTCCTTCGCGGATGGCTGCAAAAAATTCCCGATCCTGCAGTTCGATGCCGTTCATGGACACGTCCACCTGACTGACGTCGATGGCCTCCTCGCGTCCGGTGAACAGATCGTCGTAGCGGGCGATGTAGGTCGCCGTGTCACCGATGTAGCGGAAGAAAGTCCCCAGCGGGCCATCGTTGTTGAAACTCAGCGACAGCGTGCAGATGGCGCCGTTGGCGGCCTGGAGCTGAATCGACATGTCCATGGCGATGCCCAGCTCCGGGTGAATCGGGCCCTGCACCGCATGGGCCCGCACGACGGGGCTGCCGCACTGATAGGCGAACAGGTCCACCGTGTGCGCCGCATGGTGCCACAGCAGGTGATCGGTCCAACTGCGCGGCTCGCCCAGCGCATTCATATTGGTGCGGCGGAAGAAATACGTCTGCACGTCCATCTGCTGGATGTGGAATTCGCCGCGCTCGACGCGCTGATGCACGTACTGGTGACTGGGGTTGAAGCGCCGCGTGTGGCCGCACATGGCGGTCTTGCCGGTCTCGCGCGCCAGCGCCACCAGGGCTTCGGCGTCAGCCAGGGAATCCGCCATGGGGATCTCGACCTGAACGTGCTTGCCCGCACGCAGGCAGGCCATGGCCTGGGCCGCGTGCATCTGCGTCGGCGTGCACAGGATCACGGCGTCGATCTCGGGACGCGACAGGACTTCGTCCAGGTCGGTGGCGGCCTGCTCGATGCCATATTTCTGGGCGATGGCGCGGGTCTTGTCCTGGTCGCGGCTGACCAGCGCGACGACGTCCACGCCGTCGATGCGGGCGATGCCGTCCAGATGCTTGATACCGAAGGCGCCGGCGCCAGCCAGCGCGACTTTCAGGGTACGGTCGGTCACGATGATTGTTCCTCCAGAATCAGATGGCCCACGGCGGTGTTCGAGGCCGGCACATGGTAGAAGCGGTGTGCGACGCGCGGCGCCGGGCCGCCCGCCACGTCCGCCATGGCGCCACGGGCGATCAGCCACATGACCAGTTCGATGCCCTCGGAACCCGCTTCGCGCACATAGTCGATATGCGGCACGTCCGCCTGGCCGGCCGGATCGGCAATCAGTCGGTCCATGAAGGCTTTGTCGAACTCGCGGTTGATCAGGCCGGCGCGCGGTCCCTGCAATTGGTGGCTCATGCCGCCCGTGCCCCAGATGTGCACGTTCAGCGGCTCGTCGTAGCTTTCGATGGCGCGGCGGATGGCGCGGCCCAGTTCAAAGCAGCGGCGCCCGGACGGCACCGGATACTGCACCACGTTGACGGCGAAGGGGATGACCGGGCACGGCCAGGCCTCGGGCTGGCCGCACATCAGCGACAGGGGCACCGTCAGGCCGTGGTCCACGTCCATCTTGTTGACGATGGTCAGGTCGAAGTCCTGCTGGATCACCGACTGAGCAATGTGCGCGGCCAGTTCCGGGTGACCGATCACGGTCGGCACCGGACGGGCGCCCCAGCCTTCGTCGGCCGGCTTGAACTCCGCCGCGCAACCGATCGCGAAGGTCGGGATCATCTCCAGGCTGAAGGCCGTGGCATGGTCGTTGTAGACCAGGAAGATGACGTCGGGACGATTGTCCTTCATCCACTGCTTGGACGGCTCGTAGCCCTTGAACAAGGGCGACCAGTACTCGTTATCGGTCTTGCCCAGGTCGATGGCGGCGCCAATGGCGGGCACATGCGAGGTGTAAACACTCGCGCTGATGCGGGCATGCGTCTGTCGGGTCACTTTTTCTCTCCGGTGCGGCGGTTGCCTTCGATGCCCCGGCCACCGGCCAGCATCATCGCAGCGTATTCATCCTGGCTCATGCCGGTCATGCTGGCGGCCATGTACTGGAAGGAGCGCCCGTCGGTGGCGCCAAGCTTGGCCAGGAAATAGATGTTGCCCCCCAGGGACAGGCAGCGGTTCAGGTCGCGCGCCAGCACGGCCTGCTTCTGGTCCTCGGTCATGGGCCATTCGTCCAGGTAGGCACGCTCGTCGGCGCGAAACCGGTCGCGGTTCTCCGCCTTCATCAGCGACATGCAGAACTGATTCAGGTGATAGCCTTTGCGGGACTGATCAGCGTCGAAAATGGTCGTGCCGGGCACGTCGGTATAGGGCTTGTTCAAAGACATGGCTCAACTCCAGTACAAGCGGTTCGGGTTGTCCACCAGCAGCTTGCGCTGCAGTTCGGCCGTCGGCGCGATCTGCGGAATATAGTCCACCAGCAGACCGTCGTCGGGCATGTGGTTCTTGAGATTCGGGTGCGGCCAGTCAGTCCCCCACAGCACGCGGTCGGGGAAGGTCTCCACTAGGTGGCGCGCAAAAGGCGCCACGTCGCGGTAGGCGTGCTGTTCGCCGTCCAGGGCCGGCGGGCCGGACTGGCTGAGGCGTTCCGGGCAACTGACCTTGCTCCAGATGTTCGGATGGTCCTGCATCATCTTCACGAACAGGCCGAACTCCGGGCCGTCCACGGGCTGGGTCACGTCGGGCCGGCCCATGTGATCGACCACCACCGTGGTCGGCAGCGTGGTGAAGAAATCATACAGTTCGGGCAGATCCTGCGCCTCGAAGTAGATCACCACGTGCCAGCCCAGCGGGGCGATGCGCGCCGCAATGTCGGACAGGACTTCGCGCGGCGTGAAATCAGCCAGGCGCTTGACGAAATTGAAGCGCGTACCGCGCACACCGGCCTCGTGCATGGTCTGCAGTTCGGCGTCGGTCACGTCGCGCGACACCGTCGCCACGCCCCGCGCCCGGCCGCCGGACGCACGCAGCGCATCGACCAGCGCACGGTTGTCCGTGCCATGGCAAGTCGCCTGCACGATCACGTTCTTGTCGAAACCCAGGTGGTCGCGCAGCGCGAACAGGGCCTCTTTGGGGGCGTCGCACGGCGTGTACTTGCGCTCCGGCGCGTAGGGAAACACCGCGCCGGGACCGAAGACGTGGCAATGGGCGTCCACCGCCCCGGCAGGCAGGCGGAAGCGCGGACGGCTGGGGCCGTCGTAGTAATCCAGCCAGCCCGGGGTCTTGGTAAAGGTTTCGGTGTTCGTCATCGCGCGTCCTCAGTCGATGTACTTCAGGCCGGCCTTTTCCAGGCCTTCACGCATCTTGTAGTAGTCCAGACCCAGCACGCCCGAGGCGAATATCTCGCGCTTGGCGCCTTCGTTGTCCTCGCGGGCCTGGGCATTGGCAGCCACCTGGGCGGCAACGGCGGCGGGCACCACCACCACACCGTCGGTGTCAGCCACCACCACGTCGCCCGGCATCACTGCCGCGCCGGCGCACACCACGGGAATGTTGACCGAACCCAGGGTCGCCTTGATGGTGCCCTTGGAACTGATGGCGCGGCTGAACACCGGGAAATCCATCGACTCCAGGGTATCGACGTCGCGCACGCCGCCATCGATGATCAGGCCGCGCGCACCGCGCGCCTTGAACGAGGTGGCCAGCAGATCACCGAAAAAACCGTCAGTGTTGTCGGTGGTGCACGCGGCCACCACCACGTCGCCGGGCTGGATCTGCTCGGCAGCCACGTGCAGCATCCAATTGTCGCCCGGCTGCAGCAGCACCGTGACGGCCGTGCCGCACATCCGCGCGCCGCGCCAGACGGGGCGCATATAGGGCTTCATCAGGCCCACGCGGCCCATGGCCTCGTGGATGGTCGCCACACCGAAATGCGACAGATGCTCGACGGCGGCCGGATCGGCGCGCTGGATCGTGCGGTGAACGACACCGAGTTGGTTCAGGGGAGTGCTCATGTCGGTATTCCTTTTGATTACAGGCCCTTGGCCTTCAGGGCGGCATCCAGGCGCGGGTACACGCGGCGCGCGTTGCCCTCGTAGATCTGGAAGCGATCCGCGTCGCTCAGCGTCGCGGCGGATTCTATGTAACGTTTCGTGTCGTCGAAATAATAGCCGGTCTCGGGGTCGATGCCGCGTACCGCGCCGATCATCTCCGAGGCGAACAGCACGTTCTTCACCGGGATCACGCGAGTCAGCAGGTCGATGCCCGGCTGGTGATAGACGCAGGTGTCGAAGAACACGTTGTTCAGCAGGTGCTCGTCCAGCAGGGGCTTGCCCAGCGCCTGGGCCAGGCCGCGGAAACGGCCCCAGTGATAGGGCGCAGCGCCGCCGCCGTGCGGAATCACGAAGCGCAGGGTCGGAAAGTCCTTGAACAGGTCCGAGGTCAGGCACTGCATGAAGGCCGTGGTGTCGGCGTTCAGGTAGTGTGAACCCGTGGTGTGGAAGCACGGGTTGCAACTGGTGGACACGTGGACCATCGCCGGGATGTCGTATTCGACCATCTTTTCATAGATGGGATACCAGGAACGGTCCGACAGCGGCGGCGCAGTCCAGTGGCCGCCGGAAGGATCCGGGTTCAGGTTGATCCCGACCGCGCCGTATTCCTTGACGCACTTTTCCAGTTCCGGGATGCAGGTGGCCGGATCGACGCCGGGCGACTGCGGCAGCATGGCGGCCGTGACGAAATGCTCGGGGAACAGGGTCGCGACCCGGTGGCAGAGTTCGTTGCAGATCGCCGCCCAGGTGCTGGACACCTGAAAGTCGCCGATGTGGTGCGCCATGAAGCTGGCGCGCGGCGAGAAGATCGTCAGATCGGAGCCGCGCTCGCGCATCAGACGCAACTGGTTGGTCTCGATGCTTTCGCGCAGTTCGTCGTCGCTGATGTGCAGGTCCGACGGGCTGGGCCGCTGGGCCGGGTCATTGATGCCGGCGACCTGCCGGTCACGCCAATCGGCCAGCGCCTGCGGCGCCGTCGTGTAGTGACCGTGGCAATCGATGATCAGGGGTTTTCTGCTCATGTCGTACGCTTCCTTTTCCGTGTTTCGCCGTGTTTCGCCATGTTCCTGGGGTCAGTCCTGAGACCAGGCCGAGGCCGGCACCATCGCCTCACCGCGCATGATGAGCCGCGCAGTGCGCAGCAAGGCCGCGCGCGCGACCTTTTGGGCGTCCTGGGGGTCAAGTTCCAGTTCGACCGTGAATTCGCCGCTGGGGTGCTCGATCGACACCGCCTTGCGCGCGCCCGCCGGCAGACGCGCCAGACCGTGCGGCACAGAGCCTTCCAGAACGCAGGCCGTACCTACCGTCACCGCCGCCAGCACGCCGATGGCCTCGTGGCAGACGTGGGGGATGAAGCTGCGGGTATTGATCGCTCCGCCCTCGCCGGGCGCGGACACCAGGGTCATCTTGGGATAGTTGCGGGCGGACACATCCCCCAGGCCCATCAGTTCGCCCGTGCGCAACCGCAGGGCCTCGATACGGGCCTTGAGCGCCTGGTTCGCATTCAGTTCGGTCGGGGTTTCATGCCCCGTGCAACCCACGTCGCTGGCGCGGAACAGGACCAGTGGCATGCCATTGTCGATGCAGGTGACATCAATGTCGAAAGCTGCGAAATCCGCACCGGCAGGCGGCTCGACACGCACGGTGTCGCGCACGCGGCCGGTGGGCAGCAGTCCATCACAGACCGAGCCGGCCGTGTCCAGAAAATTGATGGTGATCGGCGCCGACTGGCCGGGCACGCCGTCAATACGGGCCTCGCCTTCGTAGGCCACCTGACGGCCTGCCGGCGTCATCGGGGTGAGCACGGTGATGTCGCATTGCATGCCGGTGTTGCGGGTCAGCACGCGGGCGGTGGTCGTGTCGCCCTGGGCCTGGATCAGGCCGCGCTCCAGCGCAAAGGGCACGACGGCGGCCAGCATATTGCCGCAGTTGGCCGTCGTGTCGACCGTGTCGCGCTCGGGCTGCAGTTGCGCGAACAGGAACTCCAGATCCACGCCCGGTGTCGTGCCGGGCCGCACGATGCCGACCTTGCTGGTGAGCGGATGAGCGCCACCCAGGCCGTCGATCTGGCGCCGGTCGGGCGAGCCCATGACCGCCAGCAGCACCCGGTCGCGCGCCGCCGTGTCGGACGGCAGGTCGGACTCCAGGAAGAACGGCCCGCGCGACGTGCCGCCGCGCATGAACAAGGCTGGGATGGGTTTCTGCATCATGTCACTCTGAGGTTCCTTGATGAGCTCATTATGGACGCGGGCCGAGCGATACATAAGGACATACGTCCACTATCAGCTATACCGAAATGATATGATTCATACGATGCAATACCTTAATTAGGGGTAAACCCCTAGCCCTGGAGCCATGGATCTCAAGCAATTGGAATATTTCATGCGCGTCGCCGAACTGGGCAGCTTCACCCAGGCTTCGCACGCGCTGAACATCGCCCAGCCCGCCCTCAGCCGCCAAGTCCGCATGCTGGAGGTCGAACTGCGCCAGAACCTGCTGAACCGCAACGGGCGCGGCGTCACCACCACCGAGGCCGGCAAGCTGTTGCTGGAACACTGCCGGGGCATCCTGCACCAGGTCGACCGTGCCAAAGAGGACATGGGCCGGGTCCAGGGGGCACTGGCCGGCCGCGTGGCCCTGGGCATCGCGCCCAGCGCCTCGAAGATGATGACGGTGGAACTGACACGGCAATTCCGCAAACGGCTGCCGAACGCCAGCCTGTCGATCAGCGAAGGGCTGTCCCTGGTCATGCAGGAATGGCTGCTGGCCGGCCGCCTGGACATCGCCCTGATGTACAACCCCTCGCCCTCGGCCGAACTGGACCTGTCGCCGCTGACCAGCGAACGGCTGTACCTGGTCGGCACCCGGGGGCCGCATCCCTCGGATCAGCCGCTGCCGCTGCATGCGCTGGTCAACATCCCCCTGATCATCCCGAACCGGCCGCACACCGTGCGCATGCTGCTGGAATCGGAGATGGCGCTGATCGGTGCCCGCCCGAACATCCGCCTGGAAATCGACAGCGTCCAGGCGATCCTGGACCTGGTGGCCGACGGCACGGGCTACGCCATCCTGACGGAACACGCCGTCCTGACCTCCGCGCAACCGGACCGCTATCACGTCCGGCCCATCACCCAGCCCGAGCTGCACAGCCGCCTGTACCTGGCGACGGCAGCGGGCCGGATCACGACCCTGACGCAGAAGGCGATGCTGGAATTGATCCGTACGACCGTGCGTCAGGTCTATCCGCCGGCCATGACACGGCCTGCTTGACCGACATTCGGCCGGATCACGCCACGGTCCTGCCTCGTGCTCCGGCCGACCGCGCGTGCGGGGCGATCAATCAATCCCGAGCCTGCGCGATCAGCCGATCCGCATACGCCTTCCAGCCCCCTGCCGCCTCGACGTCCGCGAACAGACCTTGAGCGGCCAGCCCGGCGACCCAGTCCTGCTTCTCGGCGGTCGCAGCGGCCATCCAGGGCTCGAAGCCGGCCTCGCGCACGGTGTTGGCGACTTCGCGCATTTCTTCGGCGCGACGGCGGCCGTGCTGGACAACGCGGCTGTAGAAATAACGGCCCTGCTCCGTCCAGTCGATGGACGGGAACGTTTCCTGCAGCGTGGGCAGCACGTAGTCCTCGACGCCGTAGGCGCGCGCGGTCGTGTAGCTTTCGATCACCAGGGCCTCCAGGCCCTTGATCATCACGCTGCGGCACATCTTGATGGCCGAAGCCACACCCAGTTCGGCGGACACGGCGGTGGCGTCCATGCCATAGGCGCGCAACTGCCCGGCCAGGGCCTCGGCGTGCGGACCGCCCAGCAGCATCGGCACCCGGATGCCGTAAGGCGGGACCGAGGTCATCACCCCGGCTTCGACGTAGCGCCCGCCCGCGGCCTCGATCAGCCCGGCGGCCTCGCGCTTGGCCCCGGGCGAAGCCGAATTCAGGTCCAGGAACACGGTGCCCGGTTGCAGGTGCGCGGCCGCCTCGCGGGCCACCGCCACGGTGTTCGACGCGGTGACGGCGGAAATCACCAGATCGCTGGCCGCGCACAGCGCCGCCGACGAATCGCACAGCGTCACGCCGTCACGCGCCGCATGTTCACGCAGCGGTGCGGCCGAGGCCGCGTCGGCCAGTTTCAGGTCCCAGGCATGGACGCTGTCCACCTGCGTGTTCAGGCCGGCGCAGAAAATGCCGCCGACCTCGCCGTAGCCGATCAAACCCAATCGAGTGCCTTGCATCGCTTTCGAAGCTCCATTCAATGATGCCGATTCACACACGAATCGTGCAAGAAGCCCGCACGGGGACGGGCTGCAGGCGTCCTCAGGACGCCGGAAACTGTTCCGTATCGACATCCGCCTGGGTGGCAGCGCCATAGCGTTCACCCGCCACCCGGTCACGGTCGAACAGCCGCGCCAGCGTTTCGCAGGCCTCTGCATCCAGGCGCACATCGGCCGCCCCGAGGTTTTCCTCCAGGTGCGCCAGCCGGGTCGTCCCGGGGATGGGGATGACGTGCTCGCCCTGGTGCAGCAGCCAGGCCAGTGCCAGTTGGCCCGGCGTACAGCCGTGTTCCTGCGCCATGCGCCGCAACGGCCCCAGCAGCGTCAAGTTATGCGCGTAGGCCTCGGGCTGGAAGCGCGGCATGCGTCGCCGCAGATCGTCATCGTCCAGGGTCGCCACGTCGTGCAGGCCGTCGGCCAGGTAGGCACGCGCCAGCGGGCTGAAAGCCACCAGGGCCGCGCCCAGTTCGCGGCAGGCGTCCAGAACGGCGATCTCGACCTCGCGCGACCACAGAGAATATTCGCTCTGGACGGCGGCGATCGGATGCACGGCGTGCGCCCGCCGCAGCGTGGCGGCCGAGACCTCGGACAGGCCGACGGCCCGGATCTTGCCCGCCTGGACCAGTTCGGCCAGGGCACCCACGCTGTCCTCGACGGGCACGGCTTTGTCCCAGCGATGCAGATAGTACAGGTCTATCACGTCGGTGCGCAGGCGGCGCAGGGCATCCTCGCAGGTCCGGCGCAGGGTCTCGGGCCGGCCGTCGATGCGGCGTTGGCCGTTCTCGCGGAAGATCCCGCATTTGCTGGCCAGCATGAAGCGGCTGCGATGCGGGGCCAGCACCCGGCCCAGGATTTCCTCATTGTGGCCGAAACCGTAGAGCGCCGCCGTGTCGAACAGCGTCACCCCCCGGTCCAGCGCCCCCAGCAGCAGCGCCTCGGCATCGGCCGGGCTTGCCGACGGACCATAACCGTGGCTCAGGCTCATGCAGCCCAGGCCGATGGGAAAAACCGGAAGACCGGCCAGCGTGCGTGTCGTCGTCATCGTCGTCATGGCTCCCGATTATCCCCGCATCCGGACGACCCGGTAAGACCGGGTACGTCACTAGCAGCTATGCCGGATTGCGATGGACGTCACGCACGGCTCACATCCGGTTATTGCTTGCCCGGGTCCTTGACCGCCTGGATCGTGTCGAATTCCACGTTCTGCAGCACGCCGCCCACCTTCTCGACCTTGCGGATATAGACATTCTGGACGATGTCGCGAGTCTGCGGATCGATTTCCACCGGGCCGCGCGGGCTGGTCCATTTCAGGCCCTTGACCGCCTCGATGAAGGCGTCGCCACTGGCGTCGCCCTTGGTCTTTTCCAGGGCTTCGCGGATCAGGCGCATGCCGTCATAAGCCGCCACGGCCACCATATTGGGCCGCGTGCCGGGATAGGCCTGGACATAGGCTTTGACGAAGGCGGCGTTTTCCGGCGAGTCGTGCGCCTGGGAGTAATGGAACGAAGTGATCATGCCCAGGGCATTGTCGCCCATGGCCGCGAGCACGTCTTCGGTGACCACGTCGCCGGTGGCCAGCAGCCGGATGCCGGCGTCGGCCAGGGCGCGTTCCTTGTAGCTCTTGGCAAAGGCGACTCCTTGTTCGCCGTTGGGCACGAACAGGAAGATCGCGTCCGGCCTGGCGTCTTTGATCTTCTGCAGGAACGGCGCGAAATCGGGGCTGGTGAGCGGCGTGTGGACTTCGCCCACCACCTCGCCGCCGGCCTGGGTGAAGGTCTTCTTGAACTGGGCCGCCGCGTCGTGGCCCGGGCCGTAGTCGGCCACGGCGACGTAGACCTTGCGGATGCCGTTGGCCGCTGCCCAGCTTGCCATCGGAGCGGCCACTTGCGGCAGGGTCATGGACGTGCGCACGATGTAGGGCGACTTCTCGGTGATCGAGGACGTGGCCGCGTTCATCACGATCATGGGCACCTTGGCCTCGGTCGCCAGGGGGGCGACGGAAAACGCGCCCGGCGTCAGACCGAAACCGGCCAGCACTTCGGCCTTGTCCTGGATCAGCAGAGTCTGCGCCTGGCGCTTGCTGATCGACGGCGACACGCCGGTGTCGTCCTTTTCGATCAGCACGATCTTGCGACCCGCCACCGTGTCGCCGTGCTCTTGCAGATAGAGCCTGGCACCGTTCACCATCTGCTGCCCGGTCGAGGCGAACGGCCCCGACAGCGGCAGGACCATGCCGATTTTCAGATCCTGGGCCTGGGCCGCGCCCAGCCCCCCGGCCGCAAAGATGCAGGTGGCCAGCAGTTTACCGATCGTATGCTTCACGGGTGTCTCCTTATCGTGTCATCGTGAAATGCGTGAAAGCGGGATGAAGGCGCGGGCCTGCGTCTACAGGTCCAGCACCAGCATGGGGGTCCGTGCGCGCGAACAGCACGGCGTGAACTGGTCGTTGGCCGCATGCTCGGCGTCGGTGAGATAACTGTCGCGGTGGTCCGGGACGCCTTCGCTCACGCCCGTCAGGCAGGTGCCGCAAATGCCTTCCTCGCAGGACACCGGAATGAACACGCCCTGCCGGTCCAGCGCCGATGTGACGGTCTCGTCCGCAGGGATGTCGAAGACTTCGCCGGTACTGGCCAGCTTGACCTGAAATGCCACGTCACCCTCGACCGGGGCCGAGGGATGTTCGTCCTCGCCCAGGGCGAAACGTTCGAAGTGGAGACGCGCCTCGTCCACGCCGGCCGCACGCGCCTGGTCCAGGATGTAATCGATGTAGCCCGACGGTCCGCAGACGTAGACGTGGGTCTGCGCGCCGGCCGCCGCCAGGATGGACTGCACGTTCAGGGCGGTCTCGGGCTCGTCATCGAAATGCGCCTGGGCATGCCCGGCCAGACCCGGCCCCAGGATTTCGTCCAGGAAGGCGGCGCGGGTGCGGGACCGGCAGCTATAGTGCAGATCGAAGGCGGCGCCCGTCGCCTGCAGGCGGCGCGCCATGCACAGCAGCGGCGTGATCCCGATCCCGCCGGCGAACAGCAGGCTGCGCTCGGCCGCGACCAGCGGAAAACGGTTGCGCGGTGCGCTGATGTGCAGCACATCCCCCACGCGCACCTGGTCGTGCACGGCCACCGAGCCCCCCCGCGACTGCGGCTCGCGCAGCACGCCGATCAGGAAGTGGGACCGCTGCAGACAATCGTTGAGCAGGGAATACTGGCGGATGAAGCCGCCAGGCAGGTGCACGTCGATGTGCGCGCCGGGCGAGAATTCCGGCAGCGGACCGCCGTCGGGGTCCACCAGTTCGAGGCTCACGACGTCCTGGGCCGCCTGATGTTTCGCGGCGACCTGCACGGACAGGAGTTCGGTGTTCATGTCGTTCTCTTTCCAATCGTCCGGCACACGGGCCGGACCTCCATCAAATTGTTCAAGCGACCGCCGCCTCGGCCTGGATCAGTTCGTCCAGAACGCGGCGCGCCCGCACGCCGCCGGCGTCGATGTCCAAGGCCAGCAGTCGGCGATCGGGGAAAAAGCTTTGGTTGCGCTGCTGCGCTTCCAGCACAGCCAGGTCCTGGCTGAAGATCCTGCCCTGCCCTTCGCGGATCGCGTCGGTCAGCGCGGCGTCGCCGGGCTGGAAGTGACGGGCCATGCCCCAGAAATACCAATGCGAGGACTCGGTTTCGGGCGTCATGAAATCCACCACGATCGCCGAGACCTTGTCGCGGGGGTCCGCGTCGTAACCGCCCTTGCCTGCCAGCGCCACGCCCACGTCGATCAGCACGTGGCCCGGCGCGTCGAAGCGCGACATCTGCCAGCGGTCGACCGGCGCCTGATCGTCCAGGCCGTGGGCCCGCATGGCCGCCTGCCAGAAAGGCGGCGCAATGACGCCTTGCATGACGCGGCTGGTGACGACCTGTCCGCCCTCGATCCGGGTGCGGACCGGCGCCTCGTCGATCTCGCCCTGGCCGATGCTGTCGGTGTGCACGTAGGCTTCGTGGGTCAGATCCATCAGATTGTCGATCATCAGCCGGTAATCACAGCCGATATGATACAGCCCGCCCCCATAAGCCCATTCCGGATGATCGGCCCAGAACAGGTCGGGGATGGCCGCCTCGTCGGCGCGCTCGGGGTCGCCCGGCCAGATCCAGATGAAGCCGTGCCGCTCCACCACCGGGTAGCTGCGGATACAGGGAAATCCACCCACCCGCTGCTTGGGCATGGAGACGGCCTTGCCGTCGCAGCCCATGACCAGGCCGTGATAGCCGCACATCAGGTTGCCGTCTACGACCGAACCCAGCGACAAGGCCGCGCCCCGGTGGGGACAGAAATCCTCCACCGCAGCAACGCGGCCCTCGGCGCCCCGGTAGAGCGCGACGGGCTGGCCGCAGATCGTGCGGCCCAGGGGCTTGTCCGCGATTTCGTCGGGCGTACAGGCCACGTACCAGGCATTCTTGGGAAACATCGTCAACCTCCCGGCCGGCCGCCCGGCAATCGCGCGGCCCGGTCCATTGTGCATTCGTTCACAGGAACATTCAGTACACTGAACATTCAGGCATATCCTATTTTTTCGGACGGTGCCGGCATAGTGGTATTTACCCTTAGACCTTATTTGAAATGGGGTTTTTCGCGGTCGTCAGCGGCGCCCGGCTCTGATGATTGTTCACGTCCACCAGCTTTTGCAGCAGTTCCATGAATCGGGCTTCTTCCTGAGGCGAGAATTTTTCGAAGATGCGCTGGTGCAGCCGGCCGATGGAATCGTTGAGTGCCAGCAACAGGTCCCGCCCCTGATCGGTCAGCGCCAGAATCCGCTGGCGGCGGTTGGCCGGGTCCACCCGCCGGGACAGCAGGCCCTTTTCTTCCAGCCGCGTCGCCACGCTGGCGGCCGTGGACGTATCGATGGCCGCCAGGCCCGCCACGGACACCTGATCGATCCCCGGATTGTCCAGCAGTACACACAGCACGGCATACTGCATGGGCGTGACCTGGCTGCCGATCTCGTCGTGGAAGATCGAAGCGGAAATCTGCTGCGCACGGCGCAGCAGGTGGCCGGGCTGGGTATAAAGGGATTCTCGCAGGATCGGATCGGACATGCGGACATCTCGCCGGAAACCGCCGGGCACGCGGCCGGAAAAAGACACGGACGGGGCGCTGCCCCTGCGCCCCGGGAAACGCACCCGATCCGTGCTCGGCATCCGATCCGGTTCAGTGCATCCCCTGATTGTTTCGATTATCGTTCAGACCGCGCCCGATGCGCGAACCCGCCGGTGCAGCCCGCACGCATGCCCTGCCCGACGCCCCCCCCCGCTCCAGGAGATCTCATGAACCACGTGCGCCCCACCTTCGTCCTGCTGCACGGCCTGCTGTGCGACGCGGACACCTGGGCCGATTTCATCGGACCGCTGTCGCGCCTGGGTCACGTCCTGGCCGCGAATCTGAGCGGCATCGACTCCCTGCCCGACGCGGCGCGCGGCGTGCTGGCACGCACGACCGACCCGCTGATCGTCGTGGGACATTCGATGGGCGGGCGCATCGCGCTGGAAATAGCGCGTCAGGCGCCGGAACGCTGCCAGGCCCTGGTGCTGATGAACACAGGTTACCGCGGGCTGGGCGAAGGCGAGGTCGAAAAACGCCAGGCCCTGGTGCGCGCTGCCCAGGCCGGGGGCGTGGAGGCCATTGCCGAAAACTGGCTGGATGGCATGATCGCAGCCCGGACCCGGGACGACGACGCCCTGATGACCCGGATGCGCGCCATGGTGCTGCGCTCGACGCCGGATTCTTTCACCCGCCAGATCCAGGCGCTGATCGACCGGCCTGACGCGACGGACCTGCTGGGCCGGATCGCCTGCCCCGTCCTGTTCATGAGCGGCACCGAGGACCGCTGGAGCCCGCTCGATCGCCATGCGGACATGACGGCCCGGGTGCCCGACGCGGCCCTGGAGGCCATCCAGGACGCCGGCCACATGGCGCCCTTCGAGGCACCTGCGGCCTGCCTGTCCGCGATGACCGGCTGGTTGGCACGGCGGGGGCTGGTCGCCCCCTGACCCTGCCGGGTTCGCGTTTACGCCGGTTCCAGCACCAGCAGTCCAGTGGCCGTATTGGAGATCGGCACGTGGTAGTGCGCGTGGTGCTGCTGGACCGGCGTGTCATCCAGGACGCCGCGTGCCGCCACCCACATCAGCAGTTCGATGCCCTGGGTGCCGGTCAGTTCGACCAGTTCTTCGTTGGAGTACTGGGTGATCCAGGTCGGATCGGTCACCAGACTGTCCATGAATTGCAGGTCGAAGGGCTTGTTGATGAAGCCGGCGCGCTCTCCGTCCAGTTGGTGCGACAGGCCGCCGCTGGCGATGATGAGCACGCGCCGGTCGTCGTCCCAGGATTCGATGGCGCGGCGCAGCGACTGCCCCAGCCGGTAGCAGCGCGAGGCCGAAGGATACGGCGCCAGAACGGTGTTGATGCAGACCGGCACGATTTCCACCGGCCATTCACCCGCGTCCTTGCCTTCCGGCCAGAGCAGCGCCAAGGGCAGCGACACCGAGTGATCGACCAGGGCTTCCTGGCAGGTGGTGATGTCGAACTCGTCCTCGATCAGGGTCTCGACGATCTGCCAGGACAGGTCCACGCAGCCGCGCGCCTCGGCCAGCGGCGGAATGCCCCAGCCTTCGTCGGCGTTCCTGTAGACGTCCGCCGCACCCACCGCGAAGGTCGGCATCTTGTCGAGGAAGAAATTCAGGCCGTGGTCATTGTGCAGGATGACCACCACGTCCGGGCGCTCGCGTCCCAGCCATTCGCGCGCCTTGCCGTAGGCGTCGAAAAACGGCTTCCAGTACGGATCCTGCTGCTTCTGGCGGGCCAGCGCGCCGCCGATGGCCGGCACGTGGGACGTGCTGATGCTGCCGATGATGTGTGCCATGATCAAGCTCCTGCCGCAACGAGTTTGGCCTGAAAGGCCTCTTTGGTGACGCCGGTCTGCTGGGCGCCGATGTCCTGCATGTCCAGGCCGAAGATCCCGGCCAGCTTGGCCAGGTAGTAGGGGTGCCCCCCGGCGGCGATCATCTGCAGGACCTGGCGGCTGCGCACGGCTTCTTTCTGTGCGTCCGTCAGGCGGTAGCGCGTCATATAGGCTTCTTCGTCGCGCAGGAAGGCCTCGCGGCATTCGGCGGCATTGAAGCTGAAACACATGCGATTCAGGGCGTAGCCGATACGGGCCAGGTCGCCGTCGAAAATCGCGGTGCCGGGGATCGACCGTCGGCACTTGCGGGTGGCTGTTGTCATGAGAAGTCTCCTTGAGATCGAAGCCGCCGCGCCGAAGTCGCGGCGTGCACGGACAGGCTCATGATGACCTCGGGCGCCCCGCCGGAGAATGGACTTTTATTTTTTAAAAATGTACATTTCGCAGATACCCGCCCACACCATCGAGAGGACGCCATGGAGCCTCTGACCCCGGCGCCCCCGGCCCGCGACCACACCGCCATCCCCATCTACAAACTATATGGCTATGGCAATGTCTGGACAGCCTCGGACCCGCTCTACTGCGAAACCATCGCAGCGCAGGAAAAATTGCACAATTGGCATGTGACGGCCCACAAACACACGGACCTGTTCCAGGTGCTGTTCCTGGAGTCGGGCGGGGTCACGGTGCTGCTGGACGGTCAGGCGCGCGTATTGGAACCCGGGCAACTGGTCCTGGTGCCGCAGCGGGTGGTCCACGAATTCATCTTCCGCTCTGGTTCGGGCGGCTACATCCTGACGCTGACCTATGCGCTGCTGCACGGATTGTGCGCACGCTTCGGGCTGGCCCTGAGCACCGCCACCGACCCCGCCGTGCTGACGCTGGACGCGGACGGGGCCGGCCGGCACGCGGCCCTGAGCTTCCACGCACTGGACCGCGAATACCGTGGCCTGCACAGCCCGCAGCGCGGTCCGCTGCTGGAATCGCTGCTGGCGAGCATCCTGGTCTGGATTCACCGCCAGGGCTATCCTGCCGGCACGGCCACCCCGGAAGTCGATCCGGGCAGCCAGCATCTGGCGCGCTACGCCCGGCTGATCGAGGAACACCATACCCGCCAGCACCGGGTGGCCTGGTACGCGCAGCGCATCGGTGTGACACCCGCCCATCTGAACGCCATCGCCCAGGCCCTGGCGGGCAAGTCGGCGCTGGAACTGATCCATGAGCGGCTGCTGCTGGAGGCCCGTCGCGAACTGATCTACACGCCGCGCACCATCGGCACGATCGCCGATTCGCTGGGATTCGCGGACCCGGGCTATTTCACACGCTTCTTCAAGCGGCTGGCGGGCGTATCCCCCAAGGACTTCCGCCGCCGGGCGCTGGCGCCCGGCGAGCGCGCCCCTGCGGATCAGGCGACCGGTTCGTAGGGCAGGCCGACGTAGTTTTCCGCGATCGTGGTCAAGCCGGCATGGGTGCTGGTGTAGTAGTCCTGTTCGGCCCGCTGGATGCGCTGGCTGAAGGCATCGTCGTCGAAGGTATGCAGCAGCATGCTCATCCACCAGGAAAAACGCTCGGCCTTCCAGACGCGGCGCAGGGCGATTTCCGAATAACGGTCCAGCAGGTCCGGGCGGCCTTCCAGGCAGGCGCCGCGCAGCGCGTGGTACAGCGTGTACACGTCGCTGGAAGCCAGGTTCAGGCCCTTGGCGCCGGTGGGCGGCACGATGTGCGCGGCGTCGCCCACCAGGAACAGATTGCCGAACTTCATCGGCTCGGCCACGAAACTGCGCAGCGGCGCGATGCTCTTTTCGATCGAAGGACCGGTCACCAGCTTGCCGGCGACGTCCTCGGGCAGCCGGGCCGCCAGTTCCGTCCAGAAGCGGTCGTCGGACCATTCCTCGACGTGTTCGGCCAGACTGCATTGAACGTAATAGCGGCTGCGCGTATGGGAACGCATGCTGCACAGCGCGAAGCCGCGCGGGTTATGGACGTAGATCAGTTCGTCTTCCACCGGCGGCGTGTCGGCCATCAGACCCAGCCAGCCAAAGGGATACACGCGCTCGAATTCCTTGAGCTTGTCCTTGGGCGCCGATTTGCGCGACACACCGTGAAAACCGTCGCAGCCGGCGATGTAGTCACAGTCCAGCGTCTTTTTCTGCCCTTGATGGGTAAAGGTGACGCGCGGTTTGCCGTCCAGGAAATCGTGCAATTGCACGTCCTCGGCTTCGTAGTAGATGGGCGCACCGTTTGCCTGGCGGGCGGCCATCAGGTCGCGCGTGACTTCCGTCTGCCCATAGACCAGCACCGACTTTCCGGTCAGCGCCTTCATGTCGACGTGTTGGCGCCGCCCCTGGAAAGCCAGGGTGAAACCATCGTGCACCAGGCCTTCGCGATCCATGCGTTCGGACACACCGGCCTCGCGCATCAGATCGACGAAGCCGTACTCCAGCACGCCGGCGCGGATGCGGCCCAGCACGTATTCGGGCGTGTGGCGCTCCAGGATCACATTGTCGATGCCGCAACGATGCAGCAACTGGCCCAGCAGCAGCCCGGCAGGGCCGGCGCCGATGATGGCGACGCGCGTCTTGATGTTCATGGAATATCTCCTCTGGATATGGTCTGAATCATGCGCCTCTCCAATCTCTTTTTGAATGGATTTTTGAGGATTAAACTTTCCCATATGGCATATTTTGAACACACGCCGATCTTCAAACTTTATGGCGGCCAGGAAGAATGGGCCCGGGCCGAGCGGGTGCACTGCGAGACCATCGCCTCGCGCAGCCGATTGCACAATTGGCATATCCGCCCACACCGCCATTCAGGCCTCTACCAGATCCTCTATCTGCATCGGGGACGGACCGTCGTCTGCCTGGACGGGACGCGGCACGCCGTCGCAGGTCCGGCGATCGTCGAGGTCCCGCAGGCCTTCGTACACGGATTCGAGTTCGATGAGGACTGCGCCGGCCACGTCGTGACGATCGCCTATCCCCTGCTGACGCGCCTGGTCCAGTTGCTGGGGCCACGCGCCGCCCTGCCCGCCCAGCCCCTCATCCACGCACTCGGACGCGGCGCAGGCACAGGCCTGCGCGATGCCTTCACGCACCTGAACGCCCAGTATCTGTCTCGGGACGATTTCCGCGACGCACGCATCGAGGCCTGGCTGACGCTGATCTACGCACAGCTACGCAGCCGCCACGCCGGCACGGCACCGGACGGCCCGCCCCGCGCTCGGGGCCTGGAGCACCACAGCCGCTTCGGCGAATTGCTGGAATCGTCCTATGCCACGCATCACGACGTGGCCTGGTACGCGGACCGGATGGGCATGACCGCCGCCCACCTGAACGTGATCACCCGCGCCCACGCCGGCAAATCCCCGCTGCAACTGATCCACGAACGGCTGGCGCTGGAGGCCGGGCGCAGCCTGGTCTACACGTCCATGGCCATCGGTGAAATCTCGGACGCCCTGGGGTTCTCCGAGCCCGCGCATTTCACGCGCTTCTTTCGGAAAACGGCCGGAGAATCGCCGCGCGCCTTCCGCCAGCGGGCCTGGGATGAGGGACATGCGGCGGACCGGGATCAGCGCCCGGCATCCCCCACGGACGCCCCGATCCCAGCATCGCCGCGCGCATAGTCCTGCCGATCGATGCCGTAGCGGCGCAGCTTGTCGTAGAGCGTCTTGCGCGGCAGCCCCAGGGTTTCAAGCGTGCCCCGGATCTCGCCCCCATGCGCGGCCAGGGCCTCGCGGATCAATTCCGCCTCGTAACGCTCCACCCGTTTGGGCAAGCTGCCGGCGCCCGCCGCCGACGCAAGCGGATCCCCGGCCGGCGCCGGCTGCACGCCCAGCACGCAGCGATCCGCGAAGTGCGCCAGTTCGCGCACATTGCCAGGCCAGTCGTGGTCCATCAGATGGCGCCACAGCGCGGGGTCCGCCGTCGGCACCGGGCAACCGAAGCGGCGGGCGGCCAGGCCCGCGAAATGGGCGAACAGCACCGGGACGTCCTCGCGGCGCTCGCGCAGCGGCGGGATGTTCACCGTCACGACATTGAGCCGGTAGTACAGATCCTCGCGAAAGCGCGCGCGCATGGCTGGATCGCCCAGGTCGACCTTGGCGGCCGCGATCACCCGCAAGTCCACGGCCCGCTGCTCATTGGTGCCCAGCGGCGCGACCTGACGCGTTTCCAGTACTCGCAGCAGCCGCACCTGCATCGCCGGTGACATGCTCTCGACCTCGTCGAGAAACAGGGTGCCGCCGTCGGCGTGTTCGATGCGGCCAACGCGACGCTTCTGCGCGCCGGTGAACGCGCCCGCCTCATGGCCGAACAGTTCGCTCTCGATGACGGATTCGGGCAACGCGCCGCAATTGATGGCGACGAAGGGCGCATCGCGCCGGCGACTGAGCCGGTGCAGGACCTGAGCCACGACTTCCTTGCCGCTGCCGGTCTCGCCGCGCACCAGCACGTCCACGTCCGCGTCGGCCACGTGCCGCAGCAATTCGCGGATCCGCACGATGGCCGGCGCATTGCCGATCAGCAACGATTCGGCAGCATCTCCGGGATACTGGGCCTGCGCTCGCAAGCGGCGGTTTTCCAGGGTCAGCCGTCGCTGCGCAGTGCCGTGGCGGATGGCGGCCAGCAGCCGTTCAGGCGCATAGGGCTTGGACAGGAAATCATAGGCGCCCTCGCGCATGGCTCCCACCGCCATCTCGATGTCTCCATGGCCGGTGATCAGGATCACCGGAATCTCGGGATCCAGGCGCCGCACCTGGCGGAACAGCGTCAGGCCGTCCATGTCGGCCATGCGCACGTCCGTGACCAGCACGCCCGAGAAGGTGTCCGTGAGAATGCCCAGCGCCTCGCGCGCGCTCGCGCAGGCCCGCACAGACACGCCCTGGAGGTCGAGCGCCTGCGCGTTGGCGTCGCGCACGTCCTCGTCATCGTCCACGAACAGCACTTCCATCGGACTCATTCCGTCGCCTCCATCAGTTCCAGTATCACCTCGAACGCCGCGCCCTCCGGGACGTCCAGGGCCTCGAGCGTCCCGCCGAACTCGGCCAGGATGTCGCGCGAGATCACCAGGCCCAGCCCCACGCCCTGCGCCCGGGTGGTGAAAAAGGGCGTGAACAGGCGCTCGCGCGCCGCCGGATCGATACCCGGCCCGTTGTCCTCGATCCGCACCCGGATGCCCCCCCCGTCACGTTCGACACTCAGGCGGATGCAGGGCCGGGTGGTGTCCGAGAGCGCCTCCAGCGCGTTGTGCAACAGGTTGACGAAGACCTGCTCCAGGCGCATGGCGTCCGCCCGCACCCGGGGCGACGGCCGCCCGGCACGCCCGTCCTCCAGGCGCACGCCCTGTCGGCCCAGGCGCGGCTCCGCCAGCATCAGCGCGCCGTCCAGGGCCGCGTCGAGCTCGACGGCGCCAACGCTCGCTGCTCGCTTGCGCGAAAACGCCCGCAATTCCTGCGTGATGCCGCCGATCCGCTCGGTCAGGCGGGCGATCGTCGACAGGTTCTCGCGCGCACGGTCGGCCTGGCCGCGTCGCAGGAACTCGCCGGCATTGTCGGCATAGGTCCGGATCGCGCCGACCGGCTGATTGATTTCGTGCGCCACGCCCGCAGCCACCTGTCCCAGCAGTGACAGCTTGTTGGCCTGGACCAGTTCGTCCTGCATCTCGTGCAGGCGCGCCTCGGTCCGGCGGCGTTCGTCCATCTCGGCGCGCAACCGCTCGTTGGCGTGCCGCAGTTCGCCGGTGCGCGCGCGGACTTCGGCCTCGAGCGCATCCCGCGCGGCCAGCAGCGTCCGGGCCCGGCGTCGGCGCTGCACGGCCCACCATCCCGCCATGCCCAGGGCGGCCAGCGCCAGCAAGGTCAGCGCCTGAGCGGCCAGCGCAGCCCGGGCCAGATCGACCGACACGGGCTTGAGCAGATGCAGGTGCCAGCCCCCCATGCGCGCCACCGCTTGTTCGATGTGCAGGACGCGCGCGCCCTTTTCCAGGCCGGCCGCTGCCCGGGTCAGGCGCAGCAGAGGCGCCGGGGATGCATCCTCGCTCGCCGGCAGAGGATCCAGGGGCAGCAGGTCCAGGGGCGCCGCGCCGAACTGCAGGCTGGTCCGGACCTGGACGGCCTCGGCCGGCGACATCGGCCGTGCCACCCGGTAATGCCAGTCCTCCGGATAGCCCAGCAGCACCACCTGGCGGTCGTCGGTGACGAATTGCGGCATGCCGCTGCGGGCCCAGGCGGACTCCAGGTCGCGGAAGCCGATCTTGAGCACGACCACGCCCAGCGGACCCTGCGCCCCGTTGATCCGCCGCGACAGATACAGGCCCGCCTCGTGGCTCACCACCCCAAGCGCAAAATGGGCAGCGTCCCGGGCGCCCATGGCATCTCTGAAATACGGCCGGAACCGGTAATCGTGGCCGACGAAGGAATCCGGCTGGCGCCAGTTGCTCGACGACACCGTCCAGCCGGACGCGTCCAGCACGTAGAGGACGGAAGGACCCAGTTCCCGAGCCAGCGTCTCCAGCCGGCGGCTCAGGTCCTCCAGTGCGGCTGGCGAGGGGGATTCGAGCACGGCTTCCAGCGCCGTGTCCTGCGCCAGCACGCGCGGAATGGCACGGAACTTGTCGAGCTTGTGGCCCAGCGCGGTCAGGCTCAGTTGCGCCGACACGCGGGCCTGCGCCTCCAGGTCCCGCAGGGTGCGGTCCCGCGCCCAGGCGCCAGCGCCCCAGAGCGCGCCCGCCAGCAGGGTCACGCCCACGATCGACAGCAGCCAGTGCGCCGCCCAGCCGGAGAGGCGGCGCGTCGAGGCACGCGGGGCGGCGGACGGACTCTGGAGCGACATATTCAATCTGGCGGATTTTCGGACATTCTATCGCATGAGCGTGCGGAATTCCGCCACATCAATCATGACAGCCACACTCTCACCCAATCAAAAATTAAGAAAATATCTTTTAAATCAAATAGATAATAAATAAACCAGTGATTGAAAAAACTGGCACAAGCTTTGCTTAGCTCTGTTCAGGCGGGCCGGTCACAGGCGCCGCCTTTCCTTGAAAAAATGCCGGTACCCACGAGATGGACTCGTCCCGCCCGGCCCTGTCTGGAGACACAGACCATGCTCGACATCCCGACCCCCGCCGCCCCCGCGCGCAGACTCCCGTTCTACCGGATTCTCTATGTCCAGGTGCTGTTCGCGATCGCCGTTGGCATCCTGCTCGGACACTACGCGCCTCAACTGGGAGAATCCATGAAACCGCTGGGCGACGGTTTCATCAAGCTCGTCAAGATGATCATCGCCCCGGTGATCTTCCTGACCGTCGCCAGCGGCATCGCCGCCATGAGCGACCTGAAGCAGGTCGGCCGCGTCACAGGCAAGGCCATGCTGTATTTTCTGACTTTCTCGACGCTGGCCCTGATCATCGGCATGATCGTCAGCCACGTCGTGCAGCCCGGCGCCGGCATGCACATCGACCCGGCGTCCCTGGACCAGGGCGCGGTGGCCTCCTATGTGGCCAAGGCGCACGACTCCACCATCAGCGGCTTCCTGATGAACATCATCCCGGCCACGATGTTCAGCCCCTTCGTCAGCGGCGACATTCTCCAGGTCCTGTTCATCGCCGTGCTGTTCGGCATTGCCCTGGCCATCATCGGCGAGCGCGCCAAACCCGTGCTGGACCTGCTCACCGCCCTGGCCGGCCCGGTCTTCAAGATCGTGGAGATCCTGATGAAGGCCGCGCCCATCGGCGCCTTCGGCGCCATGGCCTTCACCATCGGCAAGTACGGCATCGGCTCGATGCTGAACCTGGCGATGCTGGTGGGCACGTTCTACGTCACGGCCGTGCTGTTCGTGCTGGTCGTCCTGGGCGCAGTGGCCCGCTACAACGGGTTCTCGATCCTGAAACTGGTGCGCTACATCCGCGAGGAACTGCTGCTGGTGCTGGGGACCAGTTCCTCGGAAGCCGCCCTGCCCACCCTGATGCAGAAGATGGAAGGCGCCGGCTGTTCGAAATCGGTCGTGGGCCTGGTCATCCCCACGGGCTATTCCTTCAACCTGGACGGCACCAACATCTACATGACCATGGCGGCGCTGTTCATCGCCCAGGCCTGCGACATTCCCCTGAGCCTGGGCGACCAGATCCTGCTGTTGCTGGTGGCCATGCTCAGTTCCAAGGGCGCAGCCGGCGTCACTGGCGCCGGCTTCATCACGCTGGCGGCCACGCTGTCGGTCATCCCCTCGGTGCCGGTGGCGGGCATGGCCCTGATCCTGGGCGTGGACCGCTTCATGTCGGAATGCCGCGCCCTGACCAACCTGGTGGGCAACGCCACCGCCACCTTGGTGGTGGCCCGCTGGGAAGGCGAACTGGACAAGCGCCGTTTGGACGAGGCGCTGTCCTCGGGCGCAGCGCCGCTGACCACCGACGCCCACGCCCAGCCGATCGCCCCCATCGGCGCCGAGAACCAGGCCCAGGCCGCCTGAGGGCTTAGAAGAACCCCAACGCGTCAGGGCTGTAGCTGACCAGCAGGCACTTGGTCTGCTGGTAGGCATTCAGCGCCATCTTGTGGTTCTCGCGGCCGATGCCGGACTGCTTGTAGCCGCCGAAGGCCGCGTGCGCCGGGTACAGGTGATAGCAGTTGGTCCAGACCCGCCCTGCCTGGATCCGGCGCCCGGCGCGATAGGCTTGCGCGCCGTCGCGCGTCCACACCCCGGCGCCCAGGCCGTAATAGGTGTCGTTGGCGATGGCAATGGCCTCGTCCTCGTCTTTGAAGGTCATGACCGACGCCACCGGGCCGAAGATTTCCTCCTGGAAGACACGCATGTCGTTCTCACCGAACAGCAGCGTCGGCTTGACGTAGAAGCCTTCGTCCAGACCCGCGCCCGGGGCGTTGCGCGCCCCGCCCGTCAGGCAGCGGGCACCTTCGTCACGGCCGATGTCGATATAGCCCAGGATCTTGTCCATCTGCGCCTTGGACACCTGGGCACCCACCATGGTGGTCGCATCCAGGGGATGACCGGTCTTCATGGATTCCACCCGCTTGACGGCGCGCTCGATGAAACGTTCGTAGATCGATTCCTGGATCAGGATGCGCGAGGGGCAGGTGCAGACCTCGCCCTGGTTCAGGGCGAACATGCTGAAGCCCTCCAGCGCCTTGTCGAAGTAGGCGTCATCCTGGTCCATCACGTTGGCGAAGAAGATGTTGGGGCTTTTGCCGCCCAGTTCCACGGTGCTGGGAATCAGGTTGTCGGCCGCCGCATGCAGGATGTGCTTGCCGGTGGGCGTGGAGCCGGTGAAGGCGATCTTGGCAATGCGTTTGCTGGAAGCCAGCGCCGCACCGGCTTCCTTGCCGAAACCGTTGACAATGTTCAGCACGCCCGGGGGCAGCAGGTCACCGACCAGTTCCATCAGCACCAGGATCGAGGCCGGCGTCTGCTCGGCGGGTTTGAGCACCACGCAGTTGCCCGCCGCCAGGGCCGGACCGAGCTTCCAGGCGGCCATCAGCAGGGGGAAGTTCCAGGGAATGATCTGCCCCACGACGCCCAGGGGCTCGTGGAAATGATAGGCCACCGTGGTCTTGTCGATTTCGGAGATCCCGCCTTCCTGGGCGCGGATGCAGCCCGCGAAATAGCGTAGGTGGTCGATGGCCAGCGGCAGATCCGCCGCCATGGTCTCGCGCAGCGGCTTGCCGTTGTCGATGGTCTCGGCCACCGCCAGCAGGCGCAGGTTCTGTTCCATTCGGTCGGCGATGCGCAGCAGGACGCCGGCGCGTTCCGCCGCCGAGGTCTCGCCCCAGGCCTGGCGCGCCGCGTGGGCGGCGTCCAGCGCGGCATCCACGTCAGCGGCATCCGAGCGCGGGACTTCGCAGAACACCTGCCCGGTGATCGGCGACAGATTGTCGAAATATTGCCCCGCCACCGGCGCCACCCAGCGCCCACCGATGTAGTTTTCGTAGTGTTTCTTGTAGGGAAAACCGATATCGATGCCAAAGTGCTTCAGGTCGGTCATGTCCATGTTTATCTCCTGGTCGATGAGCCGGACCCCGAGCGAGCGGGACCCGGACGCGCCGCCGCGACGCGCGGCGGGCTCATTTTTATCAAAGCAAGGACCATGCCAACTTACGCCGAACATACGGGACCGGCGGGGCTTTCAAAGGCCGGGCGACGATGGCATACTGAGACAAAATGGCTTTTAAAACATGGGTTTGTCGCATTTTGCGACACTTTTCGCCGCAACCGGCGACAGTCTTTGCCGCGAACCGCGACAGGTCCGCGACACCCTCGGACAGAGGACTCCATGCAGACACCGCCCACGATTCATCTGGCGCCAGGCGCCCGCCCGCAAACGGCGACGCTCATCCACCAGTCCTGGGCGCGCTGCGCCGACCTGGACCCCGCCCTGCTGGCCGACCCCAATCCCCTGCCCCGTGCCGACCTGGACCTGCGCCGCGAAGCCCACCGGCACCTGTTGCGCCTGGCCGAGCCCAGCCTCGGCGCGCTGGGCGCCCTGGCGGACTCGGCGCACAGCGTCGTGCTGCTGGCCGACGCCAGCGGCCTGATCCTGCACGAACGCGGCAGCCACAGCTTCCAGGACAAGGCGCGCCGCGTGGCACTGCAGCCCGGCGTCAGTTGGGCCGAGCCCGCGCGCGGCACCAACGCCATCGGCACCGCCCTGCACGACGGTCGCGCCGTACGCATCCACGGCGCAGAACACTTCCTGGCCTGCAACAGCATCCTCAGTTGCCATGCCGCGCCCATCTTCTCCGCCACGGGGGACATCCTCGGCATCCTCGATCTGTCCGGCCCCGCCGACGACATGCGGGACTACGTGCTGGCCCTGGTGCAGCGCATGGCACGCGGCATCGCCGACCAGATCCTGGGCGAAAGCCCGCTGCGCCGGCTGGATTTTCGCCTCGGTCAGGGACCACAGGATGACGACCACGCGATTCTGCTGCTGGATGACGACGCCCGCATCGCCGGCGCCAACGAGGCCGCCCTGCGGACGCTGGACGCCGACTGGGGACGGCTCATCGGCACGCCCTGCGCGCAATGGATCGACGGCCCGCTGCATGCCCGGGACACCGCGCTGCACCGCCATGACGGCCGGCCCCTGACCGGCCGTCTGATCACGCCGCCGCCCGCAGTGACGCGTCCCACGCTCCCTCCACAGGCCCCGAAATCCCCAGCCCAGACGGGCAAACGCCCGACAGCCCGGCCCCTGCCCGCACCCGACACCGTCAGCAGCCCCCTGCTGGATCAGGCCGTGCGCGCCCTGGACACGGGCCTGGCCGTGCTGTTGTGCGGCGAAACCGGCACCGGCAAGGAAGTCCTGTCGCGCCACATCCACGCTCGCAGCGCCTGGCACACCGGCCCCTTCATCGCCATCAATTGCGCCGCCCTGCCCGAGCACCTGGTCGAATCCGAGCTCTTCGGCTACGAGCCAGGTGCCTTCACCGGCGCGCGGCGCGAGGGTGCGCGCGGCCTGCTGCGGCAGGCGCAGGGCGGTGTGCTGTTCCTGGACGAGATCGGCGACATGCCACTGACACTGCAGACCCGGCTGCTGCGGGTGCTGCAGGAACGCGAGGTCCAGCCCCTGGGTTCCGACAAGCGCATTCCCCTGGAGTTCGGTCTGGTCAGCGCCAGTCATCAGGACCTGAAGACGCTGGTGGCCCAGGGCCGGTTCCGTGCCGACCTGTACTACCGTCTGCAGGACATGCCCCTGCACCTGCCGCCGCTGCGTGGCCGGCCCGATCTGGCGGTCTTCATTGACGAAGCCTATCGAGCACTGGGGGGATCTCTGGCGAGAGACGCGCTGCTTGCACTGGTCCGCCACGACTGGCCAGGCAACTACCGCGAACTGTTCAGTGTGCTGCGGCGGCTGCGCTGCCAGCACCCGGGGCCGACGCCCGTCGCCACCGAGGGCCTGTTCCCGGATGGCACGGCGCCGACATCAGCCTTCCAGGCAGACGAGGGCCACGCGCCAGAAGACGGCGCCAATGTGCGCTCCAGGCCAGACACCGGCCTGCGTGCACTGGAACGTCAAGCCATCGAACAGGCCCTGCAGGCTTGCCAAGGCAACATCAGCCGCGCTGCGCGCCGCCTGGGCATCCACCGCAGCACGCTGTACCGCAAGCTGCAATAAAGAGACAAGGGGGCCCCCACGCTGCGCAGCCTGCGGCCGATTGCTGCCCCCCGAGGGGGCGCTTTTTGCCTTGGGGCGGCCCGGCGGCAAAAAGGGCCCCCCACGCTGCGCAGCGTGGGGGCCCTTGTCCATCCGGCAGAAACTTACTGCCCTTCTAGGAAGGACTTCAGCTTGTCCGCGCGGCTGGGGTGGCGCAGCTTGCGCAAGGCCTTGGCCTCGATCTGGCGGATGCGTTCGCGGGTCACATCGAATTGCTTGCCGACTTCTTCCAGTGTCTGGTCGGTGCTCATTTCGATGCCGAAGCGCATGCGCAGGACCTTGGCCTCGCGCGGAGTGAGCGAATCCAGGACTTCCTTGACGACATCCTGCATGGAACCATGCAGGGCCGACTCCGCCGGCGAGAGCGTGCCGGTGTCCTCGATGAAGTCGCCCAGGTGGGAATCGTCATCATCACCGATGGGGGTTTCCATCGAGATCGGTTCCTTGGCGATCTTGAGGATCTTGCGGACCTTGTCTTCCGGCATGTCCATTTTTTGCGCCAGGGTCGCGGGATCGGGCTCGGCACCGGTTTCCTGCAGGATCTGGCGGTTGATCCGGTTCATCTTGTTGATCGTTTCGATCATGTGCACCGGGATGCGGATGGTGCGCGCCTGATCGGCGATCGAACGGGTGATGGCCTGACGGATCCACCAGGTGGCGTAGGTCGAAAATTTATAACCGCGCCGGTACTCGAACTTGTCCACGGCCTTCATCAGGCCGATGTTGCCCTCCTGGATCAGATCCAGAAACTGCAGGCCGCGGTTGGTGTATTTCTTGGCGATGGAAATCACCAGGCGCAGGTTGGCCTCGGTCATTTCGCGCTTGGCCTTGCGGGCCTTGGCCTCGCCGGTCGCCATGCGCTTGTTGACATCCTTCAGGTCCTTCAGGGGCAGCACCACGTTGCGCTGCAGTTCGATCAGCTTCTGCTGGACTTCCTGGATCGCCGGGGCGTGGCGCGCCAGGGTCTCGGCATAGTCGTGACCGGCGGCGATTTCCTCGTCCACCCAGGTGAGATTGGTCTCGTTACCCGGGAAGGCCTTGATGAAGTGGGTGCGCGGCATGCCGGCGCGCGTCACGCAGATCGACATGGCGGCGCGTTCCTGGGCGCGGACTTCCGCGACCTGGACGCGCAGGGCGTCGGCCAGACGCTCGACCATCTTGGCGGTGAAGCGCACGCCCATCAACTGGCCGTGGATGGCTTCGCGCGCCTGGATGTAGGCGGTGGAACGGTAGCCTTCGGATTCAAAGGCCACGCGCATCTTGTCGAACCAGGTCTCGACCTCGTCGAAGATCTTGAGGGCCTTGGTGCGCAGGTATTCGAGCTGCTTGCTGCTCATGCCGCCGGCCGGACCGTCGTCCTCGTCGGAGGCCACGCCCGAACCGGCGTAGTCCTCGCCTTCCTCGTCGACCAGGCCGTCCACGACCTCGTCGATCTGGGCGGAACCTTCGCGTACGCGGCGCACGTGCTCCAGGATTTCATTGACCGTGGTCGGGCAGGCCGCAATGGCCATGACCATGTGCTTCAGGCCGTCCTCGATGCGCTTGGCAATCTCGATTTCGCCTTCGCGGGTCAGCAGTTCGACCGTACCCATTTCACGCATGTACATGCGTACCGGGTCGGTGGTGCGGCCGAAGTCCGAATCCACGGTGGTCAGGGCGGCCTCGGCCTCGTCCTCGACGTCGTCGTCGCTGGCGGCCGAAGGCACGTTGTCGCTCATCAGCAGGGTTTCGGCGTCCGGCGCCTGGTCGTAGACCGAGATCCCCATGTCGCTGAAGGTACTGATGATGCCGTCGATGGCCTCGGCGTCCACCAGATCGTCGGGCAGATGGTCGTTGATCTCGCCGTAGGTCAGGTAGCCGCGATCCTTGCCGAGCTTGATCAGGATCTTCAGGCGGTTGCGCCGGGCTTCCTGTTCTTCGGGCGTCATCTGACTGCGCGAGGGGCTGTCCTTTTCACCCTTGGCGCGCTTGCCGCCACGCTTGGGCAGAGGCTTGAGGTCGGGGATGACCTCGCCGTCCTCGACGTCGTCATCCACATAGTCGCCGCCGTCATTGCCGGCGTTCTTGGCCGGACGGCCGGGCTTGCGCCCCGAAGGCACGGCCTTGGCGGCCTTCTTGGGCGCTGCGGATTTTTCAGCCGCCGTCTTTGCGGCTGCGGTCTTTGCAGCCGCCGTCTTTGTGGCCGCCGTCTTGCGGACAGCCTTTTTCGCCACGGCAACTTCCGGCTCCGCAGCCACCCTGGCCGACTTCACCTCGGCTTCGGGCGCGACGCCTGCGGCCTTGGTTTTCTTGGCAGTCGTTTTTTTGGCGGCCACAGGGGCCTTGCCAGTTCCTTGGGTCATGTGTGGGTTCCGTTCCGTAGACTTGAAGTCTGATTGCTTGACAGCTTGCTGCACGACAACTTATTGAAAACCATATAGTTTACTGCATTCGGCAGGCCGGGGCACCCCCTGCCGCAACACCCCCCACGTCGCGCCTTGCAGGGCGCTCCGATTCGGCAGGCACAGGACAGTCCGCAGGGACTGTCCTGTGTCCAGCCTCATCCCGCCCCGGCCTTGAGCCTGGCCAGGCGACGGCTGAGCTCCTGATAGCGGCGGCTGTCTTCCTCCGTCACGAGCCCGGAGGCGATCAGCCGATCGCATTGTTCCTGCACGGACTGGCGCTCGATGGCGCGCAAGGCGTCATCCCATTCGGCCTGCGGGTCGGGCAGATCCTGGGCCATCAACTCGGTGGACAGATCCTGGATCGCCCGCGCAAGGTCCGATTCGGGATCGGCAGCCTGCAGCAACGCCCCCGCATGCGCAGCGCCGCACGTGCTGGCCAGGCCGACGAGCTGCCTGACCATACCCAGATGGGGATGGTGGGCCAATAATTCAAGCTGCTGGTCTCCCAGCCCCGCCACCAGGGCGGGATGCGCCAGCAACAGCCGCAGCAGCCGTCGCGCCATGGGCGTAACCTGGCGCGAACCACCTCTGCCCCGAGGCGGCTTCCGGCCGGCGCCTCGCGGCGCCTGCGACGGCACGGCATCCGCCCAAGGCGGCGCACCGTCCAGATCCATCCCTGCGCCCGGGTCCTCATGGCCCAGCCACGGCGCACCCTCCGGTTCCGACGCATGGCCGCCCTCCGGATGAGAAAAACGCGCGGTGCCATACGTGCCGGAGCCCGTGACACCACCCTGTCCGGCCTGCCGTCCCGTACCGGCAGACGGCCCGGCGCCACCCGCCGCCGGGCCTGCGGCGGCCAGCAACTGCGCCAGTTCCTCCGGTGTCAGGCGGACCTGGCGGGCGAATTCGCGCTCCAGTTGCAAGCGGAACCCACCCTCGGGCATCTGCGCGAACAGTGGCCGGGCCTCGTACACACAGGCAGCACGGCCTTCGGCCTCGTCCAGATCATGGCGCGAACCGAGTTCGTCGAGCATGAAGCGCGACAGCGGCATGGCCTCGTCCAGGCAGGCGCGCAGGGCCTGGACGCCGTAGGCCCGCACGTAGGAATCCGGGTCGTGGCTTTCCGGCAGGAACAGAAAGCGCATGGAAATGTCTTCGGCCACCCAGGGCAGGCAGGCCTGCAGGGCCCGCCAGGCGGCCTTGCGCCCGGCGCTGTCGCCGTCGAAGCTGAAGACGATGCGGTCGCTGGCGCGGCGCAGCTTGCGCAGGTGTTCTGGTGTGGTGGACGTGCCCAGCGTCGCGACCGCGTTGTTCAACCCGTACTGGGCCAGGGCCACCACGTCCATATAACCCTCGACCACCAGCACGCAGCCCTCGGCGCGGATGCCGGCACGCGCCTCGTGCAGACCATAGAGTTCGTGGCCCTTGGAAAACAGGCCGGTCTCGGGGGAATTCAGGTATTTGGGCTCACCCGCTTCGATCAGCCGGCCGCCGAAGCCGATCAACTGGCCGCGCTGATTATGGATCGGGAACATGACCCGGCCGCGAAAGCGGTCGTGGCGCCGGCCGTCCTCGGACTCGATCACCAGCCCCGATTCCAGCAACGCCGGGTCCTCGTAGTGCGAAAAGACCGTCGCCAGCCCACGCCGGTCGCGGCTGGCCCAACCCAGGCCATAGCGGGCGGCGATCTCGCCGCTCAGACCCCGGCGCTTCAGGTATTCGATGGCTTCAGGCGCCTGTTTCAGGGCGGCGCGATAGTGCGCCTGAGCCTGATCCAGGATGCGGTGCTGACGCGAGCCCTCCTCGCGGCGCTCGCGGTCGGCGGCGCGCTGGCGAGGCGTGCGGGATTCTTCGGGCACCGATATGCCGACACTGGCCGCAAGACTGCGTACGGCCTCGGGAAATGGGGCCCCGGTGTGCTCGGTCAGGAAGCGCAGCGCGGTACCGTGCGCACCGCAACCGAAGCAATGATAGAACTGCTTGGTCGGACTGACGGTGAACGACGGCGACTTTTCATTGTGAAAAGGGCACAAACCCAGCAGGTTTGCGCCCCCTTTGCGCAGCTTGACGTACCGGCCGACGACGTCGACGATATCGACGCGCGCAAGCAGTTCCTGAATGAAAGATTCAGGAATCAATCAATAGAGTCGCGGCGGCAGTTGTTGGCTGCGGATGCGCTTGTAGTGGCGCTTGACGGCGGCAGCGTGCTTGCGCTTGCGCTCGGCCGTGGGCTTTTCGTAAAACTCGCGCGAACGCAGCTCGGTCAAAAGACCGGTCTTTTCGATGGTGCGCTTGAAGCGCCGCAGGGCGGCCTCGAACGGCTCGTTTTCTTTGAGGCGGACAATCGACATGTAAATCCTTGAAAGCCTGTAGCGCATGGGCGGCGGATAACCAGGCTATCCGATGCGCACATGGTGAAGTTAAAGGAAAGGTTCAAATTAGACGTAGGATTCTAGCATGAATCCCAGGCCATAGCCATGTTTCGGGGGGCCGGCATGCAGCCGGGCCCCCGGCCCTATTTCGAATCCGGGTACGCCGTGCGCACGCCCTTGCGGATCCACGCTTCGAGCTGGTGCGGACGCAGGCTGTCGTAGTCCTCGAAGGGCTGGTGAATCCAGGGGTTGGTGGGCAGATGCTCGACAAAGTAGTCGGGCTTCACCTTGGCGTGGCCCTTCTGCCAGAGCACGGCCGTGCGCAATTCGGTGATGCCGGGGAACTGCTGGACCAGGTGGTCGCGCACACGGGTGAAGGTCAGGCCGGTATCGACCATGTCGTCCACCAGCAGGACCCGGCCGTCCAGCGTGCCGCGCGTGATGGTGATGAACTGGGCGATGTCGAGTTGGCCCTGGACCGTGCCCGCCGCCTCGCGGTAGCTGCTGGTCGCCAGAATGCCCAGCGGCAGGTCGAAGATGCGCGACAGCACATCGCCCACGCGCACGCCGCCGCGCGCCAGACAGAGGATCTTGTCGAAAGCCCAGCCGGACTCATGGACCAGCAGACCCAGGCGTTCGATCAGGCCGTGATACTGTTCCCAGCTGACCCAGAGGTCGCGTTCAGTGCTCGGTGGCATGCTCATCGGTGTTTCCCGTTCGTGTAAAAAGATGAGGCGTATGAAAAAACCGCAAGCGGGCTTGCGGTTTCGTTTTCTCCCGGCGCATCAACCCTGGAAGGGGTTGCGCAGGACGATGGTTTCCAGCCGGTCAGGACCGGTCGAGACCATGTCGATCGGCACGTCGCAGACCTCGGCAATGCGCTCCAGGTAGCGGCGCGCATTGACCGGCAGCTTGTCGTATTCGGTGATGCCCACCGTCGATTCCGACCAGCCAGCCATTTCTTCCAGCACGGGTTCGGCCTCGGCGGCCGCATGGGCGCCGTAGGGCAGCACGTCCAGGAAATTGCCCTTGTAACGGTAGCCCACGCCGATCTTGAGCTGCTCGACGCCGTCGAGCACGTCCAGCTTGGTGATGCACAGACCAGTCAGGCCGTTGATCATGACCGAGCGCTTCATGGCTGCACCGTCGAACCAGCCGCAGCGGCGCGGACGTCCGGTGACCGAGCCGAATTCCTTGCCGACCGTGGCCAGGCGCAGACCGGTATCGTCCAGCAGTTCGGTCGGGAACGGACCCGAGCCGACGCGCGTGGTGTAGGCCTTGGCGATGCCCAGCACATAATCCAGGGCCTGAGGGCCGACGCCCGAGCCTGCGGCTGCAGCGCCCGCCACGCAGTTGCTGCTGGTGACGAAGGGATAGGTGCCGTGGTCGATGTCCAGCAGCGTGCCCTGGGCGCCTTCGAACAGCAGGCTGTGCCCGGCGCGGCGCGCGATGTGCAGATTGCTGGAGACGTCGGCCACCATGGGTTCGAGCTGCGGTGCCAGAGCCATGACGATGTCGTGCACCTGGGCGGCGTCCACCGGCTTGGCACCCAGGTACTGAGTCAGCACGAAATTGTGATAATCGAGGACTTCGGCGAGTTTTTCGTCGAACACGGCCGGGTCGTACAGATCCTGGACACGCAGGGCGCGACGCGCGACCTTGTCTTCGTAAGCCGGGCCGATGCCGCGACCCGTGGTGCCGATCTTGCCTTCGCCCTTGCGGGCTTCGCGGGCCTGGTCGAGCGCCACATGATAGGGCAGGATCAGCGGGCAGGCAGCGGAAATCTGCAGACGCGAACGCACGTCCAGACCGGCGGATTCGAGTTCGCCGATTTCAGCCAGCAGCGCCTCGGGCGAGAGCACCACGCCGTTGCCGATGTAGCAGGTGACGTGCGGGTGCATGATGCCCGACGGGATCAGACGCAAAATGGTCTTGCGGCCGTTGATCCACAGGGTATGGCCGGCATTGTGGCCACCCTGAAAACGCACGACGCCCTGAGCCGACTCAGCCAGCCAGTCAACGATCTTGCCCTTGCCTTCGTCACCCCACTGGGTGCCGATCACGACGATGTTCTTGCTCATAATTCTTTCGAAAGGCGACGGAATGCCGCCATGGGAAACGGGTTAGTTTATACCATTGGTGACGGGATTCGACGAACACCGCCCTCAGGCGGCGCTGTCCAGGGGCCGTAGCGCCCAGCCATCGCCGGTGGCGGCCAATTCCTGATCGACGAAAAACTCATCCGGATACTGGGGTTCGCCCGGCAGCGCCTGGATCACGACACGGCCCTGAGCCCGCAGGTCGCGGATGGCCGTGATCAGGTCGGGATCGTCCGACCAGGGCGCACGAATGGCCTGAACGGGTTGTGCGTCGGGCAAGCCCGCGGACAGTTTGCGCAGATCCAGACTGAAGCCGGTCGCCGGACGAGCACGGCCGAATTTGCGGCCGATGCCGTCGTAACGGCCGCCACGCACCAGCGCGTCGTGCCAGCCCGCCGCGTAGATGGCGAACATGACGCCGGAGTGATAGCCGTAGCCCCCACCCATGTCCGCCAGATCCAGCGCGATCGGCGCGTCCGGCAGCGCCGTGCACAAGGTCCGCAGATCGTCCAGAGCGATCAGCACGGCCGGCAGACCGGGCAGGCATTCGCGGGCCCGGTCCAGCACCGACAGGTCGCCGTACAGGGCAGTCAGGGCGCGCAGCGCGTCCAGAGTATCGGCGCGCGCGCCGACCTCGGTGCACAGCGCCTGCAAGCCAGGAGCATCCTTGGCGCTGAGCAGTTCGAAGACCGCGTCGGCGACCTCGGCCAGGGCCTGATCGGCGTCCACCAGCGCCCGCCCCACCCCGGGATGGTTCAGGTCCAGACGCGGCTGGCTCACCCCTGCCCGACGCACGGATTCCAGCGCCAGACGGATCGATTCGATGTCAGCCTGCACACCCGCATGACCGAAGATTTCCGCACCGATCTGCAGCAGTTCCCGATCCGACATCAGGCCGCCCGCCCGTGCATGCACCACCGGCCCGCAATAGCACAGCCGGGTGACACCCTCGCGGTTGAGCAGATGGGCGTCGATGCGCGAGACCTGGATGGTGATGTCGGCACGCACGCCCATGGTCAGACCCGAGAGCTGGTCCACCAGCTTGCAGGTACGCAGACGCAGGGCCTCGTCGTTGGCCGGCATCAGGGAATCGAGGTATTCCACCATGGGTGGCGCGACGAGTTCAAAACCGTAGGTCCGGTACAGGTCCAGCAGTTCGCGGCGCAATTCCTCGATGCGGCGCGCCTCGGCGGGCAGAACGTCCGACAGATTTTCCGGCAACAGCCAGCTTGACATCATGGTCCGTCGATCCTCGTTCAGCGCGCGGCGGGCTTGTCGCCTCGGGCACGATCCCAGAAGCGGAAGAAGTCCGAATCCGGGCTCAGAACCAGGGTGCCATTCTGATCGGCAAAGGCCGAACGGTACGCATCGAGGCTTTTGTAGAAGCTGTAGAACTCGGGGTTCTGTCCGTAGGACTTGGCGTAGATGGCGGCCGCCGTAGCATCCCCCTCACCGCGCTTGGCCTGAGATTCGGCATAGGCCTTGGCCAGGATTTCCTGGCGCTTGCGATCGGCCTCGGCACGAATGCGTTCGCTGTCGGCGGCACCGCTGGCGCGCAGACGGTTGGCTTCTTGCTTGCGCTCGGCTTCCATGCGTCGATAAACGGATTCGGAAATTTCCGGGGCAAAGTCGATGCGCCGCAGGCGCACGTCAACCACGTCCACACCCAGCGGCTGGGCACGACGCGCCACGGCACTCTGGATTTCCTTCATGATGGTGTCACGGTCGGTGGCAACCACCTGCTTCACGGTACGCACGTTGACGGCGGCGTTCAGGGCGTCGCGAATCTGCGCCTGGAGACGTTCGACCGCCGCGTTGCTGTTGGCGCCAAAGGTGACGTAATACTGACGCGGATCGGCGATGCGCCACTTGACGAAGGAGTCGATCAGCAGGTTCTTCTTTTCGGCGGTCTGGATGCGTTCCGGATCGCGCGTTTCGATGGTCTGCAGCCGTTTGTCCAGGTAGACGACGTTTTCAAAAGGCGGTGGAAACTTGAAGTACAGGCCCGGTTTGGTGATGGTTTCACGGACTTCGCCGAGGGCGAACAGAAGCGCGGAATCACGCTCGCGCACGATGAACATGCACGAGGACAGCACCGCGACGAGCACGAGCAGACCGACCAGGGCGGGGAAAAAGCGTTGCATCTTGGGCTCCTAGTCCTAGTTCGAGTACGGGCTGGTCATCAGGCCGTCCAGGCCGGACGGCACGCCACGCGGCGCGGTACGGCCGGACCCGGACTGTCCCTGAGCGGCCTGGGCGGCCCCGGCAGCGGCCGGCGCCGATCCGCTGGACGAACCAGCGTCACGCGAACCCGATGACGAGGAACCCTCGACCGAGCGCGCGGCCTGGCCCATGATCTTGTCCAGCGGCAAGTAGAGCATGTTGTTGCTGACCGAGGCGTCGATCATGACCTTGGCGCTGTCGCTGAGAATGTCCTGCATGGTTTCCAGATACAGGCGTTCGCGCGTGACGTCGGGCGCCTTGGTGTATTCGGCAACGATGCTGTCAAAGCGCGAGGTGTCACCCTGAGCCTTGCCGATGACCTGGGCGCTGTAGCCCTCGGAGTCCTGGATCATGCGGGCCGCCTGGCCCTCTGATTCAGGGACGACCTTGCTGGCGTAGGCATTGCCTTCGTTGACCTGGCGTTCACGGTCCTGACCGGCCTTGACGGCGTCGTCGAACGCGGCCTGGACCTGTTCGGGCGGCTGCACGTTCTGGATGGCCACAGTGGAAATCTGGATGCCGGTCTTGTAGCGGTCCAGGATGGACTGCGCCAGGGCCTGGACCTCGGAGGCGACCTCGGTACGACCCGAATACAGGACAAAGTCCATGGGCTTGCGGCCGACGATTTCGCGCATGGCGGTCTCGGCCGCCTGACGCACGGATTCGTCGGGCTGGCTGGTATTGAACAGATAGGCCGGCGCGCCATCGGGCAGCAGCCGGTACTGCACCACGAACTGCACGTCGACGATGTTCTCGTCGGTGGTCAGCATCAGGGATTCAGGCAGCACCTTGTTGCGCGACGAACCGCGGAAGCCGACCTCGAAGGTCCGCAACTGTGCGATATTGACCGGCTGGGCAGCTTCGATGGGATACGGCAGGCGCCATTGCAGACCCGGATTGAGCGTCTTGACGTACTGCCCAAAGCGGGTGACCACGGCCACCTGGCCTTCCTGGACGATCATGAACCCGCTGCCCAGCCACAGCAGCACGGCGACCACGACCAGCAACAGCACGAAGCGGGGCGACGGCCCAGGCAGCGACGGCAAGCCGCCCGACGGCGGACGGGGACCGCGTCCGCCGCCCCGGCGGCCGAACAGGCCGTTCAGGCGCTTGCTGAAATCGCGCCAGACCTCATCCAGATCGGGGGGACCGGAGGATTGATCGGGTTTGCCGCGCGGGTCGTCGTTATTCTGGTTCTGGTTGCCCCGTCCCCAGCCCGGATCATTCAGGTTGAACAGTTTCATCAAACGCATTGTTTCCCGTAGGCTCCCCACCAAATTCAACAATCGACTGCCGCAAACCGTCCAGCCCGCTGCGTTGCAGCGCACTGACGAAGACTCGCGCAATCGTACCATGTTCATTTCGCTCGACCCGGGGTTCATATCCGGCCGTGTCGATTTTGTTGTAGACCAGAATCTGCGGGATATCGTGGGCCTCGATGTCGCGCAGAACCTGATTGACCGCCGCCGCCTGCTCGTCGCGCTGCGGACTGGCCGCGTCGATCACGTGCAGCAACAGATCGGCATGAATGGTTTCCTCCAGTGTCGCCCGGAATGCCGCGATCAGCATCGGCGGCAGGGAGCGGATGAAGCCCACGGTGTCGGACACGACGATCTGGCCGGCGCCTTCGATCCAGACGCGGCGGGTCGTGGTGTCCAGCGTGGCGAACAATTGGTCGGCGGCGTACGCGTCGGCGCGGGTCAGCGCGTTGAACAGCGTGGATTTGCCCGCGTTGGTATAGCCGACCAGGGAAACCGACAAGGTCTTGCCACGCACCCGGGCGCGGCGCTGGGTCAGGCGCTGGCGCTGGACGCGATCCAGGCGTTCTTTCAGGGCGCGCACGCGCACGCCGATCAGGCGCCGGTCGGTTTCCAGTTGCGATTCGCCGGGACCGCGCACGCCGATACCGCCGCGCTGGCGTTCCAGGTGAGTCCACATCCGGGTCAGCCGGGTGGACAAGTGTTGCAACTGGGCCAGTTCGACCTGAAGCTTGCCTTCGTGACTTTTGGCACGCAGCGCAAAAATATCCAGAATCAGGGCCACCCGGTCGACGACACGGACCTCGAAATGGCGTTCCAGATTGCGCTGCTGGGCGGGGGTGAGCGCCTGGTCGAACAGCACGACCTCGGCGCCGGTCGCCTTGACCAGGGCGGCTGCCTCTTCGATCTTGCCCGAACCGATGAAGCCTGCGGCATCCGGCCGGCTGCGCCGGGCGGTGAGGACTTCAACGATGTCGGCCCCGGCCCCGCTGGCCAGCATGAGGAATTCCTCGGCGTGGGCGGCGTAGTCCAGGTCGCCCAGATCGACACTGATGACAAGCGACTTCATGTGTATGTGCAGCCCATCACAAAGCGAATGCCCGCCGGAGGGCGGGCGAAAAGGCGAACCAATCGCAGTGACTTATTCGGCAGAGTCATCCACCTGGAAGGAAACGGGACGGGCCGGCACGACAGTGGAGATGGCGTGTTTGTAAACCATCTGGGTGACCGTATTGCGCAGCAGCACGACGTATTGGTCGAACGATTCGACCTGGCCTTGCAGCTTGATCCCGTTGACCAGGTAGATCGAAACGGGCACGTGGTCCTTGCGCAAGGCGTTCAGGAATGGGTCTTGGAGAATTTGCCCTTTGTTGCTCATGGACGGGGCTCCGGTTATTGAAGTTATGGTGGAGGGTCTATTTTAATGCGTTTCAGTATTGTTGCATCGCAGCGGTGCGGCCGTCGGCTCAGGCCGATAGCAGCGCACGCAGGGCGTCGCACAAACGGGCGCATTGTTCCGGCGTGCCCACGGTAATCCGCAGGTACTGATCGATGCGCGGCGCACTGAAATGCCGCACCAGGATGCCCGTTTCGCGCAAGCCGGAGGCGATGTCGCGGGCGTCACGGCCCGGATGGCGGGCAAAGACGAAATTGGCCTGGGATGGCAGCACCTGGAACCCCAGAGCCCGCAGATCGCGCGCCAGTTGTTCGCGGGCGTCGATCACGGCCCGCCGGGTGCGGTCGAACCAGGCTTCGTCCTCGATCGCCGCCTGGGCGCCGGCCAGGGCCACACGATCCATGGGATAGGAATTGAAACTGTCCTTGACGCGCGTCAGCCCCGCGATCAGGTCGGCATGCCCCAGGGCGTAGCCCACTCGTAGGCCCGCCAGAGCGCGGGACTTGGACAGGGTGTGGATGGCCAGGATGTTGGGGAAGCGGCCGATCAGCGCGGCGGCCGACTCGGCACCGAAGTCCACATAGGCCTCGTCCACCACCACGGCGCTGTCGGGGTGCGCCTGGGCGATGGCGGCGATCTCGTCCAGCGTCAGGGACCGGCCGGTGGGCGCATTCGGATTGGCGAATATGATTCCCGCGGGTTCCGGATCGGCCGGGCCGGTGTAGTCCGCCACGCGCAGGACGAAATCCTCGTCCAGCGGGATCAGACGGTGCGGCACGGCATACAGGCGGCAGTAGGTCCTGTAAAAGCTGTAGGTCACATCAGGCAGCCACAGGGGCCGGCCGCCGCGCAGGAACAGCGCGTTGAAGACGTGTGCCAGGATTTCGTCGGAACCGTTGCCAAGGAACACCTGATCCGGCGCCAGACCGAAGCGGTCCGCAATCGTGCGGCGCAGGTCCAGGGCCTGATAATCCGGGTACAGGCGCATGTCGTCGGTCAGGGCGGCGCGCATGGCCTCGATCGCCCGGGGCGAGGGTCCGTACGGGTGTTCGTTGGTGTTCAGCTTCAGCAGGTTCGGGATGCGGGCCTGCTCACCCGGCACATACGGCACCAGGCCAGCGATGTGGTCGCTCCAGAGCGTGCTCACGACTCGTCCTTCAGGTAGGGGTTATGCGAGGATTTGAATTCCACCGACAGCGGCGTGCCAGCCAGCTTGAAGGCCTCGCGGAACTGGCCTTCGAGATAGCGGCGGTAGGAATCCGGCACCGCATCCAGGGCGTTGCCGTGGATGATGATGCGCGGCGGATTCTGCCCGCCCTGGTGGGCGTAGCGCATCTTGGGCCGGAAAATGCCCTTGCGCGGCGGCTGCTGCTGTTCCACGGCCGCCAGCAGGGTACGGGTCAGTTTCGGGGTGGACAGTTTTGCAAAGGCGGCGGCGTGCGCGGCATCCACGGCCTTGAGCACCGGGCCGACCCCCTGCCCCTTCAGGGCCGACAGGTTCAACACGCGGGCAAAGGACAGAAACCGCAGCTTGCGATCATATTCGCGCTGCACCCATTCGCGCTGCTCCTGATTCACCGCATCCCACTTATTCAGGCCCACCACCAGGGCGCGGCCCGTTTCAGTGATGAAACCGGCAATGTGGGCGTCCTGGTCGGAAATGCCTTCCTGTGCGTCGATCAGCAGCAGCACGACGTTGGCGGCCTCGATAGCCTGCAGCGTCTTGATGACCGAGAATTTTTCCACGGTCTCGAAAACCTTGCCCCGGCGGCGCAAGCCGGCGGTGTCGATCAGCGTATAGCGGCGATCGCCCCGTTCGAATTCGATCTCGATGGCGTCGCGCGTGGTGCCCGGAAGATCGTAGGCGATGACCCGGTCCTCGCCCACGAGGGTGTTGATGAGCGTGGATTTGCCGACGTTCGGCCGCCCGGCGATGGCGAGCTTGATGCGGTGATCGGGCGCTCCGCCCTCGCCTGCGTCCGTTGCGTCCGGGTCCACGGAGGACTCGGCCACTTGCGCAGCCCGTTCAGCCAGCAAGGCGGCCAGCGCCTCTTCGGCCAGGGTCGCCACGCCGTCGCCGTGTGCGGCCGAAATCGGGTGCGGCTCTCCCAGCCCCAGCTCGTGGAACTGGGCCAGGTCGGCATGATTGCGCATGCCTTCGGTCTTGTTCACGGCCAGCAACACGCGCTGGCCGGACTTGCGCAACAGACGGGCGATTTCATGGTCGTGGGCGTTGATGCCTTCGCGCCCGTCCACCAGGAAAATCACCACATCGGATTCGGCGATGGCCTGGGCGGTCTGGCGCGCCATCTCGACCAGAATGCCACGGGTGGCGACCGGCTCGAAGCCGCCGGTATCGACCACGATATAGGGATGCTCGCCCACCCGCCCCTCGCCGTAATGGCGGTCGCGGGTCAACCCGGAGATGTTTGCCACCAGCGCCGCGCGTGAACGCGTCAGGCGGTTGAACAGGGTCGATTTGCCGACGTTCGTGCGCCCGACCAGGGCCACGACCGGCTTGAAACGCGTATCAGCCACCGACGCCCACCAGAATCAGCTTGCCGTCGCCCGTCTGCACGACCACCCCGCGCGGGGTCGGCACCAGCGCCGAGACGACCGGCCCGCCGCCCACTTGCAGGCGGGCCATCAGCGCGCCATCGGCGCGCGACAGGAAATGTACGTAGCCCTCAAAGTCACCCACGGCCACGGCGGCACCTGCCGGCGCGGGGGCGCTCAGACGGCGGTTGAGCAGCGCCGCCTGTTTCCAGATTTCGTGGCCGTCCTGCAGGTCCAGGGCATGGACCGTATCGCGCGCGTCGGCCAGGTAGAGGCGCTGGCCATCGGTGCTCATGCCGGTCGCGGAGGAGACCTCTGCGGACCAGACGGCGCGGCCGCCCTGGGACACGTCGAAGCAGGTCGTGCGGCCCTGGTAACTGACGCCGCACAAGGCGGGACCGACGATGACCGGCGCACCGACCACGTCAGTGATGCGTTCCAGGTCGGATGCCCCGCGCGAAGCGGAGACCGAGCCTTCCCAGCGCACGGCGCCGGAAGCCGCATCGATCACCATCAGGCGGCCGTTGGGCATGCCGGCGATCAGCAGATTGGGCACCGACAGCATGCGGATGCTGGTCCGCAGCGCCAGGGCGGGACCGGGGCGCTGCACATTCCAGCGCAACTTGCCGGTGGCCGCGTCGAAGGCCTGGATGCGGTAATCGGTGGTACGCACCGCGACGATGCCGTTGCCCACGGCAGGCGGTACATTGATGGCGCTGGCGGCCTGGCTACGCCAGAGTTCCTTGCCCTGGGCATCGTAGGCCACGACCATGCCGGACTGAGTGGCCACGGCAACCACCCGCCCGTCACTGCCGGTGCCGGCCGACAAAGGCCCGGCATCGACGCGCCAGCGCAGCGCACCGGAAGCGGCATCCAGTGCTGCAACAGCACCCGAGGGGGTCGCAGCGTACAGGGTATCGCCCACCAGTTCGGGGGAGAAACTGTAGCCGCCGCCACTGCCGATCGAAGTCGACCAGCGCGCCGACACCGCCAGCGAGGGCGCGTAGTCGGCCAGCGGCGCCGGATCGAAGCGGGCGTCGGTCTGGGAAAACAGGCCGCAGCCGGACAGCCCGACGGCGACCAGGCCGACGAGCGCCGCGCGAAACAGGCGGGAGGAGGATTGCATGGGAATCAGGCTCCGTTCAAGGCGTCGATTTTCAGTTGGACGATCTGGGCGGCGGGGTCCGCGCCCAGGGATTTCAGGGCTTCTTTCCAGGCCTCGACAGCCTGCGCGGACTGTCCCTGGGCGGCAAGAATGTCGCCGCGGCGATCGGCGTACAGGCCGGCGAAACCGGCTGGCGGCGTGCCCTGAAGCTGGGCCAGGGCGGGTTCGTACTGCTGCTGGGCCAGCAACACACCGGCCAGACGCAGGCGGGCCACCGCGCTCAGCGCCGGAGCGGACTTGTCGCGCGTCAGCCATTCGAGCTGTTCGCGGGCACCGTCCAGGTCCTTGCGTTCCTGCAGCGCCTGGGCCGCCACCAGCACGCCGCGCGCGGTGTAACCCGAACCGGCGTAACCGTCGCGCAGGGCCGCGCTGGCGGCCTTGATGCGGGCCACCGCATCATCGCCCGGCTGGGTGGCGGCGGCTTCGAGCGCCTCGTAGTAGCCCATGGCCTGATTGGCCTGGTGCGACTGATACCACTGCCAGCCGCGCCAGCCGGCGAACGCAGCCAGCACGGCGAAGACCAGGGCCATGGAAAGCGTGCCGTAGCGTTCCCACCAGGCCTTCAGCGCGTCGATTTTTTCCTGTTCTTCGAGATCGTATGCCATGCCTGTGTTCAGATCCTTTGTTGGAGTTGCTCGGCCAATTGGTCGAAAGCGACCGATTCCTGCTGCCCGTCTCCGGCATCGCCGGCGCGCAGCCATTTCACGGTCGCCCGGCCCGAGGCCAGTTCGTCGCCGCCGATGATGACGGCGGCCACGGCGCCGCTGGCGTCAGCCCGGCGAAACTGTGATTTAAACCCAGTCGAACCGGCATGGACAAGTGCCCGCAGTCCGGCGTCGCGCAGCGACTCGGCAATCTGCGCCGCCCGCCGCTGGGCCTCGTCGCCCTGGTGAACCAGATAGACCTGGCATTCGGCCGGATCCTGCTCGGGTGCGTCCTGCTGCCAAAGATCGAGCAGGCGCTCCATGCCGATGGCAAAACCCACCGCCGGCGCGGACTTGCCGCCCAGCAGCTCGATCAAGCCGTCGTAGCGTCCACCGCCGCAGACCGTCCCCTGGGCGCCCAGGCGGTCCGTGACCCATTCGAAGACGGTCAGATTGTAATAATCCAGCCCGCGCACCAGGCGCGGATTCAGCGTGTAGGCGATCCCGGCGTCGTCGAGCCGGTCGCACAGGCCGCGATAGTGGGCCAGCGATTCTTCGCCCAGGAAATCGAACAGGCGCGGCGCGCTGTCGGCCATGTCCTGCATGGCGGGATTTTTGGTGTCCAGCACGCGCAGCGGATTGCTGTGCATGCGGCGGCGGGCTTCCTCGTCGAGCACGTCAATGTGCTTTTCCAGGTGCACGATCAACGCCGCGCGGTGGGCGGAACGTTCGGCCGCCTGGCCCAGGGAATTGAGTTCCAGGCGGATGTCCTTCAGGCCCAGCAGGCGCCACAGGCGCGCCAGCATCAGAATCAGTTCGGCGTCCACGTCCGGACCGGCGAAACCCAGAGCCTCGACGTCGATCTGGTGAAACTGGCGATAGCGACCACGCTGCGGGCGCTCGTGCCGGAACACCGGCCCCATCGCATAGACGCGGCGCGGCCGGTCGTAGAGGAAATTGTGCTCGATCACCGAGCGCACGATGCCGGCGGTGAATTCGGGCCGCATCGTCAAGCGTTCGTCGTTCAGTGGATCGACGAAGGAATACATTTCCTTTTCGACGATGTCGGTGACTTCGCCGATACCGCGCGCGAACAGGCGGGTCTGCTCCAGCACCGGCGTGCGCAGGTTCTGGTAGCCGTAGCCGGCCAGCCAATCGCGCACCAGGGCTTCGAGCCGTTCCCAGCGCGCCGTTTCCGGCGGCAAGGCATCCTTCATGCCGGTCAGACCGGCGACTTTCTTGAATTCAGACATGGATTTCAGTGAATATCGCGCGCCACGACGCCGGGACGGCGCGCGGGCGCGTCGCCCTGCTGCCGTCCGTAGCGCCGGGCCACGTAGTTTTCGACGATGGCCTGGAATTCCTGGGCGATATGGTCGCCCTTGAGCGTCACGGTGCGTTCGCCATCCACGAACACCGGCGCTGACGGGATTTCGCCCGTACCGGGCAGGCTGATGCCGATATCGGCATGGCGGCTTTCACCGGGACCGTTGACGACACAGCCCATGACGGCCACGTGCATGTTCTCGACGCCCGGGTATTGGTTCTTCCAGACCGGCATCTGGGCCCGCAGAAAGGCCTGGATGCTGGCGGCCAGTTCCTGGAACACCGTGCTGCTGGTGCGCCCGCAACCCGGGCAGGCCACCACCATCGGGGTGAAGGCCCGCAGGCCCATGGTCTGCAGAATTTCCTGGGCCACGACGACTTCACGGCTGCGGTCGCCGCCGGGTTCGGGCGTGAGCGAAATACGGATCGTATCGCCGATGCCTTCCTGCAGCAGCACCGCCAGAGCCGCCGTGGAGGCGACGATGCCCTTGGAGCCCATGCCGGCTTCGGTCAGGCCCAGGTGCAGCGGATAATCGCAACGGCGCGACAGTTCGCGATAGACGGCGATCAGGTCCTGGACGTGGCTGACCTTGCAGGACAGCACGATGGCGTCGCCGCGCAGACCCAGCGCCTGGGCACGCTCGGCGTTGGTGATGGCCGAGACCACCAGGGCCTCGCGCATCACGGCGTTGGCCGACCAGGGCGTGGAGCGGGCCGCGTTTTCGTCCATCATCCGCGCCAGCAGTTCGTGATCCAGGCTGCCCCAGTTCACGCCGATGCGGATCGGCTTGTCGTGGCGGCAGGCGACCTCGATCATCTGCGCGAAGTTGTCGTCGCGACGCTTGCCGCCGCCCATATTGCCGGGATTGATGCGGTATTTGGACAGCGCCTGCGCGCAGTCCGGAAACTGGGTCAGCAGCTTGTGGCCGTTGTAGTGGAAGTCCCCCACCAGCGGGACCGGCACATTCATGCGGTCCAGCGCGTCGCGCAGGGCGGCGACCTGAGCAGCGGCCTCGGGCGTGTTGACGGTGACGCGCACCAGTTCGGAGCCGGCCTGCCAGAGCTCGCGCACCTGCAGCGCGGTGGCCTGGGGATCCGCCGTGTCGGTATTGGTCATGGACTGCACCACGACCGGGGCGTCACCACCCACCCGGATCACATGGCCGCCCCAGCGCACGGCGACGGCGCGGGTTGGCCGCCGGGTCGCGGCAGCCGGATCGGAACGCACAGAATCAAGAGTCATTGACGCAAAGCCTTCAGCCAATCGAACACCAGCCACTGTTCAGGCACCCAACCCCGGTTGATCGCGTACACGCCGACCACGCAGAACAGCACCAGAATCAGCAGCAGCCAGGCCCACGTGCGGTGGGCCGGTTCGCCCTTGGGGCTCATGTCGGCCTGCTGCAGGGCGCGGCGCGCGCCCAGGGCCGTGACGGCGGGCCTGGGCCGGGTCGGACCGACCGCATCGTCCAGGAGTTTCAGGGCGGCATCCACGTCGGTGCCCAGGAAACGCGCATAGTTGCGCACCAGGCCGCGCAGAGGCACGCCTTCGGGCAGCCGCGACCAGTCGCAGACTTCCAGGTACCCCAGTTGCACGGCGGAATACTTGATGCGTGCGGAGACTTCGGACAGCGACAGGCCGCGCGTCTCGCGCATGGCCTTCAGCGCATCGCCCAGCGACAGCGCCTCCTGGCTCTGGGTCGCCTCCGGGCGCCGCAGACCATCAGGGGAGGTTTCGCTCATCCATGCTCCTTTTTGCGTATGACGATCTTGGCCCGGTCGGGCAGCCGTTCGGTGATGCGTGTCCGGTCGCGTACTTCCCCCGCCAGTTGACCGCAGGCAGCGTCGATGTCGTCGCCGCGCGTCTTGCGCACCGTCACCACCAGCCCTGCATCAGTCAGCAACTGGGAGAACAGGCGGATGCGCGCCGCCGGGGAACGCCGCAGGCCGGACTGCGGGAAGGGGTTGAAGGGAATCAGGTTGAACTTGCAGCGCACCCGCTTTGCAATGTCGATCAGCTGGCGCGCGTGCTCGTCGGCGTCGTTCACGCCGTCGAGCATAATATATTCGAAGGTGATGAAATCGCGCGGCGCATGCTCCAGGTAACGATTGCAGGCGTCGAGCAGTTCATCCAGCGGGTGCTTGCGGTTCAGCGGCACCAGCCGGTCGCGCAATTCGTCGTTGGGCGCATGCAGCGACACCGCCAGCGCCACCGGGCAGTCGTGCGCCAGGCGATCCATCATGGGGACCACGCCGGACGTGGATACGGTCACGCGGCGGCGCGACAAGCCGTAGGCGTGGTCGTCCAGCATCAGGCGCAACGCACCCAGCACCTGGTCATAGTTGAGCAGGGGTTCGCCCATCCCCATCATGACCACGTTGCTGACAGCCCGGGGGGATTCCGCCGAGCCGCCCAGCCGCGCAGCCGCGGGATCGTCGCGCAGGGCACGGTTGGCGTACCAAAGCTGGCCGATGATTTCGGCGGTATTCAGATTGCGACTGAAGCCCTGATAGCCCGTGGAACAGAACGGGCAGGCCACGGTGCAGCCGGCCTGGCTGGAAATGCACAGCGTGCCGCGATCGTCCTCAGGAATGAAGACCGTCTCGATGGCGTTGCCCAGCCCCATGTCGAACAGCCACTTGCGCGTGCCGTCGGAGGAACGTTTTTCCAGATTCAGGGGGGGCGCCTGCACGACGCACCCGGACTCCAGGCGCGCGCGAAAATCCTTGGCCAGGTCGCTCATGTCCTGGAAGCGGTCGACGCCGCGCTGATGCACCCACTGCGACAACTGGCGCGCACGGAAGGGCTTGCCGCCCCACTGCGCCACGAGCGATTCGAGGGAGGCCGGGTCCAGACCCAGAACGTTGATGATTTCGTCGGACATGAGCGGGTATTTCAGCCGGACCCCGGCCGCAGCCAGGGTCCGCGCCGCGATCAGCGGCTGTGGATGTTGCTTTCGGGAAAGAAGAAGGCGATTTCGACGGCTGCCGTTTCCGGGGCGTCGGAGCCGTGCACCGCATTGGCGTCGATGCTCTCGGCGAAGTCGGCGCGGATCGTGCCCGGCGCAGCCTTCTTGGGATCGGTCGCGCCCATCAGGTCGCGGTTCTTGGTGATGGCGGATTCGCCTTCCAGCACCTGAACGAACACCGGGCCCGAGATCATGAAGTCGACCAGATCCTTGAAGAAGGGGCGTTCCTTGTGCACGGCGTAGAAGCGCTCGGCGTCGCCGCGCGAGAGCTGGCGCAGTTGGGCGGCGACGACGGTCAGGCCGGCCTGTTCGAAACGGGCGACGATCTGGCCGATGGCGTTCTTGGCGACGGCGTCGGGCTTGATGATGGAGAGGGTACGTTCAATAGCCATGGAAGTTTCCGGTAAGGAATGGAAAACGGGGTTTCCCGGTGAAAATGTAGAATGACACCGCCGTAGCCGCCCCGAACACCAGGTCGGCAATTGGGTCTTGTGGTCAACCGCACATTTTACCATGGGCGGTTTTCTTCCCATGCGCCTAAAATGATCGTTTTTCGCCGTCAGCCCCCCCTCCAGTTTCCTCGATTCAGATTCAGAAGAACCCATGAGCGATTCCGCCTCCCCTTCCCTGCCCAAGAGCTTCGAACCCCAGGACATCGAGTCCCGCTGGTATGACGAGTGGAATCGCCGCGGCCTGTTCGCAGGCGGCCAGCACACTGAACCCGCCCCGGGGCACGCACCGGAATCCTTCGCCATCCAGTTCCCGCCGCCCAACGTCACCGGCACCCTGCACATGGGGCACGCCTTCAACCAGACGATCATGGACGGCCTGATCCGCCATCACCGCATGCGCGGCGATGATACGGTCTTCATCCCCGGCACGGACCACGCCGGCATCGCCACCCAGATCGTGGTGGAACGCCAGCTCGACGCACAGGGTGTGTCGCGCCACGACCTGGGCCGAGACAAGTTCCTGGAACACGTCTGGGCCTGGAAGGAACAGTCCGGCAGCACCATCACGGGCCAGTTCCGCCGTCTGGGCTCGTCCTGCGACTGGACGCGCGAGTATTTCACCATGGACGAGCGCCTGTCGCGCGGTGTGGTCGAGGTCTTCGTGCGCCTGTATGAACAGGGCCTGATCTATCGGGGCAAACGCCTGGTGAACTGGGACCCGGTGCTGGGCACGGCGGTGTCGGACCTGGAGGTCGTCAGCACCGAAGAAGACGGCCACATGTGGGAAATCCGCTACCCGCTGGTCTCGCCCGCAAACGGGCTGACCCATCTGGTCGTCGCCACCACCCGTCCGGAAACCATGCTGGGCGACGTCGCCGTGATGGTGCACCCCGAAGACGAGCGCTACGCCCATCTGATCGGCCAGAAGGTGACCCTGCCCCTGGTCGGGCGCGAGATCCCCATCATTGCCGACGACTACGTCGACCGCGAATTCGGTACGGGCGTGGTCAAGGTCACCCCCGCGCACGACTTCAACGACTACGCCGTCGGTCAGCGCCACGGCCTGGACATGATCAGCGTCCTGACCCTGGACGCCAGGATCAACGACGAGGCCCCCGAAGCCTATCGCGGCCTGGACCGCTTCGAGGCCCGCAAGCGCATCGTCGCCGATCTGGAATCGCAAGGCCTGTTGCAGCAGGTGCGCGCCCACAAGCTCATGGTGCCGCGCGGCGATCGCACCAACAGCGTGATCGAGCCGATGCTGACCGACCAGTGGTTCGTGGCAATGAGCCAGCCCGCACCCGAAGACAGCCTGCATCCGGGCAAGAGCATCACCCAGGTGGCTCTGGACGTGGTGGCCGACGGCCGCGTGAAATTCGTCCCGGAAAACTGGACCACCACCTACAACCAGTGGCTGGAAAAAATCCAGGACTGGTGCATTTCGCGCCAACTGTGGTGGGGCCACCAGATCCCCGCCTGGCACGCGCCCGACGGCCGGATCTTCGTCGCCCGCTCGGCCGAGGACGCCGAACGCCAGGCGCGCGAGGCAGGCGTCGACGGCCCGCTGACGCGCGACCCGGACGTGCTGGACACCTGGTTCTCATCCGCCCTGGTGCCCTTCACCGATCTGGGCTGGCCCGACAAGACCCCCGACCTGGCGCGCTACCTGCCCTCCGGCGTGCTGGTCACGGGCTTTGACATCATCTTCTTCTGGGTGGCGCGCATGATCATGATGAGCATGCACCACACCGGCGAAGTGCCCTTCCGTACAGTCTATGTCCATGGTCTGGTCTGCGACATGGAAGGCAAGAAGATGTCCAAATCCAAGGGCAACACCATCGATCCGGTGGACCTGATCGACGGCATCGCCCTGGACCCGCTGATCGCCAAGCGCACCGCCGGCCTGATGAACCCGAAACAGGCCGACGCGATCCGCAAGCGCACCCGCAAGGATTATCCCGACGGCATCCCGGCCTATGGCACCGACGCGCTGCGCTTTACCATGGCGGCCTACGCCACGCTGGGACGCAACATCAATTTCGACCTGAAGCGCTGCGAGGGCTACCGCAATTTCTGCAACAAACTCTGGAACGCCACGCGCTTCGTCCTGATGAACGTCGAGGGCCACGACCTGGGCCAACCCCAGCCCGGCGATCTATCCTTTGCCGACCGCTGGATCATCGATGGCCTGCAGCGCCTGATCGACGAGGTGGACGCCGGGTTCGGCCAGTACCGCTTCGACCAGGTCGCCGACCGCCTGTACCACTTCATCTGGGATGAGTACTGCGACTGGTACGTCGAACTGGCCAAGGTCCGCCTGCAGACGGGCGACGCCGCGCAGCAGGCTGCCGCGCGCCGCACCCTGATCCACGTGCTGGAAACCCTGCTGCGCCTGATCCACCCGATCATGCCCTTCATCACAGAAGAACTGTGGCAGAAAGTCTCGGTGGCGGCTGGCGTGCGCGCCGAGGCCACGCCGGCCAGCATCAGCATCCAGCCCTGGCCGATCGCCCGCGACGACTTGCGCGACGCGGCAGCGGCCGAACGCATGACCGCGCTGAAATCGCTGACCGACGCGATCCGCGCTCTGCGCGGGGAAATGGGTCTGGCGCCGGGCCAACGCGTGCCGCTGCTGGTCCAGGGCTTTGACGCCGGGCTGGACGAACTGGCCCCCTATCTGGTGGCGCTGGCCCGCCTGGAGAGCGTCCAGGGGGTGGACAGCCTGCCGGATCTGGGCGCGCCTGTGCAGGTCGTGGGCGCCACGCAGTTGATGCTGCACGTGGAAATCGACGTCGAAGCCGAACGCATACGCCTGGACAAGGAAATCGATCGCCTGGAAAAAGAAATCGCCAAGGCCAGCGGCAAGCTGTCGAACGCCAGCTTCGTCGAACGTGCCCCGGCGGCGGTGGTCGAGCAGGAAAAGGCCCGGATGGCCCAGTTCGGCGAAACACTGGAACGGGTGCGGGCACAGCGGCAGAAGCTGTAGACGGCAACGGGCCGGCGGCTTGCGCCAGCGGCCCGTTCGGCATCCATCCGCCATGCGGATGCACCAGACAGGGCGCGACTCTCAGAGCCGCGCCCTGTTTCTTCATCAACCCCGGGACTTCAGCGGGCAGGTGTTGATGCCCAGCACGGCGTACAGCGGACAAAAGCGGAACAGGGCCGTAGCCACCGCCACCAGGCCCAGCCAGCCCCACCAGCCGATGGTGCCGTTGGCGGCCAGCACGATGAGGACGAGGCCGAGGATCAGGCGCAGGATGCGGTCGATCGTGCCGATGTTGAGTTTCATGAAGACTCCTTCGTAGGCTGAGGCTGCAAGGACGCAGCAGGAACGGCATCCCGGAACCGGCGGTTCCAGGGCATGCGCATGAGGACGCGGGCCAGGCCGCAGAATCCGGACAGGCCGGCGAACATCAGACCGCTGCCCACGAACCCGGACAGCAGCAGAAACCACGGCGACAGCCATGCGCCCGCGACAGTGCCCGCCAGTACCAGGCCGCCGGCCACGATCTGCACCTGGCGGGACAATTCCAGAGGCTGGCCGGGATCGGCCTGAACAGGCAGACCGGCCCGCTTCCAGGCATCCAGGCCGCCCTCCAGGATGTAGGCCTCGCCCGCCGCGCTGGTTTCGAGTGTTGCCGCCCCCATGCGGGTACGGTTGCCCGAGCGGCAATAGAAGATCACAGCCGTGCCGGACGGCAAGCCGGTCCGGTCACCCCGGGCCAGGCGGTCCAGCGGGACGCAGCAGGCCTGCGCGATGCGCTCACGGGCGAACTCGTCCGACGGACGGACGTCGACCAGTACGGCGCCGCGGACCAGACGGTCACGCGCGGCTTCGGGTGTCAGGGTTGAAATAGTCATGAGATGAATCTCCAGCGAAAATAATGTCCCTACGCCACGTCCCAGGCAGCACTTTTTGCCTTGGGGCGGCCCAGTGGCAAAAAATGCCCCCACGCTGCGCAGGCCTGCGGCCAGCTTGCTGCCCCCCAAGGGGGCGCTTTTTGCCTTGAGGCGGCCCGGCGGCAAAAAACCCGCGTCAAGGGCAGAAAATCTGCTTCAAAGTCGCAATCAAGCGCTCTACGTCGGGATTGGCGATGCGGTAGTACAAGGTCTGCGACTCGCGCCGGTAGACCACCAGACCCTCGTCACGCATGCGAGCCAGATGCTGAGACAGCGCCGACTGGCTGAGCGGCAACCGTTCCAGCAAGGCCCCTACGGGCAGTTCTCCCCATTCAATCAACAGACACAGGACCAGCAGCCGGTGCTCGTTGCCCACGGCGCGCAGCAGTGCCGCTGCACGGGCCGCGCCCGCCTGCATGAAATCCTGACTCTGTGATTCTTTTAGCATGGTAGACAAGGTGATTCCTTGTTTTACATCAGTGTTTTCTAATTTAGCATCTGCTAAACTAATAAGCAAGCCTCGGACCTTCCGGGTGCGGCGGATGCTGCGCACCGGGCAGCCGTCTTTCACATTTTCGTCGCTTCGGCGCACCACAAGGAGAACACCCCATGCACACCGGCCCCTATCGGGAACTGACCCAGACGATCAGCCAGAACCTCAAACCCCTGCGCGCAGGCATGCCGCAACTGATGCAGGGCTTCGGCTCCCTGAGCAAGGCCGCGATGGCGGCGGGCACGCTGGATCCCAAGACCAAGGAACTGATCGCACTGGCCATCGGCGTGGCTACACGCTGCGACGGCTGCATCGGTTTCCACACCCAGGCACTGGCACAACTGGGCGCGACGGACGCGGAAGTCCAGGAAACGCTGGGCGTAGCAGTCTACATGGGCGGCGGACCTTCCCTCATGTACGCTGCCAGCGCCCTTGCGGCCTTCGGGGAATGCCAGACGCAGCAAGCGGCCTGACGCGCGCACAGGCCTCGACGGGCAGCCTCTCCGCCCGGATCAGAACGTCGAGGCGCAATGCCCGCCGCTGGGCGCCACGCCCGAGCCCGCCGCGATCAGCGGCGGTTCGGCGCGCACATTGACCGGTGCGCTGTGCGTCCAGTCCCAGGCGAAAAAGCCCACGAGCACGATCCAGAAGGCGATGGCCAGAAATCGAAAACGCATGATGGCCCCCCCTCAGAAAGCGTAGCGACGGCGCACCCGCACACCGATCAGGGATCCCAGGAAAGCCATGGGCACCCAGATCCAGCCGTGCAGGCTGCCGGTGGAAATCCCGCTGACCATGGCGCCGATGTTGCAGCCGAAGGCCAGCCGCGAACTGTAGCCCAGCAGCAGGCCGGCAGCCAGGCCGATGGCCCATTGCGTGCCGTTCATGGGTTGTGCGGCAGCGGCCGGCTTGCCCGCCGCGATCCACAGGGCGCCTGCCAGAATGCCGATATTGGTGATCGAGGTCACATCCAGGAACACCGACTGCGCCAGCGTCGCCGCGTTGACCGGCTCGCTCCAGAAGGCATTGGTCGACGGATCGAACACATGCGCCGCCGTGGCCAGCTTGGCCGCCCACAGGCCAAACCCGTAGACAATCCCCCAGGGCTGACCCGCGATCACCAGATTCAGCACCGCGAGAACCGCCAGCAGCACGGCGCCCCACAGCAGCTTGCGGTTCCACAGCGGTGCCGCACGCCCGGCCCAGCGCACCACGCCGAAGCCGACCAGGGCCAGACCCGCCAGTGTCAGCAGCAAGGCGACAGGCGCACCGAAATGCGTCACCAGGCCATAGGGCGGCAAGGCGCCCAGGGCCAGCCAGCGGTCCAGCGTGGCCGAACCCAGGAAACTGCCGATGGCAAACAGCGGCAGGATCGCCATGTTCAGGGGGATGCCCAGGCCCGCCTTGTACAACGTGCCCGAGCCACAGCCGTCGGCAACCTGCATGCAGGCGCCAAAGACGAAGGCGCCCACGATCAGGCTGACGCTGGGCGGCCCCAGCGCGGCGCCCAGATCGGTGGGATAGGCGGCCAGCAGCGGCATGGACACCGCCGCCGCGATCGCCAGCAGCACCAGTTGCGCCAGCACGCCGGACGGATCGCGTTGCTCGATCAGCCGCCGCCAGCCAGTGGTGAAGCCGAAGCGCGCACCCGCGAGCACCGCGCCCAGGCCCATGCCGACCAGGAACAGCAGCGCCTGTCGCAAGGCCACGGACCAGGCCAGAAAGCCGCAGAAAGCCAGGATCAGGACTGCGAGAGGAAATCGTTTCATGTCTCAGCGTGTCTCAGATCAACCGAATACGCCTTTCAGCTTGTCCAGGATCTGGCTGCCCCGGCCCGGAACGTGCTCCATCGGCCGGTTCGGGTCCTGGGACCACTCGGCCATGGATTCGGGATACATCCGCACATTTTTCTGGCCGACGATCTCCGACAAGGCGAACCAGTCGGTGGCCGCCCAATGGCCGGTGTTGCAGAACGCGATCGTTTCGGCCTTCGCATCGGGGAGGAGTTCGGCAGCAATCTTGCGGGCCTCGTCCGGCGAGACGAAAATCGACGTGCCGGGCTTGAACCAGCGACCGTTTTCCACATTGACCGCGCCCTGGATGGTGCCGGGCACCTGCGCCGTCGGCGCCTTGACCTTGCCCAGGTAGAAATCCACCGGCCGGGCGTCGACCAGTTGCGTCTGCGGATTGCCGACCTGCGCGGCCACCTGCTCGGTGGTGGCGATGATGGACTCATCCGGCTTTGGCTCGAAGGCCGTCGCGACGACCGAGGGTGCCACCTGGTCCTGCGGCAGGCCGGCATCGGCCCAGGCCTTCAGCCCGCCGTTCAGGACGGACAGGTTCCTGAGGCCCAGGTATTTCAAGCTCCAATACACCCGCGCCGAAGCGCCGAAGTCGGTGCTGTCGACCCCCGACGAAACCACCACCGCGTGCGTATCCTGATCGAGACCCAGGCTGCGCACCAGTTGCGTCAGCGTGTCCAGCGGCGGCAGTTGACCTGGATTGTCCGCCGGGCCGCGCCATCGCGCGTAGGGCGCCGAGACGGCTCCGGGGATGTGGCCGGCGGCATAGGCGTCCGGCGGACGGATGTCGATGACACGCACGGCCGGCTGCTGCCGCGCGGTGTCCAGTTCAGCCGGCGTCAGCAGCGGCTGGGCGGCCCAGGCGGCCGTCGTCGCGCCACACGCAAGAACAAGCGCCCCCAAGCGGGCGGACAGGAATTTCATGGTGATGCCTCTGAGGAGTAACGATCGCTCATTTTCCCAGATTCGATCGTACGGCTGGCGATACCGATAGAACCGGAAGTTATGTAGACCGATGCAGGCGGCCCGAAATCAGACCGAGACAAGGGTTCGCCCTCAAGTCCTTTCAGGTGCGCAACGGACCGGCCAGATTGGCGGGGATCACCTGAATCACCCGGGCGGCGCTGTCGGTGGCGGCGGCCAGCGCGTCCATGGGAGCAGCCCCGCCGGCCCAGGCGTGGACGAAGGCGGAAGCAAAGGCATCGCCCGCACCGATGGTGGACAGCGGCGTGACGATCTTGGCGGGATGAAAGTGACCCTGCTCGCCGTCATGAAACAGGGCCCCGCCCTGCCCCAGCGTCACCAGAACGGACTGGCCGGGCCGACGCAGCAGCCGGCGCGCCAGATCCCGGGCTACGTCCGGCGTGGGGGCGTCCGTGTCCAAAGCCACGTCCCCGCACAGCCGGGCAGCCTCCTGGGCATTGACGCACAGCAGATCGGTCCGGTCCCAAAGGCCGCGCAGAGCCAGGGGATCGGCCAACTGGCGCGCGCCGGGCGTGACCGCCAGCCGATGACGCGACGTGGTCATGCGCGCCAGGGCCTGTTCCAGCCAGGCCTGGGATTCCAGCGACAGTCCCGTCACATAGACGACGTCCGCCGTCTCCAGGCCGGGAAAACCCTGCTCCCCGACCCAGGTGCTGGCGCCGCGCTGCGCGTAGGCCCGCGCCGCGCCGGTCTCGTCCACCATCACCACGGCCTTGCCCGTGGGCAGCGCGTGGTCGGGGATGGCGGTCTGGATGCCATGGCGCCGCAGGATGTCCCGCAGCAGATCGCCTTCCAGATCGCGCCCCACGCAGGCATGCACGGTGACGCGGGCGCCGCGCGCGGCCACGTTCAGCGCGGCGTTCACCGCGCCGCCGCCCGCGTACAGGCCGATGTGCTCCACGTCCTGCTTGGCAACGCGCATGGGCTGGACGCGGGACACGACGATGTCGACGATGGCTGCGCCGATGGTGGTGAATTGCATGAATGATCCGTCTGGAAACACCGGGTTCGGAACACCCGGAATCGGAGAGAACGTACCGACGGCAAAAGCGCCGGGAGGCCGTCCGTGGACTCCGAAGCGTAGCCGCTCACTGCGCTGGACGCAACACGGCGGGGTCATGACCAGGTTCTGCCGACGCCGGGCGAAGCACAACCTGTTCAGGGTTTCCCCTGGGTAAAATAGCGGGTTTTCCCATCCGCCGGATCTTTCATGCCTCAACCATCCACTGCCCGTGCCAGGCCACAGGCGTCCGCCGGACTGGTGATCTTCGCTCTGGCGATCGGCGCGTTCGCCATCGGCACCACGGAATTCGCCACCATGAGCCTGCTGCCCTACTTCGCGCCGGATCTGGGTATCGACGCGCCCACGGCGGGCCATGTCATCAGCGCCTATGCGCTGGGCGTGGTGGTGGGCGCCCCGCTGCTGACCGTGCTGGCGGCCCGCGTCGCGCGGCGCACCCTGCTGGTGGCGCTGATGGGGCTGTTCACCCTGTTCAACGGCCTGTGCGCCTTTGCGCCCAGCTACGAATGGCTGCTGGTGCTGCGCTTCCTGAGCGGTCTGCCCCACGGCGCGTACTTCGGCATCGGCGCGCTGATGGCCGTGTCGCTGGTGCCGCACGCCAAGCGCAACCAGGCGGTGGGCCGCATGTTCCTGGGGCTGACAGTGGCCACCATTCTGGGCGTGCCTTTTGCCAACTGGCTGGGGCACGCGCTGAACTGGCGCTGGGGTTTCGCCCTGGTCAGCCTGTCCGGGCTGCTGACGATGGGGCTGGTCGCCTGGCTGGCGCCCCACAGCCCGCCCGAACCGGGGGCCAGTCCCTGGCGCGAACTGGGCGCACTGCGTCAGCCGCAGGTCTGGCTGACCCTGGCGGTCGGCGCCATCGGCTTTGGCGGCCTGTTCGCCGTCTACACCTATCTGGCCGATGTGCTGCTGGAAGTGACGGGCGTGTCTCCCGGCACGGTGCCCCTGGTGCTGGCGGTTTTCGGCGTCGGCCTGACCGTGGGCAACATCCTGGTGCCCTGGCTGGCCGACCGGGCCCCGATGCACACGGCGGTCGGCCTGCTGCTCTGGAGCGCGGCCATGACCGCGCTGTTCCCCCTGGCGGCCGGCAACGTCTGGACGCTGTCGGCCAATGTGTTCTTCATCGGCTTTGGCGGCGCGCTGGGCACCATTCTGCAGACCCGGCTGATGGACGTGGCGCGGCATGCCCAGGGGCTGGCCGCCGCCTTGAACCATTCCGCCTTCAATTTCGCCAACGCGCTGGGACCGTTGCTGGGCGGTCTGGCCATCGCGCGCGGCTACGGCTGGACTTCGCCCGGCTGGGTCGGCACCGGCCTGGCGCTGGCCGGGCTGGCGATCCTGGTGCTGTCCTTGCGACTAGATCAGGCTGACTCGCCCTGAACCTTGTCCTGGGGGCCTCTGAATAAGTCGCGCGGAAAGCGGGCGCTGCAGACCGCTCGATTCCGCAGATGCACGCGGCGTGAGGACTTGTTTAAAGGTCCCCTATGTCCGGGTATTGAAATCCGCCGCGTCGTGGCGTTCCAAGAGCTGCTCGGACGGATCGCCGGACGTGCGGTTGACCATCCGCCCGCGCCGCACCGCCGGACGCTCGCCGATGGCCTTGGCCCAGCGCAGCGCGTGGCGATAATCCCCGGCCGACAGGAATTCCGCCGCGCCATAGACATAGTTCAACAGCACCCCGCCATACCAGGGCCAGATGGCGATGTCGGCGATGGTGTAGTGATCCCCCGCCACGAACTCATGCTCGGCCAGGCGCTTGTCGAGCACGTCGAGCTGGCGCTTGGCCTCCATGGCGAAACGGTTGATGGCGTATTCGATCTTCACGGGCGCATAGGCGTAGAAATGGCCGAAGCCACCGCCCAGGAAGGGAGCGCTGCCGACCTGCCAGAACAGCCAGGACAGGCATTCGGCCCGCGCCGCCGGTTCGGTCGGCAGAAAGGCACCGAACTTTTCCGCCAGATGCATCAGGATCGCCCCCGACTCGAAGACCGGAATGGGCGCCGGCCCGCTGCGATCCACCAACGCCGGGATCTTGGAATTGGGGTTGACGTCGACAAAGCCGCTGCCGAACTGGTCGCCTTCGCCGATCCGGATCAGCCAGGCATCGTATTCCGCGCCCGCATGCCCCTGCTCCAGGAGCTCTTCCAGCATGATGGTGACCTTGATGCCGTTGGGCGTGCCCTGGGAATAAAGCTGCAAGGGATGCCGCCCGACGGGCAATTCGCGCTCATGTGTCGGTCCGGACACGGGACGGTTGATGTTGGCGAACCTGCCACCGCTGGGCTGATCCCAGGTCCACACTCTGGGGGGCTGGTATTCGGACGACTGACTCATGCTGCATGCTCCTGGTGGGCCGCCTCCGATGGTGCGGCACGGCAAAAACGTTTACGTTAACAGCATCGGCCGGCGCTGTGAACAGAGTCCGACGGCGACACGCCGCGCTGGACGAGCTCCTTGCCCGGCCCTATGATGTGCCCGAACCCTTGAACCTTGAAAGGAGCATCACATGGGTATCATCAGCATGATCATCGTCGGTTTCATCATCGGCCTGATCGCACGAGCGATTATGCCTGGCGAGCAGAAGCTGGGCATCATCCTGACCACGATCCTGGGGATCGTCGGATCGGTCGTGGCCGGCTACCTGGGCGATGCGTTGGGCATCTACCAGGCCGGCCAGGGCGCGGGCTGGATCGGCTCCATCGTGGGGGCCCTGATCGTGCTGTTCATCTACGGCCTGATCGCCCGAAAAGCCTGAAGGGGCATGGCGCGCCGGCCCGATGGCCGGCGCAATCCCGCGAGCGGCCGGTCCGCGATCAGTAGTGCGGCGGCCGTTCGTCAGCGCTGCCGCCCGGTCCGGGCGCACCACTGGCCACGAATTGCTGGCGCAAGGCCAGCAATTCACGCGCCAGGGATTCGATCTGCTGCTGCTGGCGAAAGATCGTGTGGTTCAAGCGATCCAGCAGGTCGTCGGCATACGCGGCCTTGACCTCCAGATCGACCAGGCGTTTTTCTCGCAGCGCATCGAGATCGGTATCGGCGTCGTTCATGTCCGTTTCCTGTCAGGCTTCCAGAGTTCAGCAGCCAGCATGCTACTCGGATTCGCCCACAGCCAGAAAATCCGCCAGCAGACCGGCAATCACCCGGGTGGCGCCGCGCAAGTCCTCCAGCATCACGTGCTCGTCGGACTGCTTGGCACGCGATTCCATGACGGTGCGCGGCCCCGCCCCGTACATGACGGTCGGCACGCCGTGTTCGGCGTACAGACGGGCGTCAGCATACAAAGGCGTGCCGACGGCGGGGATGTCTTCGCCGAACACCGCGCGCGCGTGGGACTGCAGGCTGGCAACCAGTTTTTCATGGCCAGGCAGCGGCCGCAACGCACGCGCCAGCAGGATGCGTCGCACCTCGACGGTGATGCCCGGCAGACCGGCCACGGCGGCCGCGATGAAGGCGCGCACGTCGGCCTCGACCGCAACGGGGTCTTCCTCGGGGATCAGGCGGCGATCCATCTTCAGTACCACCTTGCCCGGCACCACATTGGTGTTGATGCCGCCGTCGATGCGGCCCACGATCATGGTGGGATGGGTGATGCCGTCGATCCGGGAATCAATGCCATCGAGCGCGTCGGCCTGACGGTAGATTTCGTCCAGAATGCGGCTGGCGGCCCGCAGGGCGTCGTGCCCGGTCCTGGGCGCAGAACCGTGCGTGGCCTTGCCGTTGACAGTGATCTCGAACTGCAGGCAACCATTATGCGCCGTGACCACGGCGTAGCTGAAACTGGCGCAGACCACGTAGTCCGGCTTGGTCAGGCCGCGCTCCAGCAGCCAGCCCGGCCCCTTGAGCCCACCAAATTCCTCGTCGTAGGTGAAATGCAGTTCCACGGCGCCCTTCAAAGGTGCACCGCTGGCCTCGAGCGCGCGCACGGCGTGCAGGTAGGTGGTGAAATCGCTCTTGGACACGGCCGAGGCCCGGCCATAGAGACGCCCGTCCACGACCTCGCCACCGTAGGGGTCATGGGTCCAGCCTTCGCCCGGAGGCACCACGTCGCCGTGTGCGTTGAGCGCCAGCACCGGACCACCCGCGCCGTAGCGGCGGCGTACGATCAGGTTGGTGATGCTGCGCATGCCGTAGGTCTGCATTTCCTCATCGGGCACGCGATGACGCTCGACTTCCCAGCCCCAGCCTTCGAGGAGGGCGGCCACGGTCTCGGCATGCGGGGCGTTGTCGCCCGGCGGCGTGTCCGTGGGCACGGCCACCAGGCGTTGCAGCAGCGCGACCTGCTCGTCGAAATGGGCGTCCACCCAGGCGTGCAGGGCGGCCTGCAAAGACTTTTCCATCATCAACGAACCAGGCGGCCCCAGATCCGCACGCGGCTGATGCCGCCATCGGGGAACATGTTCACCCGCACGTGCGAGACCGGGCCGATCTTCCGGATCACATCGCCTTCGTAGAAGTGCTGCTTGTCCATCTCGGTCTTTTGTTCGCTCAGCAATTCAGGCCAGAACATGGCCTGGGTCACCAGCGACTGGTCGGTCGATTCGGCCACCCGCGCACCCTGCAGCGAGACGCGATCGGGGTAGTTTCCCTTGAAGTGCGCCGTGTCGATTTCAATCTTTTCCACGATGACCGGATGGCCCATTTCCAGGATCAGCCAGTCATTGCCGGGCTCGCGGCGGCGGCGGGTTTCCCAGCCATCGCCCATATTGACGCCACGGCCCGCCTGGATGACGGTGGTGGGCGTGCCGAAGTGAGCGTCGCTGTAAGCGACGATGCGCCCGCCACTGGCCAGCGCCGACACTTCGTACAGGGCGTCCGGGTCGCACCGATCCCAGTCGCAGGCCGGCTGTCCGTAGACGCGCAGGCGGGCCACGCCGCCGTCGGGGAAGATGTTCACGCGCAGGTGAGTCCAGACGCGGCTGTCGCCGATCTCGACAAAGTGGTGGGAATTGCCCTGCAGCGACTTGGCCGGGACGAGTTCGACCCATTCGGTCTGGGCGTCGGGCTCACCCGCGCAGAACGCCGCCTGGACGGACGCGGCGGGCGGGAAATTGCCGGTGAAGTGGCTGGTGTTGATGTCCAGGCCCTTGATCGTGCCCGGCAGGCCCAGCTTGACGATGGCGTGGTCATGGCCACCGTTGCGGCGGCGGCGGGTTTCCCAGCCGTCCATCCACTTGCCGTGGTCGTCGAACTTGCCGACGATGAAGACGGGCTCGGCATCCTGCAGCATCCGCTGCGCCGAGGCAAAGAATTCGTCCGAGCAGGACAGCACACGAGCGCCCAGGCTTTCGCTGGCGAGATTCGGATGACGGGTGGCGAAGACGGGCAGATCGACTGCGGGGGCGTCGATGACGGTGCCGACGGGCAGATTGGATGAGGCCATGGGGGTCAGTTCCAGGGAAAAAGGGATCAGGCGGGCTTGTAGGGGTGTTCTTGCACCCAATGGCGGGCGATGTCGGCGCGCGTGGCGACCCAGACGCGGTCGTGCTTCTGGATGTGATCCAGGAAGCGCTGCAGACCGGCGAAACGACCCGGGCGACCGATCAGGCGGCAGTGCAGGCCGACCGACAGCATCTTGGGCGAGGTCTCGCCTTCGGCGTACAGCACGTCGAAGGCATCACGCAGGTAGGTGAAAAAATGATCGGCGGTGTTGAAACCCTGCGGCGAACCGAAGCGCATGTCGTTCGTGTCCAGGGTATACGGCACCATGAGCTGGGGATGGGTCTTGCCGTGACCCAGGTCCACCTCGGTCCAGAACGGCAGATCGTCGCCATAGTAGTCGGCGTCGTACAGAAATTTGCCTTCCTCGGCGACGATGCGCAAGGTATTGGGGCTGTCGCGCCCGGTGTACCAGCCTTCGGGGTGGCGGCCCAGCAGCTTCGTGACGATTTCCACACAGCGCTGGAAGTGCTCACGCTCGATGCTCTCGGGTACGTTCTGGTAATGGATCCAGCGGTAGCCGTGGCAGGCGACCTCATGACCCAGCTCGACGAAGGCGCGCGCAACCTCCGGGTTGCGCTCCAGCGCCATGCCCACGCCGAAAACCGTCAGCGGCAGGTCACGGCGCTCGAATTCGCGCAGCAGACGCCAGACGCCGGCGCGCGAACCATATTCGTAGATCGACTCCATCGACAGGTGGCGCTCGGGATAGGCCGCCGCGCCAATGATCTCGGACAGAAATTGCTCCGACCCCGGATCGCCGTGCAGGACGCAATTTTCCCCGCCTTCCTCGTAGTTGAGGACGAACTGCACGGCCACGCGGGCCTGGCCCGGCCAGTTGGCGTGCGGGGGAGTGCGGCCATAGCCGATCAGATCGCGGGGATAGTGCTTGTCTGCCATGAGAGTCTCCTGTGAATGAGGTCAGATCGATGGGGTCAGCGTGTGTCGCTGGAACGCGGCCCAGGGATCGGCGCCTGGGCCGGGCGTGGTGTCCATCCGCTGTTCGCAATCCTTGAGATGATGGTCCATGGCGGCCCGCGCGCCCGTGGCGTCGCGCCGCGCGATACAGTCCAGAATGTCCCGATGCTCCAGATATGAACAGGCGCTGCCCTCGGTGGTGTCCCCCAGAGCGATGATCAGCGTGGTGCGGGCGCACAGCCCGGCCAGCATGTCCGTCAGCACCTGGTTGTCCAGCACGCGGGCAAGTTCGACGTGAAAGGCATTGGACAGGCGCAGCCAACTGATGCGGTCTCCCTGCTCGAAGGCGCGCTGCTCGCGTTCGACCATCCCGCGCAAGGGCGCCAGCCGGTCGGCCACATCGTCCAGCGCCACCAGCATGTCGATCACGATGCACTCCAGCGCGCGGCGCATGGCGAACACGTCGTGCACTTCTTTGGATTCGGCCTGCCAGACGTAGGCGCCGCGATTGGGTTCGATCGCCACGAGCTTGTCGTGCGCCAGCCGCGCCAGCGCCGCCCGCACCGTGCCGCGCGAACAATCGAAGGCCGTGCACAGCGCCGATTCGGTCAGTTTGGTTCCCGGCAGCAGTCGTCGGTCCATGGCGGCGTCGAAAATTTCCCCGTAGACGCGATCGACGTCCGACGGTTCACCGGCAGGCTTGGGATCGCGCAAGGTGGAGGCGCGCGGCGCTTTCAGATCCTGGGCGGCGCGGTCGGGCTTCAATCGGAGCATGGCCATAAGGGAAAACGACAGGTTTGATTGACGACGGAAATTGTTGACAATTATTGTGTATCGAGCCAGAATCGTCAACACAAATTGTTCACAATATTTGATCCGTCCTGCCCCGAAGTCCGCCGGCCCGCTCCGGCGCTTCGCGAACCGGCGAACCATTCGCCGGGTCCGGCTATACCGGGGGCCTATTGGCAGGATACTGACCGGCATAAATCCCATGGGAAAACTCTCCACCCATGTCCTGGACACCGTGCACGGTGTGCCAGCCCAGGGCGTCGCCCTTGAACTCTATCGCCTCGATGGCGATTCCCGCACTCTGCTCACGCAAACGGCCACCAACCACGATGGCCGCTGCGACGCGCCCCTGCTCAGCGGTCCTGCGCTGACCAAGGGTGTCTATGAGCTGGTCTTCCATGCCGGCGATTATTTCGCCCGCAAGGGGGTGTCCCTGCCCGAACCCCGGTTCGTCGATCAGGTCGTGCTGCGCTTCGGCGTAGCCAACCCGGACGAGAACTATCACGTCCCTCTGGTCGTGACGCCGTGGACCTGGTCTACCTATCGCGGCAGCTAAGCGCCACGCCGACCCCGGCACCCCCTATATCGAAGAATCCAAGAGGAGACTCTCATGGAAAGCTTTTTCCTTGAGTACGGCAACCTGTTGCTGCGCTGGCTGCACGTCATCGCCGCCATTGCCTGGATCGGTGAATCGATCTATTTCGTCATGCTCGACCTGAGCCTGCACGCGCCCAAGGGCGAACAGAGCAAAAAACTCGGCGTCTACGGTGAAATGTGGGCCGTCCACGGCGGCGGTTTCTACCACAACCAGAAATACCTGACCAACCCGGCCGAACTGCCCGATGATCTGCACTGGTCATTCTGGAAGGCCTACACCACCTGGCTGTCGGGCTTCGGCCTGTTCATGCTGCTGTACCTGCTGCGCGCCGACATCTACCTGGTCAACCCGGCCAGCCCCTGGGAATGGGCACGCAACATGAACGGCACCGAGGCCGGCATCCTGGCCGTGGCCTTCCTGGTGATCGGCTACAACGTCTATTCTCGCCTGTGCCGCATCATCAGCCCCACCGTCAATCGCGACGGACTGCTGAGCGTGGCCGTGGGCGTGATGATGGTCCTCGTTGCCTGGCTGACCACGCAGATCTTTCCGGGCAGAGCCGCGTTCCTGATCACCGGCGCGTTGATGGCGACCTGCATGTCGGCCAGCGTGTTCTTCTGGATCATTCCCGGCCAGCGTCGCATGGTCAAGGCCCTGAAGGCCGGTGAAAAGCCCAATCCGCTGGACGGCGCCTGGGGCAAGCAGCGCTCGGTGCACAACACGTATTTCACCCTGCCGGTGATCTTCCTGATGCTCAGCAATCACTATTCGTTCACCTACACGAATGAATACGCCTGGGTCATCATGAGCCTGTTCATCTTCGCCGGCGCGGTGATCCGCCAGTATTTCGTGCTGCGCCACACCGGCAAGAACGATCTGCGCTATCCGCTGGCCGGCATCGTGATGCTGGCGCTCATCGGCTGGATCGCCGCTCCGGCCCCCGCGCCGGCCGTCGCTCCCAGTGCGCAGACCAGCCAGACCCAGGCCGCCGTCACGGTGGATCAGGTCCACGGCATCATGACCGCTCGCTGCACGGAGTGTCACTCGGCCAAGCCCACGCAGCCCGGTTTCGCCGCCGCGCCGGCCGGCATCCTGCTGGACACCAAGGAGCAGATCCTGCTGCACGCCGACCAGATCAAGCAGGCCGTCGCCAGCAAGTACATGCCGCTGGCCAACCTGACGCAGATGACGGACGAAGAACGCGCCGTGATCGCGGCCTGGAGCGGCAAGTAAGGCAGGCCCTCTGCGCGGGGCGGTTCGACAGAGTCCGCCCCGCGTGCGCTGCATGACGCACCGCGATCACACCATTCGCCGGCGCATCCTCCTGCCCCCGCACCAAAACGCAGAGGCCGACAGCATTCATTGCCGCGCGACACACAGGTACCCCACGGTCCAGCCTTCCGGTGCGACGAGCGACCCGGTTTCGGCCACCTGTACCATGGCGTAACCGGGTGGACACGAGCACGCGCCGGTCACCGGGTTGGCCGAAGATCCGCCCGTGGCATTGAAACAGCCCCGGCGGCTGTTGAGCATGTAGCCACCCCCGGGAGGCCGTACCAGCAAGGCCCAAATCCCCTGCCGGCAAACCATCATTCCCACCCCGTCCCTGGCACGGCCCAGCACGCCCTCTGGCGCGCACATTCCGCCAACGCCCCAGCCCTGTTCCAGGTACAGGCCGTTGCGCGCGACCAGGTAGGACCCGCTGCTCACCTGGCCCTGGACCGTGGCATCGCCCTGAAAGTCCGGATCGCGGGCATCCCGCACCCGCAGATAGTCATCGCCACCCCCTGCCCCGGCTTCGCTGCCGTGCACCGGGGCAGTCCGGGCGGCCAGCGCCACGACGCCCGGCGCCCAGTCGGCGGTGCCCGGCTCTGGTACTGGCACGCGCAACCCCGCGCCTCCCAGAAATCCAGGCTGGCGCGGCCAGACCACCAGCCCGCGACCCTCGGCGGCCTGCAGCCATTCGGCCACCAGCCCCTCATCCACCCCGCCGGCGGGCGTTCGCAGCGCGGGACGCGCATGCAGCAACGCCCACACCCGGCAGGACGCCCCCGGGCACTCACCATCGCGCACCACCCGCAGCCCCAGAGTCCGGTGCAAGGGTCCCGTGGTCTGCCAACCCGCGCCCAGCAGGCCCGCCGACCGCAGTTCGTCCCAACGCGGCGCCGTCCAGTCGGCGTAGCCCCGGTCCGCCAGTGCATCGGCTGCCCCGGCTCCAGAGAGTTCGGCCGCATGGCGCGCCAGGAATGCCTCGGCCGCGTCCCGGGCGATGCCCATCCAGGCTGCCAGGGAGCGGGCCTGCAGCGCCCGGGTGCGTTGCGCCCACTCCTGGCTGGCCCAGATCGCAAGCACCAGGCTCAGGACCGCGACGACCATGAGCTCCAGCAGCAGAGAGCCACGCTGAGCGCGCGGGCGGGCGCAGCCCCCTCCCCTGAAGGCGGCATCAACTGACATGGAACACGAACTGGTTGACGTCTCCCTTGGCGCAGGCCGATTCCGCCGACAGCGCGTTATAGGTCGTGGCGGCGTCCTTGACCGTGCGTGCGGCGGCGCCATTGGCCTCGACCGTGATGCGATCGGCCACACGCTGCAATACCGAGGCGATCGAGGGGCAGGCCACGTGGTTGACCTGCTTCAGCCGCAACAGGAACGCCGCGCCGGCATCCGCCGATTCGACCTCGACCGTGCCGCCGCCTCCCAGGCCGTGCAGCACCGTACCGTCGTTTGCCAGGGTCAGCACGGTGGAATCCGCCACCATGGCCGCCAGATTGGTCGTGCCGATGTCTTCATAGGGCGCGTCGCCGGAGGTTCCGGCATTGACGCGCACGTGCATGACGAAACGGGCCAGTTCCTGGCCGACCTTGGGCACTTTGTTTTCCATCACGTAGCCACCGATCGCCGGAATGCCGATGACTGCGATCAGCAGCACGATGGCGGTGACGATCGAGACCTCGACCAGAGAGAACCCCGCCTGTCCCGTCCGGCGGCGCATGGCGCGCGATTGAGCCAATACTTGCATGAAGCCTCCTTTGCCGGATGCCCGGCGCACGAATGAACCGGCTCTCAAGAGCCGGCATGAAACATCATCCAGCCGCGTCGCAGTTCGTCGAGTGCGGCGTAGTGCCACAGGCCGATCCCCAGCACGACCGCCACCCCCGACAGCAGCGCCGCCCAGCGCAACGCCAGGGCCTGGAGCCGGACACGGTCCAGCCAGCGGCCGGCCATCCGCCGGTGGGCGGCCTGCACTCCGGCCTGCAGACCGCGCGCGGCGGCCATGTCTTCCAGATACCAATACAGCTCGCGATCCAGCAACTCCGTATCGAAGGCCGCCGCGCCGGCCAGGCCCTGATCGATGCGATCGGCGATGCGCTCCAAGTGATCTCCCAGCCAGGGGCTGGCATCCTCCAGGAACAGCAGGATCACCGGCCGCAACTGGGTCGAACTGCCCGAGCCCGGTTGCAGCAGAATCGAAATCAGCGCAAGCAGGCGCAGGGCCTGGACCTGACGGTACAGGCGCCAGGGGCCGTAGCGATCCAGGCGGCGGCGCCACGGTCCGTGCCAGCGCGGCAGAGTGTAGAGGCCTGCTGCCAGCAGCACGAGCAGCCCGGCCGGCAGCCCCGCGCCCCAGGCACGCAACCAATCCGCACCGGCAAACAGCGCCCGCGACCAGTCGCCCAGATAGGCGGACGGCAGGCCCTGAAAAGCCTGCCGCAAGGCCGGCACCGTCCATTGGGGCAAGGCCAGCAGCAACAGACTGGCCACCAGCAGCGCCACGCCCGCCGAACCCAACGTAGCCCAGAGCATGCGCCGGGCCTGGATCAGCAGCGCCAGATGCTCGGACAGGGCCTGGAAGCACGCCAGCAGCCGGGCATTGCCATAGGCCTGGGCGGCTCGCACCAGGGCCAGTTCGTCTGCCGGAAAACAGCCCATCCAGGTGGCACGCAGATCGCCGCCACAGGCCTCGCAAGCCCGCGCCCAGGCTCTGGACAGGCGTCCGCGTACCGTGCCCGGTCCATGGCGCGCGGCATCCCGATCGAACAGTTCACGTACGGTCAGCCGGCCTTGCGCCCCCAGCAGCACGGCCTGGAGATAATCGAAGTAATCCGCGCGTCCGCCGGCAAAGCGCCAGGCATCCAGGCGCAGGCGCAGACGCGCCAGCAGCGCCCCGCCCCGCGTCATCGATACGCTCCCGCGTCGTGCGGCACAGCGCCGCTGGCGGACAGCCGTCCCTGGCGCAGCAACAGGGTTTCAAAGGCCATGAACCGCACTTCGACGTCACGCGGGTCCACCTGCCCGGCGACGACTTTTTCCATGGCGTGCGCCATCGCGCTGGCGCGCGGGTCCGGCACGTAACCGTCGCCGCCGTCCGCACCGGGCAAGCCCGGTTCCAGGCACTCGGCGGCCACGGTCCGCCCGTCGTAACCGAACAGTTCGGGCAGCGCAGCACGACGGCACTGCGTGCAACCGTCCGGATTGCGCAGGCGCAGACTGGCCGGATCGATCCCCCAGGCCTGCCCGACCCAGCCGAGCCAGCGCCGCCAATGGCCGACGTCACCACCCGGCTGCTGGCGCACGAGTTCGGCCGGCGCCGCCGGCAGCGCACAATCCAGACACAGCCGGGGCAACAGCGCCTGATAAACGAGCAGCTTCAGGATGCCGGGCGTAGTCAGAAAATCACGCGGTACGGCAATGAAATCGGAAGCCAGCCGATCGACAATGGCGCGCGCCGAAGGTGCGTGCACAGTGGTGTAGACATTGACGCCAGACCCCGCCAGATCCATGAAGGCCAGCCCGCTTTCGGCATCGCGGATTTCCCCCAGCAGGACGTCGGTCATGGCCGAACGTTTCAGGGTCCGCAGCTTGGCGGCGTAGCGGCCATGCGCCTGCTGATCCAGGTCGCGGCCGATGGTGTTCTGCACGGCCCGGTCGATCCGGTATTCCACCGGTTCTTCCAGGGTAATGATCTTGCGGTGCGCCGGCAGGCCCCGGATCAGGGTCGCCAGCGCCGTTGATTTACCCGACCCCACGGTGCCCGCGAACACCAGAGCGCCGCCCTCGGACTTCAGTACCCGCTCGAAACAGGCCACCTGGTCGGCCCGATAGCCCAAGCCGTCCAGCGTGGCGGGGCCGGACCCGGCATCGCGCGACAGGAAGCGCAGGCAGACGCTGGGGCCCCGGTCGGCGGCCAACGAAGCCCAGCGCAGGGTGTAGGCTCGCCCATCCACGCGGCGCAGCAGACTGCCCTGCTGCTCCAGCAGCGGGTCGAAGACCGCCCCGTTGCCCCCCTGAATGTCCATCCAGGCGACCGCCAGCACATCGCGCAGCAATCCGGTCGGCATGTGACGGAAGCGTTCCGGGGCCACGTAGCGGCCGGCCACGGTATAGCGGACTTCGGATTCCGCCGCGTCACGCAAGACGTTCAGGTGCAGATCCGTCGCCCCCTGGCGCACACCCCATTCGACCAGGTCCTGAAACACCCCGGCCAGGGCCGTCGGCGTGCGGTCTCCCGCCTGCGCCAACGCCGCCGCGCCGCCCTCTCGCGACAGGGCCAGCAACAGCGCCGCCGGCAGGACATAGCGGGCCGGCTCGGACAGGGTGCGGCCAGCGGCCCGCAGCCGCCGTTCGAGCGCGTCGGCCTGATCGCTGCCGACATATTCGGCCCGAGCCAGCAGCGTAACGCTGCCATCGGCCCGTTCCACCGGGCAGATCCGGTCCGCCAACGACTGGACGCCCAGGTCCGGCGCCAGCACGCGCCGCACCGCCGGCCGCAGCGCCGACAGATGCCCGGGATGATCGATCACGCCGGCCCGGGCCGGGTCGAAGGGCGGCGGGGGCTCGGCCAGCGACAGGACGGAAGACCAGGGTTTCATGGCCTCACCTCGCCCAGCAGCATGCGCAAGCACAAAGAATGACGGTCCTCGCCGCGTTCGAGCTGAACGCAGGCGCCATTCATGCCACGCAACTGATAGACGCCCTGATCCCCGGCATGCCCGGCGGGCCAGGCCTGGCCGCGCACGTACAGATAGGCCCGGCGGCCCACCTGAATCTCGGCCATCAAGGCCTGACCGACGCCGTACAAAGCCACCAGACGGGGCGCCAGCACGGGTTGCACCCCCGCGCCTGTATCCGTACGGCGGGCGGTTTCGGCGTCAGCGCTCGCTGCCGAGGTGCGCAAGGCATCGCGCAGGTCCTGCTGCATCAGTTCGCGTACCGACTGGGTTTCCCAGCGGACCTGATGGTCTTCCGGCACATCCCCGGCCAAGGTCGTTGCTCTGGCCGATCCGGTTCCAGACACGGCATCTGCCCAGACAGTCATCGGCCCCCCCGCCCCCAGCACCAGGCACAGCCACACCATCCCAAGCAGGACGCCGCATCCTCCAGGCGGCTGTTCCCGGCCCGGAAGGACGGTCCGGCCTGTCTGCAGCCTGCGCGGGCGGTCATGATCGGTTTTCATAGACGGTTCCTTCGAGATGCAGGATCAAGCGGCTGGCACGCAGGCCCGGCCGGGCGCCCGGTGCCAAAGTCAGCGCAGCCTTGTGCCAGGAAACGGCTCGCGCCAACGGCGCCAGCAGCGCACCCGAGCGCAACGGCCCTTCGACCCGCAGGACGCGTACGGCCAAGGTGGGCAAGTCCTCGGGCTGCGGCAATTCCTGGCCTTGGGCATCACGCGGTGCTGGCACCGCCAGCGGGCGGGATGCCTCCAGCCGCAGCACGGAAAAGGCAGGCAGTACCGCCTGCAATTCGCTGACCCAGTCGCGGGCCAGCAGCCCCGCGCGCGGCAGGCTGTGCGGTTCCGGTCTCAGCCCGGGCACGGTCACGGTCCAGGCCGCGCGGGCGACATCCAGGGACGGGAAATCCAGCCGCCAGCCGGTGGGCGCGGCCCGCAGCAAGGCGCGGTTATCGGCCTCGAATCCTTGGCGGCGATATTCGCCGACACAATGCCAAAGCGCGTCGGCTGGCCGGGGCTGGCAGCGCAGATCGTGCAGGGACCAGCCTCCGATTCGCGCCGGTTGGCGGTACAAGGCATCCAGCAGGGCGCGCGTGCCCGCTTCGCCATGCAGCGGATGCCGGGCCAAAGTGCGCGCCAACGCCGCGTGCCAGTCGGCCCGCGCATCGGGATCGGGTACAGCGGACGCCGCCGCACCGCTGCCCCAGCGCAACCAGCCGGCCGCGCTCAGGGCCACCGCCATCATCAGCAGCGTCAACCGCAGACCGCGCCGCCGCGTCAGCGTCAAAGGACGACAGCCTCCCGCCTGGCGCGCCAGTGTCTGCAGCAGCCCCGCAGTGTCCGGACCCGCTTGAGCGGCAAGCAGTTCCAGTTTCGGGTGCGCCCGGCGCAAGGCCTCGATCGCCTCGCAGGCCAGGGTTTCGTCGGGATAGGCGCGATCGGCGCGCGCCAGAGCGACCCCTTCGTGGGCGGCCAGGACATGCCAGAGTCCCGCGTCGAGCGGCAGCATGCAGGCCACGGTGCCGCGCGGGTGGCGACGCGCCAGCAGGTCCGCCGCCGACCAACAGGTCAAACCGGACGGCAGGCCACGGGCCAGGCCCAGTGCGGCGGGCGGATCGCCCGACACGACCCGGTGGGACGCCCCCTGGCGGCGCGCCTGCGCCTGGGCGGCCTCCGGTTCGCCCAACAGCGGCACCCAGTCCAGCCCGAAGGCGAGCGGCACCTGATCCACCCAGACGAGACGAGCGACGCGCGCCATGTCAGAGTCCCTCCTCGACCTGAGCAGTGATGATCAGCACGGTGGTCAGCCGCTGGGTGTTGAGCTGGTTGCCGCCGCCGAACACCGCAGGCACGCCGGGAGTCAAGCGGCGCTCGGCAGATTCGGCCGTTTGCCGATCGAACCCCGACACCACCAGCGGCTGCCCCGGTTGCAGGGCCAGTTGCTGCACGGTGCCATTGCCCTCGATGGTCAACTGCTGCAATTGCAGGGGATGATCCTTGTCGCCGAAGGTGACCGTCTTGAGCGGCTGGGCGACGGTATTGTCATAGGCCAACGACAGCAGGATCCGGCCGTCTTCCTGGGCATCGGGCACCAGGGTCAGCAAAGATCCGACGGTTTCGGCCTTCTGGTTGACGGACACGGCCGGCACCGCCAGACCGGTGGCGCCGGAAACCGGTGTGGTTTCAATCCTGTCAATGTAGGAGAACGTCGTGCGGACCGCATGCGATACTGGCCGCCGGTTCAGGCCCAAAATGGGCACACTGCTGCGCCGCACCAGTTGAACGGACTCGCCCAGCGCGTGGATGACGGCCTCGCTGCCGGAAAAAGGCCCCTGGACGATATTCACCCCCAGTTGCCCGCTGGAGCCGCTCGCCAGGGCCGGCACCGCCAGCCCGGCGGCCAGACGCGCGCCGGAAAAGATCAGATTCCAGTCGATGCCGGCCTGGGCCTGTTCGCTCAAGGCTACGGTCAATTCTTCGAAAATCAGCCGCACGCGGCGCGTCAAGGCACGGTTTTCCCGCTCCAGGTACAGCGCAATGCGATCCAGGACATCGGGTGTATCGGTGACCACGACGGACGTCCCGGCGCCGGATTCGGCCGACAGCACACCCGCCCGGGACAGGAACGGCTCGATCCGGGCGCGGATGGTTTTCATCACGTCCTGCTCGCCTCCGCTCAGACGGGTCCCGGAGGTACTGACAAAACCGCCATCGGTCGCGTCCCGCCCTTGTCCCAGCGAAGCCTGGACACGCGAATCCAGCGTCAAGGCCTGGACATCAAAAACCCGGGTATCGGTACGGAAGAATTCGATGCGGTCCCGCTCGTAGCGCCAGCGCACCCCCAGATGCGCGCACAGGCGATCCAGAATGTGCGGCAGCGGGGCCGGGCCGGTCGCCAGATCGAAAGGCTCCGGCGGCTCGGCGGCCTGCATGCCCTGCCCCGCACCATCCGCCAGGCGCGGCAGAAAGAGCCCGGACGGCAGCAGGGCATCGGGACGCACATGGACCGGAATGCCGGTGACGGCGGCGATGCGCCGCGCGATCCGGCGCAGATCATCGGTACCATCGGCGAACAGCAGGGTCGTGTGCACGCGGGCGCGCAGGGGCGCAGGCAGCTTCAGTTCGCGGGCCAGGGGTTGCGCCTTGCCGGCAATCCAGGGCTGATCGATGTTCTGGGCGGCGCGGCGCGCGTCGGCATCGGTTGCGGCCCGGGAGAATCGCCCATGTTCCCGGGACGCGCTGTCGTCCGCCTGCCGGAACTCGTCTGCCGCCCGGCGCAGGCGCTCGGAAAAGGCGCAGCCGGACAAGCCCAGACACAGGGACAGGATCAGCAGTCCCAACCGGCAGCGGGACCTCATGATGCCACCCCCGGGACCTGGGTCCGATCGCAACGCTGCGCCAACGGCACGACACGCAGCACCCGGTTGGCGTAGAAACAGGGCTGGACCGGCCGGTCCCCAAGTTCGGTGGCAGACAGCAGGCCGCGCACGGCCGTGCGGAACGAGTCCCCGAAGACCGCAGAACCCGCCAGAGGGATATCGACGTCGACGTCCCAGTGCTCTGGCTCGAAGGTCCAACCCGCAGTCTGTGCCCAGCGCCCCAGGGCCCGACGGACGTTGCCATCGGCCGGCGTCACCTCGAAGGACAAGGCGCGCGCCCTGGCCGAGGCTGCAGGCGCGGACGGAGCCGGTG
>NZ_JBASAD010000024.1:0-97573 GCF_049650445.1 Castellaniella sp. | reverse complement strand
GGACGATCGAGCTGCCGGCCGACAAGGAAATGGTGCTGCCCGGTGACAACATCTCGATCGAGGTCAATCTGATTGCCCCGATCGCCATGGAAGAAGGTCTGCGCTTCGCCATCCGCGAAGGCGGCCGTACCGTGGGCGCCGGCGTCGTCGCCAAAATCATCAAGTAATTGATGGATCGGCGGGGGGAACATCCCCCGCCCCTTTCGTTCTTTAGGGATTCCCATGAAAAGCCAGAAAATCCGCATCCGCCTGAAGGCATTCGACTACAAGCTGATCGACCAGTCCGCCGCCGAGATCGTCGAGACGGCCAAGCGCACCGGCGCCGTGGTTCGTGGTCCCGTGCCGCTGCCCACGCGCATCCGTCGCTACGACGTGCTGCGTTCGCCGCACGTCAACAAGACCTCGCGCGACCAGTTCGAGATGCGTACGCACCAGCGTCTGATGGACATCGTTGATCCCACCGACAAGACCGTGGACGCCCTGATGCGTCTGGATCTGCCGGCCGGCGTGGACGTCGAGATCGCTCTGCAGTAATCCCCGCCCGAGCCGCCTTGCGGCTTGTCCGGACCAAACCGCGCTGCCTTCTAGGCAGGGCGGTTTTTTCATGTTATGATTAAGGGCTTCGTCGTCCATTTTGGTTTTTTAAAAATCGGATGACGGGTTTTACTGTATTACAGCCCCGGCCAATCGCAGTCGGGATCGAAAACTGTGGGGAAACACCCCCCGGAGAAAACAATGTCGAATTCGACACCTACGCCCGCGGCCTGGCGCCTCGGGCTTGTGGGGCGCAAGGTTGGCATGACCCGCATCTTTACCGAGGAAGGCGAGTCCATCCCGGTCACGGTGCTGGACGTGTCCAACAACCGCGTCGCCCAGGTCAAGACGCCTGAAATCGACGGCTATGCGGCGGTTCAGCTTGCCTATGGCGAGCGTCGTGCCTCCCGCGTGGCCAAGGCTCAGGCCGGCCACTACGCCAAGGCCGGCATCGAAGCCGGTTCCATCCTCAAGGAATTCCGCCTGGACCCCACCCGCGCCGCCGAATTTACGGCCGGCGCCGTGGTCACCGTGGAGTCCGTGTTCGAAGTCGGCCAGCAGGTCGACGTCACCGGCACCACCATCGGTAAGGGTTTCGCGGGCACGATCAAGCGCCACAACTTCGGCTCCCAGCGTGCTTCGCACGGCAACTCGCGTTCGCACCGCGTGCCGGGCTCCATCGGTCAGGCCCAGGATCCGGGCCGCGTCCTCCCCGGCAAGAAAATGTCCGGTCACATGGGTGATGTCACCCGCACCGTCCAGAACCTGGACGTCGTGCGCGTGGACGCCGAGCGTGGCCTGCTGCTGGTGAAGGGTGCCGTCCCCGGCCACAAGAACGCCGACATCGTCGTGCGCCCCGCCGTCAAGGCGACGCCCAAGAAAGGAGCCTAATCATGGAACTCAAGCTCCTGAATGATCAGGGTCAGTCCTCGGCCACCGTAGCTGCCGCCGACGAGATCTTCGGCCGCGATTTCAACGAAGCCCTGGTTCACCAGATCGTCGTGGCCTATCAGGCCAATGCCCGCATGGGCAATCGCGCTCAAAAGAGCCGCGAGACGGTCAAGCACTCCACCAAGAAGCCCTGGCGCCAGAAGGGCACCGGCCGCGCCCGTTCCGGGATGACTTCCTCGCCGATCTGGCGTGGGGGTGGCCGTGCGTTCCCGAACTCGCCGGACGAAAACTTCAGCCACAAGGTCAACAAGAAGATGTACCGCGCCGGTCTGCGCGCGATCTTCTCGCAGCTGGTCCGCGAAGACCGCCTGGCCGTGGTCGAAAGCTTCACCCTCGAAGCCCCGAAGACCAAGCTGGCTGCCGCCAAGCTCAAGGATCTGGGCATCGCTGAACCCGTCCTGATCATCACTGATGCCCTGGACGAAAACGTCTATCTCGCGACGCGCAACCTGCCCAACGTGGCGGTCATCGAAACGCGCTACGCCGATCCGCTGTCCCTGGTCCACTACAAGAAAGTGCTGATCACCAAGCCGGCGATCGCCCAACTCGAGGAGTTGCTGGGATGAATGCCGAACGTCTGATGCAAGTCATTCTGGCGCCCGTCGTGACTGAAAAGTCCACGATGATCGCTGAAAAGAACAACCAGGTCGCTTTCCGCGTCGTCGCCGACGCCACCAAGCCGGAGATCAAGGCCGCCGTTGAACTGCTGTTCAAGGTCGAGGTCGAGTCCGTGCAGGTTGCCAATCGCAAGGGCAAGGAAAAGCGCTTCGGCCGTTTCATGGGCCGTCGCCGCAACGAGCGCAAGGCCTATGTCTCGCTCAAGGCCGGGCAGGAAATCGACTTTACGGAGGTGAACTAAAATGCCGCTGATTAAAGTCAAGCCGACGTCCGCCGGCCGCCGGGGCATGATCAAGGTCGTGCACCCTGAGCTGCACAAGGGCCCGGGCTACGGCCCCCTGCTCGAACCGCAATCGCAGAACTCCGGTCGCAACAACAACGGTCACATCACCGTGCGCCACCGTGGCGGCGGTCACAAGCAGCACTACCGTGTCGTCGATTTCCGTCGCAACAAGGACGGCATCGTCGCCAAGGTCGAGCGCCTGGAATATGACCCGAACCGCACGGCGCACATTGCGCTGCTGTGCTACGCCGACGGCGAGCGCCGCTACATCATCGCTCCGCGCGGTCTGGAAGTGGGTGCCACGGTCGTGTCTGGTTCGGATGCCCCCATCCGCGCCGGCAACACGCTGCCGATCCGCTCCATTCCGGTGGGTTCCACGATCCACTGCATCGAGATGCTGCCCGGCAAGGGTGCCCAACTGGCCCGTTCGGCCGGCGCGTCCGCCGTGCTGATGGCCCGCGAAGGTGTCTACGCTCAGGTCCGCCTGCGCTCCGGCGAAGTCCGCCGTGTTCATATCGATTGCCGCGCCACCATCGGTGAAGTCGGCAACGGCGATCACAGCCTGCGCCAGATCGGCAAGGCCGGTGCAGTGCGCTGGCGTGGTATCCGCCCGACGGTCCGTGGCGTTGCCATGAACCCGGTGGATCACCCGCACGGCGGCGGCGAAGGCCGCACCGGCGAAGGCCGCGAACCCGTCAGCCCGTGGGGTACTCCCGCCAAGGGCTACCGGACCCGTCGTAACAAGCGGACGGACAATATGATTGTCTCCCGTCGCAAGCGCAAATAAGGGGCGAACACTATGTCACGTTCGATCAAGAAAGGCCCGTTCGTCGATGCGCATCTGATCAAGAAGGTCGATGCCGCCGTCGGGGGCAAAGAAAAGAAGCCGATCAAGACCTGGTCGCGCCGTTCCACCATCCTGCCCGAGTTCATTGGGTTGACGATTGCCGTGCACAACGGCCGCCAGCACGTTCCCGTGTACATCAACGAGAACATGGTCGGTCACAAGCTCGGTGAATTCGCCCTGACGCGTACCTTCAAGGGACACGCGGCTGACAAGAAGGCCAAGAGGTAAGCCATGGAAACTACCGCAATCATCCGCGGCGTCCATATTTCCGCGCAGAAGACCCGCCTGGTGGCAGATCTGATCCGTGGGAAATCCGTGGCGCACGCCCTCAACATCCTGACGTTCAGCCCCAAGAAGGCCGCCGGCATCCTGAAAAAGGCGCTGGAATCGGCCATTGCCAATGCCGAACACAATGATGGCGCCGACATCGACGAACTGAAGGTCACCACGATCTACGTCGACAAGGCTCAGTCGATGAAGCGGTTCTCCGCGCGCGCCAAGGGCCGCGGCAACCGTATCGAAAAGCAGACCTGCCACATCGTGGTCAAGGTCGGGGCGTAAGGAGTCGCAATGGGACAGAAAATTCACCCGATTGGGTTCCGCCTCGCGGTCAATCACAACTGGACTTCTCGCTGGTATGCGAACGACAAGGTCTACGGCAGCATGCTCGCCGAAGACATTCGCGTCCGTGAATACCTGAAGAAGAAACTGAAATCGGCTTCCGTGGGCCGCGTCATCATCGAGCGCCCCGCCAAGAACGCCCGCATCACCGTGTACTCGGCCCGTCCGGGCGTGGTGATCGGCCGTCGCGGCGAGGACATCGAAACGCTGAAGGCCGACCTGCAGCGCCTGATGGGCGTGCCCGTGCACGTCAACATCGAGGAAATCCGCAAGCCGGAAACCGACGCGCAACTGATCGCCGACTCGATCACCCAGCAGCTCGAAAAGCGCATCATGTTCCGCCGCGCCATGAAGCGCGCCATGCAGAACGCCATGCGTCTGGGTGCTCAGGGCATCAAGATCATGTCTTCGGGCCGTCTGAACGGGATCGAAATTGCCCGTACCGAATGGTACCGTGAAGGCCGTGTGCCCCTGCACACCCTGCGCGCGAACATCGACTACGGCTTCTCGGAAGCGCAGACGACCTACGGCATCATCGGGGTCAAGGTCTGGGTCTACAAGGGCGACATGCTGCCCAACGGCGAAATGCCCCCGGAAACCGCCGCCCCGCGTGACGAAGAACGCCGTCCGCGCCGTGCGCCGCGTGGCGATCGTCCTGGCCGTCCTGGTGACAACCGTGGCCGTGGCCGTGGCCCGCGCCGTGATGCTGCTGCTCCGGCGCCTGAAGGAGAATAAAACATGCTGTCACCCTCTCGCAGGAAGTACCGCAAGGAACAGAAAGGCCGTAATACCGGCCTGGCCACGCGTGGCGCTCAGGTTTCCTTCGGCGAGTTCGGTCTGAAGGCCACGGGTCGTGGCCGCCTGACCGCTCGCCAGATCGAAGCCGCCCGTCGTGCCATCAACCGTCACATCAAGCGCGGCGGCCGTATCTGGATCCGGATCTTCCCGGACAAGCCCATCTCGCAAAAACCCGCCGAAGTCCGGATGGGTAACGGTAAGGGCAACCCGGAATACTGGGTCGCGGAAATTCAACCCGGCAAGGTGCTGTACGAAATGGAAGGCGTGAGCGAAGAACTCGCACGCGAAGCTTTCCGCCTGGCCGCCGCCAAGCTGCCCATCAGCACGACCTTCGTGTCGCGCCGCGTGGGCGCCTAAGAGAGATCAGGATATGAAAGCCAGTGAACTGCGCGCTAAAGACGCCGCCGGGCTCCAGACCGAGCTCGAGAGTCTGCTGAAGGCACAATTCAACCTGCGCATGCAGCGTGCCACCCAGCAGCTTTCCAACACCAGCCAGTTGGGCAAGGTGCGTCGCGATATCGCGCGCATCCGTACCATCATGACTGAGAACGCAGGAAAGTAACATGACTACCGAAACCCAGAAAGACACCACCAAGCGTCAGCGTACGCTGGTCGGCAAGGTCGTCAGCAACAAGATGGACAAGTCCGTCGTTGTCAGCGTCCAGACCCGTGTCAAGCACCCTGTGCTGGGCAAGTTCGTCAACCGCACCGCGAAGTACAAGGCGCATGACGAAACCAACCAGTACAACGAAGGCGACACCGTCGAAATCGCCGAAGGCCGCCCCATCTCCAAGTCCAAGTCCTGGACGGTGGTGCGCCTGCTCGAGGCCGTGCGCATCATCTGATGCCGCATCGGGGGCGACGGTTCCGCCCGCCGCCCATCGACCCCGCACGGCGCTGGCCGTGCACCCCGGACCCCGCCTCGTGCGGGGTCTGTTCGTTTGTGTGGCTGCGCAACCAGCCGATGGTATGGTGGCGATTGACGATGCCGGCATCCGGAGAACGCCCATGAAAACATCCCCTCTCTTGCGCTGGTTCGGCCTGAGCCTGCTTGGCCTGCTGGCCGCTTGCGCGGCGCCGCAACAGTCCACGACACCGACAGCGGATGCCGCATCAGCGGCCGTCTACACCCAGGCAGCATCGGTGACCCAGGCCGCCGCCGCAGCCTACGATACCGGCCTGGACATCTTCCACCCGGTTGCCGCACGGCACGGCATGGTGGTGTCGGAACAGGCGCTGGCCACACGCGCCGGCCTGGAGATCCTGCAAGCGGGCGGCAATGCCGTCGATGCGGCGGTGGCGGTTGGCTTCGCCCTGGCGGTGACGCTGCCCAACGCGGGCAATCTGGGCGGGGGCGGCTTCATGATGGTGCACGAGGCGCATGGCGGCGGGGATCATGCCCTGGACTTCCGCGAGAAGGCACCGGCTCGGGCGACGCGCGACATGTACCTGGACGCGAACGGCCAGGTGGCGGATGGCCGCTCGCTGCACACGCACCAGGCCGTGGGCGTGCCGGGCACGGTGGCCGGCCTGACGCATGCGCTGGCACGGTGGGGTTCGCTGCCCCTGTCTCGGGTCATGGCGCCCGCCATCCGCCTTGCGCAACGGGGCTATCCGGTCAGCCCGACGCTGGCGGACGCGCTGGCAAACAATGCCAGACCCATGGGCCAGTGGCCGGCGACGCGCGCGATCTTCTGGCGCGATGGCCGTCCCCTGCAGGCCGGCGAACGGCTGATCCAGCGCGACCTGGCGCGGTCCTTGCACCTGATTGCCCAGCGCGGGGCCGACGCTTTTTACCGGGGGCCGATCGGGGACAGGATCGCCGCTGAAATGGCGCGTCATGGCGGCCTGATCACAGCGCAGGACCTGGCGGGCTACCGCGCGGTCGAACGTCCGCCCATCCTGGGCGACTATCGGGGCTATCGGATCGTGACCATGCCGCCGCCCAGCTCCGGCGGCATCCATCTGGTGCAGATCCTGAACATGATGGAAGCCTGGCCCGTTGCCGATTGGGGCGCCGGCGGTGCCCGGACCCTCCACCACATGGCCGAGGCCATGAAACTGGCCTACGCCGATCGCGCGCAGTATCTGGGGGATACGGATTTCGTGACGGTGCCCGTGGCCGGCCTGGTGTCCAAGGCCTACGCCCGGCATCTGGCCGCAGGCATTGAAGCGGACCGTGCCCGACCGGCGGCCGAGATCCGTTCCGGCCAGCCGCAGCCTTACGAAAGCGACCAGACTACGCATTTTTCCGTGGCAGACGCGGCGGGTAACGCGGTGGCCGTCACCTATACGCTGAACACGAACTTCGGCAGCGGCATCGTGGCCGATGGCACCGGTATCCTGCTGAACAACGAGATGGATGACTTTTCCGCCAAGCCGGGGGTGGCCAACGTCTACGGCCTGACGGGCGGCGAGGCCAACGCCATCCAGCCCGGCAAGCGCCCGCTGTCTTCCATGACGCCCACCATCGTGTTGCGGGACGGCCGGCCCTGGCTGGTGACCGGCAGCCCGGGCGGGGCACGCATCATCACCACCGTACTGGAAACCGTGGTCGATGCCATCGACTTCGGCATGAACCCCGCCGAGGCCGCCGCCCAGCCGCGTTTTCACCATCAGTGGCAGCCCGATGAACTGCGGGTGGAAAAGGGCTTCAGCCCCGATACGCTGGCCTTGCTGCGCGGCTACGGGCACCGCGTCGCCGTCAAACCGGCCATGGGGCGCACGCAGACCATTCTGATCCGTGACGGGATGCTGTACGGCGCCTCGGACCCTCGCAATCCGGACGGCGCCGCACAGGGGTACTGAGTCAGGCCGACGGTTTATCCGCTTCCTTGCGCAATTCCTTGCGCAGGATCTTGCCCACGTTGCTGCGCGGCAGATCCTCGCGGAACTCCACGAACTTCGGCACCTTGTAGCCGGTCAGCAGCGTACGGCAGTGGGTGATCACGTCGGCCTCGGTCAGGTTCGGATCCTTGCGGATCACGTAGAGCTTGACCACTTCGCCGGAGGCGCCGTTGGGCACGCCGATGGCCGCCGCCTCCAGGATGCCGGGATGCTCGATGGCAGCGGCCTCGACCTCATTCGGGTAGACGTTGAAGCCCGACACCAGGATCATGTCCTTCTTGCGGTCCAGCAGGAACACATAGCCCTTGTCGTTCATGTAGCCGATGTCGCCGGTCAGCAGCCAGCCGTCGGCGTCGAAGACCTTGGCGGTTTCCTCGGGGCGGTTCCAGTAGCCGGCCGTCACCTGGGGCCCCTTGACGCAGATCTCGCCCGATTCGCCGATCGCCATGGTGCGATTTTCGTTGCGCACGGCGACGTCCGTGGAGGGGACCGGCAGGCCGATCGAGCCGTTGAAGTCGACCTTGTCGAACGGGTTGATGGTCACGGCGGGCGAGGTTTCCGTCAGGCCGTAGGCCTGGGCGATGGGTTTGCCGGTGGTCTTCAGCCAGCGTGCTGCGATGGCTTCCTGGACGGCCATGCCGCCGCCCAGCGTCAGGTTCAGCCCGCTGAAGTCCAGCTTGCTGAAATCGGGGTTGTTCAGCAGCGCATTGAACAGGGTGTTGACACCGGTCAGGGCCGTGAACCTGACTTTGCCGAGTTCCTTGATGAAGCCGGGGATGTCGCGTGGATTGACGATCAGCAGGTTGCTTGCGCCCAGCCGCATGAAGGTCAGGCAGTTCGCCGTCAGGGCGAAGATGTGATAGAGCGGGAGCGCCGTCACGATGCATTCACGGTCGCCCGTGCAGTAGGGCCGCACCCAGGCATAGGCCTGGCAGACGTTGGACACCAGATTGCCGTGGCTCAGCATGGCGCCTTTGGCCACGCCCGTGGTGCCGCCCGTGTACTGCAGCGCCGCCAGGTCGGCATGCGTCAGTGCGGGACGGTGATAGGGCGCGCGGGCGCCTTCGACCAGCACATCGCGCAGGCGCAGGGCGCCGGGGATATTCCAGGCCGGCACCAGTTTCTTCACATGACGGACCACCAGGTCGGTGATCAGGCCCTTGGGAAAGCCCAGCATCTCGCCCAGCGAGGTCATCACCACGCGTTTCACCTGGGTGCCGAGCATCGCCTGCTGCAGGGTGTGGGCGAAGTTTTCCGCCACCACCACCGTGGTCGTACCGGAGTCGCTCAGTTGGTGGTGCAGTTCGTGCGCCGTATAGAGAGGGTTGGTGTTGACCACCACCGCGCCGGCCATCAGCGTGCCGAACAGGCAGATCGGGTACTGCAGCAGATTGGGCATCATCAGCGCGACGCGGTCGCCTTTTCCCACCCCCTGGGCCTGCAGCCAGGCCGCGAAGGCCCGGGCCTTCGCCAGCGTCTGCGCGTAGGTCATGGACGCACCCATGCTGACGTAGGCCGTGTTGCCGGCATACTGCCTGCAGCTTTGCTCGAACAGGTCGGCCAGCGATTCGTAGGCGGCGGCCTGATCGGTGATGTCAGCCGGCACTCCTTCGGGGTAGTGTTCCAGCCAGATGCGTTCCATGATGCGATTCCTTGTCGTCAGATCGTCAGATCAATTGCTTTTGGATTCCTGGCCCAGCAGGGCCGATTTCAGGGATTCCTGGGCCGGGTGGGTACCCAGCCAGACCTTCAGGAGCGCGGTGGCGAACCGGGGGTCTTTCACTTCACCCAGCGCCTTGCCCTTGAATGATACCGAGACGGTTCCCTGATTGAAAATCACGTCCACCTGATCGCCCGACACGCCTTCGCCGCCGGTCTGCATGAACGCTTCGAAATGGGCGATGGAGTCGGCCATTTCCTTCAGCTCGGCTTCGGTGCAGTTGGCCTTCAGGCCGTCGTTCAGCGCGTCGGTCAGCGCCTTGCTGTTGATGTCGCGCAGCAGGGTCAGGCGCAACAGTTGCGGCTCGGGGCTGCTCAGGATCGTGGCCGCATCCCTGGACGGTCGGGTCCGGTACAGGGCGGCGACGTAGACGTGGAAGACGAAGCGCTGGCGCAGTCCGGCGCCGTTCAGGGTCAGGCTCTGTCCGGCGACCGACTGCTGTTCGGGCACGTCCACATTGGCCACGGTCAGGGCCAGGGCGGGCGGCGCCGCGCACAGGGCGGCGGCGGCCAGAGCCAGAGCGGCGAATGAGCGTGCGAGCCGCATGTGCGTGCGGATCTGTCGTGCGGTTTCGAGCGGTGTGTCCGGATGGCTCATGATGCGTCTCCCGCCGCGCCGGGGCGCGGCTTGCGTTGTTTGTAGTAGGCCTTGTCGGCCAGGTAGATGGTGCGCCGGACCTCCGTGTACACCGTGCCGTCGGCGTCCTTCAGGTCCACCTGGTAGACCCGCTCGGTCTCGTGATCGCGGTCCAGGTCCTCGCGGATGCCCTGCAGCTCGGTTTCCGTCAGGGCGAAATCGGCGTACAGCGTGCGGAACGCCGGTTTGCGGTAGCGGATCTCGGCGGCCTTGTCCCAGATGATGGCGTCCCGATCCAGGCGGGCCATCAGCATGCCCACGTGCACACCGTCGGTGACGGCGAATAGCGAGCCGCCAAAGATCGAACCCACGATATTGCGCGTACGCCGCGTCAGTGCCAGACGCACGCGCACGTGCAACAGGTCATGGGATACATAGTCCACCCGGCCTCCCGTTGCGCGGAAGGCCGGATGCAGGTTGAAGCCCGTGCGCATGGCACGCGCCCGCCACCGGGGCGGCAGGCGTTTCAACTGCGACAACTTCATGCCAGGCTCACGGTCGCCATGCTCAGAACTGGTGCGAGAACTGCACGCCGATGATGTCCGCGCTGCTCTTGTAATCGCCCTTCAGCACGCCGGCTGTTGCTTCTGCCGAGTGATTGTTCACTGAAGTGTTCTTCACGAACAGGTGGGCGTAGCCGACGTCGACCTTGGTGTTCTTGTTGAAGCGATATTGCGCGCCCAGCGACACCCAGTAGCGGTCGTTGTCGGGCAGGGCGGACGGACGATAGGCGTCGCTCTGCACCGGCGACTGGTCCCAGGCCACGCCGCCCTTGAAGGTCCAGCTATCGCTGTAGCGGTAGTTTGCCCCCAGAGACACGCGCCAGGCGTCCTTGAAGCGCAGATCCAGTTCGGCGTCCGGGATGCCGGTGTTCTTGATTTTCAGTTCCGGGATGCTGCTCCAGCCTGTCCAGGCCACGTCGCCCAGCAGCGTCCAGCGTTCGTTCAACTGGTGGACCACGCTGAAGATCGCGGAGTCAGGCAGCTCGATGGAGGCTTCGGCGTTGTGGGTGCCGATGACGCCCATGGCCGTGAGCCCTCCCGCCGCTGCGGCATTGAGGGACCGGTTGCTGACCTTGGTCGTGCCATCCGCGTCGATCCTGACCTTGGAGCGATAGGACAGGCCGAAGCGCGTGTCCGGCGTGGCTTGCCACAGCAGGCCGGCGTTCCAGCCCCAGCCGTCGCCCTTGGCCTTGACGCGGGCTTCCATGTCACCGGTTCCTATCAGGCCGGCCAGGGGGTGCGTGACGACGGCATACTGCGCCTTGCGGTAGTCCGCATCCAGTTGCATCCAATTCAGGCCCACGCCGATCGACAGCGTGTCGGTGGCCTTGAAGGCGATGGACGGATTGACGTTGATGCTCTCGATGGAGAATTTTTCCGAGTGGTAGCGGCCGGCCCAGCCCTTCTCGTAGTCGGTCATCAGGCCGAAGGGCGCGCCCACGCTCAGGCCCAGCCAGACGCGCGGGTTCATTTCCCAGGTGAAGTGGGCGTTGGGGACCACGCCCCAGGCGCCGGCATTGCCGCCGTCGCCGCCGTTACCGGTCGGCCGGCCACCGAGCGGACCCAGCGGTCGTCCGCCGAAGGTGGTCGGGCCCGTGCTGCCGCCATCCGAAAACTCGAAATTCGGCTTGATCCCGACCACGCCGGCGCTGACGTTCATGCCCGGCAGCAGGGTAATGCTGGCGGGGTTGAAATAGTTGGCGCTGGCGTCCTCGCCGATGGCGGCCGAGCCGGCATAGGCGTTGCCCAGGCCGCTGGCGTTCTGTTCCAGCAGCGAGAAGCCCGCGCCGTGGGCGATGCTTGCGGCACCCAGGCCCAGGACCAAGGCCGACAGGGTCTTGAGCGTGTATTGCGTTTTCATCATGTCACCTCCGGATTGTTGATGAAAAGACGTGGTGCAGGTATGCCTGCATTTGGGTTATTCCCGATTAACCACGTCGGAATAAAGAGTAAAATTTGGACACACGTATCCCCGGGCCGCAGGTGGATACCATGCGGTCACACGGATCAAAAAATTCAAAAAAAGCTCCCTGCCGCGTGTAGAGATCGTCTGCGCACGCCCTTTGCCGCCCATAAATTGACGACGAAAGAACCCCTCGCTGCGTAATGACGCAACGATGTTCAAGGCTTTGAGCGGGGCGCCGGAATCAGGCCGGCATCACACAATCAATCAGCTTCGCGTGGTATCGGTCCTCCCGTGTAGGGCGCATAGCCCGTACCAAAAATCACGCCTGCATTGGCGAGTTCGGTATCGGTGACCACACCGGCCGCCAACTGGCGGTGGGTGGCGTCGATCAAAGGTTGCAGCAGGCGGCGCGCCAGTCCCGCCGGAGCCGCACCGGCTTCGGCACGGACAGGTTTGCCCTCGCGCCAGCGGTAAAAGCCCTGGCCGGATTTACGGCCCAGTTCGTTGCGGTCCAGATGGCGTGCCAGGCAGGCCGGCGGCTGGGCCTGGCCGGTCAGTTGCGCGCCGGCGTCGCGGGCGATGTCCAGGCCCACGGTGTCGATCAGTTCGATCGGTCCCATGGGCATGCCGTAGGCTTTCATGGCGGCGTCGATGGTTTCGGGGCGCAGGCCCTCGTCCACGCAGCGCATGGCTTCCAGCATGTAGGGCGCCAGCACGGCATTGACCAGGAAGCCCGGCACGCTCTTGACCGGCAGGGGCAGTTTGCCGATGCGGCCGACGAAGGCGCAGGCGGCGGCCTGGGCGCGCGGGTCGGTGTGTCCGGTCGTGACGACTTCGACCAGGGGCATCTTCGCCACGGGGTTGAAGAAGTGGATGCCCACCAGGCGCTCCGGCCGCGCCAGGTCGCGTCCCAGGTCCTGCAGCGACAGGCTGGAGGTGTTGGTCGCCAGCAGCGCTCCGTCTTTCAGGTGCGGTTCGAGGATGGCGTACAGGCCGCGCTTGGCGTCCGGATTTTCACTGATGGCTTCGATGACCAGGTCGGCGCGGGCGACGCCCTGGCCGTCCGGGTCCGGAATCAGGCGGTCGGCGGCCAGCATCGCCTCGCGGGCGGGCTGGATCTTGCGCGTGTACAGCGTCCGGGCACGGCCGATGGCCTGGGCGATGCGCGCGCGGTCCGTGTCCTGCAGGGTGACGGTCAGGCCCTTGAGCGCGCACCAGGCGGCAATGTCGCCGCCCATCACGCCCGCGCCCACCACGTGGACGTGATGCACGGGAGGCTGGCCCCCGGCCTTGCCGAAGGACTTGAGACGTTCCTGCATGCGGAATACGCGCAGCAGATTGCGGGCGGTGTCGGAGCGGACGATGCCCTCGATCAGGGCGGGCGCCGCCAGCGCGTTGCCGGAGTGATGCGCCCAGATTTCCAGGATGGCGCGCGGGGCCGGGTAGTGGCCCTGCGGGTCGCGTTTTTCCAGGGTCTTGCGGGCCTGGCGCAGCAGCAGCGGGCGCAGGATCGGATGGCTGAGCCAGGCGTCCTTGCCGCGTGGGCCGCGCACCGGCTGGTTGGATCGGACGTGGCGCGCGGCGGACTGTTCCGCCAGACGGGGCGGCACGCACAGATCGGCCAGACCGGCCGATGCGGCACGGCGTGCGCTCAGGGCGCGGCCCGTCAGCATCATGTCCAGCGCCAGCGGGGCTCCGACTCGTTGGGGCAGGCGCAGCATGCCGCCCCAGCCGGGGAAGATGCCCAGCATGACTTCGGGCAGCGACAGGCGGGTGTCGGGTTGGTCGACGACGATGCGGTAGCGGCATGCCAGGGCCAGTTCCAGGCCGCCGCCCATGCAGTGGCCCTGCACCAGGGCCAGAGTCGGCCAGGGCACGGCCGCCAGGCGGTTGAAGACCGCCCAGCCGCGCTCGACGAAGGCACGCGCCGTGGCGGCGTCGTTCAACCGGGAGAATTCGTCGATGTCGGCGCCCGCGATGAAGCCGGCGGTCTTGCCCGAGCAGATCACCAGTGCGGTGGGCGGGGCGGACTGGAAATGATCCAGGGCACGGTCCAGTTCAGTCAGCACCTCGCCCGACAGGCGGTTGACGGAACTGCCGGCGCAATCGATGGTCAGCCAGGTGATGCCCTGCGAGTCTGTGTTGCAGCGGAAATGACGCAGGTCCAGAGAGTCGAAGGACATGTTAGGCAGCCTCGCAGAGTTCAACCAGCATGGCGCCGCCCTGGCCGCCGCCGATGCAGATGGCGGCCATGCCCCGGCGCAGACCCCGGGCCTGCAGGGCGCGGACCAGATGCAGCACGATGCGCGCGCCCGAGGCACCCACGGGATGCCCTTGCGCGATGGCGCCGCCGTCCACGTTCAGCCGATCCATGTCCAGATCTCCCAGCGCGCCGCGCCCCAGGTGTTCCCGGCACCACGATTCGTCGCGCCAGGCCGCGAGGCAGCCTAGCACCTGGGCGGCGAAGGCTTCATTGATTTCCCACAAGTCCAGGTCGTTCAGACCCAGATTCCGGCGCGCCAGGATGGCCGAGGACGCGTGTACCGGACCCAGCCCCATGACGGCGGGGTCCAGGGCTGCCCATTGGGCGTCGACGATGCGGGCGATGGGCCGCAGGCCGCGCTCGCGCACGGCGCGTTCAGAGGCCAGCAGCAGAAGCGCTGCGCCGTCGGTGACCTGGGAGCTGTTGCCCGCTGTGATGTTGCCGTAGGGTTTGTCGAACACGGGCTTGAGCCGCGCGAGCTTTTCCGGGGTGGAGTCCGCACGTACGCCGTCGTCGTCCGCATACAGCGTGCCCTTGGCGTCGACCAGGGGCACGATTTCATCGAAGGCGCCCCGGTCGCGCGCGGCCAGGGCGCGGGCGTGGCTTTGTGCCGCGTAGGCGTCGAGCTGTTCGCGCGTCAGGCCGAAACGATGGACCAGGTTTTCGGCGGTCTGGCCCATGGACAGGCCGATCACCGGATCGCTGAGGCCTTTCAGCAGGCCGATCACGGGCTTGAAGTAAGCGGGGCGGAAACGCCGCAGCAGCGGCAGGCGCTGCGCCCAGGTGCGGGCCTGGTTCCACTGGGACAGCCAATGGACCATTTCGTCAGGGAACAGCAGCGGTGCGCGCGACAGCGCATCCACGCCGCCGGCCAGGACCAGGTCGTGGCGGCCGGTCTGCAGGCCCATGGCGGCGGAATCCAGCGCCTGCATGCCGGAGGCGCAGTTGCGCATCACCGTCCAGCCGGGCACGCGGTCGCCGCAGCCCAGGCGCAGGGCAATCACCCGGCCGATATTGGTTTCGTCGGCCGAGGGTGCCGCACAGCCGATCACGACCTCGTCCAGCTCGGTGGGCGGAAAAGGCTGGCGCAGCAGCAGTTCGCGGCCCGTCTGCACGGCCAGATCGGACGCGGAGAACGGACCCGGGGCGTTGCGGGCCTTGAGGAAGGGGCTGCGCGCCCCGTCAATGAGGTAGACAGGTTCGAAGGCCATCAGAATCGGTCTCCTGCGGATTCGGTTGTGGACGGGCCCTGGAAATCCGGGGCGAAGTCGTCCACGCCGATCACGCGGTCGCGCAGCGCATTGCGTGCGCGGATGCGGTCCAGTTCATCGTCGGTGAGGCCACCGGCTGCATGGATGGCCTCGGCCATGTCGCGCACGTTGGCACGCGGGTCGGCGGCGGGGACGCGACCGGCCTTTTCAAATTCGCGCATGCGGGCTTCGAGGGCCTGCGTGTCCAGGACGGCGGCGAAGGCGGCTTCGATGGCGCCGACGGGCTCGGCCAGATCCTGCGGGACGTAGGTGCCCTGCGTCAGGCGGTCGCGTGCGCCGCCGGGCTGGCTGAGCGCGTCGGCCACCGCCATGGAGAGCGTGTCGGACGGCGCGGCGAACGGCCGGCCCCAGGGAAACAGCAGGACGCGCAAGGTCCAGGCCAGGGGGCGGTTGGGGAAGTTGGCCAGCACACCAGCGAAAGCATCCTGGGCGCGGCAGAACGCGTCCTGGATCGCCCAGTGCGCCAGCGGCGCGTCGGCGGCCTGACGGCCCTCGTCCTGGTAGCGTTTCAGCGTGGCGGAAATCAGGTAGAGCTGCGACAGAATGTCGCCCAGGCGGGCGGAGATCGATTCGCGCCGCTTCAGCGCGCCGCCCAGCGTCAGCATGGAGACGTCGGCCAGGGTGGCGAAGGCCACGGAGAAGCGCGTCAACTGCCGGTAGTAGCGGATCATTTCCGGGGCGACGGCCGTGTCGGGGCGGGCCAGCAGCGCGTTGGTGAAGCCGTGGCCGACGGCGCGCAGTGCGTTGACCGTGGTGTGGCGCACGTGCCCCCAGAAGGCGCGGTCGAAGTCCGCCAGGCCCTGTTCGGGATCGGCGGCCTGGGCGGCGCGCATTTCGTCCAGCACGTGGGGATGGCAGCGGATCGCGCCCTGGCCGAAGATGATCAGGCTGCGCGTCAGGATGTTGGCGCCCTCGACCGTGATGCCCACCGGGATCTGCTGGTAGGCGCGGCCCAGGAAGTTCTGCGGACCCAGGCAAATGCCTTTGCCGCCGATGATGTCCATGCCGTCGTTGACCACGATGCGGCCGCGTTCGGTGACGTGGTATTTGACGATGGCTGAGACCACGGCGGGCTTCTCGCCCAGGTCCACGGCACCGGCCGTCATGACGCGGGCCGCGTCCATCAGGTAGGTGTGGCCGCCGATGCGCGCCAGGGCTTCGGCGATGCCCTCGAATTTATGGATACGGGTGCGGAACTGGTCGCGTACGACGGTATAGGCGCCCACGGCGCGCGCGGTGAGCTTGGCCATGCCGGTATAGGACGAGGGCAGCGAGATCGAGCGCCCCGCCGCCAGGCATTCCATCAGCATGCGCCAGCCCTGGCCGGCCATGGCCGGCCCGCCAATGATGAAATCCAGCGGCATGAATACATCCTGCCCCTGCGTGGGGCCGTTCATGAACATGGCGTCCAGCGGGAAGTGGCGGCGGCCGATGTCTACGCCGGGATGATCCGACGGCACCAGCGCGCAGGTGATGCCCAGATCGGGCGTGCCGCCCAGCAGGCCGTCGGGATCGTACAGGCGGAAGGCCAGGCCCAGGATGGTGCAGACAGGCCCCAGCGTGATGTAGCGCTTGTCCCAGGTGACGCGCATGCCCAGGACCTCGCGGCCCTGCCATTCGCCGGTGCAGACGATGCCGTGGTCGGGGATGGCGGCTGCGTCCGAGCCGGCCCAGGGGCTGGTCAGCGCAAAGGCCGGGATGTCCTCGCCGCGTGCCAGGCGCGGCAGGTAATGGTTCTTTTGTTCGTCGGTGCCGTAATGCAGCAGCAGTTCGGCCGGCCCCAGGGAATTGGGCACCATGACGGTGACCGACAGCGCGGAGCAGCGGGTGGACAGCTTGGCGACCACGGCGGAATGTGCCAGCGCCGAGAAACCCAGTCCGCCGTATTCTTTCGGGATGATCATGCCGAAGAAGCGGTGGGTCTTGATGTAGGCCCAGGCTTCGGCGGGGATGTCCTGATCCTGCCGGGTGACGCGCCAGTCGTTCACCATGGCGCAGACGGTTTCGACTTCCTCGTCCAGAAAGGCCTGCTCGGCCTCGCTCAGGCGCGGGGCGGGGATGGCGTGCAAGGCGCGGGCACTGGGGCGGCCGCGAAAGAGGGCGCCTTCCCACCAGACGGTGCCGGCTTCCAGGGCTTCGCGCTCGGTGTCCGACATGCGCGGCAGGATGCGGCGGAAGATCCGGTACAGGGGGCGGCTGAGATGCTGGATGCGCAGGTCGCGGCGGGTCAGCACGAAGGCGGCGGCCGCCACCAGCAGGACGAGCAGGATCAGCAGGAATGTCATGTGGGAGCCTCCGGGAGTGGTGCGCCGGTCGTCAGCGGAGCGCGCAGGCCGCCCAGCAGGAAGGCCATCAGGCGGCCGAGCAGGGCCTGGGCGTCGATATTGTGGGTGTCGCCGGGCAGGTTCATGGCCTGGCTGGAGCTTTCGGCCCCCATGATGGCGTAGGCCGTGGCGCCCAGCATGAAGTGAAAGCGCCAGACGATCTCGGTTTCCGGTACGCCGGGCAGCGAGGCCAGCAGGGCGCGGGTGAAGCGGTGTGCGACGGCGGAGCGTTCGGCGGCGAACAGGGCGCTGATGGCGCCGTTCGGGTCGGACATGGTGCTGGACTGCAGCGGCATGAAGGCGCGCCGTTCGGCGCCGGCGCTGCAGGCGTGGCGCACCAGGGGGCCGAAATAGGCTTCGACGATGGCGGAAGGCTTGAGCGGCTGGCCGCCGGCCTTGGCTTCGAGCTCGTCCAGGATGCGCAGGCGTTCGTCGTTGAGCGCGTCCAGTCGGCGCTGGAACACGGCCCCGACCAGGGCGTCTTTCGAGCCGAAGTGGTAATTCACGGCGGACAGGTTCACCTGCGCCGTCTGGGTGATCTGGCGCATGGATGTGTTGTCGTGCCCGTACTCGGCGAACAGGCGTTCGGCGGCATCGAGAATGGCATCACGGGTGAGGGAGGAACGGGAAGTGGTCATGAATTAATTCAAACGTTTGTTTTAAAACTATACACAATCCACCTGGATTAGGTATCCGTGTTACCCCTAGGATTGCCGGGGTGGCAGTCGTGCACCGAGGTTCCCTGCGATTGCTGGTTGGGGAAATGCTGTGTCCAGGATACACTTTCAAAGATTCGTTTCCGTGATTTCTGAAAGGTCCGTGATGGCTTCCGTGCGACAGCTGCTGGTGATTTCGTCTCTGGTCATCGCCTGCATTCTTGTGGGCATGCTGGCGATGGGCACCAGCCTGATGGAGCGCCGGCTCGATGCCCAGCTGCAGACCGATAGCGAAAACGCCGCCGCCACGCTGGCCTTGCTGGTCAGTGCCCAGCCCGACGCCGCCGCCCGCGCGCGGGTGCTGGACGCGGCCTTTCAGCAGGGGCGCTACGCCGATCTGGCGCTGACGCCGGACGATGTCACTGCCCCCGCCTTCCAGTCCCGCCGCCCGGGGCGCTCGGCCGGCGATGCGCCGGGCTGGTTTACCGCCCTGGTCGATCTCCAGCCCCATCAGGCCTCCCGGCAGGTGGCCGGCGTCGGCGCGCTGCGGCTGACCCTGGACCCGGGGCCCGCGCGCGATGCGCTCTGGACTCACGTGTTGCAATGGACCTGGCTTGCCCTGGGGCTGGCGGCGTTCTGGGCCCTGTTCGTCGTCGCGCTGGTGAACCGGATGCGGCGCGAGCTGGCTGCCGCGGCAGTGGCCGACGCGCCCGAAATCAAGATCAAGCGCACCGAGCCCGTCGAAGACGCCGAACTGATGGACGATGTCCGCGAACGCATCGCGCCTACGATGGACGAGCAGATGGCGCGCATCGAGCGGCTGGAAATCGAATTGAACCGTGATCCGGTCACCGGTCTGGCCAATCGCAGTTATTTCCTGAACGAACTCAAGCGCATGCTGCGTGACGATTCCCGCCAGGGCGCAGTCAGCGGCTACGTGCTGCTGGTGCGCAGCCGCGACATGGCGCGGCTGCAGAACCAGACCGAACGCCAGGAACTGGATGACTGGCTGCGGCTGCTGGGGCGGCGCATCATCGAACTGCTGAACGAAAACCCGCAGACACGGGCCCTGCCCGCGCGCCTGACCGGCAGCGACTTCGTGGTGCTGTTCCCGGTGGGCGGCGGTCCCGAGGTCATGCGCCCGGTGCAGAGGTTGCGCGAACTGCTCGAAACCCTGCGGGTCAAGCTCGACAGCCACAATCTGTCGCGCTGGGCCTATGCCCTGACGGACTACACCGTGCAGTGCACGACCAAGGAAGTCCTGACGCGCCTGGATCAGGCCCTGATGTGCGCCGAGAGCGCCGGCCACGAGGAAATCGAATTCCTGTCCTACGCCGACCACGAAGACGGCGAACTGCTGATGGGCGAGGCTTCCTGGCGCACCCTGATCACCCAGGCCCTGGACCACGACCGCCTGTCGCTGGACGTGCGCCGCGTCCAGTACGAGGGCGACGACGTCACGGATCGCCACGAGGCCGCGCTGACCCTCCAGGAGGACGACCCCGACCAGCCCGTCATGTCCGGCTTCCTGTTCATGCCGGCCGCCGCGCGCCTGGGCCTGTCCCCGGCGTGCGACCTGCGCGCGCTGTGCCTGGCACTGAACTGGCTGGGCGAGCATGACGGCGTGCTGGTCATCCGCATGTCGATCGCTTCGGTCCTGGACGCACAATACATAGAGGAGATCCGCCAGATCTGCGGCAATGCCGATCCCGAACTGCTGCATCGCCTGGTGGTCGAGCTGGATGCCTATGGGCTGAGCCGCCATCTCGAGGCCTTCCGGTCCTTCGGTCGGGGCATCATCGAGGCCGGCATGCACATCGGGCTGCGCGGACTGGATCAACAGCCCGACGCCCTGCGTCAGATCCACGAGATCGATTTCGCCTACGTGAAGCTGGGCGGAAACTTCGTGCGCGAACTGCTGGCCAGTCCGGGCGGCGTGCAGATGATGGTGGCCGTCACCGAGACCGCGATCGGCATGGGCATGCGTGTCTATGTGGACGACGCGGACGATGCGGGTACGCGCCGCATGGTGATCGAATATGGGGCGTTGCCGCGCCAACTGACGGGACCGGTCGACGCAGCGGCGTGACTCCGGCCAGTCCGGGCGACGGGATGTTGTTGCGCCGCAGCCCGGGGGCACGGAAAGATCTTGCTTTTGATCTTTGTGCTGTATATAATTGCTGTCTTGCCCTTTATGACGTCTACCGCGCAGGCCATCTTGCGCGGGGCCCGAAGGGCATGCAGTAGTCTCGTGATGCGCGGTTTTCGCGTGAACAAGAATTTCAACCTAGGGCGTACTTGGCCAATCCAATTGGCTACCCAAGCGGCTGCCAAGTATGTCTGACGGGACCAAAACTGGCTGCGTGGCCGGGGATTCATGCCCTGGGCTTCGTTGTTAAGTTGGAACAGGAAAAATCATGATCCAAATGCAGACCACGCTGGACGTGGCCGACAACACGGGTGCGCGTTCTGTGATGTGCATCAAGGTGTTGGGCGGCTCCAAGCGCCGTTATGCCGCCATTGGCGACGTCATCAAGGTGTCCGTCAAGGAAGCAGCCCCCCGCGGCCGCGTCAAAAAGGGCGAAATCTACAACGCCGTGGTGGTGCGTACCGCCAAGGGCGTCCGCCGCAAGGACGGCTCGCTGATCCGCTTTGGCGGCAACGCGGCCGTGTTGCTCAACGCCAAGCTCGAGCCCATCGGCACGCGCATCTTCGGACCGGTCACGCGCGAACTGCGCACCGAAAAGTTCATGAAGATCGTGTCCCTGGCGCCCGAAGTGCTGTAAGGAGCAGATCATGGAAAACATTCGCAAAGGCGACGAAGTCATCGTGTTGTCCGGCCGCGACCGCAGCCGCCGCGGCACCGTGGTGGCCCGCGTCGACGCCGACCACGTGCTGGTCGAAGGCATCAACGTCGTGAAGAAGCACGCCAAGGGCAATCCCATGGCGGGCACGCCCGGCGGCATCGTCGACAAGACCCTGCCCATCCACATCTCGAACGTGGCGATCTACAACCCCGAAACCGGCAAGGGCGACCGTGTCGGCGTCAAGGTCGTGGACGGCGCCAAGGTTCGCATTTTCCGCTCCAACGGCGCCGTCGTTGGCGCGAAGGCATAAGGGGCGCGCACAAATGGCTCGTTTACAAGATTTCTATCGCACCAAGGTCGCGGCTGACCTGCAGGCGAAATTCGGCTATCAGTCGGTGATGCAGGTTCCCCGCATCACCAAGATCACCCTGAACATGGGTGTGTCCGAAGCCGTCGCCGACAAGAAGGTCATCGAAAACGCCGTGGGCGACATGACCAAGATCTCCGGTCAGAAGCCCGTGATCACCAAGACCCGCAAGGCCATCGCCGGCTTCAAGATCCGCGAAGACTACCCGATCGGCTGCATGGTCACCCTGCGCGGCCAGCGCATGTACGAATTCCTGGACCGCCTAGTCTCGGTGGCCCTGCCCCGTGTGCGCGACTTCCGTGGCGTGTCGGGTCGTGCTTTCGACGGCCGCGGCAACTACAACATCGGTGTGAAAGAACAGATCATCTTCCCGGAAATCGAGTACGACAAGATCGATGCCGTGCGCGGGATGAACATCAGCATCACCACCACCGCAAAGACCGACGAGGAAGCCAAGGCGCTGTTGAGCGCGTTCAGCTTCCCCTTCCGCAACTAAGGGGCTGACGTGGCAAAACTTTCCCTCATCAATCGCGACATCAAGCGCGCCAAGCTGGCCGAGAAATTCGCCGCCAAGCGTGCCTCGCTGAAGGCGATCATCGCCGACCAGTCGAAAACCGACGAAGAACGCTATCAGGCTCGCCTGGCGCTGCAAGCATTGCCGCGCAATGCCAACCCCACCCGCCAGCGTAACCGCTGCGTGGTGACGGGGCGCCCCCGTGGCGTGTTCAGCAAGTTTGGGCTCACCCGCCACAAACTGCGTGAAATGACCATGCGTGGCGAAGTGCCTGGCATGACCAAGGCCAGCTGGTAGGAGAAACACACATGAGCATGAGCGATCCCATCGCCGATATGCTGACCCGCGTGCGCAACGCGCAAATGGTCAACAAGACGTCGGTTTCCATGCCCTCCTCCAAGCTGAAGGCGGCCATTGCCGCTGTGCTGAAGGACGAAGGTTACATCGATGATTTCCGCATCGGCGGCGAACAAGCCAAGCCGCAGCTGGAAATCACCCTGAAGTACTATGCCGGCCGTCCGGTGATCGAGCGCATCGACCGCGTCTCGCGTCCCGGCCTGCGTATTTACAAGAGCAGCAACGCCATTCCTCAGGTCATGAACGGCCTGGGCGTGGCGATCGTCTCGACCCCCCGTGGCGTCATGACGGACCGCAAGGCCCGTGCCAACGGCGTCGGCGGCGAAGTGCTCTGCTACGTGGCATAAGGAGATTTCAACTATGTCACGTATTGCCAAATACCCCGTCGCGCTGCCGAAAGGCGTCGAAGCCACCATCAGCGCCGGGCAGATCGTCGTCAAGGGCCCGCTGGGCACCCTGACTCAGTCCCTGGACGGCAACGTCCGGGTTTCCCAGGAAGACGGCCAGCTCACCTTCGCCGTTGCCAACGATTCCCGCCAGGCCAATGCCATGTCGGGCACCGTGCGCGCGCTGGTGAACAATATGGTCACGGGCGTCAGCGCCGGCTTTGAACGCCGCCTGAACCTGGTTGGCGTGGGTTTCCGCGCCCAGGTCCAGGGCAACGCCCTGAAGCTGCAGCTCGGCTTCTCGCACGACATCCTGCACGACATCCCCGAAGGGATCAAAGTCGAGTGCCCGACCCAGACCGAAATCGTGGTCAAGGGCGCCAACAAGCAGGTCGTCGGCCAGGTCGCCGCTGAAATCCGCGCCTATCGCGAACCCGAACCCTACAAGGGCAAGGGCGTGCGCTATGCGGACGAGCGCGTGATCCTGAAAGAAACCAAGAAGAAGTAAGCACGCAGGCAAGGACGAATCATGGACAAGAAAACTTCCCGTTTGCGTCGTGCTGCGGCTACCCGCCGCAAGATTCACGAACTGCGCGTGCATCGCCTGGCGGTGCATCGCACGAATCTGCACATCTACGCCAACATCATTTCGCCGGAAGGCGATCGTGTGCTCGTCAGCGCCTCGACGCTCGAGCCCGAAGTCCGCAAGGAACTCGCCAGCCAGCAGGCCAACGGGGGCAACGCTGCCGCCGCCAGCCTGGTCGGCAAGCGTGTGGCCGAGAAGGCCAAGGCTGCCGGCATCGAACTCGTCGCTTTCGACCGTTCGGGCTTCCGTTACCATGGCCGCGTCAAGGCGCTGGCCGAAGCCGCGCGTGAAGCCGGCTTGAAGTTCTAAGGGAATCACATGGCTAAAGCACAAGGCAAGCACGCCCCGGAGCAAGAGCGCGACGACGGCATGCGTGAAAAGATGATCGCGGTCAACCGCGTCAGCAAGGTCGTCAAGGGCGGCCGCACCATGAGCTTCGCCGCGCTGACCGTGGTCGGCGATGGCGACGGCCGTATCGGCATGGGCAAGGGCAAGGCCCGCGAAGTACCGGTCGCCGTCCAGAAGGCCATGGAACAGGCCCGTCGTGGTCTGCTCAAGGTGGCACTGAAGAACGGTACGCTGCACCACACCGTGGTCGGCAAGCACGGCGCCTCGACGGTGCTGATCTCGCCCGCCGCCGAAGGTACCGGCGTGATCGCCGGCGGCCCGATGCGCGCGATTTTCGAAGTGATGGGTGTGCGTAACGTCGTGGCCAAGAGCCTCGGCTCCAGCAATCCGTACAACATGGTCCGTGCGACCCTCAACGGCCTGCGCGCCTGCTCCACGCCTGGGGAAATCGCGGCCAAGCGCGGCAAGACGGTCGAAGAGATCCTGGGGTAAGACATGGCACAGAAGCAAATCAAAGTCACGCTCGTGCGCTCCGTCATCGGCACGCACAAGTCCCACCGCGCCACCGTGCGCGGCCTGGGTCTGGGCAAGGTCAACAGCAGCCGTGTCCTGGTCGATACCCCCGAGGTGCGTGGGATGATCCGCAAGGTGGATTATCTGGTCACCGTCTCGGAAGCCTAAAGGAATTCTGATGTCTGTCACTCAACTGAACACGCTCGCCCCCGCCGAAGGCGCCAAGCGCGCCCGCCGTCGCGTGGGTCGTGGCATCGGCTCCGGCCTGGGCAAGACCGCCGGTCGTGGCCACAAGGGCCAGAAGTCCCGCGCGGGTGGTTTCCACAAGGTCGGTTTCGAAGGCGGTCAAATGCCGCTGCAGCGCCGCCTGCCCAAGCGCGGCTTCACGCCGCTGGGCCGCCATCTGGTCGCCGAAATCCGTCTGGCGGATCTCCAGGCGCTGCCGGTCGACGAAATCGATCTGCAGGTCCTGAAGGCCGCCGGCCTGGTGGGCGATCTGGTTCGCACCGTCAAGGTCATCAAGACCGGCGAACTGTCGCGCAAGGTCACCCTGCGCGGCATCAATGCGACGGCCGGCGCTCGCGCCGCGATCGAAGCGGCCGGCGGTTCGCTGGTTTAAGGGGCGGCTGTGGCCAAAGCTCAGGCACATAAGCCCAGCGCAGGATACGGCGACCTCAAGCGCCGTGTCCTGTTCCTCGTGCTCGCCCTGATCGTCTATCGTCTGGGGACTCACATCCCCGTGCCGGGCATCAATCCGGATGCGCTGGCGGACCTGTTCCAGCAGAACCAGGGCGGTATCCTGGGTCTGTTCAACATGTTCTCCGGCGGCGCCCTGGAACGCTTCTCCGTGCTGGCGCTGGGGATCATGCCGTACATCTCGGCCTCCATCATCATGCAGTTGCTGGCGGTGGTCGTGCCTACCCTGGAAGCCATCAAGAAAGAAGGCCAGTCCGGGCAGCGCAAGATCACGCAGTACACCCGCTACGGTACGGTGTTCCTGGCGACCTTCCAGGCGATCGGTATTTCGATGGCGCTCGAATCGCAGCCTGGTCTGGTCATCGACCCGGGTCTGTTGTTCCGCTTCACCACGATCGTGACGCTGGTCACCGGCAGCATGTTCATCATGTGGCTGGGCGAACAGATCACGGAACGTGGCCTGGGCAATGGCATTTCGCTGCTGATTTTCGCCGGGATCGTCGCCGGTCTGCCTGGCGCACTGGGCGGCATGCTGGATCTGGTGCGTACGGACTCGATGTCCATCCTGTCGGCACTGTTCATCCTGGCCCTGGTGGTCGCGGTGACCTACTTCGTGGTCTTCGTCGAACGCGGTCAGCGCCGCATCACGGTGAACTATGCCAAGCGCCAGGTGGGCAACAAGCTCTATGGCGGCCAGTCCTCGCACTTGCCGCTGAAGCTGAACATGTCCGGTGTGATTCCGCCGATCTTCGCCTCGTCGATCATCCTGCTGCCTGCGACGGTGACCAGCTGGTTCTCCAGCAACCCGAACATGCGCTGGCTGGGCGATCTGGCGGCAGCCCTGTCGCCGCAGCAGCCGCTGTACGTGACGCTGTATTCCGGTCTGATCATTTTCTTCTGCTTCTTCTACACGGCTCTGGTGTTCAACAGCCGCGAGACGGCGGACAACCTGAAAAAGAGCGGCGCCTTCGTGCCCGGGATTCGTCCCGGTGAGCAGACCGCGCGCTACATCGACAAGATCCTCATGCGGCTGACGCTGTCGGGTGCGATCTATGTCACGCTGGTGTGTCTGCTGCCGGAACTGATGCAGATGCGCTGGAACGTGCCGTTCTATTTCGGTGGCACGTCCCTGCTGATCATTGTCGTCGTCGCGATGGATTTCATGGCGCAGGCGCAGGCTTACATGATGTCCCAACAGTATGACTCGCTGCTCCGGAAGGCGAACTTCAAGGGCGCTGCGGGATTGCCCATGCGCTGAAGAACATGTCCAAGGACGACGTCATCCAGATGCAAGGGGAGGTCCTTGAAAACCTTCCCAACGCAACATTCCGCGTCAAGCTGGAAAACGGCCATATAGTATTAGGTCACATTTCGGGCAAGATGCGTATGCACTACATCCGGATCCTTCCGGGTGACAAGGTCACAGTGGAGCTCACGCCCTATGACCTGTCGCGCGCCAGGATTGTTTTCCGCTCCAGATAGGTAGCGGCCGGTCAAGAACCAGGAGATCACCATGAAGGTAATGGCATCGGTAAAGCGGATCTGCCGCAACTGCAAAATCATCAAACGTCACGGCGTGGTGCGCGTCATCTGCACCGACCCGCGTCACAAGCAACGCCAAGGCTAAGGCCGGGCATCACGGAATTCACGAGGAACAGTCATGGCCCGTATTGCTGGCATTAATATTCCGCCGCACCAACACGCCGAGATCGGTCTGACGGCCATCTTCGGCATCGGCCGCACTCGCGCTCGCAAGATCTGCGAAGCGACCGGCATCGAATATTCGAAGAAGATCAAGGATCTGACCGACGAGGAACTGGAAAAGATCCGTGAACAGATCAACAGCTACACGATCGAAGGCGACCTGCGCCGCGAAGTGCAGCTGTCGATCAAGCGCCTGATCGACCTGGGCACGTATCGTGGCATGCGCCACAAGCGCGGCCTGCCGGTGCGTGGTCAGCGCACCCGCACCAACGCACGCACCCGCAAGGGCCCGCGTCGCGCCGCAGCGTCCCTGAAGAAATAACCTGAGGAAAGAACATGGCGAAAGCTCAGAGCGGCGCCGCGCGCGTCCGCAAAAAAGTCAAGAAGAACGTGTCCGACGGGATTGCCCACGTCCACGCGTCCTTCAACAACACCATCATCACCATCACCGACCGCCAGGGCAATGCCCTGTCGTGGGCGACGTCCGGTGGCGCCGGCTTCAAGGGCTCGCGCAAATCGACGCCGTTCGCCGCCCAGGTGGCTGCCGAGTCCGCTGGCCGTGTGGCCCAGGAATGCGGCATCAAGACGCTGGAAGTCCGCATCAAGGGCCCCGGCCCCGGCCGCGAATCCTCCGTGCGTGCCCTGAATGCCCTGGGGATCAAGATCTCCAGCATTTCGGACATCACGCCGGTGCCGCACAACGGCTGCCGTCCGCCCAAGCGTCGTCGTATCTAAGGGGAACATCTTGGCTCGTTATACTGGACCCAAATGCAAGCTTTCGCGTCGCGAAGGCACCGATCTGTTCCTGAAGAGCGCCCGCCGTTCGCTGGACTCCAAGTGCAAGCTCGAATCCAAGCCCGGCCAGCACGGCCGCATCTCGGGTTCGCGCACGTCGGACTTCGGCCTGCAGCTGCGTGAAAAGCAGAAACTCAAGCGCATGTACGGCGTGCTGGAAAAGCAGTTCCGCAAGTACTTCGCCGAAGCCGAGCGCCGTCGCGGCAACACCGGCGAAACGCTGATCCAACTGCTGGAATCGCGTCTGGACAACGTCGTTTACCGCATGGGCTTTGGCTCCACGCGCGCCGAAGCGCGTCAGCTGGTGAACCACCGTTCCATCGAACTGAACGGCCATACCGCCGACATCGCCTCGATGCTGGTCAAGGCCGGTGACGTGATCACCGTGCGTGAAAAGGCCAAGAACCAGATCCGCATCAAGGAAGCCCTGGAACTGGCGACCGGCAATGGCCTGCCCCAGTGGGTCGAAGTCGACTCCGGCAAGCTGTCGGGCGTGTTCAAGCAGGCCCCGGATCGCGCGGATGTCGCTCACGACGTCAACGAATCCATGGTCGTGGAACTGTATTCCCGCTGATCCCACACGATCGGTGGCATGCGCCACCCGCCGTCCTTCGGGGCGGCGGTTGCCGGAACCGGCCTTCAGGCCGGGGCGACCGGCGGTTTTCCGGGAAGGGACACGCGTCCCTTCCTTGTTGTTTTCTTCCGTCAGCCTTATCGGTGTAACGAGCCGAGGGTATTGAAAAGGAATATTCATGTCTGCACAAGGTTTTCTGAAGCCCCGTACCATCTCCGTCGAAACCCTGGGCGCTCACCACGCCAAGGTCGTGATGGAGCCCTTCGAGCGCGGCTACGGCCACACGCTGGGCAACGCCCTGCGCCGCATCCTGCTGTCCTCCATGTCGGGCTATGCGCCCACTGAGGTCCAGATCAGCGGGGTCGTGCACGAATATTCCACGATCGCCGGTGTGCGCGAGGACGTCGTCGACATTCTCCTGAACCTGAAGGGCGTGGTGTTCAAGCTCCACAACCGCGACGAAGTCACGCTGCAACTGAACAAGCAGGGCCCCGGCGAAGTCCGCGCCCGCGACATCGAACTGCCGCACGACGTCGAGATCATCAACCCGGATCACCTGATCGCCACCCTGACGGACAATGGCCGTCTGGAAATGCAGGTCAAGGTCGAACAAGGCCGCGGCTACGTGCCGGGCAATGTGCGCGCCCTGGTCGATGACCGTTCGGCCACCATTGGCCAGATCGTGCTGGATGCTTCCTTCAGCCCCGTGAGCCGCGTCAGCTACGCTGTGGAAAACGCCCGCGTCGAACAGCGTACCGACCTGGACAAGCTGGTACTGGACGTGCAGACCAACGGCGTCATCAGCCCCGAAGAAGCCGTGCGCCAGTCGGCCCGCATCCTGATGGACCAGATCTCCGTGTTCGTGTCGCTGGCCGACAAGGACGCCGGTCAACTGACCACCAGCCTGCCGGTGGGCGGCCAGTCGGCCCCGATCGATCCGGTGCTGCTGCGCCCGGTCGACGATCTGGAACTGACGGTGCGTTCGGCCAACTGCCTGAAGGCTGAAAACATCTACTACATCGGTGATCTGATCCAGCGCACCGAAAACGAGTTGCTCAAGACCCCGAACCTGGGCCGCAAGTCGCTCAACGAGATCAAGGAAGTCCTGGCTGCACGCGGCCTGACCCTGGGCATGAAGCTGGAAAACTGGCCGCCCGTCGGCCTCGAGCGCCCCTGATCGCAGTACCGGCATGGGGCGGGGCCTGTGTCCTGCCACATGCTAAAATCCCACGTTTGCCCGAATTTTGGGCAGACGCTGTCAACCCACCCGGGCCGCGCCTCGTGCGATAGAAGATCCGGGTTTCAGATTCAATAAGGAAATCATCATGCGTCATCGTAGCGGTCTCCGCAAACTGAACCGTACCAGCAGCCATCGTCTGGCCATGTTCCGCAACATGGCAGTGTCCCTGCTGACCCACGAAGCCATCAAGACCACGCTGCCCAAGGCCAAGGAACTGCGCCGTGTGGTCGAGCCTCTGATCACGCTGGGCAAGAACCCCACGCTGGCCAACCGCCGCCTGGCCTTTGCCCGCCTGCGTGATCGCGACGTCGTCACCAAGCTGTTCAACGACATCGGACCGCGCTTCGCTGACCGCAACGGTGGTTACACCCGTGTGCTGAAGATGGGCTTCCGCCAGGGCGACAACGCCCCCATGGCCTACATGGAACTGGTCGACCGTCCGGAAGCCGAAACGCCTGCCGGCGAATAAGTCTTTTTGCCGTCCGATCCTTGATCGGCGGCAATGCGATACGACGAAACGGGCCCTTTGGGGTCCGTTTTGCGTTCGGTCATGGGTGCTTGGCAGTGTGCACAGGTACAATGGGGACTGTCCCCCCACTTGCCTGAAAACCATGAAAGATCAGATGCCTGGCAGCAATTCCACACTGGTTGTGCGCCAGGACGGCGCCCCCACCGACACCGTCGTGGTGCTCAGCACGGCACCCGACGAGCTCCTGGCCAAGCGCATCGCGCACGTGCTGGTCGAGGAATCGCTGGCGGCCTGTGCCCAGGTGGGGCCGGCCATCATTTCCATGTATCTGTGGCAAGGTGAACTCGAAGGGACGGACGAAGTCCAACTCACCTTCAAGACCACGGCGGACGCTTTACCCGCGCTGCACGCGCGGCTGTGCGAACTGCACCCCTACGAGATCCCCGAATTCGTGGTGCAGGGCGTGCCGGCGGGCAGCCGTGCCTATCTGGACTGGGTGGCTCAGGCAACCCGGGCCGCCGTCCAGGCTGATACCCGGGACGCCTGACGAACCGGCGTCGCTGTCTTCAAGGAAACGTTGTTCATGTCGTTTTTGTCGGACCCCCGCCCGCCGTTTGCGCCGGGCTCGCCTCTGCCTGCGCGCCAACCCGGCCTATGGCATCGGGCGGTGGTACTGCTGGGCATCCTGCTGCTGGCGCTGTGCGGCCTGATGGCCTCGGATGCAGCCCGGGCGGCGGACGATTTCCTGCCGCCCGAGCAGGCCTTCGTCGAATCGGCGGCCATGGCCGATCCCCTGAACCTGGATCTGCACTGGCGCATTGCGCCGGGCTATTACATGTACCAGGACCGCTTCGAGGTGCGCATCGAGGACGCCCAGGGTGGCCTGCTGCTGTTCCGTCGCTCTGACCTGACCCCGGAGGATGCCGAGACCCGTGCGCCGGCCTGGAGGGATGCCTTGCGGCTGCCGCGTGGCCAGGTCAAGTACGACCCCACGTTCGAGAAGGACATGGAGGTCTTCCATGAAGGCGTGACGCTGCGGGCGCCGCTGCAGGCAGGGGCGCAGGGGCCTTTGCAGGTCACCGTCACCGGCCAGGGCTGCGCCGACACGGGTCTGTGCTACCCGCCCATGACGACGAGCTTCACCTTGCAGGCGGACGGTGGCGGCTATCGGGCAATCGGTGACCATGTCCGCAGCCAGGTGCCGGCACCGCGCGACGAGACGCCTGTTTCCGGCTCATCCGCCGGTGCGGCGTCGGGCGCCGGCTTGTCGGCCGCCTTGCGCGCCGGGACCGCTGCGCAGGCGCCGACGGACGCGTCTCCAGCCTCGCCAGCATCCGTGTCCGCAGCCGCATCCGCATCTGCGCCGATCGGATCGGACGGCGAGTCCTGGCTGGATCTGGGTGACGTCGGCATGGCGGCCTGGCTGCATCAGGCGCCGTTGTGGCAGATCCTGGCATTGAGTGTCACCCTGGGCGCCCTGCTGTCCCTGACGCCTTGCGTGCTGCCCATGGTGCCCATCCTGCTGGCGGTGATCTCCGGCGGCGGGGGCGCCGTGAGCCGGACGCGCGGTTTGGGGCTGGCGGCGGTGTATGTGCTGGGTATGTCCCTGGTGTATACCGCCCTGGGCGTGGCTGCCGGCTTGCTGGGCGCGGGGCTGGCCGCCTGGCTGCAGTCACCCTGGGTGCTGGGCACCTTTGCCGTGCTGCTGGCGCTGTTCGCGCTGGCGATGCTGGACGTCTTCACCCTGCAGGCCCCGGTGGGCATGCAGTCCGTCATGCAGGCGCGGCTGCAGCGCCTGCCGGGCGGTCGCGTCGGCGGTGTGTTCGTCATGGGGCTGCTGTCGGCCCTGATCGTCGGGCCGTGCGTTGCCGCGCCGCTGGCCGGCGTGCTGCTGTTCATCTCCCAGACCGGCGATGTGGTGATCGGTGGTACCGCCCTGTTCGCCCTGGCCTGGGGCGAGGGTTTGTTGCTGCTGGCCGTCGGTGCCGGGGCGGGTGCGCTGATGCCACGCGCCGGGGCCTGGATGGCGCCGCTGAAGGCGGGCTTCGGCTTGCTGCTGCTGGCCACCGCCTGGTGGATGGCGCGGCCCTTGCTGGCCGACGGGCTGTATGTGGCCGGCTGGATTCTGCTGGCGTTGTGGGCCGCCCTGCTGGCCTGGTCGGCGGCCGCTCTGGGTCAAGGCGAGGCCGGGCCGTTGCGGCTGCTGACGCGCGCCCTGGCCCTGATGCTGGCGCTGTGGGGGCTGGCGCAGGGCGCCGGCCTGCTGGCGGGCGGGCAGGACATGCTGCGGCCCCTGGCGCCGTTCACGGGATCGGCGGCGGGCGGCGCGGCAAGTGGTGGCGGCCTGGCTGCGGCCGATCCTGCGGCCATCCGTGCCCGCTTCACGCGTGTCTCATCGCTGGCGGACCTGGATGCGCGGCTGGCTGCGGCGGACCGGCCCGTGATGCTGGATTTCTACGCCGACTGGTGCGTGTCCTGTCTGGAGATGGAGAAATTCACCTTCAGCGATCCCGATGTGGCGGAACGCATGGGCCGGATGCTGCTGCTGCAGGCGGACGTGACCCGCATGACGGATGAAGACCGTGCGCTGCTGGCGCGTTTCGACCTGTTCGGCCCGCCGGGCATCATTTTCTTTGACGGCAGCGGTCAGGTGATTCCGGATGCCCGGGTGGTGGGGTTCAGGAAGGCGGATGCGTTCCGCCGGGTGCAGGATCGGGTGTTAAGTCAGGGGGAGTGAGTGGTCCAGCCGTTGTGCAGGTGTCGCCTGCACAATGCCCTGATCAGCCAGGATCGTCACCAGACTGGACCGCTGTCTTTGCGGCGTCCGATTCATCCTCAGACTCCGGCTTGCGCTTCTCGATCGCGGCGGCGGCCAGGATGCCGATTTCGTACAGCAGGCACAGCGGCGCGGCCAGCAGGATCTGGCTGAGGACGTCGGGCGGCGTCACCACGGCGGCGACGACGAAGGCGCCGACGATCACGTAGCCGCGCACTTCACGCAGTTTCTTCACCGTGACCATGCCGGTCTTGACCAGCAGAATGACCGCGATCGGGACTTCGAAGGTCACGCCGAAGGCGAGGAACATGGTCAGTACGAAGTTGACGTAGGCCTCGATGTCCGGCGCCGGGGTGATGGACTGCGGCGCGAAGTGGGCGATGAAGGTGAAGACCGTGTGGAAGACCACGAAATAACAGAACGCCATGCCCAGCAGGAACAGCAGGGTGCTGGAGACGATCAGGGGCAGCGCCAGGCGCTGTTCGTGGCGGTACAGGCCCGGGGCGACGAAGGCCCAGGCCTGGTACAGGACCACCGGCAGGGCCAGCACGAAGGATGCCAGCAGGGTGACCTTGATCGGCACCATGAAGGGCGTGATGACCCCCGTGGCGATCATGCGCGTGCCCTGGGGCAGCGAGGCCAGCATGGGCTGGGCCAGGAAGTCGTAGATCATCGACGGGCCCGGATAGATGAACAGCACCACGAAGATGCCGATCACGGCCACCACGGCCCGCAGCAGGCGTGTGCGCAGTTCGATCAGGTGGGAGATGAACGTGTCCTGGGACGAGTCGTTGGAAGCGTCTGTCATGCCGTGCTTCAGTGACTGGAATCGGTGGGGGCCGGCGCGGGCTGGCGCGCAGGTTCGGGCGACGTCGCAGCAGAGCCGGTCGGCGGCAGCGGATCCAGCGTCTGACGGGCCTGATCCAGGGTGTCCTTGATCGACTGCGCGGGCTGGGTGACGGCGGCTTTCAGTTCATCCACCGATGAGGTCATGGAGGATTCCACCGAGCGTGCGGCGTCTTCCATCTGGTTCTTGATGTCGCCGATTTCCTTCAGGTCCATTTCCTTCTGGATGTCGGTCTTGACCTCGTTCACGTAGCGCTGGGCGCGGCCGAGCAGGTGCCCGACCGTGCGGGCGACCTTGGGCAGGCGTTCGGGGCCGATGACGATCAGCGCGATGACGCCGATCAGCATCAGTTCGCTGAAGCTGACATCAAACATAGTGGATCCGGTGCGCGGCGGTGAGGGTCAGGCGTCGTTCTTTTCGCGGGCCTGTACGTCCACGGTGCCGGAGTCCTGGGTCTGCTGGGTGACGGCCGGTTTGGCGGCGGAGTCATCCTGCGCGTCTTTCATGCCCTTTTTGAAGCCCTTGACGGCGCCGCCAAGGTCTTCACCCATGTTGCGCAATTTTTTTGTGCCGAAGATCAGGGCCACGATGACCAGGACGATCAGCCAATGCCAGATGCTGAAGCTACCCATGAGAACTCCTTAAGCGGCGGGTGCCGCACGATTGGACCAGGGGCGTTCGCCCCCCAGAATGTGGAAATGCAGGTGATCGATTTCCTGGCCGCCTTCGGTGCCGGTGTTGGCCACCAGACGGAAGCCTCCGGCAGGCAGCGGGTTGCAGCCGTTGGCGAAGGCGATTTCGGGCGCCAGGCGCAGCATGCGGGCCAGCCAGTCGCCGTCGGCGGGGCCGAGTTCGGCCAGGGAGGCGACGTGATGTTTTGGAATCAGCAGCAAATGCACGGGCGCCGCCGGATTGATGTCGTGGAATGCGAGGAATTCGTCGTCTTCGTGGACAATGCGGGCGGGGATTTCGTGCCGGGCGATTTTACAGAACAGGCAATCGTGGCTCATGGGGATCTACGAGGCGGGGCCGGACATCGACCCGATCAATCCCATATGTTGCCATATTTTTGTGAGGGTTGGTTTGAGCATGTCAATCCTTGGGGCGGGCCGCTTTTTCCTCCAGCCCGGACAGGCCCTCGCGGCGGGCCAGTTCGGCCAGCACGTCTTCGGGCCGCAGGTCGAAGTGCGTCAGGGCGACCAGGCAGTGGAACCACAGGTCGGCAGTCTCGTAGACGATCTGGTCGCGGTCGCCATCCTTGGCGGCCATGACCAGTTCGGTGGCTTCTTCACCGATCTTCTTCAGGAAGGCATCCGGTCCGCGCGCCAGCAGTTTGGCGGTATAGGACGACTGCGGATCGCCGCCGCGATCGGGCCGGCGCGTCGCCAGCGTGTCGGCCAGCCGGGCCAGGGTATCGGCGGTGGAGGAAGTCGTCATGTGGGCAATCCGTGATCGAAGGCGGGCCGGGCGCTCGGCCCGGCGCGGGTGTTCAGTGGCTGTGAGGGTGGCCGTAGATGGCCGCGGGGTCCTTCAGCACCGGGTCCTGTTCGACCCAGGCTGGTTGGTCGCCGCCCAGGTCCAGGCCGCGATAGAAGCAGCGTTCGCGCCCGGTGTGGCAGGCGATGCCGCCGATCTGGGTGATCTTCAGCAGCAGCACGTCGCCGTCGCAGTCCAGGCGGATGTCGTGGACCTGCTGGACGTGGCCGGATTCCTCGCCCTTGCGCCACAGCCGGGCGCGCGAACGCGAGAAGTACACGGCGCGGCCGGTGCGTACGGTTTCGCGGACGGCTTCGGCGTTCATCCAGGCCACCATCAGCACGGTGCCGGTCTGGGCGTCCTGGGCGATGGCGGGGATCAGGCCTTGATCGTCAAAGCGCAGGGCCGCCAGCCAGTCGTCGGGAGCGCCGGCGGTGGGTGTGCTGGGGCCGGGCGTCGTCATGCGGATCGCACCGGGATGCCCCGGGCGGCCAGGTAGGCTTTGGCCTCGGCCAGAGTGTGCTGGCCGAAGTGGAAGATGCTGGCGGCCAGTACCGCGCTGGCATGGCCCTGAAGGATGCCGTCGGCCAGGTGCTGCAGGGTGCCGACGCCGCCGGAGGCGATCACCGGCACCGGCACGGCATCCGAAACCGCGCGGGTCAGTTCCAGGTCGAAGCCGGATTTGGTGCCGTCGCGATCCATGCTGGTGAGCAGCAGTTCACCGGCGCCCAGATCGGCCATGCGGCGCGCCCATTGCACGGCGTCCAGGCCGGTGGCGCGGCGTCCGCCGTGGGTGAAGATTTCCCAGCGCGGGTCCTCGTCGGCACCGGAGACGCGACGGGCGTCCAGCGCCACGACGATGCATTGCGAGCCGTGGTGGCGAGCGGCCTCGGCCACGAGTTCGGGGCGGGCGATGGCGGCACTGTTGATCGAGACCTTGTCGGCACCCGCGTCCAGCAGGCGCTGCACGTCGGCCACCTGGCGCACGCCGCCGCCGACCGTCAGGGGGATGAAGACCTGACGCGCCACGGCTTCGATGATGGGCAGGATCAGGTCGCGGTCATCGGACGTCGCCGTGATGTCCAGGAAGGTGATCTCGTCGGCGCCTTGCTCGTCGTAGCGGCGGGCGATTTCCACCGGGTCGCCGGCGTCGGTCAGGTTGACGAAATTCACGCCCTTGACCACCCGCCCGGCGTTGACGTCCAGGCAGGGGATGATGCGGCGGCACAGGCCCGACGGGGCCGGCGAGTCGGCCAGGGGAGCGGCGGCTTGGGTCATGCGTCGGCGTCCTCGCCTTCATCGTCCGGGGGGCCGACCAGTTCGTCAGCCAGATTCTGGGCGGCAGCGAAATCCAGGGTGCCTTCGTACAGGCTGCGGCCCAGGATGGCGCCATCGACGCCTTCGTCGGCGACTTCGCACAGGGCGCGGATGTCGTCCAGCGAGGCGACGCCGCCCGAGGCGATGACGGGGATGTGCACGGACTGCGCCAGGCGCACGGTGGCTTCGATGTTGACGCCCGACAGCATGCCGTCGCGGCCGATGTCGGTGTAGATGATGGACTCGCAGCCGTAGTCTTCGAATTTGCGGGCCAGGTCCAGCACGTCGTGACGGGTCAGTTTCGACCAGCCGTCGGTGGCGACCTTGCCGTCGCGCGCGTCCAGGCCGACGATGATGTGGCCGGGGAAGGCCGAGCAGGCGTCGCTGAGGAAGCCCGGGTCCTTGACGGCGGCCGTGCCGATGATGACGTAGGAGATGCCGTTGTCCAGGTAGTATTCGACCGTGTCCAGGTCGCGGATGCCGCCGCCGATCTGCACCGGGATGGCGTCGTCCACGGTGTCCACGATGGCCTGGATGGCGGCGCGGTTGCGCGGCTTGCCGGCGATGGCGCCGTTCAGGTCCACCAGATGCAGGCGGCGTGCGCCCTGGGCGGCCCATTGGGCGGCCATGGCGGCGGGGTCTTCGGAGAACACGGTGGCCTGGTCCAGGTCGCCCTGGCGCAGGCGCACGCAATGCCCGTCTTTGAGGTCGATGGCGGGGATGAGCAGCATGGTCGTCGTCGGTACGGAAAGGGTGTGGTGCCGGAGGCCGGAGGCTTCAGGGCTGCCAGCGGGTGAAGTTGCGATACATCTGCAGCCCGGGGGCTGCGCTCTTTTCAGGGTGAAACTGTACGGCAAAAATATTGCCGTCCGCAATGGCGCAGCAGAACGGCAGGCCATAGAGGCTGGTGCCGGCGGTCAGCGCCGGGTCGGCGGGTTCGGCGTAATAGCTGTGGACGAAGTAGAACGACGTGTCCTGGGCGATGCCGTCCCACAGCGGGTGGGCGCGGGTCTGGGTGACGGCGTTCCAGCCCATGTGGGGGACTTTCAGCCGGGCGCCGTCGTCGGTCGCGTGGTCGAAGGCCGGCCCCTGGAAGCGGCGCACGCGGCCGGCGAACAGGCCCAGGCCGGGGGTGTCGCCCTCGTCGCTGGCGTCGAACAACATCTGTTCGCCCACGCACACGCCCAGCAGCGGTTTTTCACGGGCGGCCTGCAGCACCGCGTCGCGCAGTCCGGACGTGATCAGCGTCTGCATGCAGTCGGGCATGGCGCCCTGGCCCGGGAACACGATACGGTCGGCGGCGCGGATCTCGTCGGCGCCGCGGGCGATGCGGATGTCGTGGTCGGGTGCGGCGGCTTGCAGAGCGCGGGCGACGGAATGGAAGTTGCCCATGCCGTAGTCGACGATGGCGATGCGGGTCACGATGCGGGAGTCCTGGCTATGAGAGCGGGATTACAGCGTACCCTTGGTCGAGGGGATGGCGCCGCCGGCGCGCGGATCGACTTCGGTGGCCATGCGCAGCGCGCGGCCGAAGGCCTTGAAGATCGTTTCGCACTGGTGGTGGGCGTTTTCCCCGCGCAGGTTGTCGATGTGCACGGTCGCCAGGGCGTGGTTGACGAAGCCCTGGAAGAATTCACGCGCCAGATCGACGTCGAAGGTGCCGATGCGCGCCCGGGCGTAGTCCACGAAATAGAACAGGCCGGGGCGGCCGGACAGGTCCACCACCACGCGCGACAGGGATTCGTCCAGCGGCACGTAGGCGTGGCCGTAGCGGCGCAGGCCGGCCTTGTCGCCCGCGGCGGCGGCGAAGGCCTGGCCCAGGGTGATGCCGACGTCCTCGACGCTGTGGTGGTCGTCGATGTGGGTGTCGCCGTCACAGTGGACGTCCAGGTCGAACAGGCCGTGGCGGGCGATCTGGTCCAGCATGTGGTCGAGAAAGGGCACGCCGGTGTTCAGGCTGCGGGTGCCGGTGCCGTCCAGATTGATACTGACGCGGATGCGGGTTTCCTGGGTGTTGCGTTCGATGGTGGCGGTGCGCATGGACATGGGTAGGTGATCGGTGTGAGCCGCGCGGCCCCGTGGGGGCCGGGCGGGTGGGTTCAGGGCTGCGCGTCCAGGCGCAGCGAGGCGCTGGCGGCGTGGGCGTGCAGGCCCTCGCCGGTGGCCAGGGTGGCGGCGATGCGGCCCAGGGTCTGGGCGCCGGCGTGCGAAACCTGGATCAGGCTGCTGCGCTTCTGGAAATCATACACGCCCAGCGGCGAGGAGAAGCGCGCGGTGCGCGCGGTGGGCAGGACGTGGTTCGGTCCTGCACAGTAATCGCCCAGGGATTCAGAACTGTAGGCTCCCAGGAAGATCGCGCCGGCGTGGCGGATCAGAGGCAGCAGGGCCTGTGGATCGCGCGCGGAGATTTCCAGGTGTTCCGGGGCGATGCGGTTGACGATGTCGCAGGCCTGCTCCAGGCTGTCGGTGCGGATCAGCGCGCCCCGGTTGGCCAGGCTGACGCGCAGAATGTCGGCGCGCGGCTGGGTCGGCAGCAGGCGTTCGATGGCGGCCTGGACGGCGTCCAGATAGCCGCCGTCCGGGCACAGCAGGATGGCCTGGGCGAGTTCGTCGTGCTCGGCCTGGGAGAACAGGTCGATGGCCAGCCAGTCGGCCGGCGTGCTGCCGTCGGCCACGATCAGGATTTCGGATGGGCCGGCGATCATGTCGATGCCCACCGTGCCGAACACGCGGCGCTTGGCGGCGGCCACATAGGCATTGCCCGGCCCGGTGATCTTGTCCACCGCCGGCAGGGTGGCGGTGCCGTAGGCCAGTCCGCCCACGGCCTGCGCCCCGCCGATGGCGAACACGCGATCGACGCCGCCCAGAGCGGCGGCGGCCAGCACCATGGGATTGCGCGTGCCGCCGGGCGTGGGGGTGACCATGATCAGTTCGGGCACGCCGGCGACCTTGGCCGGGATGGCGTTCATCAGCACCGAGGACGGGTAGGCGGCCTTGCCGCCCGGCACGTACAGGCCGACGCGGTCCAGCGGGGTGACCTGCTGGCCCAGCATCGTGCCGTCGGGTTCGGTATAGGTCCAGGTCTCGGCGCGCTGGTGCTCGTGGTAGCGGCGCACGCGGTCTGCGGCGGCCTCCAGCGCGGCGCGCTGGTCGGCGGGCAGGCCGTCCAGGGCCGCCAGCCAGTCGGCACGGGGGATTTCCAGAGCGTCCAGGCGGTCGGCCCGGACATGGTCGAAGCGCGCCGTGTAGTCCAGGATCGCCGCGTCGCCACGCGTCTGCACGTCGTGCAGGATGTCGCGCACGGCGGTCTCGATGGCCTCGTCCTGCGAGGCGTCATAGGCCAGCAACCGGGTCAGGGCCGCATCGAAATCGGCAGCGCGGGCATCCAGGCGGTGAATCAGGGACATGGCGGGAACCAGAGTGTGAATGGTCTATCTTACTGTGTAGCGGCGCGGGCGAAGGCACCCAGGAACGGTTGCAGGCGTTCACCCTTCATCTTGAGCGCGGCCTGGTTGACGATCAGGCGCGAGGAAATCTGGCGGATTTCCTCGACCTCGACCAGGCGATTGGCGCGCAGCGTGCCGCCCGAGGACACCAGATCGACGATGGCGTCGGCCAGGCCCACCAGCGGGGCGAGTTCCATCGAGCCGTAGAGCTTGATGATGTCCACGTGCACGCCCTTGGCGGCAAAGTGTTCGCGCGCGGCGCGCACGTATTTGGTGGCGATGCGCAGGCGCGAACCCTGGCGCACGGCGGCCTGGTAGTCGAAGCCCTCGGGGGCGGCCACGCACAGGCGGCAGCGGGCGATGTTCAGGTCGATGGGCTGGTACAGCCCGCCCGGGTGCTGCGCCATGTGTTCGTGCAGCACGTCTTTGCCGGCGATGCCGAAGTCGGCCGCACCGTACTGGACGTAGGTGGGCACGTCGGACGCACGCACGATGATGATGCGCAGTTCGTCCGAGTCCGTGGGCAGGATCAGCTTGCGCGAGGACTCGGGGTTTTCCGGCACGCCCACGCCGGCGGCGGCCAGCAGCGGCAGGGTTTCTTCGAAGATGCGGCCTTTGGACAGGGCCAGGGTCAGGGGGGGTTGAGCCATGTCGCTTTATTGGATGCGTTGGATGTCCGCGCCCAACGCCTGGAGCTTGTGTTCCATGCGTTCGTAGCCGCGGTCCAGGTGGTAGATGCGTTCCACCGTGGTCTGGCCGCTGGCCGCCAGGCCGGCGATCACCAGGCTGGCCGAGGCGCGCAGGTCGGTGGCCATGACGGTGGCCCCCAGCAACTGCTCGACGCCCTGGACGACGGCGGTGTGGCCGTCGATCTCGATGTCCGCGCCCATGCGGCGCAGTTCCTGCACGTGCATGTAGCGGTTTTCGAAGATGTTCTCGGTGATGACGGCGGTGCCTTCGGCCAGGGTGTTCAGGGCCATCAACTGGGCCTGCATGTCAGTCGGAAAGCCCGGGTATTCGCTGGTGCGAAAGCCCGTCGCGCGCGGCCGGGCGGACATGCGGGCGCGGATCCAGTCCGGCCCGGTGGTGATTTCCAGCCCGGCGTCGCGCAGCTTGTCCAGCACGGCGCCCAGCGTGTCGGGGGCCGCGTGGCGCAGGGTGATGTCGCCCCCCGTGGCGGCCACGGCGCACAGGAATGTACCGGCTTCGATGCGGTCGGGCACGATGCGGTGGGAGGCGCCGTGCAGGCGCTCCACGCCCTCGATGACGATGCGGTCGGTGCCGTGGCCTTCGATGTGCGCGCCCATGGCGATCAGGACGTGCGCCAGATCGACGACTTCCGGTTCGCAGGCGGCATTTTCCAGCACGGTGCGGCCATCGGCCAGGGTGGCTGCCATCAGCAGGTTTTCCGTGCCGGTCACCGTGACCATATCCGTCAGGATGTTGGCGCCGCGCAGGCGCTCGGCTTCGGCCACGACGAAGCCGTGGTCGATGTGGATGCGCGCGCCCATGGCGGCCAGGCCCTTGATGTGCTGGTCGACCGGCCGCTGGCCGATGGCGCAGCCGCCCGGCAGGCTGACCCGGGCGCGGCCGAAGCGCGCCACCAGCGGTCCCAGCACCAGGATGGATGCCCGCATGGTCTTGACCAGTTCGTAGGGGGCTTCCTGGCTGGACACCTGATCGGCCTGGAGGGTGACGCGGGTCTCGCCCCCGCGTTCCGCGCGCACGCCCATGCGTTGCAGCAGGGTCAGGGTGGTGCCGATGTCGCGCAGGGCCGGGACGTTGTCCAGTGCCAGCGGGTCGGCGGTCAGCAGCGACGCGCAAAGGATCGGCAGGGCGGCGTTCTTGGCTCCCGAGATGGCGATTTCGCCGTGCAGCGGGCGGCCGCCCTGGATCAGCAGCTTATCCATTGGTCTTGGTGGTTTCGTATTCGGATGGTGTCAGGGTGCGCATCGACAGGGCGTGGATTTCCGCGCGCATGCGGTCCCCCAGGGCCTGGTAGACCGCCTGGTGGCGGGCCAGCGTGCGTTTGCCCTCGAAGACGGGGCTGACGATCAGCGCCTCGAAGTGGGCGCCGTCACCGGAGACTTCCAGGTGTTCGCAGGGCAGGTTGTCGGCGATGTACTGGCGGACGTGCTCGGGTGTGGGGGACATGGTTCAGCTCCGTAGTTTGTAGCCGCGCGCCAGCAGGCGCAAGGCGAACAGGCTCAGGGCCACGGCGACGGCCAGCACGATGGCCAGGCCGCGCCAGGGGGAAACGTCAGACGCCGTGAAGAATCCGTAGCGGAAGCCGTCGATCATGTAGAACACCGGGTTCCAGCGTGAGACTTCCTGCCAGAAGGGCGGCAGACTGTGAATCGAATAGAACACGCCCGACAGAAAAGTGGCGGGCAGGATCAGGAAGTTCTGGAAGGCCGCCAACTGGTCGAATTTTTCCGACCACAGGCCGGCGATCAGGCCCAGAACCCCCAGGATCCAGCAGGACAGCACCGCGAAGACCAGCAGCCACAGCGGGGCCGTGACCGGCAGGCGCACGAAGAACAGTGCCACCAGCCAGACACAGACGCCCACGGCCAGCCCGCGGGCGACCGCCGCCAGGATGTAGGCGGCGAAGATCTGGCGATGGGAAAACGGCGGCAGCAGCACGAAGATCAGGTTGCCGGTGATGCGGCTCTGGATCAGGGACGAGGACGGATTGGCAAAGCTGTTTTGCAGCATGCTCATCATCATCAGTCCGGGGATCAGGAAGGCGGTGTAGGAAACGGCGTCGTACACCTGCACACGGTCTTCCAGCACATGGGAGAAGATCAGCAGATACAGCAGCGCCGTCACCACCGGGGCGGCGATGGTCTGCAGGCCGACCTTCCAGAAGCGCATCAGCTCTTTGTGCAGCAGGGTCGGAAAGCCCGAACCCATCTCGGGGCGGGTCTGGGAGACGGGGCGGATCACAGTTCGGCCTCCAGCACGGAATCGTCGTGCATGATGCGTACGAAGGCGTCTTCAAGGTCGGCGCCGCCCACCCGTGCCATCAGCGACTGGGTGGTGTCCAGCGCCACGACCTGGCCGGCTTTCAGCATCGCCACGCGCCCGCACAGGGATTCGGCCTCTTCCAGGTAATGGGTGGTCAGCAGGATCGTGTGTCCGGCCTGGTTCAGGCGTGTGATGAAGTCCCACAGGGTGCGGCGCAGGTCCACGTCCACCCCGGCGGTCGGCTCGTCCAGGATGATCACGGGCGGACGGTGCACCAGGGCCTGTGCCACCAGCACACGGCGCTTCATCCCGCCGGACAGCTCGCGCATATTGGCATCGGCCTTGTCCAGCAGCCCCAGGTTGTCCAGGATCTCGTCGATCCAGTCGTCGTTGTTCCGCAGGCCGAAATACCCGGATTGCAGCCGCAAGGTTTCACGGACGCTGAAGAAAGGGTCGTAGACGATTTCCTGGGGCACGACGCCCAGCGACTGACGGGCCTGGCGGAAGTCGTTGACCACGTCGTAGTCGCAGACCCGGGCGCTGCCCCGGGTGGCGTGGGACAGTCCGGCCAGGATGGAGATCAGCGAGGTCTTGCCCGCTCCGTTGGGGCCCAGCAGGCCGAAAAATTCACCGTGCTCGACCGTCAGGCTGACGTCGCGCAGGGCCTGGAAGCCTGCGGACGCAGGGCGGCCGCTCAGGCGGTCGCGCCAGGATCGCTGGTGCGGGGCGTAGATTTTGGAGACGTGTTGCAGATCGAGAGCAGGCATGGGCAGGCAATGCGCCCTCAAGTGGGCGCCATCGGACATTATAGGCGGTCGTGAGGCGCCGGCGGCTTCCGAAGGGAGAGCGGGAGACAAGGCGGGTACTGTTTGAGGCCGTAGGCCGAGTTTGCCCGCCGCCCGTTCGTACGAGGAAGGACCGCCGAACAGGGCGGCCCTGCCTTCATGCCTGCGTGCAGGCGTGTTTAGAACACAAAATCACTGTTTCGCGTTCAGCGCCGAGATCAGCCCGTCGATGCCGCTGCGGTTGATTTCGGAGGCGAACTGGTTGCGGTAGTTCTGGATCAGCCAGATGCCTTCTACGTTCAGATCGTAGACCTTCCAGCCCGCGTCCGTCTGTTCCAGCCGGTAGTCCACCCCGATCGCCGGGCTGTTCTGCTGCGAGATCGTCGTGCGAACGACCGCGTCGTCCGCCTTCGGGTCGCCCCGGAAAGGCAGCAGCGAGATCGTCGTGCCCGACGTCACCCGCGTGAACGCCCCGCTGTAGGTGCGGATCAGTGTGCCCGTGAAAGCCTGGACCAGCGCATCCTGTTGAGCCGCCGAGGCCTGGCGCCAGTAGCGGCCCGCGGCCAGACGCGTCGTCTTGTTCATGTCCACGTAGGGGATGGCGTAGCGGCGCACCAGGTCCGCAATGTGGCCCGGGTCGCCGTGCAGCGCCTGGGGATCGGCCTTGACCGCGTCCAGCATGTTGTTGGCGACGGCTTCGAGGAAGTCGTTCGGTGCGGCCTTGGGGTCGACCGTGCGTTCGGCCGCGCCGGCGGAGGCGGCGGACAGGCCCAGGGCTGCGCCCAGCAGGCACGGGCCGATCGCTCGGCGCAGGGTCGGGAGGAAAGAAGAAAAGTGCATCATCGTCTCCGTGTGGCCGTCCACCCGCGTGGGGCGGAGCGGTGCCCGGGTCGAACGCGCCCCCGGGCTGGTTTGCATTATTTCGCCGGCGTCTCGTCCGGATCGTCGTAGACCGGCAGATTCGTATCGGCCGGCGCCGCCTCGCGGTCCAGGTCGTCTGCCGTCGAAGCGCGGCCGCCCTGCTGGCGGCTGTCCAGCATGGACTTGCGGCGCTGCAGGTAGGCGTCGCGGATGAAGCTGTACTTGTCGAGCGCGATCTGGTCCACCAGGCGGTCGGCTTCCAGCAGGTTGGCGCGCGTGTCGACGATGTACAGGCCCAGGATGGAATTGCGGACCGGCACGTTGTCGATGGTGAAGACGGCGGCGGCCGGGCTCGAAGGCACCGTCAGGGCGACGGCCGTGCCGACCCCGTCGCGCACCGTGCTGGGGCCCATGAAGGGCAGGACGAAGTACGGCCCCTGGCCAAAGCCCCAGACGCCCAGCGTCATGCCGAAATCGTTGGGAATCTTGCGGGCGCCGTGCATCGAAGCGACGTCGATGCAGCCGCCCAGGCCCGCCGTGGTGTTGAACAGCACGCGTCCGAAGGTGTCCACGAAATCGCGGCCACGCCCCTGCAGCAGGCTGTTGACGCCGGACCAGACGTCGCTCAGGTTGCTGAAGATGTTGTGGATACAGGTGCGCACCGGGCGCGGCGTGACGGTCTCGTAGCCCGTGGCGATGGGCTTGAGCACCGCGCGGTCCACCGTATCGTTGAAGGCGTACATGCCCCGGTTATAGGATTCCCAGGGATCGTTGGGCGAGGGGTGCGGCACCTGCGCGCAGCCGGCCAGCAGGGCGGCGGTCGCCAGGGCCAGCCCGGTGCGGGCCGTGAAGCGTCGGGAACGCGGCGTGGCCAGCGTCGGGGCGGTGGAATTCATGTCGTGTCTCGTGGGGTCGGGGTCCGGGAGGACGTCGAAGTGTCGCATATTGTAAGGGCAGCCGCTCAATGGCTGGCTGCCGGTGCGACGGCGCCCTCCGCGCCCTTCGAGCCTTCTTTTTCGGCCGAGCTGTAGAGGAATTTGCTGATCAGGTCTTCCAGTACCACGGCGGATTGCGTGAACTCGATCGTGCCCCCATCGGCCAGGTTCTTGTCGTCTCCGCCCGGGGTCAGGCCGATGTATTGCTCGCCCAGCAGGCCCGAAGTCAGGATCGAGGCCGAGGAATCCTTCGGGAAGACATAGGGCTGTTCCAGGTCCATCGTGACCGTGGCCTGGAAGCGCTGGTTGTCGAAGCCGATGGCGGACACCCGCCCGACCACCACGCCGCTGCTCTTGATCGGCGCGCGGATCTTCAAGCTGCCCACGTTGTCGAAATGCGCCTGCACCCGGTAGGTGGGGGCGAAGGAAAAGGAGCTCATGTTGCCGGCGCGCAGCGCCAGGAACACCAGAGCGATCAGGCCCAGCAGGATGAACAGGCCTACCCAGAAATCGGTTTTTTCGCGTGTCATGAATTCGTTCCGCAGGTTTCAGTTGGCGAACAGGCCCTTAGTGGGCGAACATCAGCGCCGTCAGCAGGAAATCCAGCCCCAGCACCGCCAGGGCGCCGCTGACCACGGTGCGGGTGGTGGCCCGAGAGACGCCTTCGGGCGTGGCGCGTGCCGTCCAGCCCTGGTAGAGGGCGATCAGGGTCACGACGATACCAAAGACCAGGCTCTTGATCACGCCGTTGAGCACGTCGTCGACCACGTCCACCCCGCCTTGCATCTGCGACCAGAACGCGCCCGGGTCGATGCCGATCAGCACCACGCCCACGAACCAGCCGCCCAGAATGCCGACCATGGAAAACACCGCTGCCAGCACCGGCATGGCGATCACGCCGCCCCAGAAGCGCGGCGCCAGAACACGGCGGATGGGGTCCACGGCCATGACTTCCATGGCCGAGATCTGTTCGCCGGCCTTCATCAGGCCGATCTCCGCCGTCAGCGAGGTGCCGGCCCGCCCGGCGAACAGCAGCGCCGTGACCACCGGCCCCAGTTCGCGCGTCAGCGACAGGGCCACCAGCAGGCCGAGCGCCTGTTCCGATCCGTAGCGGTTCAGCGTGTAATAGCCTTGCAGGCCCAGCACGAAGCCCACGAACAGACCCGAGACCCCGATGATCAGCAGAGAATGATTGCCGATGAAATGGACCTGCTGGGCCGTCAGGCGCGGGCGGCGCAGCAGCACGCTGCTGCGCGCCAGAATGGCACCGAACAGGCGGACAAAGGCGCCCAGGCCGGCGATCATGGACACGAAGCCGTGCCCCAGCGCAGCGATGCGTTGCGCAAACGTACTCATCCTGCCCTCCGGGCGGCCAGCCAGCGATCAAAGGCCGGCGTCTGAGGATAGTGGAAGCCGATCGGCCCGTCGGGCCGACCCTGCAGGAACTGCTGCAGATACTCGTCTTGCGAGGCCGACAGTTCTGCCGGTGTGCCGCGGGCCACCAGCCGGCCCTGGCCGATCAGGTACACCTGATCCGCGATGGCGAAAGATTCCGCCACGTCGTGCGTGATCAGGATCGACGCGCAGCCCAACTGGTCCGTCAGCGTGCGGATCAATTGCGCCGTGATGCCCAGAGAAATCGGGTCCAGCCCGGCGAAGGGTTCGTCATACAGAATGAGTTCGGGTTCCAGCACGATCGCCCGCGCCAGCGCCACGCGCCGCGCCATCCCGCCGGAAATCTCCGAGATTCGCAGATGCGCCGCGTGCCGCAGACCCACCGCCTGCAGCTTGTCCAGCACCCGTTCCAGAATCTGGTGTTCGGAAATGCAGGTGTGTTCGCGCAGCGGAAACGCCACGTTCTCGAACACGTTCAAATCCGTAAACAGCGCACCGCCCTGGAACAGCACGCCCATACGCTGGCGGGTCTCGCGCAGGGATTCGCCCCGCAGTTCGGCCATGTCGCGGCCAAACACCGAAATACGCCCGGCCTGCGCCGGCAACTGCCCGGTCACCGCTCGTAAGAGCGTCGTCTTGCCCGAACCTGATCCGCCCATCATGGCGACGACCTGCCCCGGCATGACCCGCAGGTCGACGTCGCGCAGCACGGTGAATTCGCCGTAGCCGAGCGAAACACCGTCGAATGTGACAAGGGGGGCGGGGTCGGTATGCGTCATGTTGGACCAATCGATTCCAGTGTGGCATTGTACCCTGGCCCTGTCCGCCGGCTTTCTGGTCGTCGCGAGAGCGAGGACCGCCGGGAAACGGCCCGGGAACTTTTGACGGCGTGGCGCGTTATAGCGGATGTGGACACAGAAATCGATTCCGAAGAGAAGCGACAGGCGGTGCGGGCCAGCGCCGGGGACCGGCGCGCCTATGCGTGGCTGGTCGAGCGCCATCAAGGAGCGATTCATCGCTACCTGGCGCGGATGATCCGTGATCCCGAGACGGCCCGCGATCTGGCGCAGGACACCTTTCTGAAGGCTTTCCAGGCGCTGCCCGGCTGGCGGCCGCAGGCCGCGTTCCGGACCTGGTTGTTCCGCATTGCGCACAACCGGGCCCTGGACTATCTGCGCCGGGCCCGGCATGCGCGGACCGAACCGCTGGATGCCGTTCTGGACGTGCCCGACCCCGCGCCCGGGCCGCACGCCCGCCTGGAAATCGCCCGAAAAGTGAGTCAACTGGAGTCCGCGCTGGCGACCCTGTCGCCCGCGCATCGCGAAGTCCTGCTGTTACGAGAAATCGAGGATCTGTCCTACGACGACATTGCGCGCGCCCTGGATCTGAGCCCTGGCACCGTTCGGTCCCGGATCGCCCGGGCGCGGGCCGCCCTGTTGGAAGCCCTGCGCCGCTGAATGAGGAGAATCGCCATGCCTTGTCCCAGAACCGTCCTGTTGTCCTCCTGGCTCGATGGGCCTCGCACGCCTCGGCGTCGAGCACTGATCCAGGCGCATCTCCAGACCTGCCCGCTTTGCTCCGGGGAACTGGCCGCCCTGCGCGGCCTGTCCGACGCCCTGCACGCCCTGCCGGACCCCCTGCCCGGGCTCGATCTGGCGCGTCCATACCGTCGACGCCGCTCCGTGTCCATGCCGGACTGGCGTGCCTGGGTCGGCGGCTGGCCGGCCGGTCTGGCGGTGGCGGCTTCCCTGGCGCTGGGTCTGGGCCTGGGCGCCTGGTCCGGCCTGGGTGCGGCACCCGGTCAGGCCGCTCCGGCCGTCTGGATGTCCCTGTTCGACCCCGTGCCCCCGGGTGGCTTGTGCGCCCCCGGCCTGTGCGGCACACCCGAGGAGCACACATGAACAGCCGTATCTTGAAACCTCTGCTGGCCGCATCCCTGGCCCTGAACCTGGGGTTCGCCGTCGCGGTCGCCTACCGGCATCTGGGGACGGCGGCGCCTGCGCATGACGCGGTCCTGGCGGACCGGCTGGGCCTGTCTCCCGTCCAGCGCGAAGCCTGGGATGCTCTGGAGCAGCCCTTTCTGCGGGATCTGGCACGGAACTGGGCTGACATTCATGCCCAGCGCGATGCCCTGCTGGACGCGATTTTCGCTGATGCGCCGGATCGGGGCCGGGTGGCCGCGCTGCGGGAACGGATCGCCGGGCTCCAGGATGAACAGCAGCAGCGGGTCGTCGCCCAGCTTCTGGCCGAGCAGGCCTTGCTCGACGCCGGTCAGAGGGCGGCGCTCAAGAGCCTGCTGGTGCGGGAATACGGGGACCCCGCCGCAGAGATCCGGCGTCTGCACGGCGCCGGTCGGTGATCGTGGAGGGAACTTTGAGCGGGGTGGTTCGTTTATTGGAATGTCGCAACGACATTTCTCTGACTTTCAAAGGAACCGTCTCATGAAAATCCGAACCCTCCGTTTCCTGCCCGCCCTGTGCCTGGCGCTGCCTTTGGCCCTGGTCGGCAGCCCTGCCTCTGCAGCCGATGCACACGATCACGGCGATGCTCCGGCTACGGCGCTGACCCTGGACCACGGCAGCAAGTGGGCGACCGACGAACCCCTGCGCCTGGCCATGGGCAATCTGCATCAGTCGGTGGCGCAGGCGCTGCCGGCCGCACATGAGGGCACGCTGACCGACGCGCAATATGATGCGCTGAGCGCCCAGGCCGGCCGTGAAGTGGCGTATGTCGTCGAGAACTGCAAGCTGAGCCCGCAGGCTGATGCCGTGCTGCACGTCGTTCTGGCCGACGTGGTTCAGGGCATTGAGGTGGCAGGCGGCAAGCAGGCCGGGCAGCCGCGCGCCGCCGGCGTCGTGCAGTTGGCGCGGGCGCTGAACCAGTATGGAGAGTATTTCAACCATCCCGGCTGGCAGGCGGTTGGCATTCCCCATTGATCGGGCGGGCGGCGCGCCCGGGCCTGGTGGCCGCAAAAAAATCCCAGCCCTGTTCAATCCGTATTTTCCCGTGAATCTGAAGCTCTGCTGACAGGAGAAGCTTTTTCATTTCAAATCAATTGATGCGTCCCTATATATGTGTATAAATCAATGCTGGCTTTATAAATAGGGACGCATCAATAAAAAATCCTATTGTCACCAAGGACTTGGGGCGGTAATTTCCCTGTTCTGCCGTTCGAACCGGTACCCGTTTTCCGCCTCGCGAGTTCTGCCATGACCCACCCCGTCTCCTGTCCCCCCGGCCTGCCGGCCGCCCAGGGTCTGTACCGCCCCGAACAAGAGCATGACGCCTGCGGCGTCGGCTTCGTCGCCCATATCAAAGGCCACAAAAGCCACGCCATCATCCAGCAGGCCCTCAAGATCCTGGAAAACCTCGATCACCGGGGCGCCGTCGGCGCCGACGAACTCATGGGCGATGGCGCGGGCATCCTCCTCCAGATCCCCGACCAGCTTTACCGCGAAGAAATGGCCGCCCAGGGCGTGACCCTGCCGCAGCCCGACGACTACGGCGTCGCCATGGTCTTCCTGCCCAAGGAAACCGCCTCGCGCCTGGCCTGCGAGCGTGAACTGGAACGCGCCGTGCGCGACGAAGGCCAGGTGGTGCTGGGCTGGCGCGACGTCCCTGTCGATCGCGACATGCAGATGTCGCCTACCGTGCGCGCCTGCGAGCCCGTCATCCGACAGCTTTTCATCGGTCGTGGGCACGACATCATGGTGCCCGACGCCCTGGAGCGCAAACTCTACGTCATCCGCAAGACCGCCAGTCACGCCATCCAGCGCATGCAGCTTGCGCACGGCCAGGAATACTTCGTGCCTTCCATCTCGGTGCGCACCGTCGTCTACAAGGGCCTGCTGCTGGCCAGCCAGGTGGGTCTGTACTACCGCGACCTGGCCGACACCCGCGCCGTCTCCGCCCTGGCCCTGGTACACCAGCGCTTTTCCACCAACACCTTCCCGGCCTGGCCGCTGGCGCACCCCTATCGCATGATCGCCCACAACGGCGAGATCAACACCGTCAAGGGCAATTTCAACTGGCTGCGCGCCCGCGAAGGCGCGATGAGTTCCGCCGTGCTGGGCGAGGATCTGGGCAAGCTTTATCCCATCGTCTACGAAGGCCAGTCCGACACCGCCACGTTCGACAACTGCCTGGAACTGCTGGTCATGTCGGGCTATTCCCTGGCCCACGCCATGATGATCATGATCCCGGAGGCCTGGGAGCAGCACGCCGACATGGACGAGTCACGGCACGCTTTCTACGAATACCATGCCGCCCTGATGGAGCCCTGGGACGGCCCGGCCGCCGTGGCCTTTACCGACGGCCGCCAGATCGGCGCCACGCTGGACCGCAACGGCCTGCGCCCGGCGCGCTACCTGATCACCGACGACAATATGGTGGTCCTGGCCTCCGAGGCCGGCACGCTGCCGATCCCGGAACATCGCATCGTCAAGAAATGGCGTCTGCAGCCCGGCCGCATGCTGCTGATCGACCTGCAGCAGGGCCGCATCATCGAGGATGAGGAGATCAAGTCGCAGTTGGCCAACGCGCACCCTTATCCGCAGTGGATCGAGCGCCTGCGCCTGAAGCTGGACGACCTGCCCGCCCTGAAGGCCGAGGACCTGCCCGAACCGTCCGCCAGCCTGCTGGATCGCCAGCAGGCCTTTGGCTGGAACCAGGAGGACCTCAAGTTCATCCTGGAGCCGATGGCGAAGAACGGTGAAGAAGCCATTGGTTCCATGGGCAACGACGCGCCGCTGACCGTGCTGTCGGACCGGGCCAAGCCTTTCTACAACTACTTTCGCCAGATGTTCGCCCAGGTGACCAATCCGCCGATCGACCCGATCCGCGAACAGATGGTCATGTCGCTGGTGTCCTTCATCGGGCCCAAGCCCAACCTGCTGGACATCAATAACGTCAACCCGCCGCTGCGCCTGGAGGTCAACCAGCCGGTGCTGGACGCTGCCGCCATGGCGCAGTTGCGCCACATCAGCCGCCAGACGGGCGACAAGTTCCGCTGCTGCGAACTGGACATCGTCTATCCGGTGGCCTGGGGCCGAGAGGGCATCGAAGCCTGCCTGGCTTCGTTGTGCGCCACTGCGGCCGATGCGGTGCGCAGCGGCGACAACATCCTGCTGATCAGCGACCGGCGCGTGGATGCGGAGCACGTCGCCATCCCCGCGCTGCTGGCGACCTCGGCCATCCACCAGCACTTGATCCGCGCCGGCCTGCGCACCCGCACCGGCCTGATCGTGGAGACCGGTTCGGCGCGCGAGACGCACCATTTCGCGCTGCTGGGCGGTTACGGCGCCGAGGCCGTACATCCTTGGCTGGCGCTGGAAACGCTCACGTCGATGGGTGACCCCCACGCCACCGAAAACTACATCAAGGCGATCGGCAAGGGGCTGAAGAAGGTCATGTCCAAGATGGGCATCTCGACCTACATGTCCTACACCGGCGCGCAGATCTTCGAGGCGGTGGGCCTGCACAGCAGCCTGGTGAAGAAATACTTCACCGGCACGCCCAGCAACATCGAGGGCATCGACATCTTCCAGGTGGCCGAGGAGGCTTTGCGCACCCACCAGGCGGCCTTCAGCACCGATCCGGTCCTGGCCAACGCGCTGGACGCGGGCGGCGAATACGCCTTCCGCATCCGGGGCGAACAGCATCTGTGGACGCCGGATTCGATCGCCAAGCTGCAGCACGCCACGCGCGCCAACAATTACTCGACCTTCAAGGAATACGCCCAGCTCATCAACGACCAGTCGCGCCGCCACATGACGCTGCGCGGCCTGTTCGAGTTCCGTGTCGATCCGGCCCGGGCCATTGCGCTGTCGGAGGTCGAGCCCGCCAAGGAAATCGTCAAGCGCTTCGCCACCGGCGCCATGTCGCTGGGCTCGATCTCGACCGAGGCGCACGCGACCCTGGCCGTGGCCATGAACCGCATCGGCGGCAAATCCAACACCGGCGAGGGCGGCGAGGACGCGTTGCGTTACCGCGCCGAGATGCGCGCGGGCAAGCCGACGGTGCGCAAGGGCGACAGCCTGGCCTCGGTGCTGGGGGCGGACCGCATCGCCGCCGACGTGCCGCTGGCCGCGGGGGATTCGCTGCGCTCGCGCATCAAGCAGGTGGCCTCGGGGCGCTTCGGCGTCACCGCCGAATACCTGTGCAGCGCCGACCAGATCCAGATCAAGATGGCTCAGGGGGCCAAGCCCGGCGAGGGCGGCCAGTTGCCGGGACACAAGGTCACGGACTACATCGCACAACTGCGCTATTCGGTGCCGGGCGTAGGCCTGATCTCGCCTCCGCCGCACCACGACATCTATTCGATCGAGGACCTGGCGCAACTGATCCACGATCTGAAGAACGTCAACGAGCGCGCCTCGATCTCGGTGAAGCTGGTGGCGGAGGTCGGCGTGGGCACGGTGGCCACCGGCGTGGCCAAGGCCAAGGCCGACCACGTGGTGATCGCCGGTCACGATGGCGGCACGGGGGCTTCTCCCGTGTCCTCGATCAAGCACGCAGGCATCCCCTGGGAACTGGGCCTGGCCGAGACGCAGCAGACCCTGGTGCTGAATCGCCTGCGCAGCCGCATCCGCGTGCAGGCCGATGGTCAGATGAAGACCGGCCGTGACGTGGCGATCGCCGCCATGCTGGGGGCCGACGAGGTCGGGTTTGCCACGGCGCCGCTGATCGTCGAAGGCTGCATCATGATGCGCAAGTGCCATCTGAACACCTGTCCCACGGGGGTCGCCACCCAGGACCCGGTGCTGCGCAAGAAATTCAACGGCAAGCCCGAATACGTCGTCAATTATTTCTTCTTCGTCGCCGAGGAAGTGCGCGAGATCATGGCGCAACTGGGCATCCGCACCTTCGACGAGCTGATCGGCCGCGCCGATCTGCTCGACATGCGCAAGGGCATCGATCACTGGAAGGCGCGCGGGCTGGACTTCGGCCGCATCTTCCACCAGGTCGCCACCGAGGATCCGGTGCATCACACGGACAATCAGGACCACGGCCTGTCGCACGCGCTGGACCATCAACTGATCGAGCGCAGCAAGGCCGCGCTGGAACGAGGCGAGAAGGTGTCCTTCATCACTCCGGTGCGCAACCGCAACCGCACCATCGGCGCCATGCTGTCGGGGGCGGTGGCTTCGCGTTACGGCCATGAAGGCCTGCCCGACGACACCATCCACATTCAGTGCAACGGCGCGGCCGGGCAGAGCTTCGGCGCCTTCCTGGCCCATGGCGTGACTCTGGACCTGGTGGGCGAGGCCAACGACTACGTCGGCAAGGGCCTGTCGGGCGGCCGCCTGATCCTGCGCTCGCCCAACGATTTCCGCGGGTTCGGGCCGGATCACATCATTGCCGGCAACACGGTGTTGTACGGTGCGACCGGCGGCGAGGCCTATTTCAACGGCGTGGCCGGCGAACGCTTTGCGGTGCGCAATTCGGGCGCCGCCACCGTGGTGGAAGGCACGGGTGACCATGGCTGTGAGTACATGACCGGCGGGACCGTGGTCGTGCTGGGCGAGACGGGCCGCAATTTTGCGGCCGGCATGTCCGGCGGCATTGCCTTTGTCTGGGACCCGGAGCAGGTCTTTGCGCGCCGCTGCAACAGCGGCATGGTGCGCCTGGACCCGATGGAGACGGACGAAGCCCAGCGGCAGGCAGGCGAAGAACAGTTCTGGCACAGCCTGGATCGCAATGGCCCGCGCGAGACGGACGAGGCCATCGTGCGCCGGCTGGTGGAAAACCATTTCCGCCTCACCGGCAGTTTCCGCGCCCGGGAAATCCTGGACGACTGGAATCAGGCGCGTCGCGCCTTCGTCAAGGTCACTCCGATCGAATACCGCCGCGCGCTGGGTGAACTGTGGCAGGCGGCCCAGACCCAGGCCCAGGCTGCCTGAAGGAACATTGCATCATGGGAAAAATCACTGGTTTCATGGAATTCGCGCGGGTCAAGCCGGCTTACGAGGCCCCGGAATCCCGCCTGCGTCACTGGAAGGAATTCGTCTCGCCGCTGACCGACGAGCAGGCCCGTGTCCAGGGCACGCGCTGCATGGACTGCGGGGTGCCGTTCTGCACGCATGGCTGTCCGGTCAACAACATCATTCCGGACTGGAACGACCTGGTCTACCGCCAGGACTGGAAGCGCGCGCTGGACGTGCTGCTGTCGACCAACAATTTTCCGGAATTCACCGGCCGCATCTGCCCGGCGCCTTGCGAGGCGGCCTGTACGCTGAATCTGAATGACGATGCGGTGGGCATCAAGTCGATCGAGCACACGATCATCGAGCGTGGCTGGAAGGAAGGCTGGGTGGTGCCGCAGCCGCCCGCGCGCAAGACGGGCAAGCGGGTCGCGGTGATCGGCTCCGGGCCGGCCGGCCTGGCCTGTGCGCAGCAGTTGGCGCGCGCCGGACACAGTGTGGCGGTCTATGAAAAGAGCAATCGCATCGGCGGGCTGCTGCGCTACGGGATTCCGGATTTCAAGCTGGAAAAACTGCACATTGACCGGCGTCTGGCGCAGATGGAAGCCGAGGGGGTGGAGTTCTTTCCCTCGACCTATGTGGGCGAGGCCGCGCACGCGGAGGACGGGCTGACGGTGGTGACGCCCGACGAGCTGATGGCGCAGTATGACGCGGTGGTGCTGGCGGGCGGGTCGGAGCAGCCGCGCGATCTGCCGGTGCCGGGCCGCGAGTTGCGCGGGGTGCATTTCGCGATGGATTTTCTGCGGCAGCAGAACAAGGTGAATCATGGCGACCGCATTGCCAAGCCGATCAGCGCGAAGGGCAAGCACGTGGTGGTGATCGGCGGCGGCGATACGGGGTCGGACTGCGTGGGGACGAGCAATCGCCAGGGCGCGGCGTCGGTGACGCAGTTCGAGCTGATGTTCCGTCCGCCGGAAGAAGAAGACAAGCTGCAGACCTGGCCTTATTGGCCGATCCGGCTGCGCACTTCATCTTCGCACGAGGAAGGTTGCCAGCGCGATTGGGCGGTGGGGACGCAATCTTTCGAGGGCAAGGGCGGCAAGGTGGAAAAGCTGGTGGCGACGCGTCTGGAATGGTTGAAGGACAAGGCCACCGGGCAGATGAAGATGCGCGAGGTGAAGGATTCGCAGTTCGAGGTCCAGGCGGATCTGGTGCTGCTGGCGATGGGGTTCGTGTCGCCGGTGCGGTCGGTGCTGGAGGCGTTCGGGGTGGAGATGGACGGACGCGGGAATGCGCGGGCGAACACGGATGATTACTGCAGTTCCCGGGCGAAGGTGTTTGCGGCGGGGGATATGCGGCGTGGCCAGTCGCTGGTGGTGTGGGCGATCCGCGAGGGGCGGCAGTGCGCGCGGTCGGTGGACGAGTATCTGATGGGTTCGTCGGTGTTGCCGCGCTGATTTTTTGTGTTCTAAATCCGCCGTCGCAGGGTGGCCCTCCAGAGCCGGAGGGCCGCCCCACACCGGCTCACGCTTCTCTTACTGATCCAGCGTCGCCCCGCCATCGACACGCAGGTCGTGCAGGGTGATGTGGCTGGCCTGGTCGGAGAGCAGGAACAGGACGGCCTGGGCGATTTCGTCGGGGGTGGCGATCTTGGCCAGGGGGATGCCCAGGCGCCAGCGGGCGGGGTCGCCGGCGATGACGGTGTCGCGTGAGCTGCCCTGTGACCACATGGCCTGCTGCATGGCGGTGTCGGTGGAGCCTGGAGAGACGATGTTGACGCGGATGCGGTGGGGGGCCAGTTCCAGGCCCAGGCAGCGGGTGAGCTGGGTGGCGGCGGCTTTGGAGGCGGCGTAGGCGGCCATGCCGGGGCGCGGGGTGGTGGCGGCGTTGGAGCTGACGGTGACGATGGCGCCGGCGCGGCGTGCGCGCAGGCGGCGGGCGACGGCGCGGCAGAGGTGGAAGACGCCGGTGGCGTTGACGTCGAAGCAGTGCGCCCATTGGCCGTCGTCCAGGTCGGTGACGTCGCCCATTTCGAGGACGCCGGCGACGCTGGCCAGGCCGTGGAGCGGTCCGAGGGCGGCTTCGGCCCGGGTGAGGGTGTCTTCGACTTGCGCGGCGTCGCGCACGTCCAGCGGGGCGGTCCACAGGCGGTCGGACAGGTCCGCGCCGCCCTGAGCGGCGTCCACTGCGAGCGCGTGCAGGCGCTGCAGGCCGGTTTCGTCGAGGTCGACGGCGCAGACGCGGGCGCCCCGGGCGAGCAACTGGCGGGCGACGGCGGCGCCGATGCCGCTGGCGGCGCCGGTGACGAGGATGTGACGGTCGTGGAAGTCGTTCATGATCGGAGATTTCCTAAGATTTCGTCCAGGGTCAGGCTGACGCCGCAGCGGCGGGCGACGTGGGTGATGGCCATCCGGTGGTCCTCCAGGCTGAAGTCGGCGCAGGCGTCGATGGCCAGGAAGGGCTGGACGTCCTGCATGAAGGCTTCCAGCGCGGTGGCCAGGCAGCCGATGTGGGCGTAGACGCCGGTGATGATCAACTGGTCGCGGCCTTGCGCGCGCAGCCGTTCGCGCAGATCGGATCGCTGGAAGGCGCTGTAGCGCCATTTGGTCAGCACGGTGTCTTCGGGGTGTGGCGTCAGGGCCGCGACGAGGTGCGCGCCGGACTGGTGTTCCGGTGCGGTCAGGCCGGGTCCCCAGAAATCGTTCAGCAGTGCCCGGTCGGCGTCGGGCTGCACGGGGGGCTGGGCGGTGTAGTACACGGGAATGCCCAGGTCGCGGCAGTGGTCGCGCAGGCGGGCGATGGCGGCGATCAGGTCGGGGATCGGCGCCTGCGTCACATCGTATTTGCCCAGGAAATAGTCCTGCATGTCGTGGATCAGCAGGGCGGCGCGGCGCCTGTCGGGGCGCCAGTCCACGCGGTTGCGCACGGACTGGCGGGGCATGGCGTAGGGCGGGAGAGAGGGGATGGTCATGGTGCGGGTTTTTAAGAGCGTGCGGGCTGGTCTGTCGCGGCGCCGGGGACGGCTTCGAGGCTCAGGCGAGCCCCAGCGCGTCCAGGACGGTGCGCAGCTTGTTGCCGGTTTCCTGGTATTCGAGTGTCGGGACTGAACCGGGTACGATGCCCGCGCCCGCCGACAGGGTCAGCCGGCGGCCGCTGGCATGGGCGCAGCGGATGGCGACCGCCCAGGCGCCGTCGCCGGCCGTGTCGCACCAGCCCACGGCGCCGGCGAAGTAGCCGCGCTCGAAGGGTTCGAGTGCCGCGATGGCGCGCCGGGCGTCCGCCGTGGGCAGGCCGCAGACGGCGGGAGTGGGGTGCAGGGTGATGGCCAGGTCCAGGGCGCTGATGGCGGGATCGGACAGTTCGCCTTCGATCAGCGTACCCAGGTGCCAGAGCCGGGCGGTCGAGGTCAGGCCGGGTTGCGCGGGGATGTCCAGCGTGCGGCACAGCGGCCGCAGCGCGGCCTCGATGGCTTCGACCACGACGGTGTGTTCCAGCCGGTCCTTGGGTGAGCCCAGCAGCGCCTGGGCGATGCGGGCATCCTCGGCCGCATCGGGGTGACGCGCGGCCGTGCCGGCCAAGGGGTGCACCCGCACCCGGCGGCCTTCCCGGCGCACCAGCAGTTCCGGGCTGGCGCCCAGGAAATAATCCTGGCTGTGTGCGCAGACCGGCAGCGCGTAGGTGTGGCCGTGCGGGCTGGCCTGCCAGAGCCGCGCGAGGACCTCGGGCAGGTCCAGAGGGCGCTCCAGTTCCAGTTCCAGGGTGCGTGACAGCACCAGTTTGCGCAGGCCATCGTTCCGGTGCAGCCGTTCAAGCGCCGCGTATACGCTGCGTTCATATCCGGTCTGGTCGGGGTACTCCCGGCGCTGAAGGATGGCGGTGCCGGGCGCGGGCGGCAGGCCGGACGGCGTGTGGATGCGTCGCAGCGACCGGGGCACGCGCAGTTGGGCGGGTGCCGGGCCGGCTGGGTCGTAGGGCAGCAGGCCCAGCAGCAGCGGGCGCGCGCCATCCGCACCGGACGGGCGGGGCCCGCCTGGCGTGGACGTATCCGTGTTCGTCGCGTCCGCTTCTGCGCGCAGTTCAGCCGCCTGGGCGAGCAGGCGCGCGGCGCAGGCGCCCACGTCTTCGCGGGGCGTGGCCTGCAGCAGGCAGCCCTGGCCGTGGAATCCCTGGCCCTGGGCGGTGAACAGGCTGTCGCCCGGCTGGAAACCGGCCAGGGCGCCAGTGTCTGATGCGGTGGATGTGCGGACGGGCATGTCCATGATCAGCGGTGCGCCTCGATGCGTACCAGGCGGTCACCGCGCGGATCGTTCTTGCCCTGTTTTACCGTGACCCAGGCGGTGCCCTGTGCATCCAGCGCGATGTGGTTCGGGGCGGAACCGGTGTCCACCTGGGCCTGGATCGCACCGTGCTCGTCCATGACGGTGACGGTGCCTGCGCCGCGATTGGCGACGTAGGCCAGGCGGTGGACCGGGTCGAAGGCGACGTTCAGGGCGCCGGCCCCGGTCGCCTGGTGGTGCAGGACCCGGCCGTCGCGGGCATCCAGCACGGTCAGGTCGCCGGATTTCTGGGCCGCCACGTAGATCCGCTGCGTCTGGCTGTCGATGGCGATGCCGGAAGCGCCCTGGGCGCCGGGCACGGGGTAGCGGGCGGCCTGGCGGCCCGTGGCCGTGTCGATGGCGAAGACTTCGGCGGTGTTCAGGCTGACGGCGTACAGGCGCTGATGATCGGCATCCAGCGCCAGGCTCATGGGCTTGGGCGCTTCGCCGGCGCCGGTCAGCGTGATGCCGGGCAGCGGCTGCAGCGTGGCGCTGTCGAACACGTGGATGACGTTGGCGGCGGGCGAGGAGACATAGGCGCGGTGGCGCGCGGCGTCGACCAGCACGTCGCGCGCATGGGGCGTCGCGTCATCGGGGAACTGCTTGATCAGGGACAGGTCCGATTGCCGGTAGACCGCGACGGAGCCGCTGCGGGTGTTCGTGGTCCAGATCTGGTTGCGGTCGTCCTCCGCGGTCAGGCCGTAGACGGCTTGCACCTGGCCGTCCGCACGGCTGGCCTGCAGGGGCGGTGTGGCGGACGCGACGACGCGCAGGCTGGTCGGATCGAAGGCCAGCAGGCGCGATTCCTTGACCGGCGGGCGGCCGATGGCAGAGGTGATATACAGGCGCTGGGCGCGTGCGCTGTAGGCGCCTTGGTAGATGCCTGGCGGCATGTCGATGGCCTGCGCGGTGACGGACCAGGCCGGGGCGCTGGCCGGCGGGTTCGCCGCCGAGGCGGCGGGTGCGGACGGAGGGGGGGCGGCGCAGCCGGCGGCCAGGGCCAGGGTGGCGCCGGCCAGCAGGATGCGGGCGCCGCGCCGCAGCGTCGAATGGGCAATCATGTCTGTGTTCATGCGGGTTCCTCGTGCGATCGAATGGGGGGGAAATGCGATTCAATGGGGGCGGCGATCGGTGTTTTCCGGTCGGCCATGCGCAGACTGGCGTCCAGGATGGGAGCGATCCGGGCCGCCGCAGCGGCGCCCGGCAGGCCGGCGTGGGTGCTGTCCACCCCGTGGCGGGTCAGCGTGCCGACGTGCGGCTGCCACAGATCGGGGTCCAGGCCCGAATCCGTGTGATCCAGGGCGGCCTGGAAGTGCAGTGCCGGACCGTCGTAGCGTGCGTGCCGGTGACCGCGCACCAGGCGGTTGGTGTGGCCGACGGTCTCGAAGACCGCGTCCAGCCGCGCGTCGGACAGTTCGCCCAGCGGGTGGCCCTGGGCGCGCAGGAATTCGATGACACCGCTGCGGCTCAGGCGCTCCGGCGGCAGGGCGTCCGGGTCGGCGCCGGCGATGTGCAGCAGCGCCTTGTACAGGTCCTCGGGAGCGGGCGCCGGACGGTCCCGCCAGGCCTCGCAGGGATAGGCGTCGAGCAGGGCGACGACGCCCACGGTCCGGCCGCGCGCCTGCAGCTCGGCGGCCATGGCCTGCGCCAGGATGCCGCCCACGGACCAGCCGGCCACGTGATACGGGCCTTCGGCCTGCAGCGACAGCACCTGGTCGGTGTAGGCCTGCACCAGCGCGTCCAGGCTGTCGGCAGGCGGCTGGCCGTCCAGGGCCAGGGCGGCTGCCTGCAGGCCGTGGACCGTGCGCGGCGTGGGCAGGGCGCGGGCCAGGATGCCGTAGCACCAGGACAGGCCGCCGGCCGGGTGGATGCAGAACAGCGCTGGACGGCCGGCGGCCTCGCGCAGGGTCACGATGGGACCGAAGCCGGCCTGTGCGGCCCCGGAGGCGCGTCCGGACGCGTCCTCCAGGTGGGCGGCCAGGCGTGCCACCGTGGGGTACTGGAAGACCGTGCCCAGCGACAGATCGTAGCCGTCGCGCAGCGCCAGGGCCAGGCGCGCCGCCAGCAGCGAATGTCCGCCCAGAGCGAAGAAATCGTCGTCCGCACCCGGCAGATCCGGCAGATTCAGCACGGTGCGGAAGGCCTCGGCCACACGGTGCTCCACACCCGTGCGCGGGGGGCGGGATGCGGTGTGTGCGGACCGTTCAGGGGCGGGCAGCGCCTTGCGGTCGAGCTTGCCGTTGGCCGTGACCGGCAGCGCCGCCAGCGGCACCCAGGCAGAGGGCACCATGTAGTCCGGCAGATGGTCGGCGATATGGGCGGCCAGGGCGCGGCAGTCGGGGATGCGCCCGGACTCGGTCACCACGTAGGCCGCCAGCAGCGGCTGGCCGGGCTGGTCCTCGCGGGCCAGGACGGCCGCCTGGACGACGTCCGGATGGGCGGTCAGCACGGCCTCGATCTCGCCCAGTTCGATGCGCTGGCCGCGCAATTTGACCTGATGATCCAGGCGACCCAGGTAGACCACGGCGCAGTCTTCGCGCAGCGTAGCCAGGTCGCCGGTGGCGTACAGGCGGTCGTCCGGCAGGCCGGGCGGGGCCGCGATGAAGCGTTCGGCGGTCAGGTCGGGCCGGCCCAGGTAGCCGGTCGCCAGTTGGCGGCCGCCCAGATAGAGCTGGCCGGGCGTGCCGGGCGGCACGGGCCGCAGATGCGGGTCCAGCACGTGCAGCCGGGTATTCCAGACCGGCAGGCCGATGGGTACCGGCCGGCTGTCGTCGTCCGCCGTGGCCGGCCAGTACGATACGTCCACGGCGGCCTCGGTCGGGCCGTACAGATTGTGCAGTTCCGCCCGGATCATGCGGTGAAAGCGGTCGCGCAGGGCGGCGGGCAGCGCTTCGCCGCTGCAGAACACCAGGCGGGCCGCCAGGCCGTGCGCGGCGGGCTCGTCCAGCACGGCGGCCAGCATGGACGGCACGAAGTGCAGCACGGTGATGCGGTGCTCGCGCATCAGGCGGCACAGCCAGGCCGGATCGCGGTGGGCGTCGGGCGGGGCGACCACCAGACGGGCGCCGCTCAGGAAGGGCAGGAACAGTTCCCAGACGGACACGTCGAAGGTCGCCGGGGTCTTTTGCAGAATGCGATCCTGCAGCCCGATGGCGTAGTGCGCGCGCATCCATTCCAGCCGGTTGACGATGGCCGCGTGGGACACGATCACGCCCTTGGGCGTGCCGGTGGAACCGGAGGTATAGATCACGTAGGCCGGGTCCTCGGGGCCGGCCGCCGGTGTGTCGGGGAGCTCGTGGGCAACCGCGTGCGCGGTGCCGGGACGAGCCTCGTCCTGGTTTCCCAGCGTGTCCGCCGACAGCGACCGGGTGTCCAGGCCATCGCACAGTTCGGCAGAGCCGATCAGGACGCAGGCGCGCGCGTCGGCCAGGATGCCGCGCAGGCGCGCGGCCGGCTGGCGCGGGTCCAGGGGCAGGTAGGCCGCGCCGCTGCGCAGGATCGCCAGCAGGCACAGCACGCGCCGTGCCGAACGCGGCAGGGCCACGGCCGCCACGCCGCCGGGGCCTGCGCCCAGAGTACGCAGACGACCGGCAGCGCGTGCCGTCCAGGCGTCGATCTCGGCATAGGTCCAGGTGCCCGTTTCGTCTTCCAGACCGACGTGACCGGGTGCGGCGCGCAGTCGGTCCTGGATGCGCGACCAGAGCGTGCCGTCGGGCACGGGGTGTTCGGTGCGGTTTGGGGCCAGCACCCAGCGCTCGTGCTCATCCGCCGTCAGCGTGGGCACATCGGCCAGCCGGGGGGCGGCCAGAGCGGCGGCCAGGAAAGCCGCCAGGCGCCGCAGATGGGCCTGGGCCTGCGCCGAGGGATACAGCGCGGGGTTGGCCTCGATTTCGAGACGCAGGCCGCTGCCGTCGGGCGCCGCCCGGAAACTGATCGTCAAGTCCTCGACCGGGCCGGTGCACAGCACGGCCTGTGCGGCATCCAGGCCGGCGGCCGCGTAGGGGGCGTCGAAGGGCAGGACGTTCAGGATCGGGCCGTGCAGGCGCGGCAGGCCGCCCGGCAGCGTCAGGTCGCGGCGCAGGTGCTCGGCGCGGTAGCGGCTGTGGCGCCGCAGGCCGCGCAGCGAACGGGCGGCGTCCCGCAGCGTGTCGGCCAGCGGGGCGTCCTCGTCCGGGGTCCAGGCCCAGGGCAGCACGTTCATCACGGTCGCCACGGCGCGGGCGCTTTTGCTGCCCAGGCGGCCCATGGCGGGCACGCCCGTCACGCAGGCGGACGGTCCCAGGTGGCGGGCCACGTAGGCGGCCCCCAGGGTGGTGAGGATGTCGGGCCAGCCGACCTCGGTGGCGGTTTCAAGAGCCTGCAGCGACTCGATCAGCGCGAGGGGGGCATCGAGTTCCAGGCGCAGACAGTCGTGGGCGCTCAGCGCCGATCCGGCGGCCAGGCTGGCGGCGGGTACGTGGTCCGCGCATTGCGTCCGCCAGAATGCGCGGGCCTGTTCCCGCTTCGGATCGGCGCGCCAGGCGCGGTCTTCTTCCCAGACCGGCGCCAGCGGCGCCAGCGGCGGTTCCCGGTCGGCGGTGTTTTCGCCCAGCGCCCGGTACAGGCGGATGGCGCGGCCTTCGATCAAGGCCATGGCGTAGCCGTCGGCCGCCAGGTGGTGTACGCGCTGGTACCACAGCGCCAGGGCCGGGCCGCAGCGGAACAGGATCTGGCGCGACAGGGGATCGCGCATGGGAACCACGGGGCGCCGCAGGTCGTCCTGTATCCAGTCGTGTGCGTGTGCCTGCGCTTCCGGCAGATGGCGCAGGTCGCGGATCTCCAGGCGCGGCGCGCGCGTGGGGTCGATGCGTTGCACCGGGCCTGCGGGGCGGTCCTCGAAACGCAGGGCCAGGGATTCGGCCTCGGCCAGCGCCTGATTCACGGCCTGTTCGAAGCGCGGCACGTCCAGCGCGCCGCGCAGGGTGGTGCAATGCGCCGGATTGAAGATCGGATTGCCCGGGTCCAGGCGCTGGGCGTACCACAGGCCTTCCTGGGCCTCGGTCAGCGGCGACCAGACTGGATCGGCGGTGGGCGGGACCGTGCCCGTGTCCGTCCGATGGGACTGTACATTCATGTGGGGTTCGCCTGGCCGCGCGCCACGATCGCCCACCAGTGCGCCAGGGTGGCATCGGCGGCCAGATCGGCGAATTCCAGCCGTGCGCCGGCTTCGCGCCATTGCGCGGCGAGCTTCATCAGGCGCATGGAATCCAGACCCAGGTCCATCAGGTTGTCGTCGTCCCGAATGTCTTCAGGTGATTCATGCAGCATGCGGGCGACGTCGGCGCGCATGGATTCGAGGCTGAGGGTGCTCATATCGGTGTTTCGGTTCGGTGCAAGAGGGCCGGTTCACTGCGCCGCAGCGCGTTCCTGCTCCAGCAGTTGGGCGCGCAACTGGGCACGCAGGGCCTTGCGGCTGATCTTCATCGCGGCGGTGGAGGCGAAGGCGTCCACGCACACGATCTGGTCGGGAACCTTGAAGTCGGCGATGCCGCGTGCGCGGATCCAGCGTTTCAGGTCCGCCGGGCGGGGGCGCTCGCCCTTGGGAATGATGAAGGCGCAACTGCGCTCGCCCAGGTATTCGTCCGGCACCGACACCACGGCGGCGTCGAAGACCTGCGGGTGCGACAGCAGATGGTCCTCGATCTCTTCGGCGGAGATCTTTTCGCCGGCGCGGTTGATGTGGTCGCCCGCGCGGCCCTGGACTTCCAGGTAGCCTTCGGGCGTCATCCGCACCACGTCGCCGGTGCGGTAGTAGCCGTCCTCGGTGAAGGCGCGCGCATTGGCCGGCGGATTGTCGTGATAGGCGCGGATCGTGTAGGGGCCGCGCGTCAGCAGGTGGCCCGCCTGGCCAGGTTCGACCGGCCGGCCCTCGTCGTCCAGGATCAGGATCTCGTCGTCCGGACTGATGGGGCGGCCCTGGGTGTGGATGATCAGATCGTCCGGATCGTCCAGGCGGGTGTAGTTGACCAGTCCTTCGGCCATGCCGAAGACCTGCTGCAGTGTGGCACCCAGTGTGGGGCGTACACGGCGGGCGATCTCGGCCGACAGCTTGGCGCCGCCCACCTGGATGGCGCGCAGGCTGCCCAGGTCGTGTCCCGAGGCGGGTGCGCGGTCCAGCCATTGCAGCAGCAGCGGCGGCACCAGGCTGGTGACCGTGACGCGTTCACGCTCGACCAGGGCAAAACACGATTCCGGATCGGGCGAGGGGCTGAGCACCACGCGGCCGCCCGCGTACAGCGTGCCTAGAAAGCCTGGCGAACTCATGGGGAAATTGTGCGCGATCGGCAACGCGCCGAGGAACACGGTGTCCGCGTCCAGTCCGCAGATGCGGGCGGATTCGCGCAGGGTGTAGATGTAATCGTCGTGCGTGCGCGGGATCAGCTTGGACAGCCCCGTGCTGCCGCCGGAGATCTGCAGAAAGGCCACGTCCGGGCCTTGCGAGACGCTGGCCGGGACCGTAGAGCCGTCCGTGGCGTACAGCGTGCTCAGGCATGGAAAGGGATCGGTGCCCGGCTGGGCGCTCGTGTCTTGAGCGCCGGCTGGTCCGGCGCCCGGTGTACGTGTCGCGGATCCGGCGATCCAGATGTGCTCGACGTGGGGCTGGCGGGCCTGCAGTTCGCGGGCCAGCGCGGTGTAGTCGAAGCCGGCGTGTGCCGCAGCGGCCACGTAGGCGCGCGCGCCCGAGCCCCGGGCGAAGTGCTCGATTTCGGTGATACGGTGTGCAGGCAGGGCGTAGACCGGGATCAGGCCGGCGCGAAACAGCCCCATCACCACGGCGATGAAGTCGGGGATATTGGGCAGGTGCACCAGCACGCGGTCGCCTTGCCGCAGTCCGGCGCCCAGGAATCCGGCCGCCAGGGCGCTGGCGCGGCGGTCCAGGTCGGCGTAGGTCCAGCGCTGGTCGCCAGCGATCACGGCCGGGCGGTCCGGGTAGGCCGTGGCGCGTTCGCGCAGCCAGGCGCCGAAGGTTTCGTTGCGCCAATGGCCGGCTGCCCGATAGCGGGCGGCGAAATCGTCAGGCCAGACCTGGACGGGGTGGGGTGTTTCGACGGATGCGCCGTCGGCGGGAGCAAGCGTGGTTGGGACTGTCGTCATGATTCAGGCGTTAAGATTCTGAGCATGATAATGAGAATGATTATATTCTATGCCCAATCGGCCAGCGCCAGCGTTTTCAGCGTCCAGGCGCCCGGGGCCGGAGTGTTCGTCAGGCACAGGGCGGCGCAGTGATCCGGGGTGGCTTGCAACAGCCGCACCTGCAGGCCTTCGACTTCGGGCCGGCCCGCGACCGGCGTCCAGCCCCCGTCATCGGGCTCCGACAGTCGCAGCGTCCCGGGCTCGGCCCTCAGCCCCAGGCCGCAGGCTTTGAGGACCGCTTCGCGGCGGACCCAGTGGGCGCAAAAGGTTCTGGGATCGGGCGCGGTGTCGGCCCTGCCGGTGACCAGCCGCCACAGGTCCGCGTCCACCGTGTCCGGGCAGTGCTCCACGTCCACGCCCAGCGGCTGCGGTCCGGCGCCGACCAGCACTAGATCGCCGCTGTGCGCGATGTTGAAGTGCCAGGCTGGGGTGGGCACGGCGAGCATGGGCTTGCCGTGCGGCCCTGTGTCCAGGGGGACGGCCCCGGGCGCCAGTCCTAGGCGTTGGCCCAGCAGGCGGCGGGCCAGGACGCGGCCGACCAGGCTGCGCAGGCGGTCTTCGGGGCGTCGCAGACGGGTGATCCAGCGCCATTCGGCTTCGGGCAGGTCGCGGCGCAGGCGGATGGCTCCGGCCTCGTCCGGCAGCCCTCGGGACAAGATCAACTGGTATGGAGCGCAGTCACCGTCCCGGATGGGCGCGGAACAGTCTCCTGTCCGAGGCGCGTCGCGCGCCGTCATGTAGCGGCGAGCGTCATTGCCCGCTGTGCGCTGGCCCGCAGCGCGTCGCCGTGCCGGGCACCGTCCAGGCGTTCCAGCGCGCAGTCCAGCCAGGGGGTGTCCGACAGCCGGCGGCGCAGTGCTTCCAGCCGGGGCAAGGTCGGGATGCCGTCGGCCGGGCGGCGCGGGTGCATGGGATCGGGCGGCAGGGGATACCAGCGCTCGTCCGTGCCGGCCATGAGAGTCAGGCGCATCGGACCGGAGGGCGCCGGCAGCGCGCGCGGCAGTCCGTCGAGCAGGGCTTCGATCCTGCCGTCGCGCCACCAGAGCGAGGGGCTGGCACAGATCGTGTGGGCGAAACGTCCGGGGTGGCGGACCAGTGCGTAGAGCGCGCACAGGCCGCCGTAGGAGTGGCCGTACAGGTTCAGGCGGGCCGGATCCAGGGGCGCCTGAGCTGCGGCCCAGGCCAGCATGGGGCCCAGCAGCGCAGCCAGGAATGGGTCTGCGCCGCCGCATTGCCATTCGGGCTGGCGTGGATCGGGCCAGCGGCTGCCGTCCGGCGCGGGCGGTGTGAAATCCAGCGCGCGTTGCGCCAGGGCCTGCGCCCGGGGCACAGCCTGGGACGAGGCCAGTGAGCCTTGCTGGCTCCAGCGGGGCAGAACCGGACCGTGCAGGCCGCCGTGGCCCGGGATCAGCACGGCGCAGGCCGCTGCACCTTCGGGCGGCGCGTCCAGGGGCCAGACCCAGTCCCCGTCCAGCAAGACCAGCAGCGGCCAGCCGTTCCGGGGCGATGTCCCGGCCGGGACATGCAGGCGCAGGCGGCGCGCATCGGGCGTGCCGTTCGCCAGGACGGTTTCCCGCAGGTTCATGGTTGCGGACCGGGCGTCCGCAGTGCCGCGCCGGAGGCATCGGTTTTGGCTGCAGGGGCGCGCAGATCGATCAGATAGGTGCCTTCCAGGGGGACGGCCAGGAACCGTTCGTTGATCTCGCGCAGCGTCGCGGCCGGGTCCACGTCGGCGAAGCGGTCCGGGTGGACCCAGTGGGCCAGGGCCTCGATGAACACCACGTGCAGCGGCGAATCGTTGAAGGCGTGCCAGATGCCGTGGCTGTTGCCCGAGCGCACTGCGGGCAGCGCGTCCAGGCGGTTGGATTCGATCAGGCGCGCCAGGCTGGCGCGGGCGGTGGTCTCGTTCACGCCGGCGCCGATCGCCAGGCCCGTGCCCGATTGCGAGCCGGTGCCGGTGGCGACGTAGACCTGCGGCGCGCGCGCGTGGATGTATTCGAAATTCAGCTTGCCTGTGGCGCTTTTCAGCACGTCGGCGCCGATGTTGTGGCCGCCCGCGTAGGTGATCATGTCGTTGAAGGTGCCTGTGCCCGGCGAACTGCAGCAATCCGTGACGCCTGCGTGCGCGTGGACGAAGACCGGCGGGCGTTGATCTGCAGGCAGGTCTGCCAGTCGTCTGGCGACGGCGTCCATGTGCTGCTGATAGAAGGCGATGAAGGCTTCGGTCCGCTCCGGCTGGCCGATGGCCTGTCCCAGGGCGCGCAGGCTGGGCACGGTGTTTTCCATCGGCCGGATGAAGAAGTCGATCACGATCACCGGCACCCCGGCGGCTTCCAGACTGCCGATCAGCGGCGATTCGCTGGCGGTCTGACCTGGGGCGAGGCCCGCGAAGGTGGCCGTCATGACCACCAGGTCGGGACGTAGGGCCAGCGTGCGTTCCACCGAGAACGACTCCGGCGTGTGGCGTCCCACGACGGGCACCTGCGCCAGTGCGGGGAAGCGTTTCAGGGCGGCCCGGTAGTCCGGCGCGAACGAGGTCCGCAGTTCGTCCGACCAGCCCGCCAGCAGGGCGGCCGGGTCCGGTGTCAGCAGGGACAGCACCTGGAAATGCCGGGCCTGCGCCAGCACGACGCGGTGTGCGGGTGCGGGCAGCGTCACCTGGCGTCCCAGGACGTCGGTGACCTGGATGGGGGCGGCCGTCGCCGTGCCGGCCAGGCAGGCCAGGGCCAGCGGCAGGGCGCGCAGGATGTTCAGGACGTTGAAGAAATGCAGGAAAGCGGACAGGGTTTTCATTTCGGGTTCAGGAGGCCGGGGCGCAGAGCCCGTCGATCAGTACGTGGGACAGCCCGCGCGAGCAGGCCTCGACCCGGGCGTTGACCTGGTAGACGTCGGCCAGGGATTCGGCGGTGATGACCTGGTCCGGCTGGCCGTGGCCGACCAGCGTGCCTGCGCGGATCAGCAAGGCCTCGTCGCTGCGCTGCAGGGCGATGTTCAGATCGTGCAGCACGATCAGCGTGGTCAGGCCGTGTTCGCGGGTTTCCTGGGCCAGCAGGTCCATCACGTGGCATTGGTAGTTCAGGTCCAGGGCCGACAGGGGTTCGTCCAGCAGCAGCAGGCGCGGCGTGCGGATCAGCGCCTGGGCCAGGCCCACCAGTTGCTTCTGTCCGCCGGACAGTTGATCCAGGTAGTGCATGGCCAGGTGCTCGATGCCCAGGCGCCCGAGCACGTCCAGAATGCGCTGCGGACTCACGTCCTGGGCGTGCGGATCCAGGTCCGAGGCGCGTGCGGCCACCATGACGGATTCGAAGACCCGCAGGTGCACGGCCGCCGGCAGGGATTGCGGCAGGTAGACCACGCGCTGGGCGCGGCGTTCGAAGGACAGTTTCGTCAGGTCCTGACCGTCCAGCACCACCTGGCCGTGCGTGACTTTCAGCAGGCCGGCCAGGGCCTTCAGCAGCGTCGATTTGCCGCTGCCGTTGGGGCCTAGCAGGGACACCACCCGGCCGGGCATCAACGGTCCGGCCGACAGGTCGTGGATGATGGGGTGGCGGCCGTAGGCGACCGACAGGTCCTGGATCTGCAGCATGGTTATTTCATTTGGCGGCGCAGCACGACCGCGAGGAAGAACGGCACCCCGACCAGCGAGGTGACGATGCCCACCGGCACGATGATGCCGGGCACGATGTTCTTGGAGGCGATCGAGGCCAGCGACAGGATCGTCCCGCCCACCAGCGCGCTGCCCGGCAGGTAGAAACGGTGGTCTTCGCCGAACAGGCGGCGCGCGATGTGCGGCGCGATCAGCCCGATGAAGCCGATGGTGCCGACGAAGGACACGGCCAGCGCGGCCAGCACGCTGATGCGCACCAGCGCCGTCAGCCGCAGACGCGGGACGTCGATGCCGAAGCTGGCGGCGCGATCCTCGCCCAGGCGCAGCGCGGTCAGCTTCCAGGTGTCGCGCAGCGACAGCGGCAGCAGCACGGCGAAGACCAGCAGCAGGATGCCGACCTTGGGCCAGGACGAGCGCGCCAGGCTGCCCATGGTCCAGAACACCAGGCCCTGCAGGGCTTCGGCGCTGGCGACGAACTGCACCAGCGACACCGCCGCGTTGAAGGAGAACACCAGCGCGATGCCGAACAGCACCAGCCCGGACGTGCTCATCGAGCCCCAGCGCGCCACCGCGTCCAGCAGCAGCGCCGACACCAGCGCGAAGACGAAGGCGTTGGCGGCGATCGTCCAGGACTGCGGCACGCCTGGCAGCGACAGGCCCAGCACGATGGCCAGCGATGCTCCAAAGGCCGCTGCCGAGGAGATCCCCAGCGTGAAGGGGCTGGCCAGCGGATTGTTCAGGATGGTCTGCATTTCCCCGCCTGCCAGGCCCAGGGCCAGGCCCACCGCCACCGCCATCAAGGCGTAGGGCAGGCGGATGTCCCAGACGATGACGCGGGTGGTCGGGTCGGCCTGGTCGGGGTGGAACAGCGCGTGGCTCAGGTCCCCCCAGCCCAGGCCCGACGGCCCCAGCATGAAGTCCGCCAGGATCGAGGCCAGGATGATGACCGACAGCAGTGCGACCAGCAGCCAGCGGCGGCGCAGCATGCGCCGATAGTCCAGCAGGACCGGGGCGGTGGGTGTCAGTGAGGCATCCATGGGGCTTGGGGGGGAATCCGATCGGGTGGATCAGGGAAGCGGGGTTAGAATGAGAACCGTTTACGGTTGCGTCAGTATAGTGGAACATGACCTCGCTTGCCTTTGACCTGCTTCAGGAGGATGGCCGCGCCTGTGCCGTGCGCGTCGCCGTGCCGCCCGGCCCGATGCCGGCGGACGGCTGGCCCGTGGCCTATGTGCTGGATCTCAAGCAGTTCGAGTCGATGCGCGCCGATCCCTCGGGCTTGCCCGGTCTGCTGGTGGGTCTGGGGCCGGCCGTGCCCGAGGACCGCCGCTGGGACTACGTGCCGGTGAGGTGGGAACCGCCCGGCCTGCGGTCGGGGGCCGCCCGCTGGTTGCGCGTCCTGGATCGCGTGCGCGCACGGATCGCCGGCGACTGGCGTCTGGACCCGCGCCGCCAGGTCCTGTGCGGCCATTCCCTGGGCGCCCTGTTCGCCCTGTACGTGCTGACCCATCGTCCGCGCGCCTTCGACGGCTATGTCCTGTCCAGCCCTTCGGTCTGGTGGGGCGATCGCTACGCCGCCCGTCTGCTGCGCCGCCGACGGGCGTGGCTGTGCGCCCGGGGCTTGCCGGCCCTGGGCATGCGGCTGAGCGTGGGAGAACACGAACAGGGCCTGGCGCCGGAAGAGCACGGCGCCGGACTGACCGACGACGAACGTTCCCGCCGCCTGGCCATGCGCCGGGCGCGCGCCATGGTGGACGGCATGCAGGAGCTGGCCGGCGTGCTGGCGTCATGCCCTGGTCTGCGTCTGGACAGCGCGGTACTGCCCGGGCACACCCACCGCACCGCGCCGCTGGATGCTTTGATGCCGGGCTGGCGCTGGCTGCTGGCGGGTGGCGTGCAGACGAGCGGCCGCTCTTAGCGGGAGCCCGTCTTGCCCACCATGCGCAGGATGTCGTCCAGGGCGTTGCCGTCGCCGTTCGTGTCGAGCAGCGAATTCAGCGTGCCGAGCAGACCGCCGCCTGCGGGCTGCGATGTGCCGCCCTGACCGCCGAGCCCGCCCAACAGGCCGCCCAGCAAACCACCCATCGGCGAGGCCTGGGCCGAGGCGTCGGAGCCGCCCTGGCGGGACATGAAGCCGGCCACCAGCGTGGCCAGCAGAGGCAGCATCTGTTTCAGCAGGGCGGGGTCCAGTCCACTGCTCGAAGACGCGTGCTGGGCCACGGTGCGGCTGACGTCCTTCGAGCCGAAAATCTGCCCCAGCACGTCGTTGCCCTGGGCCGCATCGGCGTTGCCCGTCAGGCCCAGGCCGCCCAGTTGGGACAGCAGGCCATCGAGCCCGTTGGCGCCCTGCGCCTGTTTCTGGAAACCGCCCATCACGGCCGGCAGCAGCGCCTGGGCGCCGCTGGCCGCCTGGGTTTCTGTGATGCCCAACTGACGGGCGATGGATTCCAGCCCGCCCGCCTGGGCGAGGATGTCCGTGATCTGCATGATGGGCTCAGTTCAGCAGATCGGCCGGCACGTTGCCGCCGTTTTCCGCCAGACGGGCCAGCACGGCCTTGTGCAGCCACATGTTCATCTGCGCCGAGTCACCCATCTTGTCGGCCGGGCAGCCCAGTTCGGTCGCCAGTTCCTTGCGCGCGCCCAGGCTGCTGTCCATGTCCAGCAGCTTCATCAGGTCGACGATGGAGGTCTTCCAGTTCAGCTTCTGGGCGTTGGCGGCGGCCTTCTGTTCCAGTTGGCCGACCACGTCCACCACGGAAATCGCCTGACTGGCCGGCGCACTGGCGGGGACGGAGGCCGCTTCAGGTGCCGGGGCGGCCTGTGCGCCGCCGAAGCCCAGTTTTTCGAGAATGGTGCTGAACAGTCCCATGGCAATCTCCTTGAAGCCTTAATGAATGAATGTCAGGGTATTTGACCATTCTCATGTGACAGCGGAGCGTTTGTTGACATTGTTTGATGTGATCGCTCGGGTGGACACCGCCTGATGCTATATTCATTGATTAATATTAATTCTCATTTGCATTCCTTGGAATGTGGCGGATCATCGCCGGCCGTCCGGGGAGTAGGCACCTCATCATGGAACCCATCGAGCCGAGGACGGGCGGCCTGGTTGCCAGCCTGACCTATCACTACGACGATCTGGTTGGATATGTCGGCCGCCGCTTTGGCGACCCCGAGCTTGCGCGCGACGTGGTGCACGAGGTCTGCGCCGACCTGTTGGACCGGCCCGAACCCGCCGGGGTGCGCGAACCGCTGGCCTTTCTGCGGCGCGTGCTGCGCAACCGCGCGATCGACAGGCGTCGGGGCGATACCGTGCGCGCCCGCCTGGCCGAGACGCTGGCGGGCCACATGACCCAGGTCGTCCATGAGGACGCCGCCACCCGCCTGCGCGGCATGCAGGCCACGGAGGCGCTTGCCGCCGTGATTCTCGACCTGCCCGACCGGGCGCGTCAGATATTCATTCTGCACCGTCTGTACGACATGCCTCAGACGGCGATCGCCGGCGAACTGGAACTGTCCCTCAATGCCGTCGCCAAGCATTATGCGAACGCGATCCGGCGCATCCGTGAGCAGTGGGTGCCCTGATGCCGGACCGGCGGCTGTCTTCGGCGCCTGAGCGGTCCCGGCAAGCGGATGCCGCGCCCGCCGATCCGTTCATGCCGTTCGAGGACGTGTTGCGGGCCCGGCTGCCTTCGCGCGAAGAAATCCTGCGCGAGGCCAAGGCGCAGTCGGCCCAGCGGCGGCTGCTGCGGCATCAGGGCGTTGCGGCAGTCTGCGTGGCGCTGTGCGCGGGCTTGTGGGCCTGGAATCCGGTGCTGAGGGAACGCACCGTGGTCGTCGCGGCGGGCGCTCCCCGCGTCTGGACGGCGCACGACGGCACCGTGGTCGCGCTCGACAGCCGTTCGTCCCTGACGATGCAACTGCGGCTGCGGTCCCGCGATCTGCGCCTGAATGCGGGCCAGGCCGTGCTGGACGTGGCCGCGCACTGGCGGCCGTTGCGTGTGCGCATAGGCGACACGGTCATCCGCGACATCGGCACGGTTTTTCGCGTGCGGCGCGATGACGGCGGTGCGCAGGTGGCCGTGCTGGAGGGCCGGGTGCAAGTCTCGAATCCGGACGGCCGGGCGGAACTGGGCGCCGGGCAGGCGATGGATCTCGGGACGCTGCGTCCGTTGCCCGCCAGCGTCGCCGGTCTGGAACGCGAGACCGCCTGGCGCGAGGGACGTCTGCGGTTCGACGGCGCGTCCTTGTCCGAGGTACTGGCGCAACTGAGCCATTATCGCGCCGCCCCCGTCCGATGGGCGGGCCGGCCGTTTGTCGGCGACGAACCGCGCCTGTCGGGCGAATACCGCATCCGGGACGTCGAGTCGCTCATCGACAGTCTGCCTGCCATCCTGCCTCTGCGGATCGAGCGCCGTCCGGATGGTGCCGTCCTGGTGTCTGCCCGGTAAAACGTAAAAATCAGTAACGCAACATCCATATCGGGTCGCGCCGGATCGTCATGGCTTCTGATTAGATCAATTCTCAATCTCATTATTGATAACAGGAGCGAAGACGATGGTGAATTCCAGGAGATCCCGGCGCGGTGCCGTGGCGGCGCTGTCCGTGGCCTTGGCGGCGGGCGGCCTGGCCTGCGGCCAGGCCACTGTCTGCGCCCAGACGGCCGTGATGGCGCTGGATCTGCCTGCCCAACCGCTGGATCAGGCCCTGAATGCGCTGGCTGCGCGCACCGGACTGCAGGTGATCTTTCCGACTGCGCTGGCCGAGGGGCGCCGGGCGCCGGCCCTGCGGGGGAGCTACTCCGCGCCGCAGGCCCTGGACCGGTTGCTGCAGGGCTCCGGGCTGGAGGCCCGGATGACTGGACCGAACCGCTATGCGGTCGTGCGCCGGGGCGAGGACGCGGGCGGCGACGCCCAGGTGTTGCAGCCAGTCGTCGTGCGCGGTGCGCTGGACCCGACCACGGAAGGCACAGGATCCTACGCCGCACAGGCCAGCAACACCTCCACGCGCCTGAACCTGTCGGTGCGCGAGACGCCGCAATCGGTCAGCGTCATCACGCGCCAGCGCATGGACGATCAGGGTTTGACGCAACTGGCCGACGTGGTGGACAACACGCCGGGCCTGGTGATGAACACCTCAGGCAATCGGGGGTCGGACACCAGCCCGATCTATGCGCGCGGCTTCCAGGTGGAGAACTATCAGGTCGACGGGGTCAACCAGGTCTACAGCAACTACAAGGGCATCTTCCAGACCGCCGACATGGCGCCCTACGATCGGGTCGAGGTGATCCGGGGCGCCAACGGCTTGATGAGCGGCGTGGGCGCGCCCGGCGCGACGATCAACCTGATCCGCAAGCGCCCCACGCGCGAATTCCAGGCGCGTGCCAGTGTCGAGACCGGGTCCTGGGACCTGTACAGGACCGAGGTGGATCTGTCCTCGCCCCTGAATGAAGCGGGCACCGTGCGCGGCCGGCTGGTCGCCGCCTGGCAGAAGAACGGCTCGTACCTGGAACGCCTGCAGGAGCGCGGCAAGACCCTGTACGGTATCGTCGAGGCCGATCTGGGCACCGATACCCTGGCCACCCTGGGCTTCCTGTTCCAGAACCAGGACGCCACCGGCCATTCGCGCGGCGGCCTGCCGATGTTCTATGCGGACGGCGGGCGCACGGACTGGGACCGTTCCAAATCCGCCGCCGCCGACTGGGCCTATTCGCGGCGTCACAACCAGACCTGGTTCGCCTCGCTGGAGCATCGCTTCGATAACGACTGGAAGGTCAAGGGCACACTGGAGCACAGTGTCTACCGCTATGACGAGGTGCTGGGCTATGCCCTGGGGGGATACCCTGACCGCGCCACTGGCGCAGGCGTGAATCTGTGGGCGGGCCGCTGGGCCGGCAAGCCGGTGCAGAACTCCCTGGACGTGTATGCCACGGGTCCCTTCACCCTGCTGGGCCGGAAACATGATCTGGTGGTCGGCGCCACCGTGTCTCGCACGCGTGACGAGACCTCGCCGTACGGCCTCTGGTTCAGGACCCTGCCGGGCTGGTCGGCGGACATCGACAATCTCTACACCTGGAACGGCCGGACACCGGATGCGCCCGTCAACCCGGCCACTGGCGATATCGTCAACCGCGAGAACCTGACCAGCGCCTACGCCACCGCGCGCTTCAAGCCCACCGACCGCCTGTCGCTGATCATCGGCGGACGCGTCACCAGTTGGGAAAACATCAAGGACACGTACTCCTACAACGGAAAGGCGAGCCACCTGGACCGCCACGAGTCCGACAAATTCACCCCCTACGCCGGCATCGTCTACGATCTGAGCGACGAATGGTCCGTCTACGCCAGCTACACGGACATCTTCAAGCCGCAGAACAGCCAGGACTCCGGCGGCAACTACCTGGATCCCCTGCTGGGCCGCAGCTACGAGGTCGGCACCAAGGGCGAACTGTTGGACGGCGGGCTGAACGTGTCGGCGGCCTTGTTCCGCGTGCAGCAGGACAATTTCGCCGTCGCGATTCCCGGCGTCAAGGCACCGGACGGCAGCCAGGCGTACGAGGCCGTTTCCGGCACCACCACCCGGGGCATCGACCTGGAAGCGGCAGGCGAAGTGCTGCCGAACTGGCAGGTGTCCGCCAGCTTCACCCGCGCCCTGGCGCAGGATCGCGATCGCGTCACGCTGAACACGAACGTGCCGCAGAACACCGCCAAGCTGTTCACCACCTACCGCTGGCCCGGCATCGGCCACGGCCTGACGGTGGGCGGCGGCGTGCGCTGGCAGAGCCGCGCCTACACCAAGCTGAAGGACCCCAAGGGCAACGAGCGCATCATCGAACAGGATGCCTACGCCGTGGTGGACCTGATGGCGCGCTACCAGATCAGCCGCGACGTCTCGGCTCGACTGAATGTCTACAACGTGTTCGACAAGTACTACCACCCCGATCCGGGCTCGACCTACTACGGCGCGCCGCGCTCGTTCCGGCTCGGCCTGGACATGCGTTTCTGAGGTCTCCGACCGCTCACCTGCTTCATGAAAGGAATCCGCATCATGCAAACTCGATCCTTGCGCGTCCTGCGCGCTCCGGCCCGCCTGGGCATGCTCGTCCTGTGCGCGGCGCTGGCCGCGTGCGCCGCTCCCGGCAGACAGGCGGACCAGACCATCCCGGGCGCGCAGGCGCAGGCCCCGGCGCGACAGGCCGTGCTGCGCCGCGACCTTGCCCCCGGACTCTATGAGCTGGTGGTGGCCGGCGGCGACGTGTTCGTGGCGTCTTCGGGCAAGAGCTTCAAGGCCGACGAAGGCGGCGCGATCTACCGGCTGGATCCGGACACTCTGGAAACCAGGGCCGTCATCCGTACCGAGCGCAAGCCCTACGGGCTGGCTTACGACAAGCGCACGGATACGCTGTACGTCGGCAATACCCTGAATGGCGCCGTGCAGGCCATTGATCTGCAAGCCGGGCTGGCGGCCAATTACCAGCTTGGCCAGGCCGCCGCCAAGGGCGGGTTCGAGCATGTCCGGCAGATCGTGCTGGACGAGGCGGGCGACCGCATGTTCGTCACCAATCCCGACGCTGCGGGAAAAGTCTGGATCGTGGACCTGAAGCGCGGCACCCTCCTGCATACGCTGACCGGTCTGCGCAAGTGGCCCGCCGGCGCGGCCTACGACGCGGCCTCGAACCGCCTGTACGTCGGCCAGGGCGGCGACTACGGCGTGACCGTCATCGATCCGGACAGCGGCAGGGTCCTGCGTCGCGATGCCCTGGACGGCGCCGAGCCCTTCCTGGTGAACGTCGCGCTGGACGGCAGGGGCGCGCGCCTGTTCGGCGCCGACGCCAACAGCGGCCGTCTGGTCGTTTTCGACACGGCGACGGGCCGCCTCCTGGCGGCCGTTCCCGTGGGCGATAGTGCCCTGGACGTCCTTTACAACCCGGTCCGCGACGAGATCTACGTGAGCAACCGGGGCGCTTCGCGCGCGCATCCCATGGGTACGGGCGCGATCACGGTGATCGACGGTGCGACCTACGCCGTCAAGGCCCGCCACGATCTGCCGGCTCATCCGAACAGCCTGGCGCTGTCGGCGGACGGCCAGATCCTGTACGCCACGATCAAGGGGCCGCACGACGACAAGCACCCTGCCTACCGGGCCGACGGCATGGAAAGCGTCGTGCGTATCGACCTGCGCGGATGAGCGGCGGAGCGGTCGCAGCGGCATCCGCATGGCGGCCCGGCTCGATCCGGTGGCCGCGCTGTCGGGCGGATAGGGCGGCCTGCCGTTGCGCAGGATCAAAGTGAGGAAAGATTAAAATTGTAAATAGGAACGGTTATCGTTTATATTCTCATCTTATTTTTGACACAGCGCAGCAATCGAAGGAATCCCAATGTCCGTTTCCAGCACCCAGGGCCGTGCCCTGCCGCCGCTTGGCCTCCTCATCGCCCTGGGCCTGGCCGCCGCTCCCGCAGGCGCGCAATCGTCCGATGGCGTGGCCCAGCTCGACCGTGTCGTCGTCAAGGCCGAACAGGAATTGAAACAGACCCCGGGCGCGTCCACCATCACGGCCGAGGACATCCGGAAATCCCCGCCTGCCACCGATGTGTCGGAGATCATCCGCACCATGCCGGGTGTGAATCTGACCGGCAATTCCTCCAGCGGCCAGCGTGGCAACAACCGTCAGATCGACATCCGCGGCATGGGTCCGGAAAACACCTTGATCCTGATCGACGGCAAGCCCGTGTCCTCACGCGGTGCGGTGCGCTTCGGCTGGCGCGGCGAACGCGACACGCGCGGCGACACCAATTGGGTTCCTCCCGAACAGATCGAACGCATCGAGGTCCTGCGCGGTCCCGCCGCCGCCCGCTATGGCAACGGCGCGGCCGGCGGCGTGGTGAACATCATCACCAAGCCCGCCTCGGACACGCTGACCGGCTCCGTGACTGTCTATGGCAATCTGCCCGAGCACAGCGACGAGGGCTCGACCAGCCGCACGACCTTCAGCCTGGCCGGCCCGATTTCCGACAGTCTGGATTTCCGCCTGTCCGGCAGCGCGGCGAACTTCCAGGGGGATGCGTCCGACATCAATCAGGGCCATGAATCGGCGCGTGGCGGCAGCAACAAGGGCACTTTTCCCGCCGGTCGCGAAGGTTTCAAGAACCGCGACATCAACGGCGTGCTGAGCTGGAAACCCGCCGCCGGTCACAAGATCGATTTCGAGGCCGGCTATGGGCGCCAGGGCAACATCTATGTCGGCGATACGCAGAACACCAATACCAACGATATGGTGAAGCGTGAGCTGGGCGGCGAGACCAACCGCGTCTACCGGCAGGCGTATTCCATCACCCATAACGGCGACTGGAACGCCGACACGCATACCTTGAGCTACCTGCAGTACGAGCAGACGCGCAACACCCGGCTGCTGGAAGGTCTGGCCGGGGGCACCGAGGGCGCGTTCAACGACCCGACCAACCCCAAGGTTGCCGATGGCGGCTATGGCGACATCAATTTACGCACGCTGACGGCCCACACCGAACTGAGCCGGCGTTTGAACTGGGGCGGCATCGATCAGATGGGGACGTTCGGCCTGGAATGGGTGCGCCAGGATCTGGAGGACTATTCCTCCGATCTGTCTGCGCGCAACAGCCCGAACGCCAAGATGCCCAAGGTGCCTTTTGCCTACAGCCCCAAGGCGCATGCCAACATCTATTCCGTGTTTGCCGAGGACAATCTGTACATCGGCGATCACTGGACCGTGACCCCGGGCCTGCGCTTTGACCACCATAGCCTCCAGGGCAACAACTGGAGTCCGTCGCTGAACCTGGCCTATATGGTCAATGAGCAATGGACGGTCAAGGCCGGCATCGCGCGGGCCTACAAGGCGCCCAATCTGTACCAGAGCAATTCCGGCTATCTGTTGTACAGCGCGGGCAATGGCTGCTGGGGCAACCCGCCGGGCGGCACGGATGGCTGCTTCCTGCTGGGGAATTCGGATCTGAAAGCGGAAACCAGCATCAACAAGGAACTGGGGATCGAATTCCGCAGCCCGGAAGGTGTGGGGGCCAGCCTGACCTATTTCCACAATGACTATCGCGACAAGATCGAGGCAGGACGCAGCCCCATCGATTCCTTCGTCGGCAGCACCAAGTTCAAGCAGAATGTCTTCCAGTGGGAAAACATCCCACGCGCCGTCGTGCAAGGGATCGAGGGCAATCTGACCTGGCCTTTCGCCCAGGATTGGCTGTGGTCCACCAACTTCACCTACATGATCGAGTCGAAGAACAAGGACACGGGCGAGCACCTGTCCACCATTCCCGAATACACGGTCAACAGCACGCTGGACTGGTCCGTGACGCCGGCCTGGTCCCTGCGCGCCAAGGCCACGGTCTATGGCGAACAGGAAGGGCCGAAATACGACTATTACGGCCAGCCGCTGACCGGCAGCGCCACCGACAAGATCCCGCCCTACGCGATCTTCGGCCTGAGCACGCAATACAAGGTCAACAAGCACTTGCGCGTCACGGCGGGCGTGGACAATGTGTTCGACAAGCGCATCTTCCGCCGGGGCAATGCGATCGGCGTCAACATGGACAACGCCAATTACATCTACGGTGCCGGCGCCTACACCTACAACCAGCCCGGCCGCACCTTCTTCATGGAAGTGACCAGCTCGTTCTGATCGATTCGCCGCCGGGGATTGCGCGCCTAAACCGCCTTTCTCGGCCGCCCTCGCGGCGCCGGGCTGACCCGCCGGGACGCCAGGCGTCCCAGGTGCGTCAGGAAGATCCTTTCCCCCAGCGCCCATTGTCCCGAGAGCGCGGCTTCGATCGGCAGGCGCTGCGATTCGCCCAGGCCGGCGGCCAGGCGGCTGCGCCAGGCGGCCTGGCGGGCGAAGGGCGTGTCGCCCTCGCGCCAGTAGTCGGGGTGGTCCGTCAGCGCCGGACGCGGGCCTGTCCCGCCCAGCCCCGCATGTTCTGCTGCGGACGACCAGGGCCATTGCGTCGCCGTGCCGACCTGGCCGGTCGAGACGGGCAGCGATTCCAGCCAGATCATGGCCGGCAGTATCCAGCGTCCCGGTTCCAGCAGGGCGTTGCGGTAGCGCCCCGCGTACACCCGCGCGCGCACCAGGCCTGAACCCATGCGCCGCCCCAGCGCCTGCATCAGATGCGACAGCGCGGTTTCATCGCCCGGGGTGGCCAGCAACGTGATCCGGTCCGGCAGGACGATCCAGGCATGCAAGGCCACGGTGCCGGCGGCGGCTGCCGATCCTGCATTTGGCGTGGTCATCGCCGCACGTCCGATTTCCTCTGTCAGCCAGCCGCCGATCCGATCCAGCGCCGCCGCGGGAGCAGGGGCGTCGGCCGGTGCCAGCGGGCGTGCGAAGCGCGCCTGGACCAGTTGGGGGACGCGCGGGGCGTAGAGGCGAGGCAATCGGGCCATGATGTGGGGAACACAGGAGCATCTTTAAATTCAAACGATTGTTTGAATTTTCATCGTAAATCAGCGACAATCAAAAAATCGGCCTGGGAAGACCCTGAAAATCCACTCGAAGCATGCAGCCGCCGGGTGACTTGTTCAGAGGCCTCCAGCCTCGGCCAGCCCATTAAAACCAGCGAGGACACAATATCATGCAAACCAGCCAGTCCGCCCCCCTGTTCATCCGCCGCGTGGCGGTGTGCGGCGCCGGAGTCATGGGCGCGCAGATCGCCGCCCACTGCGTCAATGCCGGCGTGCCGGTCGTGCTGTTCGATCTGGCCAAGGACGACGGCCAGGGCGGCAAGGACGGCATCGTCCAGCGCGCCATCGCTCAGTTGAAAAAGCTCAGCCCCGCGCCCCTGGGCGTCGACGCCCTGGCCGACCTGATCACGCCGGCCAACTACGACGAGGATCTGGCGCTGCTGGCCGATTGCGACGTCGTCATCGAGGCCATCGCCGAACGTCTGGACTGGAAGCGCGACCTGTATCACAAGCTGGCACCGGCCCTGAATCCGCACGCCATCGTCGCCAGCAACACCTCGGGCCTGTCCATCACGTCCCTGTCCGAGGCGCTGCCCGAGACGCTGCGCCACCGTTTCTGCGGCGTGCACTTCTTCAATCCGCCGCGCTACATGCCGCTGGTCGAACTGATTCCCACCGCCGCCACCGAACCGGCGCTGCTGGACCACCTGGAAACCTTCCTGGTGTCGCAACTGGGCAAGGGCGTCGTGCGCGCCAAGGACACGCCGAACTTCATCGGCAACCGCATCGGCGTGTTCGGCATCCTGTCGGTCTTCCATCACACCCAGGCTTTCGGCCTGCCCTATGAACTGGTGGACGACCTGACCGGCACCCGTCTGGGCCGCGCCAAATCCGGCACCTACCGCACCGCCGACGTGGTCGGCCTGGATACGCTGGCGCACGTCATCGACACGATGAAGAACCAGTTGCCCGACGATCCCTTCCGCGCCCATTTCGGCGTGCCGCCCGTGGTGGCTGCCCTGATCGAGAAGGGCGCCCTGGGCCAGAAGACCCAGGCCGGCTTCTTCAAGAAGGAAGGCAAGGCCATCCTGCGCCTGGACCCGCAGGCCGGTGCCTACGTGCCCTCCGGCGAAAAGGCCGACGACGAGGTCAAGGACATCCTGAAGGAACGCGATCCCGCCAAGCGCCTGCGGGCGCTGCATGATTCCACGCATCCCCAGGCGCAATTCGTCTGGGCCGTGCTGCGCGACACCTTCCACTACAGCGCCGTGCATCTGGGCGACATCGCCGACAGCGCGCGCGAACTGGATCAGGCCATGAAGTGGGGCTTCGGCCACAGTTTCGGCCCCTTCGAGATCTGGCAGGCCGCCGGCTGGCGCCAGGTCGCCGAATGGATCAATGAAGACATCGCCGCCGGCAAGACCCTGTCGGATGCGCCGCTGCCCGCCTGGGTCACCAGCGGCCCGGTCTGGGACGCGCAGGCCGTGCACACGCCGGCGGGTTCTTACAGCCCGGCGACCAACGCCTATGTGCCGCGCAGCGCGCTGCCCGTCTACCAGCGCCAGATCGGCGCCCCGCGCCTGATCGGCGAAGGCCCGGCCCTGACGCCGAACGTCGTGCACGAAGACGACGCCGTGCTGTGCTGGACGCTGCCCGCTCCGCATCCCCAGGACGTGCTGCTGGTGTCGTTCAAGACCAAGATGCACACCCTCAGTCCGGACGTGGTGCGCGGCGTGATCCATGCCGTGGATCTGGCCGAGCAGGGTTACAAGGCCCTGGTCGTCGCCCAACTGGACGATCCGTTTTCCGCCGGCGCCGACCTGAAAGCCATGCTGCCCGCCTTCATGTCCGGCGGCGTCAAGGCCGTCGAGCCGATCCAGAAGGAAATGCAGGACATGGTCATGCGCCTGCGCTACGCCCAGGTGCCCGTGGTCGCAGCGGTGGCCGGCCTGGCGCTGGGCGGCGGCTGCGAGCTGTCCGTGCATTGCGCCCGCCGCGTCGCCCACCTGGAAAGCTACATCGGTCTGGTGGAAGTCGGCATCGGCCTGGTGCCGGGCGCCGGCGGCATCACCTTCAGCGCCCGCCGCGCAGCCGAGATCCAGGCCCAGTCGGCCCCGGACGCCCCGCTGCTGGCCTACGTCAAGGATTTCGTCCTGGCCGTGGCCACGGCGCGTGTGTCGAAGTCTGCCCTGGAAGCCCGCCAGATCGGCTTCCTGCGCGACTCCGACCCCATCGTCATGAACCGCTACGAACTGCTGTACGTGGCCGTGCGCGAAGCCGCCAACCTGGCCGAACAGGGCTACCGCGCACCGCTGGCGGCGCGCTTCCCCGTGGCCGGCCGCGACGCCATCGCCACGCTGAAGGCGCAACTGGTGAACATGCGCGTGGGCGGCTTCATCTCGGACTACGACTTCCACATCGCCGAACAGGTCGCCACGGCCATCTGCGGCGGCGACGTCGATCCGGGCAGCCTGGTCGACGAGGCCTGGATGCTGCGGCTGGAGCGCAAGGCCTTCCTGGGCCTGCTCGCCAACCCCAAGACTCAAGAGCGCATCGCCGGCCTGCTGCAAACCGGCAAGCCCGTGCGCAACTGACGCGTCGCAGACGAAGCCCGGGCCGCCGGCCGGCCCGGAACCCCGAACAAGGAGACTTTCAATGACTGCCCTTCAACAAGCCTATATCGTCGCTGCGACGCGCACGCCCATCGGCAAAGCCCCGCGCGGCATGTATTCCCACACCCGGCCCGACGAACTGCTGGCCAAGGCCATCCGGGGCGTGCTGGCCCAGGCGCCCAATCTGGACCCCGCCGCGATCGAGGACGCCATCGTCGGCTGCGCCATCCCCGAAGGCCCGCAGGGCCTGAATGTCGCGCGCGTCGGCGCGCTGCTGTCCGGTCTGCCGCAATCCGTCGGCGGCGTCACCGTCAACCGCTTCTGCGCGTCCGGCCTGACCGCCATCGCCATGGCGGCCGACCGCATCCGCGTGGGCGAGTCCGACGTAATGCTGGCCTGCGGCACCGAGTCCATGAGCCTGGTGCCCACCATGGGGATCAACACTTCTTTCAGCCCCGACGTCTACCTGAAGGACGAGAACATCGGCATCGCCTACGGCATGGGCTCCACCGCCGAACAGGTCGCCCAGCGCTGGCAGATTTCCCGCGAGGACCAGGACGCTTTCGCCCTGCGTTCGCACCAGCGCGCCCTGGCCGCCCAGCAGTCCGGCGAATTCAGCGACGAAATGCTGCCGGTGGAAATCGTGCGCCGCGTCCCCGACCTGACGACCGGCGAAGTCCGCGAGACCCGCCACACCGTCAGCCTGGACGAAGGCCCGCGCGCCGACACCAGCCTGGAAGCCCTGGCCCGCCTGCGTCCCGTGTTCGCCGCCAAGGGCAGCGTCACCGCCGGCAACAGCTCGCAGACTTCCGACGGTGCCGGCGCCCTGCTGGTCGTGTCCGAACGCGCCCTGAAGGCACATAATCTGACGCCGCTGGCGCGCTTCGTGTCCTTCGCCGTGCGCGGCGTGCCGCCCGATATCATGGGCATCGGTCCCAAGGAAGCCATCCCGCTCGCCCTGAAGAAGGCCGGCCTGACGCAGGACCAGATGGGCTGGATCGAACTGAACGAAGCCTTCGCCGCCCAGTCCCTGGCCGTCATCCGCGACCTGGGCCTGAACGAGGACGTGGTCAACCCCATGGGCGGGGCCATCGCCCTGGGCCACCCCCTGGGTGCGACCGGTGCGATCCGTGCCGCCACCACCATCCACGCCCTGCGCCGCCGCAATCTGCAGTACGGCATGGTGACGATGTGCGTGGGTACGGGCATGGGTGCGGCAGGCATCTTCGAACGCTGCTGAATTCGGCGCCTGGGCTCGCCATGCTGCGTTGCAAACTCTCGCGATAGTCTGACTATCGCTGCGGTTTGCGCCTTGCCTGACAAGCCCAGGCATCCGAATCGATACCCGAAGGGCGCAGCGCCGGGGTGTTTCACGTGACCGCATGACATAATGACCGGCGACCCCGTCGATCCCGAATCCGCCGCCATGTCCGATCGTCTCACCCCCGCCGACACGCCCGCCCCGCTGACTGAGCTTTCCGAATGGAAGCGCTTTGCGCTGGCGGTGCAGACCTGCGCGCCGCGTCCTGATGCGCTGGATCTGATCGAGGCCCCTGGTCTGGCGCTGGATTCCAGCGGTCAGCGCCATTCACCCGAGCTCATGGCTGCGGGCGAGGCCTTGTTGAAGGCGCGTGGCTTCGAGACACAGCGTGCGCGTCTGCTGGCGGGCGAGATCGTCAACCTGACCGAGGATCGCGCCGCCTGGCATACGCTGTTGCGCGCGCCTGAAGCATCGCCCGAGGTGCAGGCCGAACGTGAACGCATGGACGCCTGGGTGCAGCGTGCCGACGCCGGGCGGCGCTGGCGCCACATCGTGCACATCGGCATCGGCGGTTCGGATTGGGGTGTGCGCCTGGCGGTGACGGCCTTCGGCTACGCCGGCACCTGGCGCGACGTGCGTTTCGTCGCCAACATCGACGGCCACGCCATCGAGGGCGGGCTGGCGGGGCTGGACCCGCGCGAAACCCTGGTCGTACTGGTCTCCAAGTCCTTCACCACCGCCGAAACCCTGGAAAACGGCGCCCGCGCCCGCGAATGGCTGGCCGGCGCAGGTCTGGACCCGGCCAACCACCTGGTCGCGGTCACTGCCCGGCCCGACCGCGCCCGCGCCTGGGGTGTGCCGGAAAACCAGATCTTCCAATTGTGGGACTGGGTCGGCGGGCGGTTTTCCCTGTGGTCGGCGGTCAGCCTGAGCACTGCGCTGGCCGTGGGCGTCGACGTGCTGGAGGGGCTGCGCGCGGGCGCCGCCGCCATGGACGCGCATTTCGCCCAGACGCCTCTGGCGGAAAACGCCCCCGTGCGCATGGCGCTGGCAGGGGTCGCCAACCGCAGCGTGCTGGGGCACGGGTCGCTGAACATCGCACCCTACGATTCGCGCCTGGCGAACCTGGTGCCCTACATCCAGCAACTGGACATGGAATCCCTGGGCAAGTCGGTGGACGTCGCCGGCCGCCCCGTGGGGGTGCCCACCGGCCCCGCCGTCTGGGGCATGCCGGGCACCGACGCGCAACACACCTTCTTCCAGTGGATGCACCAGGGCAGCGACGGCGCCCCGGTGGATTTCATTCTGTGCCGCGAGGCCGATCACCATTGGCCGGCGCACCACCGCCAGTTGCTGGCCAACTGTCTGGCCCAGCGCGAGGCCCTGATGCGCGGCAAGACCCTGGCCCAGGCGCGCGCCGAATGCCTGGCCGAGGGCATGGACACGGCCCGCGCCGACTGGCTGGCCCCGCACCGCGTCCATCCGGGCGGGCGTCCCAACCACCTGATCGCCCTGCCGCGCCTGTCGCCGTATTCCCTGGGCGCGCTGCTGGCCCTGTACGAACATCGCGTCTTCACCCAGGGCGTGATCTGGGGGATCGACCCCTTTGACCAGTGGGGCGTCGAATACGGCAAGGTCCTCGCGCGCGGCATCATCGCCGAACTGGATCCCGCCGCGCCGGCCGCTGCCGGCACGGCCACCGACCGTCACGACACCTCCACCCGCCACTGGATCGACCGCCTGCGAGTTGGAGCGTCTCCCCGCTCCTAGGGACTTTCCCTGCAATCCCCGTCCATTCCCTGAAAATCCCCAGGGTTTACCCGGGATTATGCGTCTGGTCGAAAAGTCCTTATCGCGCTTTGCACATGATGACGCCAACAGGCCTCCGGTAGAGTGACCGCAAGACGCCGGCATGGCGTTTTTGGACTTTCCGATTTGGTTCACACGTGATGGAATGCGCCAGCCACGGCGACATTCCGCGCCTTGGAGACAATACATGAGCAAAACCGTTGCCCCGGTGGACGAGATCCTGCCGATGGGCCAGTTGACGGCCCTTGGGCTGCAGCACGTGCTGGTGATGTACGCCGGCGCCGTGGCCGTCCCTCTGATCATTGGCCGGGCGCTGGGCCTGGATTCGCATGAGGTGTCACTGCTGATCGCCGCCGACTTGTTCGCCTGCGGCATCGCCACCATCATCCAGTCCATGGGCGCCACTCAGTGGTTCGGGATCAAGCTGCCCGTCATCATGGGCGTCAGCTTCGCACCTGTCGGGCCCATGATCCACATCGCCCAGTCCAATCCCGGACACGAGGGCGCCCAGTTGCTGTTCGGCACCATCATCGCGGCGGGGATCATCACCATTCTGATCGCCCCCTGGATCAGCCGGCTGCTGCGCTTCTTCCCCCCGGTCGTGACCGGCACCATCATCGCCATCATCGGCATCACCCTGATGCGCGTGGGCATCAACTGGATCTTCGGCAACCCCGTCGGCCCCACCGCGCCGGCCCTGGTCGATCCCAACTACGTCAACTGGCTCAAGGACATCCGGGCCGCCTCGGGTGCGCCGGGCTCGCCACTGCCGGGAGTCCCGCAGGGCCTGTCCATCATGCCCACCGTGCCCAATCCCAAATACGCCAACCTGACCGGGGTGGGCATCGCCGGCATCGTGCTGGTGTCGATTCTGGTGATCGCCAAGTTCTGCAAGGGCTTCCTGTCCAACATCGCCGTGCTGCTGGGCATCGTGGTCGGCGCCGTCATCACGGCCGCCATGGGCATCATGACGTTCGAGAAGGTCGCCAAGGCCGAGTGGGTCGACGTGGTTCTGCCCTTCCATTTCGGGATGCCGAAGTTCGACCTCTGGATGATCGTGACCATGGTGCTGGTCATGATCGTGATCCTGATCGAATCCACCGGGATGTTCCTGGCCCTGGGCGACATGACCGGCAAGAAGATCGGCCAGAAGGATCTGGCGCGTGGCCTGCGCACGGACGGCCTGGGCACCTTGATCGGCGGCATCTTCAACACCTTCCCGTATTCCAGCTTCTCCCAGAACGTAGGCCTGGTCGCCGTCACCGGCGTGCGCAGCCGCTACGTCTGCGTGGTCAGCGGTGTGATCCTGCTGGTCCTGGGCCTGCTGCCGAAGCTGGCGGCCCTGGTCGAGTCCCTGCCCACCGTCGTGCTGGGCGGCGCCGGCATCGTGATGTTCGGCATGGTCACCGCCACCGGCATCCGCATCCTGGGCGGCGTGGATTTCGTCAAGAACCGCAACAATGCGATGGTCGTGGCCATTTCCATCGGCATGGGCATGATCCCCGTGGTCGCGCCCAACTTCCGCCAGTGGATGCCGCACGCCATCCATCCGCTGATCGAATCGGGCATCCTGCTGACCTCCCTGTCGGCCGTGCTGCTGAACCTGTTCTTCAACGGCGCCCCGCACGATACCGACGCCGCCGTCGAGGCCGCCAAGCACGCGGAGGCTTGATCTTCAGGTTGGCTGGATGGCGTCAGCCATCCGGTCTCGAGCTTCTGGATGATATATGATAATGATATCCAATGAAGCCTCAAAAGCCATGGCCAGAATCCTCATCGACCTCTCGGAAACGCAGTTGCAGGCCCTTGCCGCAAAAGTGCACACTGAGGGGCGGTCCCGCGCAGCCATCATCCGGGATGCCATCGATGCTTATCTCGCACGCCATGCGCCGGGTGATGCATCGGCAGTGTTCGGTCTCTGGCGAGATCGCTCGATCGACGGGCTCGAATACCAGGAAGCGCAAAGAGCGGAATGGTAAGAGTGCTGATCGATACCAACGTGCTCATCGATTTCCTGAGCGGGCATGAAAAAGCGCGCATGGAAATCGGACGCCATGCGCGGCCGGCCATCAGTGTCATCACCTGGATGGAGGTGCTGGTGGGTGCTGCGCCGCACGAGGAATCTACGATCCGTCGCTGGCTGGATTCTTTCGAACGCATCGGGGTGGATGATCAGGTGGCGGGCCGCGCCATCGTCATCCGCAGGGAACGGCGCATCCGGCTCCCGGACGCCATCATCTGGGCTTCCGCCCAGATTCATGGGATGCTGCTGGTGTCGCGCAATCACCGGGATTTCCCCGCAGATGCCCTGGATGTGCGGGTGCCGTATTGACGATGCCTGATCTTTCCACCGCCTGGTACGTCGCCCATACCAAGCCTCGGCAGGAACGCACCGCCGCCGAACAACTGCGGCGCCAGGACTTCGAGGTCTACCTGCCGCTGTTCAAGGTCTTCCGGGAACCGGGGCGGCGGCGCGCGACTGCCACCCTGCAGTCCGGGCCGTTCGCCCTTGCGTCCGCCCCCGCCCTGACCGCCCACGAACCCATGTTCCCCCGCTACCTGTTCCTGCGGCCGACCCGGGCGACGCAATCCCTGTCCGTGGTGCGTTCTACCGTGGGCGTCAGCCGGCTCGTCATGTTCGGCCACCAGCCTGCGATCCTGGCCGATGCCGCCGTCCAGGCCATCCGCCAGGCGGAAGACCTGCGCGAAACCACCGATCTGGTCGACATCAGCCCCTACCAACCCGGCATGGCCGTGCGCCTGCGGGATCCCGCCCTGGCGGGCGTTCAGGCCCTGGTCCAGTCCGTCTCGGCCGATCGCGTCACCCTGCTGTTGAACATCCTGGGCCGCCCGCAGACCGTGCAGGTCGAGTTTGGGCGGATCGCGCCGTTGTAGCTGCAGTAAGCCTTTGTGTTTCGGGCTGACTGAGACCAATCTGTCCGGCCTGCCTCGCTTTCCAGCGTGGGTGTCCATAAGATGGGCGTATGCCATGCGACCCATCCCGTCAATGTCGCTACAAAAAAATAGACCATTGATTTGAATGCATCTACAATTAAATTATGGACATCGAGTTTGATCCACATAAATCAAGGATCAATGAGCAAGAGCGCGGCCTGTCGTTCATGTTGGCAGCTCGGTTCGAATTCCAGACCGCCGTATTCAAAGTCGATACTCGGTGCGATTACGGCGAGGTGCGGATCCGTGTGTTGGGCAAGATCGAGGGCCGTGTACATGTGATGGTCTTCACAGAGCGTGAGCATGCGATCCGCATCATCAGCTTGCGCAAGGCCAATCGGCGGGAGATTCATTTGTATGAGCAAGAAATCAATCGATCCTGAGCGCGCGGATGATGACAACCCGGAATGGACTGAGGCCGATATGCGTACGGCTGTGCGTCTGGACGGATTGCCCGCGTCGCTTCAGCAGAAATTACGCGGCCAGCGGGGGCCCCAGAAAGCACCGCGCAAGATTCAAACGGCGGTACGATACGACGCCGATATCATCGAGGCCTTCAAGGCCGGAGGACCTGGCTGGCAAACGCGGATGAATGAAGCTCTGCGGGAGTGGTTGCTCGGTCGGGAAAAGGTCTAATCCCCGGCCGCCGCGTCCTGTTCCGCCTGCCGCATGGCGGCCCACAGCACCGCCAGGGACACCAGGAAGAACATCACGCCGTTGTTGCGGCCCAGGATCACCTGGGTCAGGCCGAAGGCGGCAAAGGCGGATGGCAGCGCTGCGCCGCAACAGGCCAGCACCCGCACCACCGGCTCGGGTGCGCGCAGGCGGCGGCAGAAATACCAGAAGCTGGCGATCAGCAGCGCCAGGAACGCGATCAGCCCCAGGGAGCCCTGGTGCAGCCAGATCTCGATGAACTGGTTGTGCGTATTGGACAGGGTGCCTACAAAGGGAGCGATGCGTTCGGCTGCGATCAGTTCCTGCAGATGGTCCCTGTATTGCGCGTGGCCCCAGCCCAGCAGGGGCTGTTCCGGAATGCTGATCAGCGCGGCCTTCCAGGCCTCCAGGCGGGAACCGACGTTGTTCGTGGCATCGCCCTGCTGACTGTAGGCTTGCCATTCATTCAGTGCGGCGGCGTAGCGGTTTTCGGCGATCTGGCTGGCGGGCAGGGTCGCCAGCACGAGGGTCGTGGCCGCCGCCAGGATGGCGGCGCCCGTCAGAAGGGGGCGCAGATGCGCGCGGCGCAACAGCGCGATGGCGGCCAGCGCCGTCAGGATCGGCAAGGCCACCAGACTGCCGCGCGAGGCAGAGGCGATCATGGCATAGGTCCCCGCCAGCGCCCCGGCCAGCAGCAGGGCGGTCCAGGTCCAGCGCCGCTGGATCGCCGCCAGCGCGGCCCCCATCAGGCACCAGAACGCCATGGTCAATGCCATGTCGCCAAACGGGATGGCACTGGTGACGAAGCCTTCGGCACGCACGAGACCCACCCAGCGCGTTTGCCAGGCGGCGATCCCCGCCGTGGCGAACAGCCCCAGCGCCAGCCCCGCCGCCAGCCAATCCAGGCGCAGCCGGACGCGCCGCAGCCCGATCAGGATGGGCAGGGCCAGCAGGTAGCGGACGCCCTGATCCAGGTATTTGCCCGAGTCGCCGTGCCACAGAACGGCCAACGTGTTGATGGCGAACACCGCCAGCAGCAGCGCGCATAGCGTGCTGTCCTCGACCGTCCAGGGGGCGGGCGACTGCCCGCCGGGCGTGCCCGCCTGATGCGTAGCGTTCGCACGCCGGCCCGTCCACCAGGCCGCCAGGCCACCCAGCAGCAGCACGCCTCCGCCCACGGAATAGCCTGACGGCGCCGACAGCATCAGCAGGAAGAACAGCGCGGCGCTGGCCGACATCCAGGTCGACAGCCAGACGGGGGGAGCGGCCGGGTGGGTGGGCATGACGGAATTGATGACAAAATGTGATGGTGGATTGTAGCGGGTGACCACGCAGGCTGTACTATTCGACGATCCTTCCATACAGAGAACAGCAGTCCGCATGAACATTCTGCTCACCGGCGGCACGGGCTACATCGGCAGCCACACCGCCACCGTCTTGGTGCAACAGGGCCATCACGTCGTCCTGCTCGACAACCTGAGCAACAGCAGCGACGCCGTCATCGGCCAATTGGCGCACATCCTGGATGCACCGCCCGTCTTCGTCCGGGGCGACGTGCGCGACGGTGCCCTGCTGGACCGCGTGCTGCGCGAGCATGCGATAGATGCCGTCATCCATTTCGCCGGCCTGAAGGCCGTGGGCGAATCGGTCGAAAAACCGCTGGACTACTTCTCCAACAACGTTCAGGGCACGCTGTCCCTGTTGCAGGCCATGCGTGCCGGCGACGTGCGCTCGCTGGTCTTCAGCAGCAGCGCCACCGTCTATGGCGAACCGCACTACCTGCCCCTGGACGAGCACCATCCCACCGGCGCCATCAACCCCTATGGTCGCAGCAAACTGCATATTGAAGAAATCCTGGGTGATCTGGCCGCCTCCGATCCGTCCTGGCGCATCGCCTGCCTGCGTTACTTCAACCCGGTCGGCGCGCACGACAGCGGCCTGATCGGCGAAAGCCCCCGGGGCGTGCCGAACAACCTGATGCCCTACGTCGCCCAGGTCGCTGCGGGTCTGCGGACCGAGCTGAACGTCTTTGGCGATGACTATCCCACGCCCGACGGCACTGGCGTGCGAGACTACATCCACGTGATGGACCTGGCCGAAGGCCACGCCGCCGCCCTGGGCTTCCTGGCGGATCATGCCGGCTGGCATGCCTTCAACCTGGGTACCGGGCAAGGCCATAGCGTGCTGGAAGTCGTGCGCGCCTTCGAGCAGGCATCCGGGCGGGATGTGCCCTGCCGCATCCAGCCGCGCCGCCCCGGCGACGTCGCCGCCTGCTACGCCGACCCCGCCAAGGCCCGCCGCGACCTGGGCTGGACGGCGACTCGCACGCTGGAGGAGATGTGCAGCAGCACGTGGAAGTATCAGCAGAGAGTCGATACGGATTGATGAGATAAAACCGTCCCGGCTCGTCTCGCTTTCATTGTTGAACCTTCATAAGATCAACGATTCAGTGCCGTGTTCAGGTGCTTAGATCTTTGATCGGAGTGGGCCAATGAACTATCATGACCCAATCAGCGAGAGGTTCGACGTTATGAAAACCGTACGTATGACCATTACTCAGGAAGATCTCGCGTCTCGGTCCATCGGGCGTATCAATGCCGCGCTCGTGGATGCAACGACTGAAGCCGACCTAGTCAGGCAGATGGCGGCGGACGAGGCTGACGCCATGCAAGATGCGGGCCGATTCGTGCGACGGGTGCGGCACCGCTTGGGATTGAGCCAAGCCGAATTTTCAGCACGGATCGATGTCTCGCTGGAAACCATCCGGAATTGGGAGCAAGGCAAGCGCAGCCCCACCGGTGCCGCCAAATCGCTGTTGAAGATATTGGACGGGGCGCCCAAAGCCGCGCTGGCGGCCTTGTCTCGGCGATAGAAGCCCCGGCTTGATCCATCCTAATTCCATCGCATTCCAAACCACGCTTCCGCCCTGTCTTCTGTAAAACCAGAGCTGTCACATTTTGTGACTGTTAACTCTGACAGGAGACATTCATGTCCATCTTCACCACCAACCGCATCCGCGCCATGCTGGCGCTGTGCTGCCTGGGCCTGCCGCCGCCGGGCTTGACGCAGGCATCGACCGAGGCGCCGTGGGATGAATCCCCGGCGCCTTTCGTTTTGCGCGACGAATGGATCACCGTCGCCGGCGACCGGCGCGTTGAGCGGGATCTGCAACTGGAAGGCGCCGTCGGGTTCCAGGTCGCATCGGGCCGGACCCTGTGGCTCCAGGGGGCCACGCTGGGTCATCCCGCTGACCCCTTGAGTCCCGTTTCGCTCTGGAAGCTGGGGGATGGGCACCTGGAACTGTCTGGTGCCGGCACCTTGTCCGGTCAGGTCGTCCTGGCCGAAGGCAGCCTGGGCCTGGCGCATGACGACGCCCTGGGCGCGCCGGGCAACAGCCTGGACATGGCAGCCGGCACTCGCCTGGAATTGCGCCCCGGGGTGCGCGTCGCGCAGATCCTGCAGGTCCGATCTGCAGTTACTGCCCAGACGCCGCCGGCGCACTGGGGGCTGCCACCCGTCGCCGGCCTGGCCGGGGCCGCTGTCTGGCGCGTCGCGTCCGGCGAGGCGACGCTGGTGGGCAATATCCAGACCGACGCCCCCATCATCAAGGACGGCACCGGAACCCTGAGGCTGACGGGCGCCGGCTTCAGTCTTGGCCGCGACCCGCTGATCCTGGCGCAGGGCGGGCTGCGGGTCGATCATCTGTGGTGGGGGCCGGTGCTGACCCAGCCCGGCACCGTGCTGTCCGGTGTCGGCCAAGTGGACGAAGCCCGCATCGCCGGTCGATTGCAGCCCGGCGCGCCGGATCGGACCGGCGCCCTGCTGATCGGCCAGCGGCTGGCGCTGCTGCCCGACGCGCAGACCCGCATCCGCATCGACGCCGATGGTCAGGCCGACCGGGTCTGGTCCTTCGGCACCGCGCGCCTGGGCGGCGAGTTGCAGATCGAGCCATCGCCCGGTGACTGGACGCCCGATCACCGCTGGGTGATCGTCCAGGCGGATGGCGGCCTGGAATACGGGGCGGATGGCGGCGGCGATCCTGTGCCTGGCGACGGCCGCTACGTCCGGGCCGTCAGCACCTTGCGCTATCTGGATCCCGTGCTGGACTACGGCGCCCGCACCGTCACCCTGGGTTTGCAATTCAACGACCAGGGCCTGAACACGGCCGACGCCGCCTGGCGCGGCGCCTTGCTGGACGACGGCCGTTTCCTGCGGGAATCCGCCCTGGCGCACACCGCTGACGGCCGGGTCTGGGCGCAAAGCTGGGCTGCGAATACCGAACGGTCCAGTGCCCACGGTCTGCCGGGCGACGACCGGGATACCGCAGGTCTGCAGATCGGCGTCAGCCGCCTGGTGGGCGCGAACAGCGCGCTGGCCGTTTTTGCGGGCACGCAGGAAACCCGTTTGGCGACCGTGGGGATGGCCGCGCAGTCATCGGCCATGGCCGGCGCCTACCGCCTGCGGGATCGGTCCGCGCACCTGGGCCTGGGTGTCAGCCTGGCCCGGCACGGCGGGCGCCTGACCCTGGGGGCGGCGCAGTCCTGGCATCGGGCCGATCTCGACCGCCAGGCCGATCCGGCCGAATCTCCGCTGCGCAGCCGTCCCGTCGCACGGCTGTCCCAGGCCTGGCTGCACATCCAGCCGGAGACGCCGATTCCCCTGGGATCGTGGCAACTGACGCCCTATGCTCGGATGGTCTGGCTGCGCCTGCATCGCCCCGCCGTGGATGAACACGGCGGACTGGCCGCCGTTTCGCTGGACGCGCAGACCGATCAGCGCTGGATCGGGCAACTGGGCGTTCAGGTCCAGCGCCCTTGGGCCACCCCGCATGGCGATGCCTTGATGAGCCTGAACCTGGGCGTGCGCCGCCTATGGGGCGGGTCGGCCCTGAGCAGCCCCCAGGCGTATCAGGCCGACCCGGCACGGCGTTTTGAGGCAGAGGGCCTGCCCCTGCCGCGCCATGCCCTGCGCGTGGACCTGGGCGTGCAGGCGCCTGTTGCGCGACGTGTCCAAGTGACCTTGGCCTACACAGGCCAGCATGGGGGAGGGCAGATGCAGCACGGGGTGTGGCTGGGGGTGAGGGGGGATTTCAGATAAAAACAAAGATTGGCGCGTGTGCCTAGGGATATTCCTGGCGAGCATGCAGGACGGCCATGACCTCGATGTGAGCTGCCCGAACCTCGTACACGATGATGTAATTCGGGTGCGCCACGATTTCACGGGTACCTGGCACGCGGCCTTGTTTGTAGAGGTAGGGGTGTTCCGAGGTCGGCTGAATCGAACTCTCGATCAAGCCGTGCATGGCGATGGCGGCGTCTACATCGAACTCTGCAATGTAATCAATGATATGACCCAGGTCATCGAGTGCAGCGGCGCTCCAGGAGATGGGGAGCATGGTTGCCTGATGTGTCTTGTGGTGATGTCGCGCACTCAGGCGTCCCGATTGCGGGGGCGGGAGGAGGTTTTGTCTTGATCTTCCAGCTTGGCGGTCAGCTTGTCACGCATCAGCGCCATTGCCTGATCGTGGGGAATGCTGGGACGTGGGTCGTCGCGGCTGGCTTGTACCTTGGCATGAAACCAACGGTCGTAACTGGCCGCTTGTTCTTTGGTTTCGAATTCTGAAACGATAGGAGAGAGGGCAGTGCGCATGGCAATAGCTCCTTTTGACCCTTGTTAGTGTAAGGCACTCCTCGGTGCTTAGAGGGTTCGGCCTGATATGGGATGCCTTATTCTGGGCAAATCTCATTGTTCCCGCCAGTCCGGAATCCCCGGACGGCCAAAAACATCACAGCGGTTTCAGATAATTCCCATAGGCAATTCCGGGTTTCAGTGCTTGCGCAGGTGATGTATCATCCCGTTCACTCGATGAACATCACTCTTGCGCTTGCTGACCGTGTCACAGCACGGCGGTAGCGTGCCCGAAACACCCCCACACCCGAACCCCATGCCCCACTACCAACACGAAACCGCCATCGTCGATCCCGGCGCGCAGATCGGCGAAGGATCCCGCGTCTGGCATTTCGTCCACGTCTGCGGCGGCGCCCGCATCGGCGCGGGCGTATCCCTGGGCCAGAACGTTTTCGTCGGCAACAAAGTCGTCATCGGCGACCGCTGCAAGATACAGAACAACGTCTCCGTCTACGACAACGTCACCCTGGAAGAGGGCGTCTTCTGCGGCCCCAGCATGGTGTTCACCAACGTCTACAACCCGCGATCCCTGATCGAGCGCAAGGACGAATACCGCGACACCCTGGTCAAGAAAGGCGCCACCCTGGGCGCCAACTGCACCGTCGTCTGCGGCGTCACCATCGGCGAATACGCCTTCGTCGGCGCGGGTGCCGTCATCAACAAGGACGTCAAGCCCTACGCCCTGATGGTCGGCGTCCCCGCCCGTCAGATCGGCTGGATGAGCGAACACGGCGAACAACTGGACCTGCCCCTGAGCGGCCACGGCGAGACCACTTGTTCCCATAGCGGGGCTACCTACCGTCTGACCGACGGCCGGTGCGAGCGGCTCTGATCCCTATCCAAAAAGAAACATGACCATGCAATTCGTCGACCTGCAGGCCCAATACCAGCGCCTGAAATCCGAAATCGATGCCGGCATCCAGCGCGTGCTGGCCCACGGCCAGTTCATCCTGGGGCCGGAAGTCGCCCAACTGGAAGAGCGTCTGGCCGACTATACCGGCGCCAAACATTGCATCACCGTCGCCAACGGCACCGACGCCCTGCAGATCGCCCAGATGGCCCTGGGCATCGGGCCGGGTGACGAAGTCATCACCCCGGGCTTCACCTATATCGCCACGGCCGAGACCGTCGCCCTGCTGGGCGCCAAGCCCGTCTACGTCGACATCGACCCGCGCACCTATGCCCTGGACCCGGCCAGGCTGGAAGCCGCCATCACCCCGCGGACCCGCGCCATCATCCCCGTGTCCCTGTACGGCCAGTGCGCCGACATGGATGCCATCAACGCCGTTGCCGCCAGGCACGGCCTGACGGTCATCGAGGACGCGGCGCAGAGCCTGGGCGGCAGCTACAAAGGCCGCAAGAGCGGCAACCTGTCCACGATTTCCTGTACCAGCTTTTTCCCCAGCAAGCCCCTGGGCTGCTACGGGGACGGCGGCGCGATCTTCACCAACGACGACGCCCTGGCCGTCGTGCTGCGCCAGATCGCCAGGCACGGCCAGGACCGCCGCTACCATCACATCCGCGTCGGCGTGAACAGCCGCCTGGACACCCTGCAGGCCGCCATCCTGCTGCCGAAGCTGGCTGTGCTGGACGACGAGATCGCCGCCCGCCAACGTGTGGCGGACACCTACAACCGCCTGTTCAATGCCGCCGGCATCCAGGCCACCCCGGTCATCGAAGCCCACAACGT
>NZ_JBASAD010000023.1:0-3036 GCF_049650445.1 Castellaniella sp. | reverse complement strand
GTGCGCAGATCATCCCGGATGCGCGCCGCATCGCCCCCGGCAGCGCGGGCGATGGCGCCCGCGTCCACCGCCCGCACTGCCGCCAGCCGCTGCATCCAGATCGCCGGATCGATGCCGCCCAACACGCAATCGGCCGCGGCCAGCAGCGCCTCGAAACGCTCGGGACGACGCAGCGCATCGCAGGATTCCAGCAGCGCCAGCCAGGCGGCGGCATCGTTCGGCACTGCAACCAGACGCTCCAGCACCCCCGGCAGCAGCCGCGCCAGGTCGCGGCAGGCGGACGGCGCCCGCAGCCGGTCCTGCAGTTCAGGCGCGGAATCCCGACACAGCAGGGCATAGCGCTGGGCCAGGTCCAGACCCCGGGCAGCGCCTTGCGCCAGACCGTCGGCCATGGCGGCATGCCACGCCAGACCGGGCGCGACCCGATCCAGCGCGCCGCATTCGGCCAACACGTCCAGCATGCGGCCGGGGTGCGCCGTCATCAAGCCCTTGGCAAATTCCTGCCAGACTCGTTCCGGCACCAGGGCGTCGACCTCGCCGTCGCGCACCAGCGCGCGGCACAGATCCAGGGTCTCGGGCGCGATGGAAAAATCGTGGAAGCGCGCGGCGAAGCGCGCCAGGCGCAATAGGCGCACCGGGTCTTCGGCAAAGGCCGGCCCCACGTGACGCAGCACGCGGGCCTGCACGTCGGCCGAACCGCCCAGGGGATCGATCAGCGTCCCATCCGACGCCCGCGCAATGGCGTTGACCGTCAGGTCGCGACGGCGCAGATCGTCCGCCAGGCTGACGTCCGGCCCCGCGTGAAACACAAACCCCCGGTAGCCCCGCCCGGACTTGCGTTCGGTGCGCGCCAGGGCGTATTCCTCGTGCGTGCGCGGATGCAGAAAGACGGGAAAATCCCCGCCCACCGGCGTAAAGCCGCGCGCCGCCATGATCTCGGGGCCGGCGCCCACCACCACCCAATCGCGGTCGCCCGCGGGCAGGCCCAACAGATCGTCGCGCACCGCGCCGCCGACGATATAGACCTCCAGACCCTCGACCGCTGGATCGTTCCCGGCGGTCACGGCAAAGCCGTCCGCGTCCCGGCCATGGGGCTGATGGTGCCCAGACGCGCCTTCAGCGAGTCGGGCTGGCCGGAAAACAGCATCGAATAGTAGACCGCGTTGGACAGGACATTTTTCACGTACAGCCGGGTCTCGGTAAAGGGGATGGTTTCGGCGAAGATCGCGCCCTCGACCGGCGCCAGAAGCTGCGCGCGCCAGCGCTTCGGCCGCCCCGGCCCGGCGTTGTAGCCCGCCGTGGCCAGCAGTTCGGATCCGTTCAAGTCCTGCAGCACCATGTTCAGGTAGTTGGTCCCCAGGACCGTGTTGGTGTCGAAATCATTGACCTGCCCAGGCTTGAAGTCCTTCATGCCGATCTTGCGCGCCACGTGGCGGGCGGTGGCCGGCATCAATTGCATCAGGCCGGACGCACCCACGCGGGAACGCGCGTCGGTGATGAAACGCGATTCCTGGCGGATCAGGCCGTAGACCCAGGCGGGATCCAGATCGATCAGACGCGCCTTGGCGGCCACCTGGCCCTCGAAGGGCGCGATGAAACGCTGGCTGAAATCGGACACACCTCGCGTCAACTGGGACGTGTTCACCACCCGATCGTAGATATGCTGTTCGCGGGCGAATTCCGCCGCGCCGCGCAACTGGGCGTCGCTCATGCCGCGCAGGGCGAAATTCCATTCGGGCACGGCTTCACGGCGCCAACCCAGATCGAACAAGGCCACGGCACGCTGCAAGCCGGAATTGGCCCGCGCCTGGGCGGTCCAGGCCGGATCCAACGGCGCCGGCTGGGCGGGCAAGGCCGGTGTACGGCCCAGTTCCTCGGCCGCCAACAGGCCGTAGAAGCCCTGATCCTCAACGATGGACATGTAGTACTGCTGCGCGGCCGCGGCATTGCCCTGGGCCGCCAGCGCGCGACCGTACCAGTAGCGCCAGACGGGCTCATCGGCCTGCAGCGCGGTCATTTTGCGGATGGCCTCGCCCACCCGTTTCCAGTCCAGCGGCGCGGCCCGCAATTCGGCGCGGACTTCCCAGGCATGGTTGTAGTCGGTCATCGGCACGAAGCCGGACTGCCGGTACCAGCGCGCGGCCTCGGGATCGACGTTCAGGGCGGCCACCAGGCCGAACTGCCCCCAGACCCATTGCAAATCGGCCTTGGGCATCCAGCCGGCCCAGCGTTCCTGGATGAAACGGGCAGCCTCGGGCCGGTCATCGCTGCGGGCCAGGCGCGACAGGGCGATGGCCGCCAATTCGAAATCGACGCCCGTGCGGGGCTGGCTGCGGGACTCCAGCCACTTGCGCGGATTTTTCATCAAGGCGGCGTACTGCACCATGGCCGCTTCGTCGAACACCACGCCCGCCATGCGGTCGGCGTTGCCTTGCTTGCCGGTTTCCAAGGTGTCGCGCAGCAGGCCGTTCAGTTCCTTGCGGCTGAGAATATGGTCGGCCGCCACCTGATCCAGCAGGTCCCAGCAGTCGGCGTTGGGCTGGAACACGTCCAGGACTTCGGTCGAGCGGGCGCGCTTGCCGCTTTGGTGACGGGACAGCAGCAGGGCGCAACGCACCGAGGCGGACGCATCGGTCACCGCCGGCACCTGCAGGGCCTGGGTATAGTTGCCGGACCGCGTCGCCGCCAGAATCCAGTCGGCACGGATGCGTTCGTCCAGATAGGTGCCGGCCGCATCGGCCAGAAACTGGCGCACCTCGGCATCGGGCACAGGCAGGGTGCGGTTCTGCAGCCGGTTGCGCAAGGCCCAGTAGCGCGGGTACAGGCCCAGCACCGGGTCGGCGGCGGCCAGCGGCACCAGCCGGTCGAGATCGGCCCAGCGCCGTTTCTGAACCGCATCGTAGGCGTCCTGGACGGCCTGGCGGGCGGCGGGCGGAACCACGACGGGTTTCGGCGCAGGGGTGACGGAAGGCGGGATTTCCGGCGCGGCGGGTTCAGGCGCGGGCGCATCGGCGGCCGGTGCGGCCAGGGCCATGC
>NZ_JBASAD010000022.1:0-101116 GCF_049650445.1 Castellaniella sp. | reverse complement strand
GGCGCTTTGGCTTGGGCTCCGGTTTCACGCGCGGCGGCTTGGGCGGCCTGAACTTCGTGCGGCGGATGCGGCGGGCGATCTGCGGGTTGAGTGTCAGTGTCACGAGTTGGGCGATTGCTTGAGACATGGGCTTGCCCTCCATGAGGCTGATGCTCTCTGCGCTACGCGGCTTCTTTCATGCGCAGCCTGCGTTCGTATTCGTCGACCAGGCCCTTGAACTCGATCAGATCGAGTTCCATGGCTTCGATGTAGTCGTCGTCGCGCTCGTAGGTGCGCATCCAAAGTTGTTTTCCGACGGGCGCCAGGGCGGGGCAGTACAAGCCGAAATGCCAGCGCCCGCGCCCAGTGATCCACGCGCCGCCCTGCACTTGATCCGTGACGCTGGCCGCGTCGTTGTCAAACCAGAAGGCACGCAGCTTTTCCGGGGCAATGAAGCACTTGAATTCGGCCCCAGCCCTTTTGCCTTCAAATCCATCCGCGCTGGCGCCAAAGGCCCCGTCGTCCGTGGTGACAAACCCGGCAGGCTCGATGATCAGCCCGCTTTGGGCTTCGAATTCCCGGCGGGCCTCTGGCTCCATCTCATGACCACGGCGCATTGTCCAGGTCTGAAAACCCTCGTCCAGCGGTTCGCCAGCGATGCGCTCGACGGCCAGCCGGAAGGCGTAGTTTTTGGCGGCGTCCGACCATTCGCCCACTCGCTCTCCGGCAATCGCTCGGTCGACCACATCAGCCTTTGGGGCGGCCTTGTAGCCCGCAATCTCGCGGGCATGAGCCTCAGTCCTGCCAGCCAGGATCGCATCGACATACAAGGCTTGCTTGGCGTCCAGGCCGTTGACCTTGGCGCGCACTGTAGAAAACATGCTGGCGGTAATGACGCCAGCGCGGCAGGCCAGCCATTCGGATGACCCCTGGGGGGCGTCGTAGACGATCATGCCGGCACCTGCTCATCGGCCATGGCGGCGATCTTTTTGAACGCCTCATGTTCAGCGCCGATTGCCGTGCGCTGCTCTTTCGTGATCCGCTCCCAGAACGCCTTGTAGGCGGTCATGCCGGTTTCGGCTGCGGCTTGGGCCTCGTCCAACAGGGCCTGCGTTTCGGGCGATACAGCTTCTTCATGGCCATCATCCGCTTCCGGGTCGATCGCCATCGTCGGGATGACGAAGGTCTGAAACAGAGCCGTGCGAAACGCCACGCTCTGGGCCTTCGTTGTGGACTTATCCGACACGTCACAACCCTCTCCGAAAAACACGGTCGTAACCGAGCTTCCGTCCTCGACGCTCAGGAACGTGAACTGGCCTTTGACCTTCACGTATTCCATGGAGCCGCCGCTCTTGGTGGGCTTGTCCTTGTCCTGGACGTCGCTGTAGGCGGGAAGAATCAGGACTTTGTGGCGGATCAGGATTCCGGCCATTGTGTTCATGGCCGCATCGATGCCGCGGTAGTTGAACTTCTGGTCCTTGTTGTACATGGACTTGCTGATGCCTTCCTTGGCAACGTCTGTCATGATGGCCAGCATTGCAGAGTGAATTGCGCTCATGATTCCCTCTAATAGTTGATCCGCACTGCCGGCACCTTGCCCTGAGCAATCAGAGTCACGGCCAGCTTTGCGGCCTCAGCGGTCAGTCCCCCGGCCACCAAGGCGGCGACGGCGGCATTGTTGGTCTTGGCCTTGTGTGCCCGGTCGGCTTCGCGAGCCTTCTGTTCGGCTTCGATGCGGGCGGCTTCGTCAGCCTGGCGCTGGATCTCTGCCAGCCGGGCAGCTTCGGCAGCATCCTTGGCGCGCTGCTCGGCGGCCAGTTTTTCAGCTTCGGCGCGGGCCTCGGCTTGCTTCTGGCGCTCGATGGCTTCCAGGCGTTCGCGTTCGGCCTGTTCTGCTGCGGCCTTGGCCTGGGCTTCGCGCCGGGCGGCTGCTTCGCGCTCGGCCTGGGCTTTGGCTTCTGCTGCCTTGGTCGCGGCTTCCGCTGCCTCGCGGGCGATGCGGTCCTTTTCGTCCTGAATGCGCCGGGCCTCAGCTTCGGCGCGCAGGCGGGCGAGCTCGGCTTGCTCGGCCTCATACTTCTCGCGGGCAGCCAGGGCGGCGGTCAGGGTTTCGATGGCCCTCGCCTTGGCACGGTGCGCCTCGGTCTCAAATTCCTCCCACTCGGGGCCGATCTCGACCATTTCCGCAAATTTCAGGGCGTTTCGCAGAGCCTCCGACGTCTCGCCGCAGTTCGTGAGCAGCGTTTCAATGCCAGCCAGTGCGCCCCGGTGTCGCTGCACACGCGCCTCTTCCGCTTCCTCCCATTCCGTCAGCGGCTGGCGCACCTGGGCCTGCAAGGCCTCCAGCGCATCAAAGGCCCGACGCCGCTCCGCGTCGATCTTCTTCGGGATTTCCTTGTATTCTGCAGACAGAGCCTTGCCCAATTTCTCGATGGCCGTCTTGGATTTGGCGACCTTGAATGCGTCGGACGCGCATTCGGCGCGGCCCTTGGCTGTGGTCATGTCGTAGACCACGCCCGAGACCTTGTTGCGGATTTCTTCGATCAGCGGATCAAGTCCGCCGGCGGTGCTGTAGACCTGCAGGGCGACTTCACGCGCCGGCAGGGTGACAAGTTCAGTGCTTTCAGCTTCAGCGACTTCGCTCATGCGTACGCTCCCCATTCGTTAAATGCCAGCTCCGCAGCATCTGCCCGGACTTGTTCAGCCTCGGCGTGAATCGCTGCGATCAATTCCTGTTCGATTGCCGCCCGGTCCTCGGGCAGCATCTCGCGCTCGATGTGCGGTGCGGGTTTGTCCTGCATGTCCAGCACTGCAAAATCGACTTCCTCGGGCGATCCTGGGTCTGCCCAGTCCATCGGTCCGTTCAGAACCGGCGAATCCTCTTTGCGGTGATATGTCAGCCGGACGCGGCAGGGGATGCCCTGGATGTGGGTGTCGAGGATCATGTCAGTACCCCGCAGCCGCGCCGACGAACGGCACGATGATGAAAAACAGGGCCAACACAGCCAGGGCGCCGATCCAGGCCTTCGCCGGGATCAATTCGTCGGGGTCCAGGTCGCGCCAGCCGAAGCGGGGCGCCAGGGCAGGGCGGATCCTGCTCACCCACAGCGCGTCGCCAGCGGCAGCAAATGAGACAGCCGCCAGCCACATGAAAAGCGAATCCACTGCGCTCATGTCAGTCTCCAAAAAAGGTCGAGGGTCTGCTTGCGTTCCCAGTCGTCACGACCGCGTGCACACGGGCGGTATTGGCGGGTTCAGGAGTTCAGGCCCTCGGCATGCGGCACGACGCCGGCGAATCTCCGGGGTGCGTACTCGAGCGTGTGATTGAGATCGGCTGGCTGATAGGGCCGAGCCCGCCGTGCCGCATGCGGAAGGTCTGATAGTGGGGGGTGGGGCCGTATCGTGGGCCCCATACGCGAAGCTGCCCCCGGCGGCTCGCGCTGTTGCGCTGCAGATTAGGCATCCGCTTCGATTCCGGCTTTCACCGTGCCGGGCATGGGCATGTGCGCCTACATGCTGGCGTTTGAGTGCAAATGTGTGACAATGACAGGATTTACCTAAACTTTAGAGAGACTTCCATGGGCAACAAAATCGTTACTGAAGCCGATCGTAAGCGCACTCCCCGTCCCGTCGCTCCCAAAGGCGTGAGCCTTAGCACTCGCAGCGGCAAGCATGTGAGTAAAGAGCGGGGCCCGCATATCCACCACAAGAAAAACCCCGGCAAGCGCCACCGCTAGGGTTAATTTCTGGCGGCCAGTTCGTCAGCCTGTGCGATGACCCCGACTTGACCCAACCGGGTGCGGCCTGGACCCGGCTACTGCTCAGATTCCGGTCGTGCAGGCGTTGAGGGGAGTAGGGCGCGGATGGCGGCGATTGCGTCAGCAGCCCGCACGGATGATTGTTTGCTCAGCAGATCCGTAATTGCGGCCTCCGCCTCTTCCAGCGCCTCCCGCACTCTGGCGGCGGCGTAGGCTTCGGCCTGTTCGGTGGTGATGAATACGCTTCCTACCCTGGCACCGGTTCGCGCCACCAGTTGCGCTAGGGGATCAGAGCCAACCCATCGCAGATCAAAGTCTGACTCGACAGCCACGGACACGGGCGGCATCGTTACCTTGGTCATGGCTGGCCCTCGGTTTCATCGGATCGTATCCACTCGGCACGGCCGATGTGCGTCATGTATTCGTGCTTGGCGCGGAAGTAGGCGTCACCGCCGCCAGGCACCCGGACATATCCCTGGGCGCCCCAGGGTTTCGGCTCAGTCACGACCATAAAACAGGCCGCGAAGGCGCCAGCGTCCGGGGAAAGCTGGACGACATCGCCGATATTCGTTTCAGTGGTCATGATTGGGTTCCTGTGCCGCGTAGGCCTGATTCCAGCCGTGATTGAAGGCGCCGCGCAGGGCGTTGTAAGCCTTGCAGCGGGCCGTGCCGGTCAAGCCGCTGATTTGCTCGAAGATCGCGTCATCAATCGGCTTGCAGTCGTGCGGTGTCAGCTTCAGGCCAGCCTGGGCGTACTTCCGACCGAGAGCATGCGCTTCGTCGGTCGTGAGAAAGGCGGTGATTTCCATGTCTATCTCCTTGTCATCAGGAAGCCCCCTGTCTCGCGGCAGGGGCCGGGGCTGTTATTCCCACACGTAAACAATGCCTTCCGATTGCTCGACGTCTGTTGGTTTGCGCTGGTCCAGCAAAAATCCCTTGATATGGTCGTCGGTCGTTCCTGGGGTGATGCGTTGAGAGCGAGGCAGTGCAGCCGTCCAGGCGTCGCGGTGCTCTGCGGTGGAGAAGACGAAAATCCGTCCTTGGTGTTCTGCGTGAGCGATCATGTTCGTTTCTCCGGTGCTGCCCCGGTGGCCGGGGCTGGGTGTCATTCGGCGCCGCACTCGGTTGAATGCGGCTTCGGATAACTCCGGACATCGAGCCCCAGACGGCTCCTGTTCGCTCGATGTCACGCGGCTCTGTCGGCTCTGGGGCTCTCCGCTTACTACCCCTTCATAGCGTCAGTCCAGTTGCAGCCTGGACCAGGCATTCCTCTTTCGACTCCAGCGGTTCAGATCCGGTGTTCTGGGTACTGCCGCTCTCGCATGGGCTTGCGCTTGTTTCTGTACTGCTGCATCCCTGTTACTGGCCCTGGGGCCTAGGCTTGGGGATGCGATGAATGAATCTTAGACAACTAAGAAAACAAAGTCAAGTAAAAAGTTAGGCAACTAAGATTTGTAGGGCGCAGCAGGCCTCACCAATACCAAGCGCCCACAAAAAAGCCGCCCCGAAGGGCGGCGGTGGAGTTAGTAGAAGATCATCCAGACCAAGATGATCGCGGCCATCAAAATGACGTCGTCGCGCATGTCTGCTCCATGGCACCCGGTGCGCGGGCCTGCCGACTGGGAAAACACAACCCAGCAGCTATGAGTCACCAACTTTTGACGCTAAAACTGCGCGGCGCCTGGCACCCAGACGCAAAAAAGCCGCTCTAGGCGGCTGGTAGGAGGGGACAGGGCGGTCAGGCCTTGCGCTTGAATCGAGGCTTGTTGGCGGGCGGGCGCCCAGGTTGCTGCGGCCCGCTCAGAAGAAGGATCTTGTCGAGCGCCGGCAGGGCGTCGGGGTCACGGGTCTTGAAGTACGCGGCGGCATGCTGCGGCATCCACACCTCGGCCATCAGTCGCCGGAATGCTCCGAGGTATTCCACCGGGTAGAGGTTCGCTTGAACCACACGGCCATCCGGGAATTCGTGCGAGTATTTGCTGAGCGTCTTTGTGTCCACGCCGCATTCGTCGCGCAGATATCTACAGAGCATCTTTGCCTGGGCGATGTCGGGCATACACTTTTCCGGCAGGCGGTAGCCGTTCGCCTCCATCGGCCCCACCAGGAAGTTGGTCATCTCCTGCAGCACTGAGAAGTAACCCAGGGGGATCTTGTTCTGGTTCATCAGGTGGCGTTCAATGTGGTACGGAAGCCTGGCCGGCTGCCCCCTCCCGGACATCCAGTCGTAGACCCACTTACTAACTTGGACGGCAAATTTTGCCGACAGCCATTGCCCAAGGTGGATGGCGACTTGCGGGTGAATCCATGTTCCTTGAGGCTCATTCCAACCCCTAACTATTTGAATTAGTTGGGGTGTCGGAATTCCGACATCCGCAGAAAGTTCCGCTAGGAACTCTTTCGTGGTGCCATTTTCAAGGTAATGTCCCATGCGCTTCCCTGCGGCCTGGCAGAGTGCTGTGGCGTTGATGTATCCGTCAGCCGCCCGTTGCTGGACGATGCCGCTATCGGTTCGATGGGCGATGAGCTGCAGTGAGGTTTGGTGTTGCGTCTGTCGCATGATGCGTTCCTTGTATAGGAAAGGTTGACGCCAGCACCAGAAAGAACGAAAATTCGTCTCGCTAATTCGCTTCCTTCTGTCGCTGGCAGAAAGTAGGCTCAGGGCCGCACGAGGTTTCCCCACTTCGTGCGGCTTTTTCTTTGCCTGGAAGGATTTTAATGGGCATGGGTTTTCCACTACAAACCAAAATGCCCCCGAAACCACAAGCCGTTACAAATTTGTCAGGAAATACGCGGCTTCATTCTAACTGTGCATACATACAGCACAATATATTGTGGTTTTGCATGGATGGCGGTAGAAGTCGCATAAACCTGCAGGACATGCAGGAGCAACAAAAATGTGCAGGTGCTGCAGGAGTTGCAAAAAAGCGCAGGACCTGCAGGAGCTGCAGCAGCACACTGGCGGGCTGACGTTGAGCCACCGGTGTCGATCATGTCGGCCAAGGGGCTTGATCGACAGGCATGAAAAAGCTGCCCGGAGGCGGCTGAGTGCGGGCTGCGTCGTTTCCTATAATCCTCACCCATGGCAGCAAAGAAGCATCAGAGCCGCGGCAAGAGGCGCAGCACAGCAAGCAGTAGAAAGACGGGGCGCAGTGGCCCCGCACGGTTTTTCCGAGCCCTGGTCTTATCAGCGGTTGCATCGTTCGCGGCAATGTCTTGGGTGCTGCATCCGCAACTACAGGAGCTCAGCATCGACGGGATGCTGGCCAGGCTGGATTTGCCGCAGGGCGCTCAACAGACTGCGCCGGCGTCGGTTTCGCCCGGCAGCTACGTCCAGACGTCATTTCCTCAGTGCCGGCAGTTCTTCCCTCATCAGGCACCGCCGGCTGTCCCATCAGCCCCCGCACTGCGCGAACTATGCTTTTCGTCCTTCGCCATCCTGTACAGCGGCCAGAGAAAAACCCCGGTGCTGGTCGTCGAGCGCCTGAACCGTCAGATGCTGATCGCCGCCCAGGGCATCGCACGCACCGATAACTTCTACGAGGAAGCGCGTCTACCGGCGTCCGAGCGGGCGGGGCTGGTCGACTACAGGGGATCAGGCTTTGATCGTGGGCATATGGCACCGGCTGGCGACATGCCCGACGACCAGGCGATGGCGCAGAGTTTCAGCTTGGCCAACATGGTGCCGCAGGACCCGCAGCACAATCGCGGCACCTGGAACAAGACGGAACAGGACACACGCAAGTACGTGATGCGGGCAAAGGGCGACGTCTACGTGATCTCGGGTCCGATCTATGGCGACTATCCGAGGGCAATTGGGACGGGCAGGGTGGCCGTGCCCGACTACCTCTACAAGGTCGTGTACGACGCGACGACGGGCCGCTCTTGGGTTCATTGGCAGGCAAATAGCGCAGGCGCTCGGCCCGGCCCGCCGATCAGCTACGAGGAGTTCGTGGCGCGCACGGGGCTGCGGGTGCTGGGGTAGGGGGCAAAAAAGCCCGCTGGGCGGGCTGGGAGAGTGGGGCATGGAAAGCCTCCTAAGGAGGGCGACCTGGACTGTCAAATACTACCGAATAGATGCACGGTGCGTTATCATTCGAGTGCCATGAGACTTGACGCAACCGAATCCACCATCCGCACGGCTTTGCTTGATTATTTGATGAGCAAGGAAGACGACGGCTGTGTTTTTCTGAAGGAGCTCACGGTCGACTCTTTTGCTAGACGAGCTGACTTGGTCGTCGCAAATGGACACTTGGCGGCATTTGAAATCAAGAGCTCCGCCGATAAGCTCGTACGGCTTGAGGGTCAGTTATCTAGCTATCAGAAAAATTTCGAAGCAACGACAGTGGTGTGTGCGCTGAACCATTTGGATGGCGTGATGAGTCTTGCCGGTCGCGGAATAGGCGTAATTACTGTTGCTGACGATGGGAAGTGCACCGAGATAAGGCAGCCAAAATATAGGGCCATCACTAAAAGTGCGTGGCTTGGCTTTCTTCCTGTCGTGGAACTGCGAAAGCTTCTACGAGGCCGGAATATCCGCGTTCAGAATTCAGCTGATAGACAGACGCTATTGCAGGCATGTTTGCGTTTGAAGGCCCCAGAAATCCGGGAACACTCACTCGCATACATTAAATTGCGCGATGAGCGCAATTCGAAGCTGCGGGCGACTGATGAGAGGAAGCGTATGTTGCGCTCCACACCAGAGCGAGTCAAGAGCAGTGCACAGCCAGATTGGCTTGATATGTTCGCAACCATGGGGCCTCTCGTGGCGATCCCTCGCAAGGTTGTTTAGACCTCAAATTCAAAAATCAAAGTCTTCTTCTTCAGAACCTTCATCTTCGCTGCCATCATCTCCTTCTAGGCCTGCCGTCCTGTCGATTTGGCGTGCTAGGTGGATGTTCACGCGGACAGCAATCCACTTTGCGGGCCCCATAGCGTGCACATTTCCTATCGCCGCTTCGTATATTTTCTGTTCGCCCCAGATATCACTGCCTTCAATTTCAGGATACTGTTCAAGCAGAGTTTGTGCCGCGCTTATGTAGCCTGCGGCGTTGCTACTACCAGACCTTCTTTCGAGCCTCCATGTCCTGCTTGTTGGGTAGTCAATTCGTGGGGACCAACGACGTATGCCACCAGCGGCGTCGTCATAAACGACAGAATGTATTGATGCATGATCCCCATAAATAGCGGCGCCACGACCGCCTGCTCTTGAGAAAAGATCTTGCTCAAGTATTTCTATGCTTCCACTTTGGCCGTCGCCAAGGAACGGAATTGTTGACGCCGGAAAACTTGTAGATAGTATGGAGATTATCGATTCTGGAAACTCAGCGCGAATCGCGTTGTTTGTCGCCACTGCGGCCGTTGCAAACGCCGCAACTCCATTTCTAATATATTGACAGTCCACAAAAATTACGGCGTTTGTGGGGTCGTTCAGAGCGCAAAGAGCTGCTATCACCTTCGGTGTTTCTGTCATGAAATCTCTGATTCTGAAGGCTACCTTACCTGTTGCGTCTTCAATTTCTGCTGCTTGACGAATTACATCGCGGGTGCGTGCTGTTTCGTTTATCAAAACAACAGGTATGGCTTGTGGCGCCTGACTAGCGAACCGTCGCCAAGCCTTGAATCCGTCGGCCCCACCAGTCAGTTGCTGACGCAGGTCTGGCAGCCTAGCACGATCTGTCGTTAGGTCGATGATGAATGGCAATTCATCCATGGCCTCTGATGCCGCGCTTAATGATTGCTCGAAATTCTGTGCCTTCGGCCACTCGCCTAGAGTGATCACCGGAAGGATCATTCGCTTTCTGTCTTTATTCAACTCTTTAAGGCCTTCGAGTTCAGCTCGTCTCGATCGAATAGCCGGGTAATAGTTATATTGGTCTAAAGAAATATTAATTGTCATCTGGCTTCCCCTTTATCGCCCGCGCTCGTGGCATAGCTTGCTGTGTCATAGCTACTCCAGCCAAGTAATCTAACGTGGCTGCGCGACGCATCATTTCGTCGTCGTGTCGTTTCTGCAGAACATCTATATCGCCCTTGGATCTCTCATATTCAGTCTCGGCTTTCCCGCATCGCTCCGCAAGATTGTTGCTGTTTGAAATAGCCTTTAATAGAAGCGCTGCGTAGACCAGGGCTGCAAACCACCCTGACGCCATCAATAGATACTCTGACCAGGGTGATTCGACTCTCCATGCGACAACGAGGCTTATAACGCCAGGTACGGCTCCAGCGATGCCGTAGATATGCGTCCACGAGCCATCTTTCACTTATCCCGCCCCCTTTCACATTCCCACACTGTCATTAAGTTTTGTCGCATGGTAGGTAAAAAATGCCTGTCCCACACCCCAACCTCACACCAGAAGGCCGCCTACCGACCCTCAGGCGGCCTGATGTTTCCGTTCATCCGCTTCAACTCCACCAGGATGGCGTCGAGCCGCTTCTTGATGCCGAACACTGCGAAGGGCAGGGCGATCCACAAGACGGCGATCACGGCCACCAGGATCATCATGAGAGGGCCTACGCTCTGCCCGAAGTTCTGCATCATCGTCTTTTCCTGTACTCCAAGCCTGCACCGGGGCTTGCCATCAATGACAATGCCGATCCCCAGTCTTGTGGTTCCTATGGCAGCCGTTCTTGTCAGTGCCGCCGCTGTGTGCCCAGGCCGGCGCCGTGGCGGCTATCCCAAAGATGGCCAAGACCACTGCTGCGATAATCTTTTTCATGTCTTCTCCTATACATATCCACATTAATAATAAGGTTTTGTTACCTTCAGGCCCAAAGTAACCCCTCATCAAAAACTGCTCAATCAGGGTTTCTCAGAGGCCGAAGCCGCACCAAAACGCTCGACCCACGATCCGAGCCTCAGGGTCATCAATCTCGATGTCCGGGTACTCGTCGGCCTTTTCGGCGTTGTGCGATCTGGCCCACCAGACGCCGTCCTTCTTCACCAATTCCTTGACGTACAGCTTCCCTTTGATCCAGACGACGTAGACGCGCTTGGATAGGGGATCTGTGCGCCGGCGGTTGGCCAGCACCACAGATCCATCAATGATGTGCATGTCGGTCATCGAGTCGCCGTCCACCTCAAAGCCGATGGTCTGATCTGGCTTGGCGTCATTCTTGGCCAGCCAGTCACGGCGAAACATCAGGATCTTGGTGATGTCATCGGAAAAGACGATCTGTCCCTTGCCGGCTGACGCCTTGGCGTCTACCAGGCGGATGGGGGCGTGATCCTCATTCCCACCGTCGTCGGATATTTCGTGCCTTGGTCCGGTGCCGTCGAACAGCCATTGCCCGCGAACGCGAAGCAGGGGCGCGATCTTCATGCAGGTGTCCAGGTCGGCGGCGTTGGCACCGCTGAACCAGAACGTGACGGCCGCTGATGTCACTTTGGCCGCTTGCCAAAGATGTGTTTTCGTCAGACGCGGCCCGCCGGCCTCCTTGAGTCGGCGGTTTTCTTCTTGGAACGCTGTGGTGATTCTGGCCTGGAAATTCATCTTAGTAGGCTAAACAATATTTCTCTTAGTTGGCTGTGAATTGCTTGCTTTTATATTCTTAGTCAACTAAGATTTAAGCCATGAACACAAAACCTCACCCCGATTCCAGTTTGATCGACGCCTTCGGCGGCACGCTGAAGATGGCCGAATTCTTCGAGATCACAACCGGCGCTGTGTCGCAGTGGCGGGTGAATGGCATGCCGAAATCGAGAAAAAAGACCCTTCGCTTTGCGCGGCCAAAGGTGTATCGCGCCTGGGAGATGTCCACCAAGGAGCCCGCCAATGTCTGATCTGCGCCCCGAAAGCATTGTGTTCGTCCCCAATGGCATCGTGATCAATATCCCCGGATGCGATCTGGCAGGGTTCTGTGTGTCGATGGGGCCGGGACGTGGGCTCATCGCGTTTGAGGCCGTCAAGAGCCAGCCAGAAACTTACCTATTGCTGCAATGGCTGCCGGACCTGATGCAAGCCCCATATCCACAAGCTTCAGTGTCAGGTGTTTTGTGGTCTCGGCGGGCAGCGATCGAAGCTGATCGGTCCATCGTTTCTTATCTGGCTGGGGCAGGTCAGACGCAAGAATCTTTGCCTCAATCAGATCCTTCAGGGTGTCGTCATGAAACTTGATCGTCACTACCCCCAGGATGGCCGACAGGCCGCCATCGTCTGCCAGGAAATCCAGGCCGCGCGCGGTGATCGATGCGCCCGTTCCTTTGCCTTCGAGGTATGTCGGCCGAAACAACTTGATGAGCTGGTGTTCGGCCAGGTAGTCCAGGTTTGCGCGAAGTTTTCCTTCGTGACCCGGCATGTTGTGTTCGGGAGGCCAGCTCGCGATGGCGGCCCAGTCCACGCGGTTCGGGTAGAGCTCGGCAAGACGCTCAAGAATCGTGTGCTGCAAGTTGCGGTCCAGCTTCATTTGATCACTTCCTTATCCCAAAACGCGGGGACTGCCAATGCGTGAGCCCAACCCCACCACGCAACCGATCGACTCGCAGGTGATTGTGCGACGCCTTGATCGGCTTGAGCAGATCGCTTCCGAGACGATGCGGGCGCTCACGGCGCTCACGACGGCTGTTCAGAATCTTGATGTACCAAGGAAGACTGTGGAGGACTGGAAAGATCCTTGGGCGGGGCGATTCTGATGGTAGGGAGCACAAGAATATGCGGCTGATAACTAGCCCTTCTGAGAATGCGGATCGGCGAAGCCGTAAGCAGTTCAGGCAGACACCCCTCACGCAAATTATTGGTGGCCGCTGCATGCCAGTACGCCGTCGCCACGGCGTGTGTACTGGATATGAAGTGGTTCTCGTCAATCGTCTTGAGCGTATCGAAGTCACCCATGCATTGAGGGGCCTCGGGATCGGTGATCTCAACGTTATAAATGCATGGAGAAAGGACTTCTGTAGCCAATTCTTGGCCTCCATGCAGCGCGGCTGCGGTGCTGGTGAAAAGGAAATTGCAGTGCAGTCGGCTGGGCAGGTGAGGCGCAGTAAAGAAACGCACCTGATCGAAAATCAGTTCTCGCACCACGGGCCATCCATTTCTGCCTTGCGTTGGGTTTTGGCCAAGGATGTTCTTGCCGAAATTCCCGGGCTCAATGATGGAGCCTGGGGCGAGCAGCATGGGCGAGACGTAAAGCAGTTCTTGCGGCGCGCTGGCGGTCATGATGTTTTTCTCTCTATAGAGTTCTTGGGCACATCAGATTCTACGGGCCAGGAACCGGCCTCCCAACATCCCTGGCGCCCCGATCCGAACGACAACAGGGTGCCGGTCGCGCCGCCCGACACCATTTCAGTGCACCAGACCTTTCCAGGCCGCATCCAGCGCATCTTGCAGATCGTCGCTCGCGAGGTCGGCCTCAAGTTCCAGACGTCGAAAGACGCTGCAAAGCAGATCGTCGTTGACGTCCTCGCGGCCCGTCACTCCCCGGCAGATGGCTTGGGCTTCGCGCAGCAGGGTTTCGGTTTTCGTGATTTCCATTTCCATAGCTCCACTGTAGGCCGTCTGGCTGTCAACAAATACGTTCAGGACGCATACGCATGAACACCGTCGATGCTGCATATCACACGGTCCACGATTACCTGGGTGGCTCCGAGTCTCTGGGGCCCCGGGTGGGCATTTCGCCGGCCGTGCTGCGCAACAAGGTCAATCGTCCCGCTGACAAGGCCGAAAAGCGCCACCACCTGACGCTCGAAGAGGCCGTGCGCATCGCCGGCATCAGCGGCGACTTTCGGATGCTGAAGGCCTGGGCCAATGAGGCGGGCTTCCTGCTGGTCAAGGCGCCGGATGGGGTGGGCGAATGCGACATGGGCATGCTGGAAAAAGTCGCGGCCTTCATGGTCGCCAGCGGCATGTTCGGCAAGGAAATCTACGACTCCCTGGCTGACGGCCGCGTGGATCAAGCTGAGGTAGGGCGAGTCGAGGACGCTGGCAATCATGTCATGACCGAGGTGGCGGAAGTCGTTCAACGGATGAAGGGCATGGCGCAATGACTGAACACGACATCATCGTATTCGGCGCGGCCCCGGCCATGACACTGGCAGTTCTGGCAGTTGCTATCTGGACGGGGTTGAAGTGATGGCCAGCGCCCTGATTCTCACCCCCGCCACCCGGCCTATCGCCCGTCAGCTTATCGATGCGGCCCCCGATGGCTGGCTGGTTGAGCCGCCCAAGGAGCCGAAGAAGCGCCGCATCCAGGAAGAGCGCTATCACGCCATGCTGGGCGACATTGCCAAGCAGTGTGAATTCTTCGGCCAAAAGCGCGATCAGGAGACGGTCAAGCGGCTGCTGGTGGACGCATTCGCCCGCGTGATGGCGGCTGCCGGAACTCCACTTCGAGGCTGGGGCACTGTGATGCCTAGCCTTGACGGATCTGGTGTTGTGCAACTGGGCGTTCAAACACGCAATTTCACAATCCCTGTGGCCTCGGAATTCATCGAATACCTGTTTGCCTGGGGCGCGGAAAACAACGTCGTCTGGTCTGAGCGTGTGGATGTGCCGGGTTGGCTGCGTGAAGGGGTGCCGGCATGAGTCTTTGGAACTCCACCTTCAAATCCACTGGCAAGCCGATGCAGCGCAAGGCACCTATGCGCCAGGCCACGCCGATGACGCGCAGCCCCATGAAGCGCTCGGGCCGGCGCAAGCACAAGATCGACGGCCACCATGACCGGAAGCTGCTGGACGCCTGCCGCGGAGAACCCTGCTACTTGTGTGTGCCTGGGGTATGTCCGTGCATCCCCGAGGATCCGAGCGTGGTCGATTGCCACGGCAATTGGGCCGATACAGGCAAGGGCATGGGCCTGAAGGCCGCTGATCGATTCAGCGTGCCGGGCTGCGCGCCGTGCCATCACTGGCTGGACTTCGGCACAACCGCGACCCGCGACGAAAAGCGGGCTGTGTTCTTCGATGCGCTGGGCCGGTGGGAGCCGGTGCGCGCGGCGAAGATCAGCAAAAGGACTGCCGCATGAATTACTACCCCCACCACATCGGCGACTTCAACAGCGCCACACGTCACCTGACTCGCATCGAGCGCAGCATCTACCGCGATCTGCTGGATCTGTACTACGACACCGAGCACCCGATCATGAAGGACATGGACAAGCTGTGTCGACTGATCATCGCGCGTTCCGACGAAGAACGAACAGCCGTTGAACAGGTGTTGAACGAGTTCTTCACAGAAACTGATGACGGATGGTTCCATGCGCGCTGCGAGGAAGAAATCAGCAGATTCCAGGCTGGCGTGCAGGCCAAATCCGCTGCAGGGAAGGCCAGCGCGGCCAAAAGAGCACAAAAAACCCAACAAACGAACAACACAAATCCAACAGCCGTTGAACAGCCGTTGAACAGCCGTTCATCAGACGATGAAAAACCGTTGACGCCTTGTTCAACTAACCAGAACCAGAACCAGAACCAAGAACCAGAAAAAGAGAGAGAGGGCGCGCCTGCTGCGCAGCCGCCTGCTCCCAAGGCCGCCAGGGCCACGCGACTGGCGACCGACTGGCGACTGCCGGACACCTGGATGTCCTGGGCGCTGCTGGAGCAACCCAGCTGGACGCCGGATGACGCGCTGCGGGTGGCCGACTCGTTCCGCGACTACTGGGCGGCGAAGGGCGGCGCCGACGCCAGAAAGGTTGATTGGGAGGCCACCTGGCGCAACTGGGTGCGCCGCGAGAAATCGTCCGGCTTGAGCAGAACGCATCAAGCCCCAAGCCGCCAGGACCGCTACGCCGCTGACGCCGCGATCATCCGTGACCTGGCGCGCGGGAAAACCGAAATCGACATGGGGACAATCGATGCAACTCGCTGAAATCCAACCGATCCCGGAGACCTGGGCCGCCCGCGTGATCGAGCGCCTGCACCTGCTGTACGGCTCGAAATTCATGCAGCAGTGGGATGGCATCGATAAGGCCACGATGGTGAAAGCCTGGGCTGAACAGCTTGCCGGCTTCACTGGTGACGAGGTGTCCGCAGGGCTGGCTGCATGCGGGAATCGTCCGTTCGCGCCGACGCTGCCCGAATTCAAGCGGCTGTGCCGTCCCTGGCTGGAGCCGGAAGTGGCTTTTCGTATGGCCGTGACCGGCATGCAAGGTCGCCGCGCTGGCGAGATCGGCGCCTGGCCGCATCCGGCCGTGTACTGGGCTGCCGTTGAGATCGGCAACCACGACATGCTCAATCAGTCCTGGCAGACGCTCAAGAGCCGCTGGGAGGCTGCGTACAGCATCCAACTGGCCCGCCAGTCATGGGACGAAATCCCGGCTCCCGCTGCGGCACTGCCGGCCCCTGGCCGAGCGACCGCCACCAAGGAGCAGGCCGACGCCGGAATCAAGGCCATGGCGGCTGCTGCAATCGAAAAGCCGCGCGATCCGAAGGCCTGGGCCAAGAAGATCCTGGCTAACCCCAAAGGGCGCTCACCGACTGTCGTGGCGATGGCGCGCCGGGCGCTTGAGGAGCGGGCCGCATGACGCCCCAGCAGATCGAACAGCACCGCCTAGCCTGCGAGGCCCGCCACATCCTTTCCTTGCCCTACAGCCAACGCAAGCCCGAGCTGGACGCCATCGGCAAACGCCGTGGCAAGGCCGCCCAGAAATACCTTGAAGCTGAGGTGACGCGGCAATTCAGATTGAAGAAGGAAGCCCATGACTTTTCATGACCCGCTGCCCAGCATGCAAGACCTGGCGTTCCCGCGCGATCGACAGGCGAGAAGCAATACCGGCGCGATACGCAAGATGCAGGCCCTGGGGCGCCTCAAGACCGGCCAGATGAACAAAACCGAGGCGGCCTACGCCCAGCACCTGGAGATCCGCAAGGTGGCCGGCGAGATCCTCTGGTATCGCTTCGAGGGCGTGAAGCTGCGCCTGGCGGATAACACGTTCTACAGCCCCGACTTCGTGGTGATGCTGGCTGACGGCACGCTCGAGTGCCACGAAGTGAAGGGTTTCTGGCAGGACGATGCCCGCGTGAAGATCAAGGTCGCGGCCGATCAGTACCCGATGCGGTTTGTCGCCGTGAAGGTGCGCGCCAAGAAAAACGGCGGCGGCTGGGACGTGGAGGAATTCTGATGGCCGACTATCTCCACCGAAAATCCCACACTCACCAGCGAGCCAGGGAGGCATTGCGCAAGGCCGGCCACAATGGGCCGCTGCAGAAGATCGACGCCTTGGTCTACGCCATCGAGGTCGAGACCGGCCGCGCGTGCGAGGGTGATACGACGGAATTCATTCGCGCCTGGCTGGATACCCTGCCGGTAGCGGCGCGCCGGACGCCACCGGAGTTCAGGCCGCTGACGATCAAGCCTTTGTCCATGATGCGCCACAACCTCGATCGTGCCGCCCTTGCGAAACCCAAGATGCAGGCGACAGCGGGCAGGGCGGGGAATGGGAACGAGAATTCACCCGTGTGGAGGCGCTGATGGAATACCCGACTTTCGTGCGCGCCGAGATCGAGAACTGGATTGCCTGGTGTTGGGCTGGCGAATCGCCGGAACCCAGGGAGCCAAGCCGCTGCTATTCCGCTGAGCGCGGCTGGCAAGCCCCAGACTGGGAGTCTGAATCTGACGACGCGCCGCCCCGAGTGATTTTCAACCCGGATCGCGCCCAGCGCGTGCAGGCCATCTTCGATCGGCTGCCGACCTTGACGCGCTGCGTATTGCGCTACGAATACACCCAGCGATCGGCCTTTGATCAGTACGAGCGCAGTGTCGAGCTCCATGAGGGTCAGATGCGCCCGGTCTGGACCCGCGTCGGCAACACTCGCCGGCAGCGCGCCAGGACCGACCTGAAGATCACCAGGGACCAGTACGCGGCCTGCCTGGACGAATTCAAGATCGAGATTTTCAAGGAGTTTGAAGAAGATGAAGTATGCGCCTGAAATCCTGGGCCTGATGCGGCCGTACCCGGGCAGGGCGTTCCGGATGGCGCAACTGGTGCATGAGGCATCGGGCGGCCGGACGCTGACGCCCAGGCAGATGGAGGCCGTGCGAAAGGGGGTCAAGCGCGTCCTGGATCACCTGATCGACATCGGGCATGTGGAGCGGGTCGGCGGAACCACCCGGGCCGCCATGTATGCCTGGCGTCTATTGGGACATGAAGTTGCCCAAAACGCTGGATTATTGGGACAGCGTAAGGGACAATATGGGCAGGACAATTGCGTCCTGTGAAAACGTAAGGCCTCGCAATCGCGGGGCCTTTTTCGTTGGAGCCTCCATGCTTGATGGCGACCTCTGCAGGCTGACCAAGACTGGCACTGTCGTGGTGACTGATGGCAAGATCGAAATCGGCGGCTTCAGTTCAGATGACGGAACGTGCCGCGACACCGCCGCGCTTGCGTTGGTCTGGGCCATCGGCCGCTTACAAGCTGAATTGCAAGCCAAGCTGGAGCGACCTGGCGGCGGCAATACCGTCATCGTTGATTGATTTCCGGCCCTTCGTGGGCGCGGCGCAAGTCCTGCATTGCAGGCCGTCCGGGCTGATCGCCGGGTGATAGATTTTCTGAGCCTCGCTTGGTCAACGGGGTTTTTGCTTATAGAGACCGTCGCATAAGCCGCGTATTCTGTACCTTCTTGTAACAGGAGGATGCACGGCATGGCAAGGGAGAGATCATTCCAGGTGAGCGGACTCAATATAAGAGTTCATACGCGCCATCATTTCGAAGAGTATGTCGAGTTTTGGGGCATGCTCTATAGAAATCGAGGGACGGCGTTGTACGGTAGTTCGGCGATGATGATCGGTGAGGCACGCAGCGAAAACAAGGACGATCCTAAGGCGCCGATAACCGGGTACATCTACAAATTCTTAAATATCGATCCCAATGAGCCGTGGTTTGATATACAACGCAGGAAGCCAGCGACCGAAGATGAGGTGCTGAAGGTATCGATACCGGATTATCTCAAGCCCAACCTGAAGACCATTCCGTACGTGTTTCTGCCTACGAAGCACAGATTGTATTTTGTTAGCAAGTCTTCAGATGGCGGGATGGCGGCAGCTACCATTCACAGGCTTCTGAGTAAATTGGTCTTGCGGCAGCAGATCATTGAGCGATTTGGCGAAGTAGACCTAACTATTTTGACGGATCGGAAAGCGATCGACGAACTCCTGGCGTGGCGCGTTTTAAAGACGCTAGAGATATTTATAGAACGGCCAAACGCGCTCGAAGATGAAGACGAGGCTGAGGTCTTGGATAGGCTTGAGCGATTGAGCGCTGGGTCTGAGCGCATAATTTTAAAGAAGGCACCTGAAGAACCAACCCTGACCCCGGACGAAGGCGTTAAAGCGCTTTCGCATATTGCGGCGAACCATGGAGAGGTCAAGGTTAGCGGGAAAAACGCCAAGGGCGTTAGAGAGCACGCGTCCTCAAAGGACTTTCCGATGTATGAGCGAGCGTCCTATGACCCAAACACACAAGGGGCGTTGCGAGCACTAGTTTCGTTTGTGATGCAGAAATTTCTATAGAGGGGTGAGGTGTGGCCAAACGGCGCTCGTTAGGCAACCTGGCGCTATTGATATTTGTATGGCGCAATACGCGTGGCGTGAAAGGTATTTGCTATGGGCCTGAGTTCTGGCTGGCCGCAGTTACATGGGTACTTGCTTCGCCGTATTGGTTGATGCATCCGTGGTGGAATCAGGTCATTGATGTCCTGCCGACTATTCTCGGGTTTACAGTGTCCGGGTTCGCAATATTTCTTGGGTTTGGCAGCGATGAGTTCAAGCGGTTTTTGGTTCGCGGGGACAAGATAGACGACAACGCGTACATCAGCGTTGGTGCAGCATTCATTGTCTTTGTGACCGTGCAATTGATAGCAATGTTGTTTGCTCTTGTTGTTAAGGGATATCAGTTCCCGACTCCGGAATTTCTGATGCCCTACAGGGCGTGGATTGATATCGGGAACTACATAGCTGGTGGGATCGGATACTTCCTTTTTTTGTACAGCCTGGTGCTGGCGTTGCGGGCCTCACTGCGCATCTTTCGTCTGAGCAGATGGTACTCGCGATATCTGGTAGCGACAGATCCAGAAAGAATCAGAAAACGGAAATCCTCCCAAGTCCGCCACCCATCGCGCCCAGCCGGAAGATACGCGGGGCGCATCCCTAGTGATTAACGTTCGATCGACGTAGGGTAGCGCAGCCAGGTCAGCGCGTCGGGCTCATATCCCGGAGGTCGCGGGTTCAAATCCCGCCCCCGCAACCAGTGTCTCCTCCCGATGCTTCGGCATCGTTTCGTGCCCCGCTGAGTCGAGAGATTCGCGGGGCGCGGTGTTTTGGCAGCTATTTTGGGGTGTCTTCTGTTCCATACGGGGCACCCCAGTCCCATAGATTGTCTTTTGCGATCAAAGACACTGCCTGGTCTGTCAGCTCTTCATTGGATGTCAGGCTAACGTGGACGCAATACATGCGCGGCTCGTTAGTTGGCCCGTGGACTATCCCAAATGTGAGGTATCTCGATTCGCTGTTGATGATGCTAATCGCATCCGCATTGAACGGTATTTCAACAGGTTCGCCGTGATGAGGGCCGCCGATAAATCGGCACGTGCATTTTGTCATGGAGTCTCCAATGGCTACGCCAAAAGAGAACCTGTGCGTAACAGGTTCGCATTATGAAAGACAACCATAGCAGCGACAGGCGCCCGATGCCACCAGATGCGTTGTTGTTGCCCGACTCGATTTACACATCCCTTGCTCCGACCCTCGATCTTGCCGCCTGGGTCCAGGAAATCGTCCTGGCTGAAGGCGGTCCGCTCCACAATCCAGATCACTCTCACTTGATCGACGCCGACATCGGCTTTCTGTGGGCCTCGTCGGCCTTCGCAAAGCGTGGCCGTACGGTGGTGGGCCAGGCCGAGCAGGTCATGATCCGCGCCGGCGGCTGGCAGAAGGCGAGGCAGGAACAGCAACTGCGTGAGTGGTTCGGCCATGTGCCGGAATTCTTGATCACCTTGGCCGCCGACTACTGTGCCCAGTGCAGCGACACCGAGTTCTGCGCGCTGGTCGAGCACGAGCTCTATCACATCGGCCAGGAGCAGGATGAATTCGGGGCGCCAAAGTTCACGAAAGACGGCATGCCCCGGCTGGCAATGCGCGGCCATGACGTCGAGGAGTTCGTCGGCGTGGTGCAGCGCTACGGCGCATCGGGGGATGTCTCTCGGCTCGTGGTGGCCGCCCAATCATCGCCCGAAGTGGCACAACTGAACATTGCGAGGGCCTGCGGAACCTGCCTACTCAAGTCGGCCTGATTCTTGACTGGCCGCGACGGATAGACGCCTATGGCAGCCCTGACTAGCGAGGTCAAAGCCTTTATCACACAGGCGCTGGCGTGCTTCGACTCTCCTTCCCAGGTGGCCGAGGCCGTCAAGAAAGAATTCGGTATCACGGTATCGCGCCAGCAGTGTGAAACACATGACCCGACCAAACGCGCAAGCAAGGGCCTAGGAAAGAAGTGGGCCGATCTTTTTCACGAGACCCGAGCCAGCTTCAAGGAGGGCAAAGAGGATATCGCGATCGCGAACCGGATGTACCGGCTCAGGGTGCTTGGCCGGATCGCTACCAAGGCTGAGGACATGAAGAACTACGCCCTGGCTATGCAGGCGCTCGAGCAGGCCGCCAAGGAAACGGGCGATGCGTACGTGAATCACAAGCAGGCGGCGCCAGTCGATAACATCCAACAGGTGCTTGTCGATCTGATCGAAAAGCTGCCGTCATGAGCACCGGCAATCTGATCCTGGATCGCCAGCTTGCCCGCTGGTATCCGCTGATTGATCACTCGGTTCAACTGGCGCTCGTGCAGGCTGTGCCGAGCGGTATCCGGTTCCCGCTGGTGCCTGCCGGACGGCGTAGCGGCAAGACGGAGCGATTCAAGCGGTTCCTGATCAAGCAGGCGAACCGAGTTCCGGGGCCGTACTTCGCGGCTGCCCCGACGCACGACCAGGCGAAGAAGATTTTCTGGGATGACCTGAAGGCTTTCACGCTGTCGGCCTTACATGCCAGGCGCCCGAGCGAGTCCGACCGCATCATTTTCATGCCCAACGGCAGCGAGATCCATGTCATCGGCCTGGACAAGCCGCAGCGCATCGAGGGCATCCCATGGAAGGGCGGCGGCATCGACGAATTCGCCGATGTGAAGTCATCGGCCTGGGAGGCGAACATCCTTCCGGCGCTGAACACGGTCAACCCGCTGGACCCGGAATACCGGGCCTGGTGCTGGCTGTTAGGTGTGCCGGATGGCCTGAATCACTATTACGACCTGTGCAGCGCCGCAGAGACCGGACAAAACCCGGACTTCGCGGTATTTCACTGGAAGTCTGCCGAGATCCTTCCGCCCGACGTGATCGCCGCGATGAAGCGGGCGATGTCAGCCAAGCAGTTCAGGCAAGAGTTTGAAGCGAGTTTCGAGACCGCTTCCGGGCGGATCTATGAGGATTACAGCAAGGCGAACCACACGACGGCCAGGATCGAGCCGCATGAGCAGTTGATGTGGATGCATGACCAGAACTACACGCCGTTGTCATCGGCCGTCGGTGTGCGGCGCGGCGAGGGCAACAACGACCTGTACCTGCTGGACGAAATAGTGCTGACCAGTGCGGTATCGAAGCAGTCAGCCGTCGAGTTCGTCGAGAAGTTCAAGGATCACAAAAACCGGCATGTCCTGATCTATGGCGATCCGGCGGGACAGGCCGGCGAAAAGCACGGCCACGCATCGGACTACACCGACATCGAGGGCGTTCTGAAGGCCAATGGCTGGGCGTACACACGCCGGGTCAAGCCAGCGCACCCGGCCATCAAGGATCGCCAGAACGCGGTCCGGGCCAAGATCAAGACGGCGGACGGACATATCAGCCTGTTCGTGAATCCGGCGACTGCCAAGTGGTGCGACAAGGGCCTGGCAACCGTGCAGCTAAAGGATGGGTCGGCCTTCCAGGAAGACCAGAAAAACCAATACCAGCACATCACGACCGCAATTGGATATTGCGTGGATCGTGAGTGGCCGATTGTGAAGCGCGTGGCCACCCAAACCATAGGCAGATTGAAATGACCCTGAAGGTGAACGACCCGAGCGCCGAATACACAGCGGGGCAGGGCGACCGCGACCTTATCGACGCACTGATGGGCGGGACGGCAGCTATGCGGGCTGTAGGCGAGAAGTACCTGCCGCGATTTGAGATGGAATGTCCGGAGGATTACAAAAAGCGCCTGGCGTGCGCCACGCTGTACCCCGCGTTCTCTGAGACAGTAAAAAACATGACCGGGCGCGTGTTCTACCGGCCCATCAATCGAGACGAGGTAGCCGATGACCTGAAGGGCGACATCGAAAACATCGACCTGCAGGGTAACGATCTGGATGTGTTTGCAGCGAGCTGGTTTTCGTCCGGACTTGCGTATGGCCTGTGCCATGCGCTGGTTGACTATCCGAAGACCGCTGGGCTGTCTTCCCGCGCGGATGGCGTCCTGACGCTTCAGGACGCGAAGGCGGCCAATCTGCGCCCATATGCGCGCTTGGTGCGCCCGCATGACCTGATCGGCTGGATCGTTGAGATCCAGAACAACGTCAGCACGCTGGTGCAGGCGCGCATCCGCGAGACGGCGACGGTGCGCGATGGCGCATATGGCGCCAAGCTGGTCAACCGCGTGCGGGTGCTTGAGCCTGGACGCTTTGAAGTCTGGGAGGAGCCCGAGGACAGCAGGAAGGCCGACTGGACCCTGGTGGACGAGGGGCAGACCAGTATTTCCAGCATCCCACTGGTGACCTTCTACAGTGGACGCACCGGCATGCTTCAGGCGAAATCCCCGCTGCTGGAACTCGCTCACCTGAACATCAAGCACTGGCAGGAGCAGTCTGATCAGGACGCAAGCGTGAGATTCGCACGGATCCGGATCGTCTATGCAGCAGGCATCGATGGAGAGGCGAAGATATCCGCTAGCGCCGAATCTGTCGTTCAATTGCCCGCGGGCGCATCCATGGGTGTGGTTCAGGGGTCTGCAGAGAGCGTCAAGGTCGGCAGTGACAGTTTGGCGGCGCTTGAGGATCAAATGCGCGAGGCCGGCGCCAAGCTGCTGGTCAAGTCGTCGCAGGCGACCAAGGCCGTCGCCCAGGCAAAATCAGACGCTATTGTCGAGCAGTCCGCACTTGGCGCTATGGCGCAAGGATTGGAGGACGCGATCGATCAGGTCCTGCAGATCATGGCCGAATTTCGCGGCATTGACGATGGCGGCCACGCAGACGTCAACGATGATTTCGATGCTCTTGATGACCAAGCCGCCGGCGTAGATGGCCTGACGAAACTGGTTGCCAGCGAGATTATCTCGGAAGAGACGGCATTCAATGAATGCAAGCGCCGGGGAGTGATCAGCAACGAACTGGATTGGCAAGCAGAGCAGGAGCGGATCAACAGCGGGGCGGTAAATGGCGTCCCTGTATGACCGTTTCTCTGAGCTGCACCTCGATGTTATTGCGTACAGCCGGGGGCTGGAACAGGATGCGCGTCAGCACGTCCTGACGCTGGGTGAAGAAATCGCGGCGCTGCTGGCAGGTGTCGATTTGTCGCGCCTGAATAGGCGTCAGATGAATGCCCTGATTGCCAGCGTTGTGACGCGGATTGATGGCCGGTACCGCCGGATTGATCGACTGACGGACACTGGGCTGACCGAGCTTTTGGCAGTTATCACACCCGAGATTGCCAGGGCCATCAGGTCACGCCGGCGCATCCCGCCGAAAGTCGCTGATGTGCTGGTCAGCGGTATGACCACGGCTGAATCTTGGGAGTCGGCATCGCAGGGCGTGCGCCGCAATATCCGCCGCGCCCTGAGGATGGCCCAGGCGGCAGGCATGAGGGAGGCAACGGAGCCGATCTTTGGGCGCGGCGGCGTGATTGAGAAGTCGGCGCGCAATGTGCAGTCTGCTGTGCAGGAAATGACCCTGGCGGCAGAGACCGAGGCGAAGCGCACCGCCGCCACGGAAACCAGCCTGATCTCTGGCTACCGCTCAAGTTCGATGTTCGACAGCAAGACGTGCCTGCTCTGCGGGAACATGGACGGCGAGCTGTTCGATCTGAACATGGTGGCGAAAAACGAGGCTGTCCGGGCAATCGGCGCATCCCCGTATCACACCGGATGCCGCTGCAACATGATCCCGGAGCTGCCCGAGGATGGGCCAGCCAGCGCCATTCCTGGCGCCGACGGGAAGGTCAGCCGAGGCATGACATTCGAGGAGTTCGTTGAAACCAAGTCGGCGAAGTGGCAGGGGCGATATTTCGGGCCTGGCCGCTATGCAATCTGGAAGCGCGGTGACATCACTCTGTCCGACTTGATCAACGGGCAGGGCAAGATCATCACGATTTCTGACCTGAAAAATAAGTACGGCGGCGACTGACCGTCGATACACAGCATTCTGCCTGCTGCCGAGCTGGCATTTTCTTTCTGGCCGCCCTAGGCAACTGTGGGCGGCTTTTCTATGCCTGATCGCCGGATGGCGGCGGGCGCCGTGGGCAGATGCCCGTAGTGGCCGGATGGCCGAGGAAACAAAGCAATGAAGCTCAAAACCCTGGAAGTGGACGGCAAGACCTACGCCGAGGTGCAGGACGGCAAGCCCGTGTACGTCGAAGACGACGGCAAGGAAGTGGCTTTCGATGCTCCTGGCACGCGCAACACGATCAGCCGCTTGAACGCCGAAGCCAAGAGTCATCGGGAGGCCAAAGAGGCCGCCGAAAAGACGCTCAAGAGCTTCGAGGGCATCGAGGATCCGGCAGCCGCGATCAAGGCGCTGGAAACGGTCGCCAATCTGGACAGCAAGAAGCTGATCGACGCCGGTGAGGTCGAGAAAGTGAAGGCTGAAGCCAGTAAGGCTTTCCAGGCGCAGTTGGACGAGGCGAACAGCAAGGCCAAGGCGCTGGAAGATCAGCTCTACGCCGAGAAGATCGGCGGCAGCTTTGCTCGATCCAAGATCATCGCCGACAAATTCGCCATCCCCGCCGACCTGGTGCAGGCCCGTTTCGGCCAGGCCTTCAAGGTCGAGGACGGCAAGACCGTGGCATATGACGCCAACGGCAACAAGATTTTCTCCGCTGCCCGCCCGGGCGAACTGGCCGACTTTGACGAAGCCCTGCAGGTGCTGGTGGACCAATACCCCTACAAGGATCAGATCCTGAAGGGCTCTGGCGCGTCGGGCGGTGGGGCCGGCGGCAGTGGCGGTGGCCAAGGTGGCGCCCGCACCATGAGTCGCGAGCAGTTCTCCAAGCTGTCTCCCACCGAACAGATGGCCGCCGTCACCGGCGACAAGGCCGTCACGCTCACCGATTAACGCATTACCCCGGCTGGCGCCTCGGATGAGGCCTGGCGCTATCAGGGTCGGATGATCCTGCAATTCAACCTTCGTTTCATCTCTCAAGGATCAACATCATGGCTAACACCCTGACTGGGATTATCCCGACCCTGTATGCCGCCCTGAACACGGTTTCCCGTGAAATGGTCGGCTTCATCCCCGCGGTTCGCCGCGATTCCAATGCCGAGCGGGCCGCCGTCGGTCAAACCGTCCGCGTGCCCCTGGGCGAGGCGGGCGAACTGGAAGACATCACCCCGGGCGCGCAACCCGCGAACTCGGGCGATACCACCGTCGACCATACGGACGTCACCATCACCAAGTCCAAGGCGGCTCCGGTGCGTTGGAATGGCGAAGAGCAGCGGGCAGTCGGCTCGACCGGCGTCTATAACCAGATCCTGGCCGATCAGTTCACCGACGCCATGCGCAAGCTGGTCAACGCGGTGGAAATCGATCTGTCCCTGGCGGCGATGGCGGGCGCCTCGCGGGCCTACGGCACGGCTGGCACGGCGCCGTTTGGCACCGCTGGCGATCTGTCCGACTTCGCGGGCGTGGCCCAGATCCTGGACGTCAACGGTGCGCCCATCGTGGATCGCCAACTGGTGCTGGGCTCCATGGCCATGGCGAACCTGCGCGGCAAGCAATCAGTGCTCTTCAAGGTGAATGAGGCCGGCACCAATGACATGCTGCGCAACGGCATGACCGACCGCGTGCAGAACTTCGCCCTGCGGTATTCGGGCGGCATCAATCTGCACACCAAGGGCACCGGCGCGGGTTACGTGGCTGATGGTGCACACGCTGCGGGCGTCTCCGGCATCGTGCTGAAAACCGGTACCGGCACCGTGCTGGCTGGCGACATCGTGACCTTCAGCGGGGACACCAACAAGTACGTCGTCAACACCGGCATCACCGGGCCGGCCACGCTCGGGATCGGCAAGCCCGGCCTGCTGGTCGCCCTGGCCGATGGCGGCGCGATGACCATCGGCGCGAACTACACGCCGAACGCCGCGTTTGCCCGGGGTGCCATCGTACTGGCCGCCCGCGCGCCCGCCGTGCCGGAAGGAGGTGACTCCGCCGACGACGCCATGACCATCACGGATCCCGTGACCGGCATGACGTTCGAGGTCCGGGTGTACCGCCAGTACCGCCAGGTGAAGTACGAGGTCTGCCTGGCCTGGGGCTGCGCGGTGGTGAAGCCCGAGCACGTCGCCCTGCTGGTCGGTTGATGAACCGCTGGGGCTTCGGCCCCAGCATTCTGGAGAATGCGAAATGTCCCATCTGATCCCGGTCAGCAAAGGCGCTGACTATCTGGAAGTGCATCCCGGCGCCCTGGCCGAACACAAAAAGCTGGGCTGGGTCCAGTGCGAGAAGCAATCGAAGCCGAAAGCCGCCTCCGACAGCGACGATGGCCGCCTGCCCGACGCCGAACAGCGCAAGCTGCTGATCGACATGCTGACCGAGCGCGGCATCGAGTTTTCCGAAGACATGGGCACCGACGAGCTGCGGGCGCTCACGATCACACCGAACCCCGACGGCCTGGATGATCTGGACGTCGACCAACTGCGCGCCCTGGCCGCTGAGCGTGGCGTGGCCGTGCATGCGCGTGCCGGCGCCGACAAGATCCGCGCCGCGCTGCGGGCTGCTGGAGATGTCCAATGAGCATCGTCACGCTGATCCGAGGCGGGCGCACAATCGACGCCAGCCCCGCTGCAGCCCGCGAATTGCAGCGCCAGGGGTGGGTCGAGGTGGCCGGCTCCGGGCCGGCTGCGAACGTCGCACCGCGCCCGGCGGCGGTTATCGCCAAGCCGAAGCGCGGGACCAAGAAGGCCTGACAGTGGATGACTCCCTGATGGCAGGCGTGGCCGTTTTGGCTGGGGGCATCGTCCATGACGTGCTGGAAGCCGTGCATAAGTACGATGGCGCGGTGCCGGTTGCGCTGGCCGTCGGCGCCCTTGAAATAGCGAAGCTGCAATTGATTGAAGATGCCGCGAGGAGCGACGACGAATGACCCCTCTCGAAATCCTAGCCTTCGAGCTTCCTGGCGATCGATACACGGAAGATGATCGACAGCAGGCGCTGGCCCTGGCGGCCAACAAGCGCCCATGGTGCCTGTCCGAGGCCGAGCAGGACGCCGCCCAGGCGCTGTATGCGGCATGGTTGCTGGTGATGCGCGTCGGGAAAGAGGGTGGCGTTGTGCCGACGGCTGGCATCAAGAGCGAATCCGAGGGTGACCTGTCCCGCACCTACGCCAGCGGATCAGAGGCGCTGGACCAGTTTGGCTTCAAGGCGCGGTACGACGAGATGGCTCGCCAGTGTCCGATCAAGATGCAGCGTGGGGCGTGTGTGAAATGAGCGGCGTCAAAGTGATCGATCATGGCCTGGACAAGATCGTGCGCGAGAGCGTGCGCCTGGGTGATCTTGAGATCGCAGCCGGGATTCTTCCGAATCACTTTGACGACGCCTATGACAACGGCATGACTATAGGCGAGGTCGCCACTATTCAGGTATATGGAACCAGCACGATCCCAAAGCGCGACTTTATCGGCGGAACTGCGGACGCCTACCGCGAAAAGACAGCCGACGTGATGCAGAAGCAAGTTGGGCTGGTTCTCGACGGAAGCCTGACGCCAGAGGCTGCTGCTGCCGATTTGGGCAAGTGGTTCCATGGACGGATCAATGCGCACATCGACAATGGGCCGTGGGCACGCAATGCCCCGTCTACCGTCAAGAAAAAGGGTCGTGATGACCCACTGAAAGATACAAAACTGCTGTACAACGCCATCGATCATGAGGTCAGGAAGAAATGAGCCTTCGCGCGCCACAGACCATCATCCCGCGCCTGCCTGGCAGCTATGTAGGCGGGCGCTGGCAGGATGGGCCAGACGGCGACCCCACCGCCATTCTTGCATCCGTGCAGCCGGCCAGTTCGGGCGACTACGACCAGATGCAGGCCGAACAGCCCGGACGCAGGATCGAGCGCATGGTGCGCCTCTACACCGACGTGCGGTTGAATGTGGCAGGGGAAAACAGTACGAACGGCGATAGCCTTGAATGGCTGGGTGAGCGCTATCTGCTGGTGGCGGTCAGCCCCTGGCAATCGGGCATCATCCCGCATTACCGCTATCTGGCTGCAATGACGAAACTGCCATGATTCACGATGATTTTCATGCCCTGTTTGCCGGCCTGTTGGATGAGCCCACGGTGTTTGCCAACGAAAACGGCCCGCGCCCAGCCAAGCAGTTTTCGACAATCGAGATCTCGCCCAGCGCACCACACCCGGTCGAACATGGGCAGGTGGATGGCGATGGCAACCGCAAGTCCTTCGCCTCCCGCGTGGTCGAAGTGCAAATCCAGTGCTACGGACCGGGCGCCTGGGGGCGGGCGGACGCCTTGGCGTTGCGCATTCACAGTGAAGCCGCCCAGGATGCCAGCGAGAGTTTGGATATCGGCATCCTGAGCGTGGATCGCATCCAGGACGTTCCGGCACTGGTCGATAAGATCCATTACGAGGAACGCACGATCCTGGACCTGACCTGCCACTACGTCGGCAGCTATGTCGAGTGGACGAGCTGGATTGAAACAATCCAAGGCTCGCTGGCGGCTGATGGTCTGCCGTCTGTGCCGATCACCACGGCCTGACGATTTTTCTTCCTATCCGCCGCCCTCGGGCGGTTTCTTTTTGGCCGCAGCTAGGAGGCATCCGAAATCGCCTTCCCTGGGGCGCTGCTGCGGCCATCCTCATTTCCAGGGCATTGCAGGGAGTGAATATGCAAACACCATTCGAGCCACTGGTCTCCGTCATCGGCGGTGAACCCCTAGCATCCAGCCTCGTGATCGCGCGCGGCATGAAGGCCAGGCACAAGAGCGTCATCCAGTTGATCCGGCAGCATGCGGCCATCCTCCAGGAGTTCGGCCCACTGGCATTTGAAATGCGGGTGGTGAAACGCCCACAGGGCGGCGGCGCCCCGACCGAATACGCCATGTTGAACGAGCAGCAGGCCGCTCTGCTGATTTCGATGATGCGCAACACAGACGAGGTTGTGGCATTCAAGGTCCGGTTGATCCGCGAGTTCTACCGCATGCGTGATGCACTAAGCCAGCGCACGCAGAACCTGTATCAGCAACTTCAGGCGCTGGTGGCAGAGGAGGTCTCCACCCAGGTCAAAGCGTCCTTCGGATCGCGCCTGATGCTGGAGCGGAAGTACGCCATTCCCGATTTCAGGCGACGGCGTGAAGCGCTGGAGTCTCAACTTCAACCGTCCCTTTTCATCCACTGACCCGGCTCCGAGCCGGGCTTCTTCTTTCTGGGCCGCTGATGCGGTTTTTATAGGAGCCTCCTATGGCAAACCTCGACCGGATCGCCAATGTCGTGATTTCCCTCGGCACCCTGGCGATCGACGAAAAGTCCTTCAACGACATGCTGATCCTGGGAAGTCATGTCCTGTCCACCAACCGGGTGCTGGTCATCACCGGCGCCGACGAACTGCTGGACATGGGCCTGCCCGCCACGGATCCTCTGTACCGGGCGGCGCGCGACGTCTTCAGCCAGACCCCGCACGTCGCGCAGTGCTACATCGGCCGGCGCCAGGTCGACGGCGCGACCGTCACGGTTACCAAGGCTGCGGTGGCGGAATACTCTGTCACGCTCAAATGGCGCGATGGTACGGGTACCCAACAGTCCGTGAAGGCGTCCTATGCTGGGCTGCAGGCCGACGATGAGGCGGCTATCGCCACCGGTCTGGCCGCAGCGATCAACGGCACGGCGGCGCCTGTCACGGCGACCGCCACGGCCGCGGATATTGCTCTGATCAACGATGAAGCCGGCAAGCCGATGGCGCTCAGCGTGGCCGGCAACCTGGAGATGGTCCTGGCTGCCAGCGCCGAATCGGCGACCGATGCCCTGGCCGCCGTCAACGGCGAGATGTCGAACTGGTACGGCCTGATCCTGACCAGCCGTGTCGTGCAAGACGTGAAAGATGCGGCGGCCTGGACCGAGGCGAACGAAAAGCTGTTCTCCACGGCCTCTAAGGATCCCAACATCATTGACTCGGGCGCCACCAGCGATATCGCCAGCTACCTGATGGAGAACCAGTATTTCCGCACGTCGGCGATGTACAGCGCCAGCGCTGATACCCAGTACCCGGAAGCGGCGCTCATGAGCAACCGCTTCACCTACTACGCGGGGCAGGAATCTTGGGCCAATGTCCAACTGGCCGGCGTGGCCGTCAGCCCGCTGCGGGAGGGCGAATACATCACCGCCAAGGGCAAGAACGTCACCACCTTCGAGATGTTCCGCAATTTCGCGGTCACCCAGGGCGGGCGCGTGGCCGCTGGCGAGTGGATTGATGTCATCCGGTTGCGCGACCAACTGGCCGAGCAGATCAAGGTGGCGGCCGTGGGCGCCATCGTGCGGGCGACCAATTCGACTGGCAAGGCGCCGTACACCGACGACGGCATTCAGCTCATGGCCAACGCCATCCGCGATCCACTGGACCTGAACGTGCGCCGTGGCGGCATCGCGCCGCCCGAACTGGACGAGAACGACCAGGTGATCCCGTCCTACACCATCGGTGTGCCGCGCGCCAGCCAAATCCTCACCAACGACAAGGCCAACCGGGTGCTGCGCGACCTGAAATTCACTGCCCGATTGGCCGGAGCCATCCACACGACCGAGATCAAGGGATCTCTGGTCTACGACTTTTAAGGAGCGCTGAGAAATGGCAGACGTGAAAACCTATTCGCCCGATCGGGTGAAGGTCATCGTAGGGGTGGCCGCGCTGTCGGGATTTGCTGACGGCACGTTCGTGGACATCGAGCCACTGGGTGACGGCGTAACCAGCGAAGCCGGCGCCGACGGCGAGGTCGCCCGGGCGATGAGCCTGGATTCTCGCCACACCATCACCGTGACCCTACAGCAGACCAGTCGCAGCAACGACATCTTGTCAGCTCTGCATTTGGCTGATCGGGTCTCTGGTGGAGACGGCGCCGTGCCGATTGCGGTCACCGACTTGCGTGGAACGACCTTATTTGGCGGCACCGGCTGGGTGGTCAAGCATGCCAAGGCGACATTTGGCAAAGGCTTAGAGGCCCGTGAGTGGACGCTCGAGGCCGCCGGCCTGTTCCATAACGGGGGGACGAACTGATGGCAAAGCCTATCGAGGTGACCGTCAGCGGCACCGCTTTTCTGATCCAACCCCTGGATGCTTTCGAGGCGCTGGCGATCTTTGGTGACCTGCAAAAGGACATTCTGCCGGCGGCGGGCGGCCTGGTGTCCCTGCTGGCTGGTGGCCAAGATGATGTGCGGGACGAAGCGGCGATGGCTGGCGCAATCGCGAAGCTATCACAGCGTTTGGATGGCAAGCAACTGATCGGCTGGACCAATCGCCTGTTGACCAAAGATTTGATCTCGGTCGAGCTCAACGGCAACTTGGTGCCTCTGGATGCCGCCGCCAAGGCTATGGCATTCGCGGAATTCACCGATGTGCTGGAACTGCTGTTCCATGCCTTGCGCGTGTGGTTTGGCCGCCCTTTGGCCGCCTGGGTCAGCCGGACTGGACTGGCCCAGAAATTCCAGGCGGGCGGCCTGTTGGGCGGTACTCCGACCGAATAACGGCGGAATTCCTCATCTGGCGTCCCATCCTGGCCGGGAAGGTGACGCTGGGCGAGGTCAGGCGCTGCGAAGTTGATCTGACCGATCTCATCACCCTCAATCAGCTACTGGACGCCCAGCAGGCCGCTGAGCATGCGCAAATGGAAAGGAACAAGTAATGAGCGTTGTCCGCGAGCTTGTCACGCTGTTGAGGTATCAGGTGGATCGTACCGGCTTGACTGAATACGCCAAGAAGGCACGCACGGTTGGCCAGCAGGTCTCTGGCGTGGGCCGTGCGGCCATGCAGGGCTGGCGCGAAGGCGTCAACCAGGCGCTGGCCAGCTATGGCCTGGTGCCCGGCAAGGTCATCCAGGGCATCCGCGAACAGCGCCGCCTGAACCGCGAGCAGCGTCAGTCCGCGCGAAACGTCCGCGAGATCGGCGGCGGGTACACGGCGCTGGCAGGGTACATCCGTGGTGCACTGGCCTATGTCGGCGTGACAGCCGCGGCCGGCTTGGCGGATGAGTGGTCTGGCGTCGAGGCGCGCATCGGCCTGGCAACCGACAGCATCGAGGACCAGCAGCGGGCGCTCAAGAGCCTGTATGCCAGTGCGCAGGCGTCTGGCCAAGATTACCTGGCCACGGGAGACCTGTTCACCAGCGTCAGCCGCAACCGCAAGGAACTGGGCTTGGGGCTGGATCAGTCGCTGCAACTGACCGACACCATTGGCAAGCTGCTGACCATTGGCGGCGGGTCGGCCGGCAGCCAGCAGGCGGCACTCACACAGTTGGGCCAGGCCCTGGGCTCCGGCGTGTTGCGCGGCGACGAACTGAATTCTATTCTGGAACAGGCTCCGCGTCTGGCCCAGGCTGTTGCTGATTCCTTCGGCGTGTCGGTTGGACAACTGCGCCAGATGGGCCAGGAGGGCAAGCTCACCAGCAAGGCATTGGCTGGCGGTCTGCTGAAGCTAGGCGAGAGCATCAACGAAGAATTCGACCGCATGCCCAAGACCTTCGGGCGCGGCGCTACGCTGATCCGTAATGCCTGGGGGCGGATGGTCTGGCAGATGAACCGGGCCAGCGCGGCCAGCGCGACGTTCTACGGCCTAGCCAAGCTGATTGCCCAGAACATGACCGAAATCGTCAAGATCGGGGCCATGGCGCTGCTGGCCGCCGGCGTGATGCGGCTGCTGCCGCTGCTGCGGGCGATGCGTGGCGCCTCAATGGCCGCGTTGTGGCCGTTCCTGCGCATGTACGCCATTCTGGAGGCCATCAGGCTGATCGGTGATGATGTACTGACGTGGCTGCGCGGTGGCCAGTCTGTACTGGGCGGGATCATTGGCCGGTCGGAAGAGTGGAAGACGCAGATCGACTGGGTGAAAGGCATCCTGGAGGGCGTGAAGAACCTGATCGGCGATGCCAGCTTGTCCGTGGGCGAGTTTGCCAAGAAGTGGGGGACGGCTGGGCTGGTCATCGCCGGCGTTGCGATGCTGATCGGCTGGATTCCGACAGCTATTGCCGCCGTGGCGCTGATCATCATCCGCTATTGGGGCGACATCCAGAAAGCCGGAGAGGATATCTGGAAGGCGTTCACGGAGGGCGCGGCGCAGTCCTGGGCTGAGGTGAGAGCCAGCTTTCAGCGGTTGCTGGACTGGTTCATTGAAAAGAAAGACGGACTGGTTGGATTCTTTGATGGGCTGGTGCCGGACATCCTCAAGGGGAGCAAACCCGGCCCATCAGCGTCAACTGTTCAGGGAGCTGGGAGCGCTTCGGTTTCAGCCCAGGACAATCGCCAGACGAATATCACGATTCAGGGCGTTGCTGGGAACCCGACTGCCGTTGGTCGAGCGGCAGAGGATGGTGTGCGACGCGGATATGGCTCTGCTGTGCCTGTGATGCCTCCGGGACATCTGACCCCCAACGTCGAGGCGATGCCTTAGAATAAAGCCGAACGCTACAGGAGGAGGGCGATATGCTTTGGCGGTCTTTGTTTCTGACGGTTGGTCTGATTGTGCCCGGAGCGACCTTCGCTGCCGGAGGAATGAACGCCAAGCAAGCCGCGATCTTTGAGTATTATTTCCAGAACGATTTCGGCAGTTTCCTGAAAGGAGCGAGATCGGTATCTGGTGGCATCCTAGATATTGAGCGGGTGACGGCGAAAAAAATCTCCGACGACTATCGTCAGAACGAAGTTCTTGGTGACCAGCAATACTATCGAAAACGCCTTTTGGTGGCTGGCAATGTGAAAGCCATCAAGAGCGGTATGGGGAATTCTCCGTTTCTTGTGCTCGACGGCCCAGAATTCTCTGCTGTTCAGGCAGCGTTCGATGGTGGGTCGGCACCGCGTGTCGCCAAGCTTCGGAAGGGAGCCAAAGTTATGATTGTCTGTCAGGGCGGCGGTATTGTTTTGGGCGCGCCCATGCTCGCCGGGTGCCGATTCGGTGATGAGTTTGAGTCGGATATCAAGGAGAAGATGTTGGGCGCAATTCGTCACCCTGAAAATGACGAATTTGACGGACTTGGCCTGCGGATGGGCGCTCTGCTGTCCGTCTCAGAGGCTCGGCTGGGGGAGAAGACGAGGTGCGGAATCGATCAAAAGGCTTGCGATAAAGAACTTTCTGCCTTGAACAAATCCAAGTCGTTTGATCAGGAGGTGAAGGCGAAGGCCGAGGCGATGAAGGCTAGCCGCTGAAAGGATCGATTTGCTCCACCAGCCGCCTACGGGCGGCTATGAGAGAAGCTTGAACGCCGCACCCAAGGCAGATCCGATTTTTCCGATGGCGTCGGCTTTCTTGCCCGCCGCATCGATAAGTCCACCGGCTTTCTCGAGCATTTCTCGTGCCGATCCGATGATGTCTCTTCCTTGATCGGTTTGCATTGCGGATTTGTAGGCGTCCTTGCTGCTGTGTAGGATTCCGGTAGAGGCTTCTAGTGCCGTTCTGATAGAGCCCACCCCTCTTATAGGGTAGTCTGCGATCGCATCTTCCATGTTTGCGATGTGTTTTTGCATCGATCGTCGCAAAGGGCCTGGGATTTGTCCGGTCGAGATGAGGTTCTTTAGTTTTTCTATAGCGGAAACGAGGTCTTCCATCTCCTCCCTGGAGATCTCCTCTTCCTCGTCTCCTAAATACAATGATGCCCACTGCAGGCAGTCTGTCCTGGGTTTATCAAATGCCTTGAGCAGTGACTGCCAGTTGTCTTTTTGCCGCATAGGGTCCACGGATGATCGCATGTTTGTTAGGTAATTGGCGAATAGTGTCTCAGGGACGCCGCGCTCCCTTAGTTCGTCGTTGAGATCCGCTATCTCATCTTGGATCGTCACCAAGAACCGACTTATCTGATCATTTTCCCAAGACTCCTGATCTGTTAGCGAGCTCAGGACGTTCGGCCACATTTGAATGCCCACGTGCTGTGGATTAGACGGAGATGAGGTCATTGCCTTCGCTAGCCGGGAAAGACGTTCAGCAGAATTCATTGGATCGGAGGTATAGGTAAAAATGACTAATATACGACAATTTGTAAGAATGCGGCTTGCACGCCTCCCTGGAACTACGCGATACGACCACGCGAAGTTCGCGATTGCTAGGATGCTGTTGCCTGCTCATGACCCCGTGGCAGTGGACGCCGTGCTGGTGTCCAACATGCTGACGTCGCGCGGCTACGCCTCTGCGTTGTGGGCGACGCTTCGGTTTCGGTGGGCAAAACGGACGTAAGGCACGGCAGTAAGCAAAGGCGGCTCTTTGGAGCCGCTTTCTTTTTGGATGATCGAAATGGCATTCCTCTCCCTCCTGTTCAATCTGGGCAGCCCCCAGACCATGATCGGCAGCGTGCCTCTGGATGCCTTGCTGACCGAGGACACGGAACTGGCGGCGAATGTCACCGGCTACGCGGTCGAAGATGGCCCGCCGGTGACCGACCACATCACGCAAGAGCCGGAGCGCCTGGCGCTGTCTGGTGTGGTGACGGCGGCGGGCGTTCTGTTACTGGGCGCCGGTGGGCGCTCGAAGCTGATCCAGGCCAAGGAAGCGCTGCGCCAGATCCACAGGGACCGCCTGCCGGTCACCATCGTCACAGGGATGGACATCTATACCGAGTACGGCATGAGCAATGCCAAGATCGGTCGCACCAATGAAGGCGAGAAGATCACTATCACCTGTGAATTCCAGAAGATTCAGAAGGTGAGTCTGCGCCAGGCCGACATCCCGCCGGCCAAGGCCCAGGGCAGCGCCAAGGGAAAAGCTGGACAGACGGGTGCCAAGGGCGGCAAGACCAGCACCGAGTCGGCACAGGCTGAGCCGCCGTCCGACCTGGCCAGCCGCACGGGGTGGGGCAAATGATCCAGATCCCCATGCGTGACCAAAACAGCTTCGTGATCGAGGCTGGCCTGGAGGATGTGACGTTCTTCCTGCGCTTTGACTGGAACAGCGAGGCCGGTATCTGGGTGATGGGAATCGCCAATGCCCGCAACGAGGACATCATCCGTGGGCTGTCGCTGGTGCCCAACACGCCGTTGCTTGAGCAGTTCCGGCATCTGGCCGTGCCGGCCGGCGAGTTTGTGGTCTACGCCAACGACGACGATCTGCGGATCGGTCGTGACACGTTCCTGACTGGCGCCGCTGCGCTCTACTACCTGACGGAGGCCGAAGTTGCCGCGCTTCAATCGTGACTACCGCCTGCTGGTGGGCCATCCGGGCCAGAAGGGCGTGGAGATCGTGCCGCCCATGCGGATCACCTTCGAGGCGGACAAGGACACCAAGGAAGAGCCCAACGTCACGAAGATCCGCATCTGGAATCTGGCCAAAGACACTCGAGAGGCGATGGAGGAGCCCGATACGGTAGCGGCTCTGTATGCTGGCTACGCCGAGGAAGACGGGCCGCTGCTGCTGGCCTATGGCACCGTGGCCGAGGCCTGGACGTACTTCGACGGTCCGGATGTGGTGACCGAGCTTGAGGTGCTGGACGGTTACGCCGAGATCCGCGACACCGTGGTGAGCCTGGGCTATGGGCCGGGCGCGCGCGCCAACACTGTCGCCCGCGACCTGGCCCGCCAGATGGGCCTGCGCCTGAATATGGCCGCCGACGTGCCGGATCGCGTCTGGCAGAACGGCTACAGCTACTACGGTGCCGCCCGAGTGGCTCTGCACAAGATCGTGCAGGGCACGGGCCTGGAATGGTCGATCCAGAACGGCGAGCTGCAGATTATCCCGCGCCTCGGTACCACGCCGCGCCAGGCGTTCGTGCTGGCGGCCGACAGCGGCCTGATCGGGTATCCGGAGCGCATGCGCAAGGGCGCCCGCGAAAAGGCCCGCGTGAAGGATCAGCGAAGCGGCGACAACAAGGACATCGTCTCGGCCAAGCAGCAGATCGACGGCTGGCGGGTCAAAAGCCTGTTGCTACCCACGCTCAATCCCGGCGACCTGGTGAAGCTGGAAAGTCGCACGATCGAAGGATGGTTTCGGATCGAGGCGCTGCACCACACGGGCGACTGGGGCGGGTCAGGCGACTGGCAAACCGAACTGGAACTGGTGGACCGCAACGCGCCGCCACGTAAGAAGGACAAAAAATGAAGGAGCTGATCCAAGCCGCGTTGGCCGAGGTCAACGTTTGCCTGCCGGGCGTCATCGTGGCCTATGACGGCAAGACCGCGACGGTGCGCCCGGCCATGCCCAAGCAGTTGGCCAACGGCCAGACGCTGTCCGCGCCGCAGATCGTACAGGTGCCGGTGTGCTGGCCGATTGCCGACGGCGGCCGCGCCATGGTCACGGTGCCGCTCAAGCCGGGCGACCCCGTGAAGCTGAACTTCAGCCAGCGCAGTCTGGAAAACTGGTTGTCAGGATCCGATCAGGCCCCGGACGACCCGCGCCAGTTCGACCTGTCCGACTGTTTCGCCACGCCGGTCATGCGCCCGGGGCCGGTGGCAGATACTGAGAATGTCTGCATCCAGTACGGGCCTGGCACCATCAAGCTGGCGCCCAGCGGCGACCTGACCATCAACGTGCCCACCATGACCGTGAATAGCCAGACCAACACCTTCAACGCCGAACAGACGACGTTCAACAGCAAAGTGACGGTAAACGGTCTGCTGACCTACACGGCGGGCCTGTCTGGGTCGGGCGGCGGCGCGGGCACCACAATCGAAGGCGGCGCGAACTTCACCGGCGGCGCAATCACACATGACGGCAAGGTGATCGACAGCACCCACAAGCACGACGGCGTCACGCCGGGCGGCGGGCAGACGGGCGAGGTGGTATGAGCGTCGACATCAAACTGGGCCTGGGTCACGACCTGGCCCTAGGCAAGGACCGGGATCTGGTGCTGGCCGACGGCGCGGTCCGCGTGGCACAGCAGATCAAGATCACGCTGCTGACCTTCTTGAGTGAGTGGTTTCTGGATGGCACCTGGGGCGTGCCGTACCTGGAAGCCGTCATGATCAAGTCGCCCAACCGCGCTCAGGTCGAATCCATCATCCGCGCCAAGGTGCGCGACGTGCCGGGTGTGACTGGCGTTCCCACAGTTCAAATCGAGATCGACGCCAAGACCCGCCAAGGCCGCATCACGCTGCCCGGCATCCAAACCGACGAAGGGCCGATCACGGTCAGCGTCACCCGATAGGAAATCATCACATGCCAGATTACGGTGTGACCCCGGCGGGGTTCGTTCGCCCGCGCCTGCCTGAAATCCGGGTCGAGATCATCGAAGTCTTGCGGGCGAACCTGCGCGCCAAGGGCCTGCCCGACGATATCGAGACGCGCCCGGACTCAGTCATGGGGGTACTGATCGACACCTTCGCCGACCGCGAGACTGCGCTGTGGGAGATGGGCGAGGGCGTCTACTATGCCATGTACCCAGGCTCAGCTTCTGGAACATCGCTGGATCGGGCAGTCGCGTTTTCGGGCGTGTCCAGACTGGCTGCCGAGCGCTCCAAGTGCTACGTGATCGTCTATGGGCTGCAGGGTACCCCGGTGCCGGTTGGCGCCCAGATCCGTAATCGCGTCACTCAGTCGCTGTGGGAGACCGCGCAGGCCGCGACGATCAGCGCCCTGGGCGCGGCTGATGTCCGTCTGGTGCCGACCGTGCTGAATAGCACCACGTACACAGTCACGATCAACAGTGTGGCCTACAGCTACACCAGCGATGCAGTGGCGACCATCGGCGACATTCTGGCCGGCCTGGTTGCGACCCTGGCGGCCAGCCCTATGCAGGTATCGAGCGATGGATCGGCGGTCCGGTTGCTAGCCGTGGATGTCGGAGAGGCATCCGTTGAGCCATCAGCCAATCTCGCCGTGGCCACACTGGGCAGCCGAGTCCTGGCGCAGACCATCGACCCTATTGCCGAAACGGTGGGGCCCGGCGACCTGGACACCATTGTGACGCTGGTGGACGGTTGGCAGGCGGTGACGAACCTGGTGAGCGGATCCGTAGGGCGCAGCACTGAGACCGATGCCGAGCTGCGCCGCCGCTACCAGACCGGTGTGTTCCGGTTCGGCGCTGCCACACTGCCCAGCATCGCGCCGAACATCCAGCGCGAGGTCTCCGGCATCCGGGCTATCAAGGTGTTCCAGAACGACACCGACGCGGTCGTGGACGGTCGTCTGCCGCACAGCCTGCATGTTGTCGTGGACGGCGGCATCGAGGAAGAGATCGCGACGGCCATCTACAAGTACAAGGCTGCGGGCATCGACACGAACGGAGCCATTGAGAAGACCGTGACCGCGCTCGAGGGCGACCAGTTGATTCGGTTCGACCGGCCGACCCCGGTCTACGTCTGGGTGAAAGCGGCTCTGACCCTGCTGCCGGCAGCGGAACAGCCGTTTCCGGTCGATGGCTTCGAGCTGGTGGCCGAGTCGATCAACGTGACTGGCCAGGCCCACGAGATTGGCCAGGACGTGATCGTTCAGCGGTTCTTCTCCGGCATCTACCAGACCAAAGGGATTGCTGAGGTGGATCTGCAATTTGCCTTTGCCAGCGACCCGGGCAACATCCCCGCCCCCGGCGACTACTCGGCTGCCAACATCGCTATTGGCGACATCGAGCGGGCGATGTTCGACCCCAGCCGCATCGAGGTGACGTGATGGACCTGCAGCAGCAACACGCGGACATCGCCTGGGGAAATTTCCTCGCGCAGTACGGCAACAGCCCACGCTTGGAGTCGGTCGTGCGCGCCTTGTATGCGCCGGTCCAGGGCCTGCAGGGCGCGCTGCGCCAGCTATTCGAGGACCGGTGGCTGGATACGGCCGTCGGCCAGCAACTCGATGGCATCGGCGAGATCGTCGGCCAGCCGCGCGAGATCGCCGACACCGTCTACGTGAAATTCTTCGGGTTCGATGGGCAGCCTGGGGCCCTGGGGTTCGGACAGGCGCGGTTTCGGCGCGGCTACGAGAAGGCGGTGTCCGGATCGACTCGTCTGCTGGATGCCGAATATCGCAAGGTCCTGTACTGGAAGATCGCCGTCAACAACGGGCACGGCACGGCGCCCGAGATCATCGCCGCGATTCGGCCGATCTTCGACGTTGCCTATGTCCGGATCAAGGATGCCGGCAACGCCAAGGTCCGCATCTGGATCAGCAAAATCCCAGGCCCGAACGATCCGCTGATGGTCAACCCGTACCGCTGGATTCCGCTGGCGGCCGGCGTGGGCGTGCAGATTCTGACCGGATCGACGGAAAAGCCGTTTGGCTTCAGCAACCAGGGATTTTTCGGGTTCGGCGTGGGCGTGATGTCTCGCCGGATCTGACCGTACAGCAACAGCAATACCAGCCGCCCGCCCGGGCGGTTTTTCTTTTTGAGGGCAGCACATGGCAAACGTGGACTTTTTCAGTGCGTTCGAATACGCCTGGGGCGAGAACGGCGCGATCGACACCTGGATCGACACCCAATACAAACTTGGCTGGGCATCGATCGGCAGCGTGCCGCCGAGTGTCGAGCAGTTCAACGCAGTGCATCGTATCGCCGACCAGAAGGCGAACTGGCTGTACGGCCAACTGAAATTGGCCGCCACCGCCAAGGGTGTGACGCTTGCCGCCGGGGACTTGTCTGCGCTGGTGCAGATCCTGGCCGCTACGGCTCCGGACGCCAGCACCACGAAGAAGGGCTTGATCGAGATCGCCACGGAGGCCGAGGCGAAGGCGCTTGCTTCGGCGCTGCTGGCAATCACGCCGGCCACGCTGGGGGCTGTGCTGGCTGATTTCCGTTCTGGCATCCCCGGCGCCACCTTCGCCGAACTCGACTCTGCTACCGCTGATCAGGGCCCCGCAATCTGCACTGACATGGGTGGCTATCTGTACGTCTGGACGACCAGCGCGTACTTCGAGGGCTACCGCAGCGTCCTGTGCGGCGAGATCCCGTCGCACTTCGCGCCGACGCCCCGGGCCTGGGAGATGTCGGCGACGGGCGGCGTGTGGTCCATGTCCGACCCGAAGCAAAAACGCCTGATCGCCCTGTTCCGGGAGCGCGGCCAGGTCGTTGCTGCGGTGGACTGGGCGAAGGGCTGGGGCCGCATTGCGGACCTTGGCGGCGGCGATTGGAAGGCCCCGGATTTGCAGGATGTTTTCCTGCGGATGGCCGGAACTGACGCTGACACTGCGAATGCGAGGCTTGTGGGGACGCGCCAGGCGGATCAGATACGGGCGCACGCTCACGCGGGCTTTACCCCGTACGGAAACGTAGGGGCGGCTGGGACTGGCCGGGTAACGGGAAACAATGACACGGTCACCGGATCTACTGGCGGCGCAGAGACACGGCCCGAGAATATGGCCGTCCTGCCTGTCCTCCTGATCTGACCCCTTACACCAAGATCGCGGCAGCTACCGCAGTAGAGCTTCCGCGAGTCTCTGACGAGATCCGTGGGGTTCCGTGGACACCGTCAGAGACCGCCCCAGTGACGACGTTTGTTGCCCAGACTGTCCCAAGCGCGTTGCCTCCAGAGACATCATTCACCCCTCCGGGGGCCTGGGGAAAACTGTAATTTCCGATCCCTGAAGTCACCGCGCCTGCCGGCTGGCCCTGGATACGGTGCCAGTGGCCCTGACCAGCGTCAGCTTGAAACATCCCTGTGAGTCTCGCATTCGCAGCAAGGCAGTCACTCAGACCAGCACGACGGCGGAGACAGCACTACTGGCGCTGCGCGTTTCCGATGACGCGCGGACTACCCGGGAGGCGTCCAATGTGATGCCGCGGTAGTAGTTTGCGCCGGCGGTTCCGGCCGGGCCCGTGCCAGTAGCTGTGCCCTTCACCATAAGAGCCCCGGTGGTGCCAGAAGGACTAAAAAATCCAGTGCTGCCGCCTTCTTGGGAGGCAGCCCCTGTGATGTTTTGCAGAGCATCCGCCTGGTACGCCCCAGCCAGCCTTGGATTCGCAGCCCTGCAGTCACTTTCCTTTTTCCAAACCATTTGCCCCGTAAATGCGGGGCTGGAGTCGTTATGCTTACCGTCTACCAGATTAATGATCAGGCCCTGCTGCAGGGCGATGCGCCGTATGCGCGTGAGGCCCCCACGAAGGGGCATCTGCAGGTCTTGGTCGAGCCGCCGGCGGTCCCGGCCGGGCACGTCACTCGTTGGGTGACCGCGCTGCATCCGGTCGTCGATACCAAGGCCTACGGCGACCCGAGCACCGGATCCTGGGAAGTCATCGAGGACCATCGCAAAGACACGCTCTGGCTGGGCCACGGGAAGCTCTACACGCTGAGCGAGGATCACGATGGCCAGGTGTACGACGGCGTCGGGCCGGTGCCTGGCTGGCTGCACACGGAAGAGCCGCCGGCGCCGGAGCCGACGTCGACCGAACTGCGCCAGGCCAAGCTGCAGGCCGCCACGGATCAGCGGTGGGCGGTCATGACGGGCGGCATCACGCTGCAGACCGGCGTGCGCGTGGGTACGTCGATCGACGACCAGAATCGCATCACATCGGTCGTGGCCAATGCTGCGCTGGCCGGTCTGCAGGATACCGATGAAGTCGATTTCAAGGCCGAAACCGGGTGGGTGCGCGTCACGGTCGCGGATGTGAAGCAGATCGCGGGCGCAATCGGGCAATTCGTGCAGGCGTGCTACACGGCCGAACGCGTGCACCACGACGCCATCGAGGCGCTGCCGGATGATCGCGCCGTCATCCAGGTCTACGACGTCATGACTGGCTGGCCTTCAGGCGGCCAGGCGTAGCTGCTCAGATTGCCAGCGGCCGAGTTTGGAGCGCATGAGCTGCTGGGCCAGGTCTCTGCCTCTGGGGTTGTAGTACCGCATGAGCATCCTCGTGTCCCTGTGGCCGGTGACCTTGGCCAGGGCGTGCGCGGGGTAGACGTCGGACAGCATCGTCGTGGCCTCGTGGCGCAGGTCGTGCAGCCGCAGGTCGACGAAGTAGGCCCGCACCGGACGGCGGCCGTGCCGCTTGCACAGGACCTCGTATTGGCGGCGAGCTCGATCGCGGGCCCGGGCAAACGCGCGGGTCATCGCCCCAGCCGTCACGCTGAATATCCTGCCGCGCATCGGGCGACCGGCCAGCCATCGGCGCAGGGCGTCACGGGCAAACGGGGATAGCGGCACGTAGCGGGTGTCGCCGTTCTTGGTGTCTGTGAGCGTCACCACGCCGTGCGTCAGATCGATCTGCTCGCGGCGCAGCATGACGATCTCGGATCTCCGCATACCGGTCTCGACGGCCAGCCGCAGGATCGTGGGCAGGGCCTCAGAGCGGGTGGCGCGGATGATCCAGTCGAGCTCGCTGCGCGGGCATTCCGCAGGCGACAGGCCGTTCAGCCGGATCCGGGTGAAGAGCCGTCGGTCGCGGGCGTCGTCTACCACCGGCCGGGTGACCAGCTGCACAGGGTTGGCCAGCCACGTATAGCCCCATTCTTTGCGTGCGACGGTGTACAGGTGCGAGATCAGTGCCAGGCGCCTATTGACGGTGCCCGGCTTGCGATCTTGCAGCCATTCGTCGCGCAGGCGCTGTAGGTCAGCCGGCGTGACCCTGGCCAGGTTGCGGCTGGCCAGGGTTGTGCGCAGCCAGATCCGCGCCACGGATTGCTCCTGCAGATGGCTTTTCTTCCGGGCCGACACTTCGGCCAGGTAGCGCTCCAGGGCCTGGGCGAGGGTGGGGAGATTGCGCACCAGGCGCAGGCGGCGACGGTCGTTCATGGCGGGCAAAAGACCCGTTGTAGGCCACGCAACAAAGTATTTCAACAATGCCCGTACTCGATGCGGGCTTTTTTTATGGGAGTTTGGAATGGCAGAACCTGCATCGAGTATCGCAACGGCTGGGGCCGTGGCTGCCACCGTGAGCCTGACGGCGCTGCTGACCCAGTTGGATCCCGGCGCCGTGGCCGGGGCATTCGCCGGAGCCGTGACGTTTGCGCTGACGGCAAAGGATACGGCTCGCGTGCCGCGCGTTATCTACGCGCTGGTGTCTCTGGTGGTTGGCTACGCGGCCGTGCCGGATGTTGCCGCGCTGTCGCCTATCCAGTCGCCGTTCATCGCTGCGTTCCTGGTGTCGGCGCTGGTCGTACATACCACGATCACCGTGATTGATCGGATCAAGACAGTGAGTTTTCGTGAGGTCTGGGACTCGCTCGTGTCCGCGTTTCGCAAAGGAGGCTGACATGGCCGCGCACATCATTTTGCTGGCAAATCTGATTTCGGTAGCCGTGCTGATGTGCTACCGACGCGGGGGCAGTCGGTACAAGCCGTGGATCTCGATCCTGGCGTATCTGCTTCTTGTGTCGCTGGGCGGCCAGGCGATCGACGTATCGCTCAACGCCGGCGGCGCGTCGGCTTGGGATGCGGCTGTGTCGGTGCTGATCGCTGTCATGGTCGTGCGGGCGCGAGGGAATGTGGCGGCCATGGCGAGGTGTGGACTATGAGCAATCAAATGGCGGCGTTGCCGATGACGCCGCAGGTATTCGTCGGCGAAATCATGGAGCCCGCTCTGGATCTGCTGCCGGCGAAGATGGGCTCGATCGAGGCGCGCATCATGCTGCTGGCCATCGCTCTGCAAGAATCCGGGCTGGCGCACCGCTGGCAGGTCGTGGACCGGTCGCGTCCGTGGATCAAGGGCCCGGCTCGGGGTCTGCTGCAATTCGAGCGCGGTGGAGGCGTCAAGGGCGTGCTGACGCATGCGGCCAGCCGGGATTATGCCGCCGACGTGTGCCTCGCGCGCGGCGTCGTGGCTGCGCCCCAGCAGGTCTATGACGCCCTGGACCGGGACGACATCCTGGCCGTGGCGCTCGGCCGACTGTTGCTGTGGACCGATCCGCGCGCGCTGCCGGCGGTGGGTGACCATCTGGGCGCCTGGAACCTGTACCAGCGAGTTTGGAGGCCCGGGCGGCCGCATCCGAACACGTGGCTGGGCCATTACCGTGCGGCCTGCGCTGCGCTGGGGGCGGCATGATCGCCGCTGCTATTCGTGCCCTGGCTGGCTGGAAGGGCTACGCGGCCGCTGGTCTGGCCGGGGCTCTGATCGCCGGGCCCGCCGCGTGGACAGTCCAAGGCTGGCGCTACGACGCCAAGATCTCGGGCATGGAGCGCGACCAGGCGCAACAAATCGCAGACGCCCAGGCGCTGGCCAGGGCAACGGAACAGCGCCGGTGGACGGTGCGCGAAGGAGTTATCAATGATGCCAAGGAACAGGCCGCCGTTGCGGCTGCTGATGCTGATCGCGCCCGTGCTGCTTCTGAGCGCCTGCGCCAGCAAGTCGCCCGTCTCCGTGCCGCCGGCCGAGATCCCGCCGCTGCCGGCGGAAGCCAGGGTCAGTCAGGTGCCGACACCCTCGATCTGCTCGTCGGGCTGCTCAGCGGGCTGGACGAGGCTGGTCGAGACGTCAGTGGATTCGCTGACCGGGTCCAAATAGCTGGACTGGCTTGCGAGAGGGCCTACGAGTCGCTGCGGTGATCTCAGACGCAAAAAAGCCCGCTCGGTGGCGGGCATCGGCTGCGAGTTATTAGACACTGTCTAATAACTGGTCTGATGTGGGCAAGAAAAAGGGCCTAGGTTTTCACCTAAGCCCTTGATAATTCTGGTGGCGCATCCCTGATTCGAACAGGGGACCTGCGGATTATGATTCCGTCGCTCTAACCAGCTGAGCTAATGCGCCAAAGCACGCAATTATAGGGGGGGAATTCCAAGCATGCAAGTCACCAGGGGCAAGCGCATGATGCCGCAGATGCTCATGTTCTCTGGCGTATAGTTCAAGCTTCAGAGAACGACCAGGAACGGGGCCCGCCCCGGAAGGAAAACAGGGCGGATGCACATCCGGAGACCATCCAGAATCAATCTACGACAACTGATCCTGCTGCTGGCCGTGTTCAGCGCGGCGGTGATGCTGGCGGGCGGCATGGCGGGAGCCTACCAGGTGCAGCGGCAGCAGTTGATGGCCAATACGCTGGAGGCCAACGAGGCGTTCGCCACCAAGCTTGCCCGGACGACGTCCGATATGCTGCTGCGGGCGCAGGCCAATCTGGCCTATTCGGCCGATCTCCTGGCCCGCTCGGGGATGGCGCCTGCGGTGGCTCAGGCAGAGACGGAGCGCCTGCGTCACCAGGAACTGGGCTTCAATGCCGTGGCCGTGACGAATGTGCTGGGCGTGGTGCAGGCCGCCTCGCCGATGGGGCTGGGTTTGAGGGGCCGGAAGGTCGACCCGGACAGGTGGCGCAATCTGGCGAACGAGCGGCTGCCGGCGATCAGTCCGCCGTTCGTGACGGTGCTGGGCAATCTGGCCATTACGCTCTCGCACCCTCTGTTCGATGGAGAAGAGCGTTTGCTGGGCCACCTGGCCGCCACCGTCTATCTGCAGGCCGAGGGCGGGCTGCAGCGTTTGATCGGCGAACAGTATTTCCGGGACGGCACGTATGTCTACGTGGTCGATGCGCGAGGACGCCTGCTGTATCACCCGCAGGTCGAACGTATCGGTTCGGACGTTGCCAATAATCCGGTCATCGACGCTGTCCTCAAGGGGCGGTCGGGCCAGATGCGTCAGGTCAACAGCCGTGGCGTGGACATGCTGGCCGGTTATGCATACGTGGCGGCGGCCGACTGGGGAATCGTGGTACAGCGCCCCGTGGAGCTTGCGCTGCGCGAGCTGAGCGATTTGATGATGCGGGTGCTGTGGCTGACGATATGGCCGGCGCTGGTGTTGCTCGTCCTGCTGTGGCTGCTGTCACGCTGGATCTCCCGGCCGCTGGGCGAGTTGTCGCAGATCGTTCAGGATGGTTACGAGGACAGCACGGCGCGGCGCATCACGGTCGTGAATTGCTGGTATCTGGAGGCACAGCGCCTGCGCCGGGCGTTGCTGGCGGGGTACGGGCGGGTGCGTATTCAGATGGGCGAACTGCACAGCGCTGCGCATACGGACCCGCTGACGAGGCTGGGCAACCGGCGTGGGCTGGACATCGCCTTGAAGACCCTGGAGGCGCAGGCTCGGCCGTTTGCCGTGGTGGCCTTGGACATCGATTTCTTCAAGCGGGTCAATGATCAGTACGGTCACGATATGGGGGATCGCGTGATCGTCGGGCTGGCCGACCTGATGCGGGTCCAGGCGCGTCAGGGAGATGGCTTGTTCCGCCAGGGCGGCGAGGAATTCCTGTGGGTGCTGCCGCAGATCGATCTGGCGGAGGCCATGCGGGTTGCCGAGCGTTTGCGGGCCGCCATGGAAAACGCGCGGTTGCTGGGCGACGCTGTGATCACCTTGTCTGCCGGGGTGGCGGTCTGGGACGGAGGCGATGTCGAATCGACGCTGAAGGCCGCCGATCAGGCCTTGTACCGGGCCAAGCAGGGGGGCCGGAATCGTGTCGAATCGTCGGAGGCCTGAAATGTGAAGGCCCCGCCTTTTGGCGGGGCCTTGCTGCCGCAGTGGGCAGCAGCACCGCATGGGAGCGGTGCAAAGTCAACGCCCTGAGGCGTGATGGACTACCTATCAGGTAGCGATTCCAGTATAGATCAGGAGGGCATCCAGCCCATAGGTAGATTCCCTAGGAGATGTGACAGATCGATGCGGGATTTGCCTCATGCCGTTGCCGTCCCAGGCTGCGTGTCTGGATGCTGGTCGGGGGCCAGCGCGGTGTCGGCGTGGCCGGACAGGGCAGCGCTCAGGCTGTACAGCGGCTCGAAGGATTCGGCTTGCGCCATGGGCCAGGCAGTGCGGAAGATCGTGTTGCGGAACCGGCCTTCCAGCAGTTCGCCTTTTTCCAGGTCGGGGAACAGGGCGGACAGGACGCGCACCTCGCCGTTGGCGATGCGCCGCGCGATATGGTGTGGACGCAGTTGGTCGGGATGGCCCAGGCCGGCCGCCCCCAGCAGTTCGCCCAGCGCCTTGAGTGTGTTGGCGTGATAGTTGGCCACGCGCACGGATTTGTCGGCCACGACCAGGGCCTGCTGACGCTTGGGGTCCTGGGTGGTGACGCCGGTGGGGCAGCGGCCGGTATGGCAGGTCTGGGCCTGGATGCAGCCGATGGCGAACATGTAGGCGCGGGCGCTGTTGCACCAGTCCGCACCCAGGGCCATCAGGCGCGCCATGTCGAAGGCGCTGATGACCTTGCCCGAAGCGCCCAGCCGGATGCGTTCGCGCAGGCCGATGCCGACCAGTGTGTTGTGGACCAGGCGCAGGCCTTCGCGCAGCGGTGTGCCGACGTGGTCGACGAATTCGATGGGAGCCGCGCCCGTGCCGCCTTCGGCGCCGTCGATCACGATGAAGTCGGGCGTGATGCCGGTCGCCAGCATGGCCTTGGCCATGGCGAACCATTCCCAGGGGTGGCCGATGCACAGCTTGAAGCCCACTGGTTTGCCGCCGGACAGTTCTCGCAGGCGGGCGACGAAATGCATCAGTTCGATGGGGGTCTGAAAGGCGCTGTGGCTGGACGGGGACACACAGTCCTGACCGACCGGCACGCCGCGCGCGGCGGCGATTTCCGGCGTGACCTTGGGCGCCGGCAGGATGCCGCCGTGGCCGGGTTTGGCGCCCTGGGACAGCTTGATCTCGATCATGCGGATGTTGTCCCGCCGGGCCATGTCGGCGAAGCGTTCCTCGGAAAAGCTGCCGTCCTGATTGCGGCAGCCGAAGTAGCCCGAACCGATGTTCCAGATCAGGTCGCCGCCGTGTTGCAGATGATATTGGCTGACGCCGCCTTCACCCGTGTCGTGGGCGAAACGGCCCAGTGCGGCACCCTTGTTCAGAGCCATGACGGCGTTGGCCGAGAGTGCGCCGAAGCTCATGGCGGAAATATTGAAGACCGAGAGATCCACGGGCTGAGTACAGTCCGGCCCGCCGACGGTGACGCGGAAATCATGGTCCTGGACGTGGACCGGAACCATGGCGTGGTTGATCCACTCGTAGGCGTTGCCGTAAACGTCGCCCTGGGTGCCGAAGGGGCGCTGATCCATTTGCTGCTTGGCGCGCTGGTAGACCAGGGACCGGTCCACGCGCGAAAAGGGCAGCTTGAGGGTGTCGTCCTCGAAGAAATACTGGCGGACTTCGGGGCGGATGAATTCAAACAGAAAGCGCAGGTTGCCGATGACCGGGTAGTTGCGGCGGATGGCGTGCCGGGTCTGGTTCAGGTCGTAGAACCCCAGCAGGCTCAGGCCCAGGAACAGCAGACAGGGCAGCCACCAGCCGGGACTGAAGGACAGGGCCAGCAAGGCGCACAGCACGGTGAGCGCGAGGATGATGTGAAAGGCGGTGTGACGGGTGAACAGTGCATGCATGAAGGGGCTCCGTGGAATCGGGCGACGCGTTTACCTTAGCAGATGCGCGCGTTCGGCGGGTGGGGGCGTTCAGCGTATCCAGACCAGACGCGCCACCGTGTCCGGTCCGCATCGGACCAGGGCGTTCTGTCCGAAGCGGCGCGCCAGCTGCAGGCCCTCGTCCAGCGGCAAGCCGGGAATCCACAGGCTGGGCTCATCGGGCCACTGTCCCAGCGGGTCCAGGCCCCGGCCCGGCAGCCAGGCGTGCCCGAGCCGCTCGACCGCCCGTCGCAGCGCGCGCAGGCGGCGGGCATTGGCAGCGGGACGCAGGCGGCGGCTGTACGGGTTGCAGGCAGTCAGGAAAATGCCGCCGGTCTCGCTGCCGGACGGCATCAGAGACCGCAGCGCGGGTTGCGCCTGGCCGATGCGCAGGACGATCGGCGGATCAGCGTCGATGCGGTAGTGCGCAGCCTGATAGGCTTCGGTCAGCGTCATGGACGCCTAGACCGCCAGCGCCCGATGACGATGGCAGTCCGTGGTGTGATCCATCAGGCAGCCGATGGCCTGCAGGTAGGACTGGCAGATGGTCGGCCCGACAAAGGTAAAGCCATGGCGCTTCAGCAGACGGCTTAGGGTGTCGGCTTCGGGACCGGCGACGGGCGCGTCTTCCGGGGCGGCATAGTGATGAATGATGGGTCGGCCGCCCACCACCGACCACACCAGCCCGACAGGATCGGGCAGTGCCAGCCAGGCTCGTGCATTGCGGCCCGCGGCGCGCAGCTTCAGCCGGTTGCGGATGATGGCGGCGTCCTGCATGCGGTCCTGAACCCAGGCCTCGTCCGTCCGGGCCAGGGCGTGGGGGTCGAAGCCCAGCAGGGCGGCGCGCAGGGCTTCGCGCTTGCGCAACACGGTCAGCCAGGACAGACCCGCCTGAAAGCCCTCCAGGATCAGCATCTCGAACAGATGCTGGGGATCGCGGGAGGGCACACCCCATTCGCTGTCGTGGTAGCGCTGGTACAGCGGATCGTCGGTGCACCAGCGGCAGCGCACGAGACTCGTGGCGGGGGACTCGGACGCGGGGGCAGGGCGGGGCGCTTGGTCAGGCATGCGCTGTTTCCGGGTTGTGTTCCGGCCTTGCGGGCTCAGCGCCGCTTGCCGCCGACCAAGGAGCCCAGCAGGCCGCGCACCAACTGATTGGCGGCATTGCGCACCACGCTCTTGGTGACCGATTGCACCACGCCGTCGCGTTTGCCGCCTCGCGGGCCGGTGGAGCCAAACAGAAAGTCGCTCAGGATGCCGGTGATGCCGTTGTCCTGGGCGGCGGGCGATCCGCTGGCGCCGGCGGCGCCTTTGGCCCCGGCGGGCGCGGCGCCTGCGGATTGGGCGCGCTGCAGCAGGATCTCGTAGGCTGATTCGCGGTCGGCGGTCTGATCGTACTTGCCGGCCAGCGACGAGGCTCCCAGCAGCGCCTGGCGTTCTGCCGCCGTGGCCGGGCCGATGCGGCTGCCGGGGGCCAGCATCCAGACGCGCTGCGTGGGGGTGGGCTGGCCTTTGGGGTCCAGCAGGGACACCAGGGCCTCGCCCACGGCCAGCTCGGTGATGGCGGCCTCGACGTCCAGTCCCGGATTGGGCCGCATGGTCTGCGCGGCGGTCTTGACGGCCTTCTGGTCGCGGGGGGTGTAGGCGCGCAGTGCGTGCTGCACGCGGTGGCCCAGTTGGCCCAGGACGGTGTCGGGGATGTCGGTCGGGTTCTGGCTGACGAAATACACCCCCACGCCTTTGGAGCGGATCAGGCGCACGACCTGTTCGATCTTTTCCAGCAGGGCAGCGGGGGCGTCCTTGAACAGCAGGTGAGCTTCGTCGAAGAAGAAGACGAGTTTGGGCTTGTCCAGATCGCCGACTTCCGGCAGGCGTTCGTACAGGTCGGCCAGCATCCACAGCAGGAAGACGGCGTACAGGCGCGGGGACTGCATCAAGCGGTCGGCGGCCAGGATGTTGATCATGCCGCGCCCCTGGGCATCGGTACGCATCCAGTCGAAGACGTCCAGCATGGGCTCACCGAAGAAGTTCTCGGCACCCTGGGATTCCAGACGCAGCAGATTGCGCTGGATCGCGCCGATGGAGGCCGAGGATACCTGGCCGTAGCGGGTGCGCAGTTCGGCGGCATGGTCGGCCACGAACTGCAGCATGGCGCGCAGGTCCTTCATGTCCAGGAGCAGCAGGCCCTCGTCGTCGGCGACGCGGAAAGCCAGGGTCAGCACGCCTTCCTGGGTGTCGTTCAGGTCCAGCATGCGGGCCAGCAGCAGCGGCCCCAGATCGGATACGGTGGCGCGGATCGAATGGCCCTGTTCGCCGAAGATGTCCCACAGCGTGGTCGGACTGCCGCCCCAGACGGGTTCGGGCAGCCCCAGGTCGGTCAGGCGCTGGGCCAGCTTGGGCGACGCGGCGCCCGCCTGGGAAATACCGGTCAGGTCGCCCTTGACGTCCGCCATGAAGACCGGCGTGCCGATGCGGGAGAACGATTCGGCCAGGACCTGCAGGGTGATGGTCTTGCCGGTGCCCGTGGCGCCGGTGATGCAGCCGTGGCGGTTGGCCAACTGGGGCAGCAGAGCGGCCTGGGCGTCGGCGTTGCGGGCGATGATCAAGGGATCGGCCATGAGGGCTCCGGGGAAAGGGACGGAATCAGGATACCCGAATATGGGCGGCGCCGGCCTCCAGACGCCCGATCCGAGCGGCTTGCGCGAAGCCGTCGGCGCGCAGCTGGGCGAGGACCTCGTCGGCGGCCTCCGGGGCGCAGGCGACCAGCAGGCCGCCGGAGGTCTGCGGGTCGGTCAGCAGGGCGCGGGCTTCGTCGGGCAAACCGGCATCCAGGGTGACATCGGCGCCGCAGGCGGTCCAGTTGCGTCCGGACGCACCGGTCTGGATACCGTCCCGGACCAGATCCGGCGCGGGCGCCAGCCAGGGCAGGGCGGCGTAGGACAATTCGGCGCGCAGGCCCGAGCCCCGGCACATTTCCAGCGTGTGGCCCAGCAGGCCGAAGCCGGTCACGTCGGTCAGGGCATGCACGGCGTCGAGTTCGGCCAGGCGTGCGCCCGGGGTGTTCAGCCGGGTCGCGCTATCGATCATGGCGCGGTAGCCGTCGGCGTCGAGCCGGTCTTTTTTCAGCGCGGCCGAGAGGATGCCGACGCCCAGCGGTTTGCTCAGGATCAGCACGTCGCCTGCGCGGGCGCGGTCGTTGCGCTTGATGCGGTCCGGATGCGCCAGGCCGATGACGGCCAGGCCGTAGATCGGCTCCACGGAATCGATCGAATGGCCGCCGGCGATGGGAATCCCGGCCTGCTGGCAGACCGAGGCGCCGCCCGCCAGAATGGCGGCGATGGTGTCGTGCGGCAGCACGTTGATCGGCATGCCGACCAGGGCCAGGGCCAGGATCGGGCGTCCGCCCATGGCGTAGACGTCCGACAGTGCGTTGGTCGCGGCGATGCGGCCGAAGTCGCGCGGGTCGTCGACGATGGGCATGAAGAAGTCGGTCGTGGCAATCAGCGCCTGCTCATCGTTGATGCGGTAGACGGCTGCATCGTCGGACGATTGCGTGCCCACCAGCAGATCGGGGAACGGCCCGGCAGGCAGGGCGTCGCGCATCAGGCGCGCCAGCACGTCGGGGGCGATCTTGCAGCCGCAGCCGCCTCCGTGGGACAGGGAGGTCAGGCGGGGAACGGCGATGTCGGGAGCGTTCATGGGGGCGGGAATCCTGTGGGGTGGGGCCTGGGGTTCAGGCCGGGATGCGCAGTTGTTCGATCAGGGCGCGGGCCTGGGCGTGGCCGTCGTCGGCGGTCGGGTCGTAGTCGAACACCGCTGCCTGGGTCAGATCGGCGTAATGGGAATCGCTGCTGCGACGGTAGGCGGGGTCGTAGTGGCTTTCCACCAGCGCCTGGAACAGCTCGGCGCGCCGGTCGGCGGCGATCAGGGCCTGCCAGTCGCGGATCGTCTGGCGGCTGTGCAGGCCGATCAGCCGTTCCAGCGTCTGGCCGAAATCGTCGGGTGTGTCGAACAGATGGGCGTAGTCCTGCAGCAGAAAGGCGATGCGTTGCGGCAGGGCTGCATGCACGCGCACACAGCGGCCCGCGTGCATGGCGTTCAATAATGCGTCGGGCAGGCCGACCTGGCCGATGCGTCGGCTTTCAGCCTCGACGAAGACCGGGCGGGCGGGGTCCAGGGTTTCGATGGCTTGCAGCAGGGCGGATTCAAAGCCGCGCTGGCTGGGCTGCGGCTGGTCCGGCAGTGCGCCCAGCAGTGACCCGCGATGGCGGGCCAGCCCTTCCAGATCCAGGATCTGGGCGCCGGCCGCACCCAGCGATTGCAGCAGGCGGGTCTTGCCCGACCCGGTGGGGCCGGTCAGCACGACGCAGTCCAGTCCGGCCGGGCGTTCGGCGAGCGTGTCGATCACGTGGCGGCGCCAGGTCTTGTAGCCGCCGTCCAACTGGCGCGCTTTCCAGCCGATCAGGTTGAGCCACGTGGTCATGGCGCCTGAACGCTTGCCGCCGCGCCAGCAGTAGATCAGCGGGCGCCAGGAGCGCGGCCGGTCGGCGAAGATCGTTTCCAGGTATTCGGCGATGTGGCGTGCCACCAGGGCGGCACCCAGGCGCGTGGCCTTGAAGGGTGATTCCTGGGCGTACATCGTGCCGATCAGGACGCGTTCCTCGTTGCTGAGCACAGGCGCACTCAGGGCGCCGGGGATGTGGTCGTCTTCGTATTCGGCGGGCGTGCGCACGTCGACGATCTCGTCGAACTGGCCGAGGGCGTCCAGGCCGCAGCGCAGCGAGCCTTGGTGATGCGGTGTGGGATTCATGGCGGGATTGTAAATCCGCCGGGGCGAGGATGCCTGGAAGGCGAAGGCCGAATCCGTGGTGGGTGCTGAGGGGCTCGAACCCCCGACCTACGCCGTGTAAAGGCGCCGCTCTACCAACTGAGCTAAGCACCCGGATGTCTGCCTGATGGCCCCGGCAGGTCGCCAGGGCGCAGGGGCGCATTATACATTCTCCGGCGGTAGGGGCGCGCCCGGTTTGCGCTTGTGGCGCGGCGGGTCGATGCGTTCGATGTTGCCCAGCAGCAGCGCGCGCCCGGCGAAGGTGCCGCCGGCCGTTTCCAGGGTGAAGCGCTCGGCGTCCCGGCTGCGCACGTCGTCGGTCAGATCGTCGGCTTCCTGGTCCGTGGCGCCCAGGGCCAGTACCGCCTGATGCCCCATCCGCAGCGCCGCTTCGAAGGTCTCGCGTTCCACATGGTCGGCGTCCAGCCGGATGAGTTCAAGTGCGTGTTCGCGGTCGAAGGCGCGCACGACCAGCCGGGTCTGGGGGCATTCTCGCCGCGCGTTCTCGACGATGCGCGTGGCGGCGGCCGGATCGTCCACGCAGACCAGGATGACCTGGGCATGCCGGGCACCGGCGGCGCGCAGCACGTCGGCGCGGGCGCCATCGCCAAAGTAGACCTTGAAGCCGTAACGCGCGGCGTTGCGGATCACGTCGGGGTCGTTGTCGATGATGGACAGCGTGGTGCCCCGGGCCAGCGGCCCCTGGCTGGCAATCTGCCCCACGCGCCCGAAGCCGATGATGAGCGCGTTGCCGCACAGGTCCTGCGGGGTTTCCACACCATCGAGCGACCCGGCCTCGGACTGGGCATAGCGTTTATAGACTGCTCCAACCAGCGGGGTCAGGGCCATCGAGAGCACGATGATCGCCGTCATGTCGGCGTTGACCGTCTGGCCGATGACCTTGAGTCTCAAGGCCTCGGCGAACAGCACGAAGGCGAATTCCCCGCCTTGGGCCATGAGTGTGGCGCGGTCGATGGCGTCGGCGCGGCTGCTGCCGGCCAGCCGCGCCACCCCGTAGATGCACAGGGCCTTCGCCAGCATCAGCGCGACCACGCCCAGGCCGATGAGCCGCCAGTCGCGCGCCACCACGTCCAGGTCGAGCGCCATGCCCACGCCCAGGAAGAACAGCCCCAGCAGCAGGCCGCGAAACGGCTCGATGTCGGCCTCCAGTTGGTGGCGGAAGGAGGATTCCGACAGCAGCACGCCGGCGACGAAGGCGCCCATGGCCGTGGACAGGCCACCCAGTTCCATCAGGAGCGCCGCCCCCAGCACCACCAGCAGTGCGGCGGCCGTCATCACTTCGCGCGCCTTGGCCCTGGCCAGCACGCGAAACAGCGGGTTGAGCAGCCACAGCCCCGCTGCCACCAACGCGCCCAGCGACAGCAAGCCGATGCCGGCGCGCTGCCACAGCGGGGCCGCAGCCACCGGTGCCGCGTCGGCTGGCGCGAGAAAGGCCACCACCGCCAGCAGCGGCACGATCAGCAGGTCTTCGAACAACAGGATGGAGACGATGCGCTGGCCGCGCGGCGTCAGGATGTCGCCGCGTTCGGCGAGTACCTGCATGACGATGGCGGTGGAGGTCAGCACGAAGCCGGCGCCGCTGACGAACGCCACCGGCCAGGGAAAGCCGAAGCCGATGCCCACCCCGGTGAGCAGGAGGGCGCACACCACGACCTGCAGGCTGCCGAGTCCGAAGATCTGCCCGCGCAGGTTCCACAGGTGTGAGGGCTTCATCTCCAGCCCGATGATGAACAGGAACATCACCACCCCCAGTTCGGCCACGTGGAGGATGGTCCCGGCGTCGGCCATCAGGCCCAGACCGTAGGGTCCGATGGCCAGCCCCGCCGCCAGATAGCCCAACACGGAACCCAGGCCGAGGCGCTTGAACAGCGGCACCGCCAGCACGGCCGCCCCCAGCAGCGTGACCAGACCGATCAACTGGCTCGCATCCCCTTCGCTTGCCATCGTGTGCTTCCTTCCAGGGTGAAAATTTCAGAGTGGCGGCCGGTCCGGGCGTCGGGTGCGGCCAAAACGGAAAAGGCCACCGACGATGCGGTGGCCTTTTGTGCGTGAAGCGCCGGATTACTTGGAGTTCACGGCATCCTTCAGGGCCTTGCCCGGACGGAACTTCGGCACGCGGGCCTTCTTGATCTTGATTTCTTCGCCGGTGCGCGGGTTGCGGCCGGTGCGGGCAGCGCGTTCGGACACGGCGAAGGTGCCGAAGCCGACCAGGGTGACCGAGCCCTTCTTCTTCAGGGTGGTCTTCACGGCGCCCACGAAGGCTTCCAGGGCACGGCCCACATCAGCCTTGGAGAGATCGGTCTTGGAGGAGATGTGCTCGATCAGCTCGGTCTTGTTCATTGATGAAATACCCCTGAGGTTTATTGTGGCCAGGCGGACGATCCGCCAGGCTGTTTGATGGATGATGGTCTGTCTCAGCCAGGCCGATCCGGTTTTCACGGCCGCAGGGCGGCAGGATTCTGGCCGGTTCGAAGGCTAAGCCGTATTAAGCCTTCGAATGGCCTGGAGTGTCAAGAAGAAATCACTGGAAACCCGCGTGTTTCCTGACGTTTGTTAAAAAAAACCACCGTCGGGTACGGGTATACCCCAAACCAGGAATCGGCATCGAACAGCTTTACATCGCGTCCAGCGCCTGGGCGAAATCACCGATCAGATCGGCTTCGTCTTCGATCCCCACGGAGATACGCAGGAAACCGTCGGGGATGCCCATCAGGGCGCGGCGCTCCGGACCCATCTCGTAGTAGATGGTATGGGCGGCGGGCAGCACCAGGGTGCGATTGTCCCCCAGGTGGGTGGCCAGGGCCACGACGCGCAGGCGGTTCAGGCAGTCGAAGACGTCGACATGGTCGTGCAGCTCGACGCCCAGCAGGCCGCCGTAGCGGCCGCCGAACCACTGCGTGGCGCGCGCGTGCTGGGGATGGCCGGGCAGGCCGGGGTAGTGGACCTTGCCGACCAGCGGATGGGTTTCCAGAAAGCGTGCCAGCGCCAGGGCGTTGGAACAAATGCGGTCCATGCGCAGCGCCATGGTCTCGGCGCCGGCCGCGATGCGGTGGGCCACGTCCGAGGACAGAGTGCCGCCCATGTCTCGCAGGCCCTTTTTCTTGATCTGCAGCAGGCCCCAGCCGCGCGGGTCGCCCTTGCGGTATTGCTCGTAGATGTGCGGGAAGTGGGTCCAGTCGTACAGCCCGGTCTGGGTGACGGCGCCGCCCAGGGCGTTGCCGTGGCCGCCGATATGCTTGGACAGGGAATTGATCACCAGCGACGCGCCGAAATTCCGGCTCGGGGCCAGGTAGGGTGAGGACAGGGTGCTGTCCACCACGTAGACCAGCTTGCGCGCCTGGCACAGATCGCCGATCGCCTTCAGATCGGCGATCTGGGTGCCGGGGTTGGCGATGGTCTCGACGAAGACCATGCGGGTATTGGGTCGGATCGCCGCCTCGACCTGGGCGGCGTCGGTCGCGTCCACCAGGCTCAGTTCCACACCGAAATTTTCCAGCGTCATCAACAGGCTGTTGGTGTTGCCGAAGATGTATTTGCTGGCGACCAGGTGGTCCCCTTGGCGGAGCAGGGCGAAGAAAATGGCGTTCAGCGCCGCCATGCCGGTGGCGAAGGTCACCGTGCCCAGCCCGTGCTCCATATCCGTGACCTTGGCTTCCAGCGAGGCCGTGGTCGGCGTGCCCTGCCGGGCGTAGGTGTAGCCGGGCTTGTTCTGGAATACGGCGGCCAGTTCGCGCGCGTCGGCGAAGGCGTATTCGGTGGACGGATGGATGGGCTGGTGGATGGCACCGTGTTCCAGCTTGGCATGGTGGTCGGCGTGGACGAGCCGGGTGGTGAAGCCTTGATCGGACATGGGGAGACGGTGGATCGGATTGAAGGGGAAAGGGCTCGGCCCGGGCGGGTCGGCCCGGACATTATGCGCTTTTTCGTTGGCGCGTCTGTCAGACGGGCGCCAGTCGCTGGCGCACGGTCTCGTACAGGCAGACTGCGCTGGCGACGCTGACGTTCAGGCTTTCGATCGAGCCGCGCATGGGGATGGACACGAGTTCGTCGCAGGTCTCGCGGGTCAGGCGGCGCATGCCTTCGCCTTCGGCGCCCATGACCCAGGCCATGGGGCGGCGCGCATCGACCTGGTGCAGGCTGTGCGTGGCGGCGTCGTCCGTGCCCACCAGCCAGACGTCGCGTTCGCGCAGGGCGCGCAGGGTGCGCGCCAGATTGGTGACCATCAGATAGGGCACGGTGTCGGCCGCGCCGCAGGCTACACGCTGGACCGTCGTGTTCAGTCCGACGGCGCGGTCCTTCGGGGCGATGACGGCATGTACGCCGGCGGCGTCGGCAGTACGCAGGCAGGCGCCCAGATTGTGCGGGTCGGTGACGCCGTCGAGCACCAGCAGCAGGGCGGGTTCGCCGCGATCTTCCAGCGTATCCAGCACCTCGTCCACCGCCACGGCCAGCGGTCGGGGGCGGGCCAGAGCGACGATGCCCTGGTGGCGCACCCCGTGCGCCAGCCCGTCCAGACGCTGGGCGTCGGCGGCGTGCCAGCGCACGTTCGCGGCCTCCAGTTGTTCGATGCAGCGTTGCATGCGGGCGTCCTGGCGCGAGGTGTCCAGGTAGACGTCGCGGATGGAGTCCGGGGCGTGGCGCAGACGCGCCTGCACGGCATGGAAACCGGCCAGGATTTGTTGGGATGACATCGGGCGGGGCCTATCGGGGTGGACGAAGCGGGTCCGCCGCACGGGGCGGACCCTTTCTGGAATTGTAGTGCGTCGGATCAGGAACGCCGCTTGCGCGGTGTTTCCTGACGCGCGGCGCGCTTGGCCTCGGCGCGGCGCTGATGGGCCGTGGTGCCGCGCAGGGCGGCAGGCTTGGCGCCTGCGGCCTTTTTATACGGGCGGGAAGGGCGGGGGTCGCCCTCGATCTCGGCCTGCAACGACTTGAAGTCTTCGCCCTTGAACGGTCGGAAGTCGATGCGCCGGGCCTCCAGGTCTACGCGGGCCACCTGCACCTGCAGGGCGTCGCCCAACTGGTAGCGCAAGCCGGTGCGTTCGCCGCGCAGTTCGTTCAGGGCCTCGTGGTACTGGAAGTAGTCGCCGCCCAGTTCGGAGATATGCACCAGCCCTTCCACGTAGAGCGTGTCCAGCGTGACGAATACCCCGAAGCTGGTGACGCTGCTGATCCGGCCGCTGAAGACTTCACCCACGTGTTCGCGCACAAACCAACATTTCAGCCAGGCCTCGACGTCGCGCGAGGCCTCGTCGGCGCGCCGTTCGCGGGCCGACAGCAGCGCGCCCAGGGCTTCCCAGGCATCGTGTTCGCGGATCTTCGCGGGCAGGGCGGGATCGGCGGGCAGGCCCGGCAGCGCCGGCGGCTGGTAGCGGCGCTGGCGCAGCAGGCCCCGGATCACGCGGTGTACCAGCAAGTCCGGATAGCGCCGGATGGGCGAGGTGAAGTGGGCGTAGTGTTCGTAGGCCAGGCCGAAGTGGCCGGTCTGTTCGGGGCTGTAGATGGCCTGCTGCATCGAGCGCAGGCACATCGTCTGGATCGAGGCGAAGTCCGGCCGTGACCGGCTGGCCTGGATCAGGCGGGCGTAGTCGGCAGTCGATGGGTCATCGCCGCCTTCCAGCGTCAGGCCCAGGAGGCGCAGGTACTCGCGCAGCGTCTGCAGCTTTTCCGGGGTCGGGCCGTCATGCACGCGGAACAGTGCCTGGGCCTTGTTGCGCACGATGAAGTCCGCCGCGCAGGTATTGGCCGCCAGCATGCATTCTTCGATCAGGCGGTGGGCATCGTTGCGCACGTAGGGTTCGATGCGCTCGATGCGGCCCAGGGGATTGCAGACGATGCGGGTCTCGACCGTGTCGAAATCGATCGCACCGCGCTTGCGCCGGGCCTGCTCGAAGGACTGGAACAGATCGTAGGCCGTCTGCACGTGGGGCAGCAGATCGCCCAGGTTTTGCGCCGCCGGGCCGGTGGGCTGCTGCAGCGCCGCCCAGATGTCGGTGTAGGTGGTGCGGGCGTGGGAATGGATGACGGCTTCGTAGAACTGATAGGCGGCGATGGATCCGGCCTTGGCGCCGCCCGCCGGGATCATCATGTCGCACACCATCACCAGACGGTCCGCGTCCGGATTCAGCGAACAGATGCCGTTGGACAGGGCCTCGGGCAGCATGGGGATGACGCGGCGCGGGAAATACACGCTGGTGCCCCGGTCCAGGGCGTCCTCGTCCAGCGCCGAATTGGGGCGCACGTAGTGGCTGACGTCGGCGATGGCCACCAGCAGCCGCCAGCCGGGCCGCGCACGTTTGGCCGTGCCCAGGTCGGCGGGCATGCAGAACACCGCGTCGTCGAAGTCGCGTGCGTCCTCGCCGTCGATGGTGATGAAGGGCACGTCGCGCAGGTCGATGCGGCCCTCCCAGTCTTCCGCGCGGACATGATCCGGAATCGAGGCCAGTTGCCGGCGCGTGGCGTCGGAGAATTCCACCGGCACGTCGAACTTGCGCACGGCGATTTCGATTTCCATGCCGGGATCGTCGATCTCGCCCAGGACCTCGGTGATGCGGCCCAGGGGCTGAATATGGCTGGCGGGCTGGCGCAGGATCTGCACCGTCACCACCTGGCCGGGCTCGGCGCCCGCCGTGTCCTGCGGCGCGATCAGAATGTCGTGTTTGATGCGCTGGTCTTCGGGCGCGACGATGAAGATGCCGCGTTCCTTCAGAAAGCGGCCGACCAGTTTCAGCGTGCGCCGTTCGACGACTTCGACGATCGCGCCCTCGGGGCGGCCGCGGAATTCACCGGTTTCTTTGACCTTGACCCGGTCGCCGTGCAGGACCTTGGCCATTTCGTGAGGCGACAGGAACAGGTCCTGGCCCCCCCCGTCGGGGATCAGAAAGCCGAAGCCGTCCCGATGACCCTGGACGATGCCGGTGATGAAGTGCGTGTTGTTGCAGATTTGCAACCTTCCCTGGGGGTTATAGCGCACCTGGCCATCGCGTTCCATGGCCTTGATGCGGCGGATGAAGCCGGTGGACAGGGGAATCGTCGCGTGTGTGGCGTCGGCCAGAGCCTCGGGCGATAGGGGCTTGCCGGCTTTACGCAGGGTGTCCAGCACCTGTTCGCGGGTGGGGACGTTGGGGTCGAAATCAAAGGAGAGACCGTTCGCCGGCGGGTTGGAAGCGTCGCGGTTATTGTCGTTGTTGGTTCGCTTTTTCAAAGGCTATTTGCATCCAAAAAAAATGTAGTGTATATTTCTGTCTTCGCTGAACGAGGCGCTAAACAACGCAGCGGATCGGCGAAGACAATAGCATACACGTTATGCAGTGCCCAGGTGGCGGAATTGGTAGACGCGCATGGTTCAGGTCCATGTGCCGCAAGGTGTGGAGGTTCGAGTCCTCTCCTGGGCACCACTTCTCTTTATCGGGAAGTCCAATTCAGTCCGATGTCCTCCGACATCAAAAAGCAAAACCCGCGTAGACGCTCAGTCTTGCGGGTTTTTTGCTTTTGGCGGGTCAGAGCGTCATGGATCATGGTTTTCCTTGAGGGATTTTTCGGGCTGGGCAGGCATAGAATCAGCCGGTGTGATCCGAGACGACGGGAGTGTCATGAAGATAAAAAAAACCGAAGAATCCTCAGAGGGAAAAGCAGGGGCCTTGCGTGCGAAATTTCCTGGGCATGCAGAAACTCAGATCGATGACCAGGGCAGGCTGGGCGTTCAGATCACGGCCTGGGTTCCGAATGGCAAAGACGGCTCGGACCAGCATCAGGTCATGTTGACGGACGGTGACATCGAGCGACTGTTGACCTGCCTGGCGAACCCGCGCGATGCGGATACCGCAAAGGCGGTGAGCAAGCTCATGAAAGAGAATCTCAGGAACGCGCTGCGGCTGGTTGCGCTGGGGTCGGGGACGGCTTTGGTGGACTGACTGAGTCCGATGCCTTCTGGCATCAAACAGTAAAAAACCCGCGTAGACATGAGGTCTCGCGGGTTTTTTACTTGGGGCCGTTACGCCGTTATTGATATCTTCGAGGAATATGATCCGTCCACGTCTTTTTCCTGACCAGGCGGCCGTTCTCTCGCAGCGTCTTGGTGAATGTCACGTGGAACGTCGTCGCATCCGATTCAATCCGCGCCACGGTCAGTAGATCGATTTCACGACCCGCGATGGTGAATACATTCCTGCGCTCGCCGCGGAAACGGGCTTTGGCGGGCGCCTTGTCATTGACGTCCCATTGGTACTGCTCTGCAGACCGGTAGGTGTTGCCGTGCAGAGTCCAGGCAATGTCGCTGGCGGTGGTGAATGTCGAGTCGCCGGTCTGTTCATTGCGGACGCTCTTGAAAACCGGGGGGTGGCTTTCCAGTTCCTTGCCGAAGGGGGCAGGGTCGCCGGCCTCGGGCGCTGGCAGCACGCAAGATGGGCTGGTTTCATGTTGCGTGGGCACGACCGGCAGGTCGATCCAGGTCTCGGCGCCGGGGAACAGCGTGGTGGTGCCGGGCGTCGGGCTGGGCCAGATCATGGGGAACTGCGCGTTGGAGACGGCCAGGCGGATGCGGTGGCCGGGTTTGAAACGCCAGGTGGTGAAATGGATCGCCGTGGACAGCGTCGTGGGTTCGCCCGGAATCAGCGCTTCGGGCTTGAGGCGTGAAAAGCGTTGGGACGGATTGATGGCGGCGCCGCTGATCAGGGACACCTGGCCGTCCGGCGCCACGTCTTCCAGGCGCACGGTCCATTGGTAGAACGGGGCGTCCGCCGCGACGCGCAGGCGTACTTGCGGCATGCCCATGATTTCCAGGGCCTCGGTCAAGGGGGCGGAGTCGTAGACCAGGCTGTGGGCGTCGTCCGCAGCCATGTCGCCCGTTTGTTCGCCCCACCATCCGCCGGCGGCCATCCCGGCGCCGGCGCGGTAGCGCAGTTTTTCGGCATTGCCTTGCGTGGAAGGTGCATTGCCCAGTTGCCGCTTCGTTTGCGGATAGAGGCGCCGGGTGGTGCTGCCGTCCACGGGCCATTGCTGGTCGCAGCGCCAATAGCCGGGGACGGTGGCCAGATCGGTGGCGGGGGCGTGACCGGTGCGCATGAAGGCCATCCGGGCAGGTTGGTCCAGAATTCCGTTGGCTTTGCCTTTGAGCCAGTAGTCCCACCAGCGCAAGGCCTTGGCCCGCCACTCGTAGTTGGGGCCGGGCGCGCCGTACTCGGGCCAGGCATGGTTCCAGGGCCCGATTTCGGCCATGACCGGCGCCTTGGCGGTTTTGCTGACGTCAACCGCGAAGTCGCGGTAGCCGTCGAGCAGTCCGCCAATCAGGTAGACAGGCACTTCCAGCGGTGTTTTGAATGCGAGCGATTCCTGGCGCCAGAAATCGCCATCCTGCTGCTGGCGCAGCCAGGTGAATATCCAGGGTTCCCGGTCGAAGCGATTGTGGAAATAAGTTGCGTCGATGCGGTAGTCCGGGCTCTGCGGCATCGAGTTGTCGGTATCGATCTGATGTGCATAGACGTCCGTGTGCAAGGCGCCGTCGATGTAATGGACGTCGTTGTAAAACAGGTCCGTCGATCCGTGCGCGGCGATGATGGCTTTGAGCGCCGGCGGTTTTCTGTGCGCCGTCATCATCGAGTTGAAGGCGCTCCATGAGATGCCGTACATGCCCACATTGCCGTTGGACCAGCTTTTCTTCGAGAGTTGTGCAACGAGTTCTTCGGCATCGGCAATTTCGGCTTGGGAATATTCGCTGACCGGGATGGGGCCACCGCTGCCGCCGGTGCCGCGTACGTCGACCCGGGCGACGACGTAGCCGTGCTTGGCGAAATAGGCGCCGTACTCATAGTCGCCCAGTGTGAAAAAGTCATCCTTGCGATAGGGCACCTTTTCCATGATGACCGGGAATGTCTCCCCGGGTTTCTTGGCGACGGGGCGGTAGTAGGTCACCGCCAGATGCACGCCGTCCTTCATTTCAAGCGTGCTGTTCTCCACGACGAATTCGTAGGGCGTGTTTGTTTCCGAGAGCACGGCGGTGCCGTGACAACCCAATAAACCGCCGGTCAGGAAAAGACAGCCTGCCAGTTTTTTCAAGAGCGCGGTGTTCCAGCGCATAGAGTGTCCCCTCGGGTTTGATACGGTTCTAGTCCGCCGATTCGAGAGCGCATGCTAACAAGAATTTCATGTTGTCAGTAAAAGTTAAGCAGGGTCGTTGCCCTCGGAAGGGCCGGGCATGCCCGGCCGTCGGTGGGGTACCGCCCGAAGGAGTACCATCGCAGGTTTGAACGCCGGTCCGTCGGCCGGCGCGAAGGCGGAGCATCCAGAGGACTTATGAACGATTCCACACAGCGACCCATCGCCCTCGTCACCGGGGCTTCTGCAGGCTTCGGCCGCGCGATCAGCGAGCGTTTCCTGCGCGACGGCTATCGGGTGATCGCCACCGCGCGCCGGATGGAACCTTTGCGGGAACTGCAACAGAAGTATGGCGATGCCGTGCTGCCGGTGTCGCTCGATGTCCGGGACGAGCAGGCGGTCGCCGCCATGGCGCAGTCACTGCCCGAGGTCTGGCGCGACATCGACGTGCTGGTCAACAACGCCGGTCTGGCTCTGGGAAAGGAAAAGGCCCAGGAGGCCGATTTTCAGGACTGGCGGACCATGATCGACACGAACGTTACCGGCCTGGCGCTGATGACGCACGCTTTCCTGCCGGGCATGGTCGCCCGCAAGCGCGGGCTGGTGATCAACATCGGCTCGGTGGCCGGCAAATATCCCTATCCGGGTGGCAACGTCTATGGCGCCACCAAGGCCTTCGTGGCGCAGTTCAGCCGCAATCTGCGTGCGGACCTCGCGGGCACGGGTGTGCGGGTGACGGATGTGCAGCCGGGGCTGGTCGGCGAGACCGAGTTTTCCCTCGTCCGCTACAAGGGCGATCAGGAACGGACGGCGGCGATGTATGCCGGTGCTCATCCGCTGCGACCGGAGGATATTGCGGAAACGGTCGCCTGGGTGGCGTCCCTGCCGCCGCACGTCAATGTGAACGCGATCGAGGTGATGCCGACCTCGCAATCGTTTGCCGCCTTGACCGTGACCCGGGACGAATAAACCCGCACCGGCTGAGCATTCGGCCGGATTAGTGGTCGAAATGCAGCCGCAGATAAGTCAGTCCGTCGCGCTGGCCTGATTGCAGGCGGTCGGCCAGGCTGCGCAGCATGACGCCTGACAGCCCTGACAGGGTCTGATCCAGCGCGTGCTGGAAGGCGGTGTCGTCGATATCGAGCAGGTCGGCCGGGGCGTGACCCGCATGGGCGCCCAGTTCCAGTTCGGGGCCGTCGTGCAGCAGTTCGATGTCCAGGTTGTATTCGTCGAAGCTGCCCCGGATGCCGCGCAGTCGCCGTCCACCGCCGCTCTGGATGGCCTCGGCGGCTTCCAGGGCGGCCTGGGCGGCGCGCCGGACCACGTCGCGCCGGGCGCTCCAGGCGCCCCCCTGGGTTTCGACGAAGTCGACCACCTGCTGAATGGGCGCGGCTGCGCCATCGACGCTCTCGAAGGTCTGCTCGGTCTGGCGCGAGGTACCCAGGCGGAACAACGAGTTCAGCGCGATGGCGCTCACGCCGGCAATGATGATGCCGTTGCCGACCACGAAGCGCAGGGACTCGGGCGCGTGCGTCGCGAGTTCGGGCATCAGGATCACCCCCATGCCCAGCACGAAGGACAGGCCGATCATGAAGATGCCGCGTGAGTCCAGGGCACGCGAGGCGATCAGTTCGATGCCGGAAACGATCAGGTAGGCGGCGGCATAGATTTCGATGGCGCCGATGACGGCGGTGGGGATCAGGGTCAGGGCCAGGGACGCCTGAGGCAGGAAGGCGATCAGCGCCAGCAGCGCGGCGGTCAGCAGTCCGATCCAGCGGGAGGTGGAGCGGCTGATGTGCGCCAGGGCGATGTTGGCTGACGAGGCCGCGTTGGGCAGGGCGCCCAGAAAGGCGCCCACGATGTTGCCCAGGCCGCAGGCGCGCATGCCGCCGCTGATCATGCGCATGCTGGGACGGCGCCAGTCGGACTCGTTCATCTTGTGCAGCAGCACCACGCAGCCGAAGACGTCGAGCTGGGTCATGAGCGACAGTACGGCGACGGCCAGCAGGATGCCGGCATCGATGTTGAACACGGGCATCGGCGGGTGCGGCAGGCCGAACAGGGGAGCGCTGGCGAGCGCATCCCAGCCGTGCAGCTTGCCCGTCAGGGCCGAGACGATCAGGCCGGCCAGCAGGCCGCCCAGGAGGGCGGACAGCTTGGCGCGCTGGTTGCCCCAGATCGACAGGCCGATGATCGTCCCCAGGGTGGCGGCGCCGATCAGGATGTCGGCGGTGTCCAGGCCGTTTTCCCCCAGCCCTGTGACGTGCCGCAGCGCGGGTTCGACGAGCGACAGGCCGGCCACGCAGACGATGATGCCGGCGACGGTGGGAGGCAGGATGGTGCGCAGATACGGGACGAGCGATCCCGTCCCCAGTGCCACCAGGCCGTTGACCAGCCCGATCAGTACCAGGCCGCCCAGGCCGTACTGGGCCGCCAGCATGCCGGACAGGACGACCAGCAGCGGGTCGGGCATGTGGATCACCAGCATGCCTGAACCCAGCCGTCCACCCCAGGACTGCAGGAAGGTCGAGACCGCCATGCCCAGGATGCTGGCCGTGACCATGGCCTGCGTGGTTGCGGCGTCCAGTTGGCCGATCCGGGCTGCCGCCAGCACATAGGCGATCAGCGCCAGTGCGGTGGCAACGTGTTGCAGCGCCAGGCCGGCCAGTGTGGGCATCGGTGGTCGTTCGTCCGCTGAGTACAGCAACTCGGGTGGCCGCTTGAAGCGGGGGAGGGGAGGGAGTTGCAGACGGGACGAACGGGCCATGGCACGTGGATTCCGGATAAAATTTCGCAGAGTTTATCACCGGAATTATTGAGAACCGTTATCATTCATGATAAGATCGCACGCTCTTCTTGACGTCGTCCGCTGGTTCATGTCATCCGGTTTCTCCTCCCGTTTTACACCGCTGAAGATCGTCGCCGCCTGCGTGGCCCTGGGCCTGCACGTGGCCGTGCTGGCCATGGTGCTGTCGGCGCCGGTGGTCGAGGTCGCCCAGGGGCGGCCCGAGGCGCTGGACGTGCAGTTCGTGGAACTGGGGCCGGCGATCGAGCCCGAGCCGGTGGCTGCAGCCGCGCCTGCGCCGCCGGTGGAAACGCCGCCGGAGCCTGTGCCCGAAGAACCTGTCGTCGAGCCGGAACCCGTGGTCGAACCGGAACCGGAGCCCGAACCCGAACCCGAACCGGTCGTCGAAACGCCCGAACCCGAGTCCATCACCGAGCCGCCGCCGGAACCTGCTCCCAAACCGCAGCCGAAACCGAAGCCGCCGCCCAAGCCAAAGCCTCAGCCCGCGCCCAAACCCCGGCCGGCCCCGCCCGCGCCGCAGATCAGCGCTGCGCAGGCCGCCACGGCGGGTGGTGCCCGGCAGGCGTCCGAGGCGCGCGGCGAGCCGGCGGCGGTGGACCCTGACCGGCCCCGCACGGTGGGTCAGGTGGACTATCTGGGCAAGCGACCCAGCCCGGTGTATCCCCGCGTTTCGCAGCGCCGGGGCGAGCAGGGCCGGGTCGTGTTGCGCGTGCTGATTTCCCCGTTGGGCCAGGTGGCCCATGTGTCGGTCCGTACGTCATCCGGGCATGCGCGCCTGGATGAGTCGGCCGTGGAGGCCATGCGTCAGGCGCGATTCCGTCCGTATACGGAAAACGGGATCGCCTACAAGGCGATGGTGGACATTCCTTTCGATTTCGTCTTATAGGACAGGAACATGATGCTTGATCTGATCGGGAGTGCGGCGCTGACGCTGGCCCAGGCCGTGGGGCCTGATGCCGCCCAGGTGGCGCTGAACTCGGACGCCGTGGGAACCGGCGGCCAGGGGGTGCTGCATTTCATCGGCCAGAGCGACGCGGTGGGCAAGTCCCTGTTCGCCTTCCTGATGCTGATGTCCTTGGCAAGCTGGTATCTGATCCTGGCCAAGGGGCTGACGCATCTGCGCATCCGCCGCCGCTCGCGCGAATTCCTGGCGGAATTCTGGGCCGCCAGTTCGCTGGAGCAGGTGGAAAACGAGATTTCCACGCACGGGGCGGAAGAACCCTTCGCCCACCTGGCCAGCCACGCCATCCATGCCCGCAAGCACCACGCCAAGTACGGCGCGCTCAAACTGGAGGAAAGCGGTTCCACGGCGGCCTTCGTGACGCGCATCATCCGCAAGGTCATTGACGAGGAAACGGCGCGTCTGGAAAACGGCCTGACGGTGCTGGCCTCCGTGGGTTCGACCGCGCCCTTCGTGGGGTTGTTCGGCACGGTGTGGGGGGTGTATCACGCTCTGCTGAGCATCAGCATGACCGATGGCGTCACCATCAACCGCATCGCCGGTCCCGTGGGCGAGGCCCTGATCATGACCGGCCTGGGCCTGGCAGTCGCCATCCCCGCCGTGCTGGCCTACAACGCCTTCGTGCGCGTCAACCGCGTCTACCTGGCGCAACTGGACGCTTTTGCGCACGACCTGTTCACCTTTCTGACCACCGGCCAGCCGGTGGCTGACGGCAGCCACGAGCGCAACGGCCGGACCCTCAGTCTGGCCAGCCAGCGGGGAGCCTGACATGGCATTCGGCAGTTTCGATTCCAAGGGGCCCGGCAGCACCATGTCCGAGATCAATATGGTGCCGCTGATCGACGTGATGCTGGTGCTGTTGGTGATCTTCATCATCACGGCGCCCCTGCTCAGCCACTCGATCCGCATCAACGTGCCCCAGGTCACGGCCCAGCCGGTGGAGCAGAAGCCGGTAGTGATCGATCTGGCCATCGACCCGTCCGGCGCGCTGTTCTGGAACGAGCAGCCGATCGCCGAGGATGAACTGGCCGCCCGCTTCGCCGCCGAGGCCGGGGTTGATCCCCAGCCCGAAGTCCGCATTCGCGCCGACGTGGAGACCCGCTATGGGCTGCTGGCGCAAATCATGGGGGCGGCCCGCCAGGCAGGCATGAAGCGCCTGGGCTTCGTCACCACGCCGGGCCAGCCGGTCCGGGGTGGGCCGCAGACAGGCTCGGCGCCGGAAGGCGCCGCTCCGGCGGCCACCGGGGGGCCGGCCGCATCGCCGGCTCCGGCCGCCGCGCACGGCGGTTGATCGGGCGCGTTCAAGCAATCGTCAGCAATGTAACGCGACCCTCCAACGATGACGCGGCGTGAACGCTTCGGGCTAGAATCAGCGTCATGAGAGTCCTGGTCATCGAAGACGACGCCACCCTCGGTCACGCCCTGCAGGAGTTCCTGGGTGGGCAGGGCTATGCCGTCGACTGGCTGCTGTCTGGCGATCGTGTCGAAGGCGCGCTCGCCGGGCAGATCTACGATCTGCTGCTGCTAGATCTGAACCTGCCCGGTCTGAGCGGCCTGGAAGTCCTGCGCCGCGTACGCGACGGCGGTTCCCAGGTGCCGGTGCTGATCCTCACGGCGCGCGATGGTCTGGACGACCGCGTGGCCGGTCTGGATGCCGGCGCCGACGATTACGTCACCAAACCCTTTGAATTGCCCGAGCTGGCCGCGCGGGTGCGGGCTTTGGCCCGCCGGCACACGGGCCAGGCCCAGACCATCCTGGAATGCGGTCCTCTGTCTTTCGACACCGTGGGGCGCCAGATCCGGGTGGATGGCAAACGTCTGGCGCTGTCGGTCCGCGAACTGTCCGTGCTGGAAATGCTGATGGCGCGTCCCGGCCGGGTGGTGACCAAGCAGCAGATCGTCAATTCCCTGTCGGCCTGGGATGCCGATTTCAGCGAAAACGCGGTCGAAGTCTATGTCTACCGCCTGCGCAAGCGGCTCGACGGCACTGGGACCAGTATCCAGACGGTGCGCGGTTTCGGTTACCTGCTCGACGTCGACCGTGCCCCCTGAATCCATCGCCGGCCCGCGCGTCGGCCGCAGGGTGCGGGGTCTGGTCGAGCGTCTGATCCCCCGGGATTCGCTGGCTCGCCGCCTGGTGCGCCGGTTGCTGCCGGCCTTTTTCATTCTGGCGGCGATCGACCTGCTGGCCACCTGGTTCATGACGGGGGTGATCCGTCCCCAACCCTGGCTGCTGCGCGATCTGTTCTGGACCATGATGCTGACCCAGGGCTTGCTGGTGGTACTGTTCGTCTGGGTGCTGATTTCCGGTATCCGCGTCGAATTGGCCTCCATCAACCGGCTGGCCGACGACATTCGCCAGCGCTCCATCGAGGATCTGCAGCCGCTCGACACCGCCGGCCTGCCGAGCGAGATCGCGCCTCTGCTCCTGCATTTCAATGACCTGCTCGTACGCCTGGACGATTCGGTCCAGGCCCAGCGCCGCTTCATCGGCCATGCCGCCCACCAGTTGCGCACCCCCCTGGCCGGCCTGAAAGTCGAGTCCGAACTCATGCTCGGTCAGGACCTGTCCGAGGATATCCGCGTACGCGCCGGGCGCATCAAGTCCGTGACCGATCATATGATCCGCATGGGCCAGCAACTGCTGATCCTGGCGCGCGCCGAACACGCGGCCCGGCCACAGGACAGTTTCGTGCGCCTGGATCTGTGCGAATGGATGCGTCAGGCGGGCGGGGAGTGGCTGTCGCGTACGCGCGACCAGTCGCTCGATCTGCAACTGGTGGCGCCTGACGCGGTGGTCTGGGTGGACGGCGATCCGGTGCTGCTGGGGGAATTGCTGGGCAATCTGATCGACAACGCCCTGCGCTATGGACGGGGCGCGCGCGGCATCGTGCTGCGCGTCATGGCCAATCCGCCCTCGTTTTCGGTCGAGGACGACGGCGCAGGCATCCAGGCCGAGGATCTGGACCGTGTCTTCGAGGCTTTTTACCGTGCAGCCGATGCGGTCCAGGGCGGCTCTGGTCTGGGGTTGGCGATCGTGCGCGAAATCGCGCGCGCCCACGGCGCCTGGTGGAAGATCGCCAGCCGGCCCGCGTTTCCCGGTACCCGGGTCACGCTCGTTTTTCCCGGCCCCCGGCGGGGCGCCTGCCTCACGCGGGCCGAATGACACATCCTATGAACATGCAGAAAGAAACGACGCCCCATAGTCCGCAGGCGGCCCTGATGATCGGCGCCCTGGGCGTGGTCTATGGCGACATCGGCACCAGCCCGCTGTACACCATGAAGGTCGCCTTGTCGGGTACGGGCCGGCCCGACGTCGAGCATATCCTGGGGATGCTGTCGATCCTGTTCTGGATGCTGATCCTGGTGGTGTCGCTGAAATACGTGACTTGCATCCTGCGCGCCGACAACCGGGGCGAAGGGGGCACGCTGGCCCTGATGGAACTGGCCCTGCGCGGACGCTCCGGCCCGAAGCGCTGGCGCCTGGCCGTGCTGGGGCTGATCGGCGCCAGCCTGTTCTACGGCGACAGCATGATCACTCCGGCGATCTCCGTGCTGTCGGCCGTCGAGGGCATCGGCATCGTGTCGCACCGGCTGGACGCCTGGGTCGTGCCGATCTCGGTGGTCGTGCTGGTGGCTCTGTTCATGTTTCAGTCGCGCGGCACCGGTACTGTGGGCAAGCTCTTCGGGCCGGTGATGCTGTGCTGGTTCCTGGTGCTGGGCGGGCTGGGCGCCTGGCGGATCATTGGCCAGCCCGAGGTCCTGCGGGCCGTCAACCCGGTCTGGGCCTTCCGCTTCATCGGCGACGCCCCCTGGGAAACCTTTCTGGCGCTGGGCGCGCTGGTCCTGGCGCTGACCGGCGCCGAGGCGTTGTACGCCGACATGGGGCACTTCGGCGGTTCGATCATCCGCCGCGCCTGGTTCTCCCTGGTACTGCCGGCACTCGTTCTGTGCTATTTCGGGCAGGGGGCGCTGTTGCTCAGCGACCCCGAGGCCATCCGCAACCCCTTCTTTCTGCTGGCGCCCGACTGGGGCCTGATTCCACTGGTGGCGCTGGCCACGCTGGCTACGGTCATCGCCTCGCAATCGGTGATTTCCGGCGCGTTTTCCATGACGCGGCAGGCGGTGCAACTGGGCTACTGGCCGCGGATGGTGATCCAGCACACCTCGGCACGCGAAGAAGGGCAGATCTATCTGCCGCGCGTGAACTGGCTGCTGCTGGCGGCCGTCCTGGTCCTGACGCTGTCCTTTGGTTCCTCCGACCGTCTGGCGCATGCCTACGGCTTTGCCGTCACGGGCACGATGCTGATGACCTCGCTGCTGGCGTTTGCCGTGCTGCCGCAGAATACGCATGGCGTGCGGCGCCTGGCCTGGCTGGCCCTGATCACTCTGTTTCTGGTGATCGACGTGCTGCTGTTTTCGTCCAATACGCTCAAGCTGCACGAAGGCGGCTGGCTGCCGCTGGTGGTGGGGATCGTTCTGCTGACCTTGATGGTGACCTGGAAGCAGGGGCGCCAGCAGATCCACGATACGCTTGCCGGCGATCAACAGCCGCTGGTCGGCTTCATGGAGTCTTTGGAGGCCTACCCGCCGACCCGCGTACCGGGCACGGCGGTCTTCATGAGCATGATCGTGGGGACGGTGCCGCCCGCGCTGTTGCACAATTTGAAACACAACAAAGTGCTGCACGAGCAGGCGCTGTTCCTGACGATCGAGGTCGCTGACGTGCCGTACGTGCCTTTTGGCGAACGGCTGCGGATCGAACGGGTCAGCCGCAGCGCCTGGCAGGCCGTGGCACGCTGGGGGTTCAAGCAGGAACCCAACGTGCCCCAGGTCGTGGAGCAGATCGGCCTGGAGGTCCAGGATCTGAACCTGGAGCCCATGCTGACTTCATATTTCCTGTCGCGCCAGACCGTGATCGTGGTACGCCGCTTGCCGTGGCACCAGAGCTGGCGGCGGCATCTGTTCGCCTTCATGGCGCGCAATGCCAGCCGCAGCACCCGGTTCTACAAGATTCCGCCCAATCGCGTGGTGGAAATGGGCATGCAGATGGAACTCTGACCGGGGTGCGCTCAAATCAGGAACCGGGCGCGGGGATCGTGATCGTGGTTTCGCGCAGCACACCGCCGGACTGGACCGAGCCTTGCGTGCGCGCGTCGGTGTCGCCCATCAGGGCCATGCAGTCCTTGCGCTGGTCGGCGGGCAGGCTGTCGCAGCGTTCGTCGCGGTTGCGCGCTTCGACCTGGGCGGACGGCTGGGTCAGCGTGTCCTGGCGAGTCGCCTGGGCTGCGGCGCCTGCTTCTTTCAGGCAGGCCTGTACGTCGATGCCCGGGGTGTTGTGGCAGCGCGCCACGTCTTTCTGGTACTGGGATTGGGCTTGCGGTCCGGCTGCTTGCGCTCCGGAGGTGAACAAGGCTGCGTAGCCCAGGCCGGCGGCCAGCAGCGCGACGCGTAGCGGCATGTGATTGATTCGACGCATGATGAACACTCCTTGCGAGTGGATCCCGGGCGATTCCCGGCTCGGTTCAGGGACCATGCGGGCGATGCGAAACGGAACCGCGCGCACGGCTTCGAATCAAGTTTACGGGTTTCCCCTAGTCATAGAGTAACCAGATCATTCAGACCCATCCGGGGCATCGGCGGCATCCGGGTGCGTACGCTGGCGGCGGCGCGCGCTCTGCATCAACAGAATGGCCGTGACCGGCGCCGTCATGAACAGGAACAGGCAGATCAGCCATTCGTGGACGATGGGCCGGTGCTGCAGCAGACTGGCGACCAGGGTGGCCGCCAGGGCGACGCAGAATGCCCCCATCGTCATGCCCATGGTCGGGGCGTGCATGCGTTCGGGAAAGCTGCGCAGGCGCAGCAGCCCGAGGGAACCCACCAGGGTCACGATCCCTGCCAGGACGAGCAGCAGGGCCGCCGGCACGGCGGCCCACAGGGGCAGTTCGGTCATGGCTCGATCACCTCGCCGCGCAGCAGGAATTTGGACAGGGCGGCCGAGCCGACGAAGCCGAACAGGGCGATCAGCAGGGCCACGTCGAAATACAGCCCGGCCTCGAAGCGCAGGCCCAGCACCAGCAGGATCAGCATGCCGTTGATGTAGAGGGTGTCCAGGGCCAGGACGCGGTCCTCGGCGCCGGGGCCTCGGATCAGGCGCACGGCGGCGCAGCCCAGCCCCAGGGTGAAGCACAGCAGGGCAAAGCCGCCAGCCCAGTACAGTAGCGTCGCGCTCATTCGAAGATCTCCATCAGGGGGCGTTCGTAGCGGTCCTGGATGATGTGGGTCAGGCCCTGGGGATCACTCAGGTCCAGCACGTGCAAGGTCAGGACGTTGCGCTCGGGATCGTGGCCGGACCAGACGGTGCCGGGCGTGAAGGTGACGATGCAGGCCAGCGCCGCCAGGCCGTGCGGGTCGCGGATGCGCAGCGGGATGTCCAGAAAGCCCGGATGGGCATTGGCCCGGGGGCCGCGCAGGATGATGCGTCCGACGTCGCGGTTCGAGCGGGCGATGTCGACGGCGACGTGCCAGGTCAGGCGCAGGGCCGTGAGCGGATGCGACAGACGCGCGCGTACCGGGCGCAGGATCGGGGCCAGCAGGGCGAGCGTCAGGGCGATGACCGTCCCCAGGACCAGATGGCCCGTCGACAGGCTGTCGTTCAGCACCAGCCAGAGGATCAGCAGCAGGCAGGCCAGCGGCAAGGCGTGGAGCAGGCGCTTCATCGCGGCGCTCCGTGACCGGTGGCCGGGTCGGGAAAGACGTGCGGGCCCTGGCCCAGCACCGCTTCGACGTAGCGGCCCGGTTGGTCCAGATACCAGGCGGTGTCTTCCAGGTAGGCCATCACGGACCCGGCGCGTACCGTCAGCAGGGCGCAGGCCGACAACAGCACCAGGACGGGGATGGCCTCGTTCAGCCGCAGGGTCGGGATGTGCAGGTCCTCCGGCACCCAGAACAGGCGCACACCGCAGCGGCCCAGGGCGATCAGGGCGGCCACGCCGGAGCACAGCATGGCCGCCACCAGCAGCCAGACGTTGACCGTGGGCGCGCCGTATTCGGCGGTGCGCAACGCGGCCGACAGCAGCGAGAATTTCGCCACGAAGCCCGACAGCGGCGGCAGGCCGATGATGAGCAGGGCGCAGGCAAAGAAGCTCAGGCCCAGGAAGGCCATGGTGGCTGGCAGCGGCACGCCCACCGTCTGGCCGCTCAGGTCGGCGGCGTCAGGGTCGTCGTTCTCGTAGGCTTCCTGGGTGATGGCCAGCATGTCGGCGCCAAAGGACTGGCTGCGCTCGGTCAGCTCCAGCAGCAGGAACAGGGCGCCCAGCGCCAGAACCGAGCTGAGCAGGTAGTACAGGGCCGGGCCGGTCAGGGTGGCGCCGGGCATGCCCAGGGCGGCGAACAGCGTGCCCGAGGATGTGATGATGGCGTAGGCGGCGATGCGCCGCGCCTGGGTGCTGGCCAGCATGCCCAGGGTGCCGAAGGCCAGGGTGGCGATCCCGGCGGGAAACATCCAGGCGCCGCCGAAGGCTGCCGGGGCGCCGGCCGGCAGCAGCAGCGAACCGATGCGCAGGAGGGCGTAGATGCCGACCTTGGTCATGATGGCGAACAGCGCGGCCACCGGCGCGGCGGCTTCGGAATAGGTGTTCGGCAGCCAGAAGTTCAGCGGCCAGGCGGCGGCCTTGATCAGGAAGGCGGCCCCCAGGATCGCCGCTGCGCTGTCGAACAGTTGCCGATCCGCGCCGTGCAGGGCCAGGGCGCGCACCGACAGGTCGGCCAGGTTCAGCGTGCCGGTCAGGCCGTAGATCAGGGCGATGGCCACCAGCAGCAGGAAGGACGCAATCAGATTGACGGCGATGTAGTGCAGGGCGGCGCCGACCCGGCGCTTGCCCGAGCCGTGCAGCATCAGGCCGTAGGATGCGGTCAGCAGGATCTCGAAGAAGACGAACAGATTGAACAGGTCGCCCGTCAGGAAGGCGCCGTTCAGGCCCATCATGATCAGCAGGAACAGAGGATGGAAGTGGCTGCCGGCCCGGTCCCAGCGGGCCGTGGCGTAGATCCAGGCGCACAGGCCCAGCACCGCCGTCAGGCCCAGCATCAGCGCGGCCAGCCGGTCGGCCACCAGCACGATGCCGAAGGGTGCGGGCCAGTTGCCCAGCAGGTAGACGCCGACGCCGTCGGGCCAGTGCGGCGCGCCGATGCCCTGGGTGGCGCGCACCAGCATCAGGGCGGTCAGCGCCATCAGGCCGAGCGCGACCGCGCCCAGTGCCACGCGCAGCCGCCGCTGGTTGTCGCGAGTCAGCAGCATCAGCGCCGCCGCAAGCAGGGGGATCAGGACCGGCAGGACCGGCAGGTGTTGCAGCCAGATGTTCATGGGCGATGTTCCTCACCGTCCACGTGGTCGGTGTCGCTCATCCCGCGCGAAGCCAGCAGCACGACCAGAAACAGCGCCGTGGTGGCAAAGCCGATGACGATGGCGGTCAGCACCAGAGCCTGGGGCAGGGGGTCGGCGTAGCGTGCCGGGTCGGTCCAGGCCGGATCGATGACCGGCGGCGCGTCCACCCGCAGCCGTCCCATGGCGAAGATGAACAGATTGACCGCATAGCTGAGCAGCGCCAGGCCCATGATGAACTGGAAGGTGCGTGGCCGCAGCAGCAGCCAGACTCCCGAGCCTGCGAGTACGCCGATTGCCAGTGCCAGTATCCATTCCATGTCAGGCCTCGACCGTGTCCGCAGCTTCAGTGAGCTTGCGGTAGAAGCGCAGGGACTGGTGCGCCAGGGCGATGATCATCAGGACCGTCGCGCCCACCACCAGCATGTAGACGCCCAGATCGAACAGCAGCACGCTGGACAGGTGCAGGGTGCCGACCAGGGGCAGGGCCAGGTCCAGCGCATGGGCAGCGAGCAAGGGCTTGCCGACCCACCATACCGCCATGGCGGCGGCGCCGGCCACCAGCAGACCCAGGGCGATCCAGGCTTGCGGGCGGATCAGGGGACGGGCTTCGACCCACAGAATGCCACCCACCAGGTATTGCAGGATGATGCCGGTGGCCATGATCAGTCCGCCGATGAAGCCGCCGCCCGGCAGGTTGTGGCCGCGCAGCAGGAAGTACAGCGAGATCAGGGTGGAGACCGGCAGCAGCAGCCGCACCAGGACGGCGGGCACGCGCATCGTGCCCTCGGGCAGCGGCGCCCGCAGATCGGGTTCCTCGAAGGCGGCCGGCGTGTCGCCGCCGCGATGGCGCAGCGGCGCGGCAATGGTTTCTGCCGGCGGGCGGAAGCGTCGCAGCAGTGCGTACACGCTGAGCGCCACGACCCCCAGCACCGTGATTTCTCCGAAGGTGTCGAAGGCGCGGAAATCGACCAGGATCACGTTGACCACGTTGGCGCCGCCGCCCAGGGGCAAGGCCTGCTGGACGAAATAGGCGGCAATGCTGTCGTGCGCCGAGGGGCGCGTCATCATGACGTAGGCCAGGACCGCCATCATGGTGCCTGCGGCCCCGGCCACCAGGAAGTCGCGCCGCCGCCGCCAGCGCGTCATCTGCGGCGTGGGGCCGGGGAATTCCTCGATGCGGGGCGGCAGCCAGCGCAGCCCCAGCAGGATGAGCACGGTGGTGACGACTTCGACCGTGAGCTGGGTCAGGGCCAGGTCGGGGGCCGACAGCCAGGCGAAGGTGACGCAGGTGGTCAGGCCGGCCGCACCGGCCAGCATCAGCGAGGCGGCGCGGTGGTATTTGGCCTGGTAGGCCGCCGCCAGGGCGCAGGCGCCGCCCGCCAGCCACATCAGCCCGAAGGACCATTGTGCCGGGGTGGTGATGGCGACGTGCGGCCACCAGCCGCCCGGCAGCAGCGGCAGCAACGCGACTGCGCCGGTGGCCAGTACCAGCAACAGCGCCTGGGGTTGCAGCCGCTGGGTCTGCAACCAGGACAGCAGCCGTGCCGAGCCGGCGTCGATGGCCTCCAGCAGGGATTCGAAGGACTGGCGCCCGTCCAGGCGGTAGATCAGGGGCACCTGACCTGGTGTGCGCCGGTCGCGCGCGCGCAGCGCCAGGTACAGGCCGATGCCGGCGACCATGGCGGCCAGACTCATCAGCAGGGGCAGGTTCAGGCCGTGCCAGACCTGCAGGTCGTAGACCGGGATGTGATTGCCCAGCAGGGACCGCATGACCATGTTCAGGACGGGTTCCAGGAACAGGCCGGGCAGAATGCCTACGGCCAGGCAGAACAGCACCAGCACCGCGCAGGGGATCAGCATCATGCGGGGCGGATCGTGCGGCGTGCGCGGCAGATCGGTCGCAGGCGGGCCGAAGAATACCTGCAGGATGAAGCGCAGCGAATACGCCACGCTGAAGGCGCCTGCCACCACGGCGGCGATCGGCAGGCCCCAGCGGCTGGCCCAGTGCCCGGTGATGAAGACGGTTTCCGCGAAGAACATTTCCTTCGAGATGAAGCCGTTGAGCAGCGGCACGCCCGCCATGGCGGCGGCCGACACCATGGCCAGTGTCGCGGTCAGCGGCATCAGGGTCCGCAGGCCGGACAGGCGGGTCAGGTCGCGGGTGCCGCTTTCGTGATCGACGATCCCCGCCGCCATGAACAGCGACGCCTTGAAAGTGGCGTGGTTGATGATGTGGAACACGGCGGCCACCAGGGCCAGGCGGCTGTTCATGCCCAGCAGCAGGGTGATCAGACCCAGGTGGCTGATGGTGGAGTAGGCCAGCACGCCCTTCATGTCGCGCTGGAAGGTGGCGGCATAGGCACCCAGCAGCAGCGAGCACAGGCCCGCGCCGCCGATGATCCAGGTCCACCAGTCGGTGCCGGAGAAGATCGGCCAGAAGCGTGCCAGCAGGAAGACGCCTGCCTTCACCATGGTGGCCGAGTGCAGGTAGGCCGATACCGGGGTGGGGGCCGCCATGGCGTTGGGCAGCCAGAAATGGAAGGGAAACTGGGCGCTTTTGGTCAGGGCACCCAGGGCCAGCAGCACCAGCAGGATGGGGTACCAGCGGTGACTCCGGATCGCCGTGGCGGCCGCGAGTACCGCGTCCAGATCGTAGCTGCCGACGATGTGGCCAATGATGAGCATGCTGGCCAGCAGGCAGAAGCCGCCGGCGCCGGTCACCAGCAGGGCCATCCGCGCGCCGCGCCGGGCGTCCATGCGGTGGTGCCAGTAGCCGATCAGCATGAACGAGGACAGGCTGGTCAGCTCCCAGAACACCAGCAATTGGATCAGGTTGCCGGCCAGCACTACGCCCAGCATGGCGCCCATGAAGCTGAGCAGAAAAGTGAAGAAGCGGGGGACCGGGTCCTGAGCCGACAGGTAATAATGGGCGTACAAGGCGATCAGGGCACCCATGGCCGAGATGATCACGGCGAACAGCCAGGCGTAGCCGTCCATGCGCAGGGTCAGGTCCACCCCCAGGGTGGGGATCCAGGGCAGGCTGAGCTTGATGACGCCTGAGGCGGCGACTTCGGGGGTGAGCCACAGCGTCAGGATCAGGCAGGCCAGTGCGCTGCCGCCCGCCAGCCAGGCTCCCGCCCGGCGCGCGGTCGCGGGCAGCAGCGAGGCGCACAGGCTGCCGGCAAACGGGATCGCGAGGATCAGGGTCAGGAGCATGGGGTGGATGATACGGAAATCGGAAACACACAGCCCGCGGGTCCTTGCCGGACAAATCGCCGGATGCGAAGGACATGGCCGGGCGTGGGTGCGCGGAATGGTTCAATGATACGCGAAGACACCGGCTTGACTTGCGTCAAGTCGGTAGGAGGATTTTTCAGGGACACTATGTTGAAATGTAGAACAATGCCGCCTGAAGCACCGGTCCTCTCGGTTTCCGGCGCGGCCTTGTCGCAGGAGTTTGCCGCATGACGACCCAAGAAACGCCCGCCGAGGCCTCCTCTGCGGAGACCATCGCTTTTCCCGACCTGGAAATTTCCGAGGCGCTGATCCGTCGCTTCGACCAGTCCGGCCCGCGCTACACCTCGTATCCGACGGCCGACCGTTTTCAGCAGGACTACCCGGCTGCGGCCTACGTCGCGCGTCTTCAAGAGCGGGCAGCGGCCGAGCAGGCGCCGCCCCTGTCGGTCTACGTGCACCTGCCGTTTTGCGAGTCGCTGTGCTATTTCTGTGCATGCAACAAGATCATCACCCAGGACCACAGCCGTTCGGCTGAATACCTGGATGTCCTGTACCAGGAAATCGACCAGGTCGGCCCGCACCTGGGTCGCCACAACCGCGCGATTCAACTGCACCTGGGGGGCGGCACGCCGACCTTCCTGAGTGCGGACGAACTGACTGCGTTGATGGACCGGATCCGCCGCCACGTCGAATTCACCCCCGACGCCGAACTGGGCGTAGAGATCGATCCACGCACCGTCACGCCTGCGTCGCTGACCATGCTGGCGGGGCTGGGCTTCAATCGCACCAGCTTCGGCGTGCAGGACTTCGATCCCCTGGTGCAGGCGGCGGTCAACCGCATCCAGCCGTATGACATGGTGCGTACGGCCCTGCAGGCCAGCCGGGACAACGGTTTTCAGTCGATCAACGCCGATCTGATCTACGGTCTGCCCAAGCAGACGCTGGACAGTTTCAGCCGCACCCTGGACCAGTTGATCGAGCTATCCCCCGATCGTATCGCCCTGTACAACTACGCCCACCTGCCTGACCGCTTCAAGGCGCAGCGCCTGATTCACGCCGAAGACCTGCCCAGCGCCGACACGCGCCTGGGGATCTTCCTGATGTCGGTGCGCCGTCTGCTGGCGGCCGGCTATGTCTATATCGGGTTGGACCATTTCGCCAAGCCCGACGACGAGCTCAACCGGGCGCGCCTGAACCAGAGCCTGCATCGCAATTTCCAGGGTTACACCACCCGCGCGGAATGTGATCTGGTGGGCTTCGGCGTTTCGGCGATCGGCAAGGTCGGCGACGCTTACATCCAGAACCACCATTCCCTGAACGCCTACCGCGACTGTCTGCAGCAGGGCGAACTGCCCACGGCCAAGGGTTTCGACCTGAGCCCGGAGGACGCCCTGCGCCGCGAGGTCATCATGACCGTCATGTGCAGCATGCCGCTGGATTTCGCTGATTTCCAGGCGCGCCACGGCCGTTCCTTCGAGTCCTGTTTTGCGGACGAACTGGCCCGTTTGCGCCCCTATGCGAACGCCGGTTTGCTGGAGCTGGATGCGCGCGGCCTGCGGGTGCTGCCCAAGGGACGCGTGTTCGTGCGCGCGCTGGCGATGGTGTTCGATCAGTACGTGCGCCGGCCCCGGGTGGCGACCTATTCCCGCTTGATCTGATCGGGGGTGATCGGGTCCTGTGTGTGCGTGGCCACGTCGGCGTCGCCCGCCGGCCGGGTGGGCAGGCGCCACAGGTAGATCGTCACGCCGATGCCCGGGATCAGCAGGAACCAGCGCGCCCAGGGCACCGGCATGACCCAGGCCGACAGGGCCAGCGAGGGCCACATGAAGGCCAGCGCGATGCATTTGCTGCGCAAGGGGATACCGCGCCCCGCCTGAAAGTCGCGGATGTACGGACCGAGGATGCGATGGGACATCAACCAGGCATGCATGCGCGGCGAACTGCGCAGGAAGCAGAAAGCCGCCAGCAGCAGAAAGGGGGTGGTGGGCAGCAGGGGCAGGAAGATGCCCAGCATGCCCAGGGCCAGGGCCACGATACCCAGGAAGGTCAGGAGAGCGCGGATCATCGTACGGGGGATTCTATCAACCCGTGGCGTCTGCGGGGTGGGGGCGACGACCGCACGCGTCACGCCCGGATGCGCGATCTGCTCTCTCAGGTGCCGCTGTTCAACGAACTGCAGCCACAGGATCTGGACCCCATTGCCCGGGGCACCAGCGAGATCAGCGCCGTGCGCGGGGACATCATCTTCCGGCGTGGCGATCCCTGCCTGGGGTTCCACGTGGTGGTCTACGGCCAGGTGAAGCTGGTGTTCGTTTCGACCTCAGGGGTGGAGCGCGTCGTGCGCCTGATCGGCCCGGGCGACGGTTTCGGCGAGGCCTTGATGTTCATGGGCAAGGACTACATCGTCACTGCCGAGGCCCTGCGCGACACGCTGCTGCTGCATGTGGGGCGCGATGCACTGTTCGATCAGCTTGACCGCAATCCCGGCATGGCGCGCAAGATGCTGGCCGGCCTGAGCCAGCGTCTGTACACCCTGATGGGCGACGTCGAGGCCTACACCCTGCACACCGGCGCCCAGCGCCTGATCACCTATCTGCTGCGCGAATGGCGGGGCGAGGCGGGGGAACCCTTTCGCATCGAGATCAGCAAGGCCGTCGTTGCTTCGCGCCTGAACCTGACCCCGGAACACTTTTCCCGCATCCTGCGCGAACTGAGCGGCCGCGGCCTGATCCGCGTTCGGGGCCGCGAATACACCATCCTGGATCCCGACGGACTGAGAGGTTATAAGGGATGAGTCCGGACGTAGGACAGTCCTCTGCGGACTGTCCTACGCCTGACGAATCGAAGCGGCCTGCAGGCCGCGACGTGGAGGGATGCCGCAATTCGAAGGGGTTTTCAGCATGACGAATCGAAGCGGCCTGCAGGCCGCGACGTGGAGGGATGTCCCCATGTCGCGGGATGCCCCAACGTCAATACCGCGCGTCCTTCGGCTTCTTGCCCGAAGGCCAGTCCTTGTCCTTCAGCGGGAAATCGGGGCGCGGCATGTGGGTGAAGAACTCCGCCACGTCCACGGCGTCCTGCTGGCTCAGCGTACGGCCTTCGCCCCAGGCGCCGTCCGTATGGACGCCCATGGGCATGTTGTCGTAGATGAAGGCCGCCGCCTTGTAGGTCCGCGCCAGTCCGGCGCCGATATTGAAGGACTCATCTCCCCAGAGCGGCGGGAAGACGATGTGGCCCCGGGCGTCCTTGCGGCCTTCTCCGTCGGCGCCGTGGCAGGACGCGCACTGCTGAGCATAAAGGGCACGGCCTCTGACGGGATCGGGCACGAGGCTCGTGTCGAAGGGGCTGGCGTTCTTGATTTGCACCCGGGCGCCATGCGGCACGTCCTGCGCCAGCCATTTCATGTAGGCAAGCATGGACCGCATTTCCCGCGAGTCCACAGGCAGCTTCTTGCCGTTCATCGAACGGATCATGCAGCCGTTGATGCGCTCTTCCAGCGTCATCTCCCGTCCCGCGCGCGGGTTGAACTGGGGAAAGCTGTTGTAGGTGTTGATGAAGGGGGCTCCCAGCGGTTTCTTGCCCTGCATCACATGGCAACTGCTGCAGTTCATTGCGGCGCCCACATGGTCGGGAAGCAGCCGCTGGGTTTCGTTCAGCAGCCGCTGCCCGTAGAGAATGTCTTCCGCGTCCGGGTGCTGGAAGATCGCGGCGTCATCCGGGATCGTGTAGGCCGGCAGGGGAGCGCCGTCCTTGTCTTTGACGGCATGGGTCTGGGGCGCAACCGCGCCGGTCGATTGGGCCAGGGCTGCGGCGCCCAGGCTCAGGCCCACGCCCAGGGCCAGGACCAGACGCATCGCTCGTTTCGGTGCGCGGGGGCTATTCATGGCGATCTCCTGTCTGGATGTTGGGGGTTTTGGTGTTCAGGAAGGTCCGGATCTGACGAACATCGTCGGGCGTGACGGCGGGGGCCTGGTTGGTCCAGCCGCTGCGGATGAAGCTCAGAATCTCGCTGAGATCCTGATCGGGCAGATGGCTGAATCCGGGCATGGCGAATGCCATGGTGTCCGTGTCGGGGTTCAGCGGCATGCGGCCGCCTTCCAGCGTGATCTGGATGGAGGATTGCGGATTCTGGGCGAAGATCGCCGAGTTGCCGTCCAGTGCGGGGAAGACGCGCGGCACGCCTTGTCCGTCCGGGCGGTGGCAGGCCATGCAGTGTTCCCTGTACAGCAGGGCGCCGCGCGGACCGGAAACGGCGTTGAAAGCCTGGACGGGGTGGCGCGACTGGCTTGAACGCCGCTTTCCGGGCGAGCGTTTCGATCTCGTGCCTCTCATGCCGGACAGGGCTTTGCAGCACGGCGCGTTGGACAACCTGGATTTCCTGCTGGCCAATCCGGTGCAGTTCGGGGCGCTGGATCCCGGCCGGCCGGTGCGCTGGCTGGCGACGCTGCGCCCTTCCGGCAGGGGGGATCTGCGTTTTCTGGAGCAGATCGGTTCGGCGATCTGGACACGCGAGGCGGGGCCTGCCAGCCTTGCCGGGTTGCGCGGCCTTCGGGTCGGCGCCGTGGATCCGCAGGCTCTGGGCGGGTATCTGCTGGGCGTCGAGCTGCTGGACCGTGAAGGACTGGTGCCGGGGCGGGACTATGTTCCGGTCTTTTCCGGTTTTCCGGCGGAACGTCCTCTGCTGCAGTTGCTGGCGGGGCAGGTCGATGCCGCGATCGTACCCTTGTGCCTGTATGAAGAGCTGCGCGATGCCGGGCGCCTCGGCGGTGTTTCCTTGCGCCTGCTCCGGCCCGCGGCCACCGACGCCCGCACGGGTGCCGATGCCGGATCGCCGCCTTGCGAGGCCAGTACCCGCACTTTGCCGGGCTGGTCCCTGGCCGCGCTGGACACCGTGCCCGACGCCCTGGCGGCGGCCGTGGGTCGGGCCTTGCTGGAGGAGCCGCCAGCGGCCGACCTGCCTCGATGGTCTTTGCCGGTTTCGTCCGCCGATGTGGAGCGGCGCCTGCGCCGGATCGACTATGTATCCGGCGATCGGGACATCTGGGCGCAGACGCGCCGCCTGCTGGCGCATTATTGGCCATGGCTGGTCGGCCTGCTTGCCTGTGCGTCATGGCTGCTGGGCAGCAGCCTCTGGCTGGCCCGGGTGGCGCGGCGGCAGCGCCGACGCCTGCGCGAGGCGCATGAGCAGCTCCATGCGTATGAACAGGCCTTGGCGCGGGCGGACCGGGTCGCCTCGCTGGAGGAAATGGCCGCCGGGATCGCGCATGAGGTGAAGCAGCCGCTTTCCGCCATCCTGCAATATGCCGAGGCCGCTGCCTGGCGTCTGAAGTCCGAGACGCCCGATTCCGCCTTGCTGCCGGTCTTGCAGCGGATCCGGGACGAGGTCTTGCGCTGCGATCGCGCCATTGCCAATTTACGCGGCTGGGCGCGGCCGGGACAGACGGCTCCCGTCGGTGAGCGGCGGGCTCTGGGCGTGCTGGTCGAGCAGGTGATCGGAATGGCGCGCTTGCAGGCCGGCCGTCAGGGGGTTTTGATCGAGTCTTCGATGCCTGCGGCGTTGGCGGAGCGCCCGGTTTCCAGCGCCTTCGAACAGGTGCTGGCCAATGTCCTGAGCAATGCGGTACAGTTCGGGGCCGGCCTTGTCAGGGTTCAGGCGAGCGCCTGTCCCGGCGGCGCGCGTATCGAGGTTGCCGATGACGGACCGGGCTTCGAGGAAGAGCATTTGCGCTTTCCCTTCGTGCCTTTCCGGACGACGCGGCGAGATGGCCTGGGCCTGGGGCTGTTGATTGCACAACGTATCATGCTGTCCCTGCGGGGGCGGATTCATCTCGGCCGTCGCGCAGATGGACGCCCGGGCGCCCTGGTTGTGCTGGACTTGCCTTTGGAGCCCACGAGGTCCGATTCATGAATATGAGCGAAGCCATCATCCACGTGGTCGATGACGACGCCTCGGTGCGGCATGCCTGCCGGTACATGCTGGAGACCGTGGGGATGGTCTGCCGGGACTGGCCGGACGGCCGCGTGTTCCTCGAGCGGGCCGATCTGTACGCGGCGGGCGTGGTCCTGCTGGACATGCGCATGCCTCATTGTGGGACGGCCGCGCCGTACAGGCCCACCTGGCTCAACTGGGCAGTCCCCTGTCGATCATCGTCCTGACGGGGCACGCGGATGTCCCCATGGTGACGGATGCTTTTCGCAACGGAGCCGCCGATTTCCTGGAAAAACCGGTGTTGCTGGATACCCTGCTGCCGGCCATCGAGCGTGCCCTGGCCAAGTCGGAACAGGCCTGCCAGCGGCGGCGCCTGCAGGGGCTGTACCATGCGCTCAGCCCGCGAGAGCGCGCGGTGATCCGGGGCGTTCGGGCCGGCATGACCAACCGGGACATCGCTGCGGACCAGGGCGTATCGGTGCGCTATGTCGAAGTGCAGCGCGCCCAGGCCATGGAAAAACTGGGCGCGGCCCACATGGCCGATCTGATCCGGATCCTGACGGAGATCGGCGATCTCTGAACGGTGGCGTCAACGCAGGCCGGGGTGTGCATCGGGTAGCGCCGCCATCGCTTGCAGCGTCTTGCGATAGAGCCGCAACGCGCGGCCGGTGTTCCAGGCCAGGCCCGCCGCCGAGACGATCAGCACCGGGCCGGCCGCCTTGGCAGCCGGGGCCCAGCCAGCCGCCGCCAGCGCCCAGCACAGGACGACGGCGACGTGGGCGGCCCATTGCAGCCGGGCGGCGCGCTCGTCGATATAGGCTGCCATCTTGGGCAGGATCTTCAGATAGATGCGGGCCTGGCCCGGGTCGCGGTCAGGCACGATCATCGCGTCCTGGGCGTGCTTCCAGAGCAGGAAGGGCACGATCTTGTACAGCATGCCGTTGGCCACCGAACCCAGCACCCCGACGATGATGACCGTGCCCAGCACCATCCCGGCGCGGGGGGCGTGACCGTGCGTCATCCAGATCCATAGAGGTGCGCAGGCCAGCAGGCTGAGCATGCCCGCGAACCAGAACAGGGTGGTGGTCTCTGGCGTGGGCCGCTTGCGGGTCCACAGCAGATGCAGCGTGACGCCGGCCCAGAGCGCGTAGGCGCAGACCAGCAGCAGTTCGACGGTTTCCCGCATCAGTCGGGGCAGGCCGGCGGAGGCGTCCAGCGCCGTCCAGGCCAGCAGCAGGCCCGGGATCAGCAGCGGCAGCCAGCGCGTGAGCGGCTTGGGGTAGATTTCCGTCACCTGGAAGATCGGCAGCAACTGGAAGGACATACCCATCAGCAGCAGGCCGCCCCAGCCGGTCAGCCCCCACAGTGCATGGGGGCCAAGCCAGTCGGGCAGGGGCAGCCCCAGGCCCAGGGACAGCGCCATGGTCAGGCCCATCAGCACGGTACCGGCCAGGGCGAACAGCGCCCCTCGCACCGGCACGAGGATCTCGCGGGCACCTTTGTAGACCTGGAGCCGGTGACGCCAGAGTGCCCACGCCACGGCCGCCAGGTAGAGCGCAAAAGCCACGCCGAGCAGAGCAGCGGCCCCGATGAGGGCATCCGTCCGCCAGTCAAGGAACCCCGTCGCCAGCAGCAGCGTGCCCGCCGTCAGCAGCGCGTGCGCCCCGCCGGCGATCACGCGGGCGGCGCCCACCGGGACGTTGCAGGCCACCGCCAGGATCTGCAGCAGGGCGCCCAGCATGGCGCTGCCCAGGATGCCCAGAGTCCACAGGTGGGTGAGGGCCAGCGCGGTGCCGTTCCCGTGTGAGGTGAAGGCCTGCGGTCCGGCCCAGGCGGCCAGCAGGCCGGCCAGCAGGGCGAACAGCGGAACGTTCAGAAAGAAGGGCAGAGGCACGCCCAGGGCGGGCGTCTTGTCGAAGTCCAGGGCGCGTTGCATCGCTATTTCGCGTCGTACCAGATCGTGACCTGGAAGTGTGTGTCCTCGAAGGTGCAGCAATGCTGGAAACCGTCGCGGTCCAGCATGGCGTACAGCGGATACGGCTCGCGGTCTATGAGCATGTGCAGGCGTTGGCCCGGGGCCAGATCAGCCAGGGCTTCCAGGCAGTGTTCCAGCGGTTCGGGGGCGGGTAGCGAGCGCACGTCGAGGGTCAGGTCGGGAGAGGCCATGAGGGTTTTCTGAGAGGGGGGCGGCATGGGTGGCGATGGTGGTGTCACTACCTTACACGATCCCCGGTCCCGGGTGGGTCAAGACCGTGTCCCGGATGCTGTTTCCCCTCGGGCGGATGCGTCGTTGCCACCCGCCGGTGGCTTCCTGCGAAAGACCCCGAGCACAGGTCGGGATGTGCACTTCTTGATCCTGATTAAGGCCCGATGCCGCCCGACAGGGCATAGTGCCTGCTGTTGCCGAAGCGGGGCCCGGCGGTGTGCCCCGCCACGAATCCCCTGGATGCTTCCCATGTCAGCCCTCCCCGAATCTCACCGTCCCGGCGTGGTGCCTCACCACGACTCGTCGGATTTCGAACTCGTCTGTCCTGCGGGCAGCCTGCCGGCGCTCAAGGCCGCTGTCGACGAAGGAGCCGATGCCGTCTACCTGGGCTTTCGCGATGCGACCAATGCGCGCAATTTCGCCGGCCTGAACTTCGACGCCGCCGCCATCGCCGAAGGCATCCGCTATGCCCACGACCGCCGGCGCAAGGTCCTGCTGGCCCTGAACACCTATCCGCAGCCCGACGCCTGGACGCTGTGGCGGGACGCGGTGGACCGCGCGGCCGAAGCCGGCGTGGACGCGGTCATCATGGCTGATCCGGGCCTGATGGCCTACGCCTGCGAGCGCCACCCCGATCTGCGGCTGCACCTGTCGGTGCAGGGTTCCGCCACCAATTACGAGGCCATCCGTTTCTACCACGAACGCTTCGGGGTGGCGCGCGCCGTGCTGCCGCGCGTGCTGTCGGTGGCTCAGGTCCAGCAGGTCTGCGAAAACACGCCGGTCGAGATCGAGGTCTTCGGCTTTGGCAGTCTGTGCGTCATGGTCGAGGGGCGCTGCGCCCTGTCGTCCTACGCCACGGGCGAATCGCCCAATACGCACGGCGTCTGCTCGCCCGCCAAGCACGTGCGCTGGCAGCAGACGGACCAGGGCCTGGAATCGCGTCTGAACGGCGTGTTGATCGACCGCTACGACGGCGGCGAGAACGCCGGCTATCCCACCCTGTGCAAGGGCCGCTTCGACGTGGCGGGCGAAAACTATTACGCGCTGGAAGAACCCACCAGCCTCAATACCCTGGAACTGCTGCCCCGGCTGATGGCCATGGGCGTACGGGCGATCAAGATCGAGGGTCGTCAACGCAGTCCGGCCTACACCGCCCAGGTCACCCGGGTCTGGCGCCAGGCCATCGATCAGGCCCGCAGCAGCCCGTCCCGCTATTCGGTGCATCCGTCCTGGATGGCCGAACTGAACAAGGTGGCCGAAGGCCAGCAGCACACGCTGGGCGCCTACAACCGGCCCTGGAAATGATCCCGCGCGGGGCGCTGCGCCCGACTGGTCTGTCGGGAGTGTGGGCTGCCCTGCTGATTGCGCACAAGGAAACACCGTCATGAAAATCGCCCTGGGTCCCTTGCAGTATTACTGGCCTCGCGTCGCCACCCTGGAGTTCTACGCCGCCGTGCGTGACTGGCCGGTGGACATCGTCTACTTGGGGGAAACCGTCTGTTCGCGCCGCCACGAACTGCGCCTGTCCGACTGGATCGAGATTGCCGACATGCTGGCCGAGGCCGGCAAGACGCCTGTCCTGTCCACCCAGGTTCTGCTGGAATCGGGCAACGACCTGAACATCCTGCGCAAGATCACAGAGAACGAACGCTACGATGTCGAGGCCAATGACATGGGGGCGGTGCAGCAGATGAAAAGCAAACCCTTCATTGGCGGGCCGTTTTTGAATATTTACAGTAAACCCACCCTGGATGTGATTGCCGCGCAGGGCGCGACCCGCTGGGTCATGCCGCTGGAAATGAGCCGCGCAGGCCTGACGCAACTGCAGCAGGATCGGCCCGCCGGCCTGCAGACCGAAGTCTTCGCCTATGGCCGCATGCCGCTGGCTTTTTCCGCCCGCTGCTTCACCGCCCGCAACCGCAATTTTCCCAAGGACAACTGCCAGTACGTCTGCATGGATCATCCCGACGGCCTGCTGCTGGAAACCAAGGAATCCCAGGCTTTTCTGACGATCAACGGTATCCAGACCCAGTCCGCGCTGGTCTACACCCTGATCCATGCGCTGGGCGATCTGCGTGACCTGGGCGTGGACGTGGTGCGGCTCAGCCCGCAGTCGCAGCACATGGACCAGGTCGCCGCCGCCTTCCGCGCCGTGCTCGACGGCCGTGAGTCGGCCGATGACGCCCACCGGCGGCTGGTGCCGCTGATGCCGGCCGGCCCCTGCAACGGCTACTGGCATGGTCGCGCCGGCCTGGACATGGTCCAGGATGGCGAAGTCGTCGTCACGCAGGCCCAGGATGCGCGCACCCCCGGGGTCAGGACGCGCGCGGCCTGAGGCCTCCTTCCCGCTTTATTTCTATGAGCCCGATCATGCAAAATCCCTCCACCCCCGCTTACCGCATTCCCGAACCCTTCGCCCGGGTCCTCGGACGCCTGCCCCGCTATCCGGGCTCGATGCTGTTCGTTACCGGCCTGAACCTGGTGCTGGCCCGCCACCTGCATCCCGATACCTTGCATAGGCTGGAAGGCCGTTCCCTGCGCATCCACGTCGCGGATGCGGGGCTGCGTTTCGACTACGCCTGGCGCGATGGCGCCTTCCGGGCGGCCCGGCACGACGTGGCCGAACCCGACCTGACCTTTCGCGCCGATGCCTGGGATTTCCATTGCCTGCTGCAGCGCCGGGAAGATCCCGACACGCTGTTTTTCAGCCGCCGCCTGGTGATCGAGGGCGATACGGAACTGGGCCTGATGGTGAAGAACACACTGGATTCCATCGACATGGCGGTGTTCCAGCCCAAGGCGGTGCTGCGGGACACGCTGGACGCCGTGCGTCAACGATTGCGCCCGGCGGCTTCGGCGCTCGCCGGGCGCGTAGGCGTCACGCCACGTTGAGCATCCGGTGGGTGGTGCCCAGTCGCGGCAGACCTCCGGAATGAGCTACAGAATGTCGTCCGCGATCTGTCGGGCGATGGGGATGGCTCCGGTGGCGGCGGGCGAAGGCGCGTTGAGGATGGCGGTGATACCGTCCAGGCGCTTGATGAGGAAATCGTCGACCAGGGTGCCATCGGGTCGGACGGCCTGTGCCCGGTTGGCGCTGCGATATGTCGTCAGATCCTCCAGGCGGACCTCGGGGCAGTACTTGCGTACCGCTTGCAGGTAGACGCGCTTGAACAGCGAGCCCTTCAGTTCGTTCAGGGTGGGAAGCGGATGTCTGGCGAGCATTTTCCACAGCCCGGGGTAGCTCAGGGCCGACCACGCGTCGTGCGGATCGACGCTGAAGCGCGTGTATTTTTCGCGGGCGAGGGCCAGGACGGCGTTGGGGCCGACTGTGATCGTGCCGTCGATCATGGGGGTCAGGTGCACGCCGAGAAAGGGCAGGGCGGGGTTGGGTACGGGATAGATCAGGTGGCTCACCACGGTCTGCAGACGCGTGGGCAGCACGAAGTATTCACCGCGGAAAGGCACGATGCGGATTCCCGGGTCGATGCCGAGCATGCGCGCCACCCGGTCCGAGGCCAGGCCTGAACAGGCAATGATGTGGCCTGCCGAAATCCGGTCGCCACCGACGTCGACCTCATAGGCCTCGCCGGCCTTGCGGGCGGTGAGTACGGGCGCGTTGAAGCGGACGGTGCCGCCGGCCGTCTCGACATCGGCCAGCAGAGCCCGGGTGATGCCGGCATAGTCCGTGATCGCCGTTGCAGGGATATGCAGGGCCGCCAGGCCGGTGATGGCGGGTTCCAGACGTTTGAGTTCGGCCAGTTCCAGTCTCTCGGCCTTGACATCGTTTTGAGCAGCGCGTTCCTGCAGTTTCGCGAGGTTGGCCGCTTCCTGGGCATTGGTGGCGACCAGGAGTTTGCCGCGTTCTTCGTAGCCGATGCCGCGCGTGGCGCAAAAGGCTTTGGTCGCCTCCATGCCTGCCCGGCAGAATCGGGTCTTGAGACTGCCTGGGGTGTAGTAGACACCCGAGTGCACGACGCCGCTGTTGCGGCCGGTCTGGTGCCAGGCCGCGTCTTTTTCTTTTTCGGCGACGAGAATGCGGGCTGCGGGCTTGCGCCGTGCGATTTCAGCCGCGAGGGCGGCGCCGATGATGCCGGCGCCGATGATGAGATAGTCGACCTTCATGATGGGGTTCCGGTGTGGGAGAGACTTGAGCGGTTCATGCGCCCGCGCGCATGGTTTCCCAGCGTTGGCGCGAGGGTCCCATGTGCTCTACCACCAAGGTTTCGAGGGCTTTGCGGTCCTGGTTTTCGATCGCTTCGATCATGGCGGTATGTTCGGCAATGGCGCGCCGTAGCCATTTTTCATCTGTGATTCCGTAGGAACGGATAGGGTTGGATGCCTCGGTGTAGAAGGCGATCGCTTTGCACAGTATCCGGTTGTGGCACAAGGCGAACAGGTGTGTGTGGAATTCGTCGTTGAGCTTGTGGATCAGATTCTGGTCCGCCCCCACAGACGCCGCGGCCACGTAGCGGACGTGGACCTCTTTGAGTGCGTTGAGTGCCTCGTGATCGGCCGGCAAGGGCATGATGCGGGCCGCTTCGCCTTGCAACAGCGTGCGCATGGCGTAGATTTCCTCGACCTCGGAGGTGGTGAAATCCTTGACGCGGGCCGATTTCGAGCGCGGCTTGACCACGATGCGGCGCGCGACGAGTTCCTGGATGGCGGCGCGCACCATGTGGCGCTTGGCGTCGAATCGGGCCATCAAGGCGTCTTCGATCAGTTCCTGATGGGGGCGCAGTCGGCCGAAAATGATGTCGGATTCGAGCTGCTCCACGATCCGCTCGGTGGAGGGCGTCATTGTGCTGTCGGGATTCATCGGATGATGAGCTCCAGTCGCGAGGGCTCGTCCCAGACCCATCCACTCTCGGTACGGCGCAATTCTGGGAAGTGGCCCGGCACGACGATGTCGGCGTTGTCCGCAATCCATTGCAGAGAGGCGGAGGCGCGCCGCTCTTGATCGTATTCGTCGGCCGAGTGTCGATTGGCCAGTTCCCGGTAGGTCTTGCAGGCGTCGCCCGCCAGCACCACGCGTTCACCGGTTTCCCGGGTGTAGTGCAGAAGGTAGCTGCCGGGCGTATGGCCGGGCACGTGGCGGTAGTGCAGACCGGGGACGAGTTCGCCTTCTGTATCGTGGATCAGGCGCAGATCCTGGCGTTCGAGGTAGGTATTCATGCCCAGACTGCAGAAGATGTCTTCCTGAGCCGGTTCGTGAGCGTAGGCCCATTCGGTCGCACCGGCATAGAAGGTTGCGCCGGGGAACAGGTCGATGTTGTTGGCGTGGTCGAAGTGCAGGTGCGACAGGAAGACCGTCCGGATGTCCGCAGGTTGCAGGCCTCGGTGCTTGAGTGCTTCGAGCAGCAGCCTGCGCGTGGCATGGTGGCCGGTGTCGAACAGGATGGGGCCGTGACCGTCGGCCTCGATCAGGACGATGGCGGAGAAACCGAAGGCGCCACCCTTGAAACTCAGGCAGTTGCCCTCCACGAGTGTGTGATGACGGATGCCCATACTGATCCTCCTGGAGATTTCTTGACTATTAATAAAATTATCAATAGTTTATATCATTGTCCGGATCGTCACAATGAAATTGTTCGACAATCAATTGATCTATCATTAAATCACAAGAGAATGTAGGTATTTACCCGGTAATTTCGGTATCATGCTTGCTTGCCAATATTTATCGATACTATTATTAATAACATGGGCCATCATCCTGGCCTTGCTCAAAACACCTCCGGAGGGATCCATGCGTTTTTGCACAACAATCGTTGCGGGCATGGCGTTCGCACTGTCGGCGGTCACGGCTCAGGCCGAGACCTGGCAGATGGCCACGCCATACCCAGAATCGAATTTCCACACTCAGAACATCCTGCAGTTCGCCAAGGACGTCAACGCCGCCACCGATGGCAAGCTGCAGATCAAGGTGCATGCGGCCGGTTCGCTGATCAAACATCAGGAAATCAAGAATGCCGTGCGCTCTCAGCAGATTCAGATCGGTGAGTTCATCATTTCGAATCTGGCGAACGAGAATCCGATCTTTGCGCTGGATTCCGTCCCCTTCGTCGCAGTCTCCTTCGAAGACTCCCGCAAGCTCTATCAGGTGTCCAAGCCTGCAATCGAAGAAGAACTGGGCCGTCAGAATGTGAAAGTGCTGTTTTCGGTCCCATGGCCCCCTCAAGGGCTTTATACCGATCGTCCGGTCGAAAAGATCGAGGATCTGCATGGCCTGAAGTTTCGTGCATACAGCCCGCAGACCGAGCGCCTGGCCCAGCTTGCCGGGGCTGTGCCCACCCAGGTCGAGGTGCCGGACCTGGCCCAGGCCTTCACCACGGGACGTGTGAACGCCATGCTCACGTCAACCTCGACAGGGGTGAACACCAAGGCCTGGGATTACCTCAAGTATTTCTATGATGTGGCCGCCTTTCTGCCCAAGAACATCGTCGTGGTCAATCAGCGAGTCTTCGACGCGCTCGACCCGGCGACACAGAAGGCCGTGCTGGAATCCGCCGCAACCGCCGAGAAACGCGGCTGGGACATGGCTGCGACCGATCACGTCGATCAGCGCAAGGTGCTGCAAGAGCACGGCATCACCGTCGGCAACGGCAGTGAGGCGCTGAATGCTTCCCTTCAGGAGATCGGCAAGGCCATGGGCTCCGAATGGAGCAAGGAAGCCGGCGAGCGCGGCGAGACCATCCTGAAAGCCTACCGCGCGCAGTAAGCGGGTCCGGACCGGCGCGCTCGAGAGCGTGCCGGCACTTCTCTTCACTCGTCTCTTGAAGACAAAAGGACGGTGCGATGCGCAAGCTCCTGGATACTGTGTACCGGATCAGTGGCGGCCTGGCCGCTGTTTCTCTTCTGGGCATCACGGTGATCGTGTTCGGCCAGGTCCTGCTCAACCTGATCGATTATGTGGCGATGTCGGTGTTCGGCCGCAGCTATAGCCTGTTGATCCCCTCGTATGCTTTGCTGTCGGGGTATGCGCTGGCTTTCTCCACCTTCCTGTCTTTGGGGCTGGGTTTTCGCAGGGCGGCCCACATCCGGGTGACACTGGTCGAATCACGTCTGCCACCCCGGGTGCGGCGCGGCACGCTGACCGCCGTGGCCCTGGTCGGTGTGGTTGCGGGACTGATCTTCACCTACAGCCTCGGCCAGTTGGCTTTTCAGTCCTTCATGTGGGGCGACCGCGCCTCGGGTCTGCTGAGAATCCCTTTGTGGATCCCCCAGTCCGTCCTGTGTCTGGGCACTGCGGTGTTCCTGATCGCGGCGCTTGACACCCTGATCGAGGTCCTGCGCACTGGGGCCAGCGAATCCTTGCGTATCGAAAACCCCGCCGAAGAGGCCCTGTGATGTCCGAAGTCATGATGTCCTTCATTCTCGTGGCGACGCTCATCGGCAGCCTGGCGGTTGGCCTGTGGGTGTCGGTCGCGCTCTTCATCACCGGTCTGGTCGGCGTGCTGCTGTTCTCGAGCGCGCCTTTCACCCATGTGCTGGCCACCAATCTCTGGAGTTCGTCGTCCGAATGGTCCCTGGCGGCGTTGCCGCTGTTCATCTGGATGGGCGAGATCCTGTTCCGTTCGCGCATGTCCAAGGATCTGTTTTCGGGGCTGGCGCCCTGGATGCGTTCTCTGCCCGGGGGCCTGGGCCATGTCGGCATTCTCGCTTCGGGCATCTTCGCGGCGGTGAGCGGGTCCTCGGCAGCGACCTGTGCCACCGTGGCCAAAGTGGCGGTTCCGGAGCTCAAGGCGCGTGGCTACGACGAAAGCCTGGTGCTGGGCACGATCGCCGGTTCGGGGACTCTGGGCCTGCTGATCCCGCCTTCCATCATCCTGATCGTGTATGGGGTCGCAGCGGAGCAATCCATCGCGCGCCTGTTCATCGCCGGGGTGTTGCCGGGCCTGCTGGTCATTGGCTTGTTCATGGCTTATGTTGCCGTCTGGTCGGCGAGCGGCTGGGTCAAGACGCCACCCAAGGATCCTCCCCTGTCCTTCCGGCAAAAGCTCAAGGCGTCACAGACCCTGTTGCCGGTGGCCTTGCTGATCGTCGGGGTCGTGGGCTCGATCTACCTGGGCTTGGCCAGTCCGACCGATTCCGCTGCCGTCGGGGTTGTTCTGGCATTGCTGATGAGCTGGTTATTTGGCGATTTGAATTGGCGGACCTTCAAGGAAGGCCTGATTTCGGCGACGCTGTCCTCGTCCATGATCGCTTTCATCCTGGCAGGGTCCGCGTTTCTGACGATCGCCATGGGCTATTCGGGCTTGCCCACGGCCATCGCGCGCTGGATCACCGACATGAACATGAGCCACTTCGCCTTGCTGGCCGCGCTCACGGTGTTCTTCATCGCCATGGGTTGTTTTCTGGACGGTATTTCGATCGTGGTGCTGACCACTGCGGTGCTCTTTCCGGCGGTCCAGGCCTCGGGGATCGATCCAATCTGGTTCGGCATCTACCTGGTGCTGGTCGTGGAAATGGGACAGTTGACGCCGCCGGTGGGTCTGAACCTTTTTGTCTTGCAGGGGATGACGGGGCGCGACATTCTGTTCATTTCCAAGGCGGCGTTTCCTTTCTTTTTGATGCTGATCCTTGCCGTCTCGCTCGTTGCCGTCTTCCCGGACATCGTCCTCTTCCTGCCCCGGATGATGTACGGTACCTGAAGACTACGTCGACTCGCGTGGATACCGCCTGATCCGTCGGGGCTGATGGGCTTCTGGATTCAGGCCCGGCGCAGTTCGAACGAATCGAATAACGCCGCAAGCGTATCGGCGGCCGCGCGGCCGGGGTAATCGGCCAGACCGCGACCCGTCGCGTTCAGGGCTGCATCTTCGCAGCCCTGCGGGCGGAAGACCTGCACTGCGTAGCGCCGCACGCCCAGGCTCGCCAGTTCGCGGCCCAGCGCCAGCAGGCCGGCTGGATCGATCAGGTCGGGATGGGCGGTGGTGCGGCATTCGAAATCGACGCCGCTGTCCAGTACGGCCTGCAGGCTGGTGCGGGCCGGGACGCCGCTGCCGGCGACCTGTGTGACCCGTTCGTAGTGGTCGAACCCGGCCTTGATGTCCAACCCCACCCAATCGACGTCCGGCAGCACCTGGGCCAAACGGCGCGGGTGGGTGCCGCCGGTGTGCAGACCGATGCGATAGCCCAGGGCGCGGACCTGGCGGATTGCGCCGCTCAGGCCGGGGTCCATGGTGGGTTCGCCGCCGCTGAAGACCACGCCGTCGATCAGCCCGACGCGGCGGCGAAGGAAGGACATGACATCGTTCCAGTCCAGCGGGCTGTCGGTCGTGCGTGGTTGCAGGTGCGGGTTGTGGCAATAGCCGCAGCGCCAGGGACAGCCCTGCACGAAGACGACGGCGGCCAGCAGGCCGGGGTAGTCCGTGGCCGTGAAGGGCACCAGCCCGCCGACTTTCATCGTCTCAGACGGCGGAGTGGGCGGGTGCCTGACCGGCGCGCCGTTCGACGAAGTAGCGACGTTCGTGGAATTCGCCCTTCTTGCCGATATTGAAGGACGACATGGGACGGTGATAGCCCATGACGCGGGTCCAGATTTCGCAGGGTTGACGCTCGGCGTCGTTCAGGGTGACGGGGGTCGGGTTCATGGAGTGCTCCTGTTGAGGGTGGGTGAAAGAATCTAGGCAGCGACCGCCCGCTGTTTGCGGGCGATCAGTTCATCGTCGCACTGCGGGCAGAATTCATGCTTGCCCGGCAGGTAGCCGTGCCTGGGGCAGATGGAAAACGTCGGCGTGACCGTGATGTAGGGCAATGAGAAGCGGCCCAGCGTGCGGCGCACCAGTTCGCGGCAGGCGTCGGCCGAGGACAGCGGTTCGGTCATGTACAGGTGCAGCACGGTGCCGCCGGTGTACTTGCGCTGCAGCTCGTCCTGGCGCTCCAGGGCCTCGAAGGGGTCGTCGGTGAAGCCGACCGGCAACTGGGACGAGTTGGTGTAGTAGGGCATGTCGTCCGTGCCGGCCTGCAGGATGGCGGGCCAGCGGGCGCGGTCTTCCTTGGCGAAGCGGTAGGTCGTGCCTTCGGCCGGGGTGGCTTCCAGGTTGTACAGATGGCCGGTGGCTTCCTGGAATTCGACCATGCGGGCGCGCACGTGGTCCAGCAGGCGCACGGCGAAATCGTGGCCCCAGGGGTGGGTCAGGTCGTGTTCGTCCGCGGTGAAATTGCGGATCATTTCATTGATGCCGTTGACCCCCAGCGTGGAGAAATGGTTGCGCAGGGTGCCCAGGTAGCGGCGCGTGTACGGGAACAGGCCGTCGTCCATGTGCTGCTGGATGACGCGGCGCTTGATTTCCAGGCTGTCGCGGCCCAATGCCAGCAGTTCGTCCAGGCGGGCGAACAAGCCCGCTTCGTCGCCGGCGTGCAGATAACCCAGCCGCGCACAGTTGATCGTCACCACGCCCAGCGAACCGGTCTGCTCCGCCGAGCCGAACAGGCCGTTGCCGCGCTTGAGCAGTTCGCGCAGGTCCAGTTGCAGGCGGCAGCACATGGAGCGGATCATGTTCGGCTGCAGTTCCGAATTGATGAAATTCTGGAAATAGGGCAGGCCATACTTGGCGGTCATCTCGAACAGCCGTTCGGCGTTGGGGCTGTGCCAGTCGAAGTCGGGCGTGATGTTGTAGGTCGGGATGGGAAAGGTGAAGGCGCGGCCGCGCGCGTCCCCGGCCATCATGACCTCGATGTAGGCGCGGTTGATCATGTCCATCTCGGCCTGCAGATCGCCATAGGCAAAGGGCATTTCCTCGCCGCCGATGACCGGGATCTGCGCGCGCAGGTCTTCCGGGCAGACCCAGTCGAAGGTCAGGTTGGTGAACGGCGTCTGCGTGCCCCAGCGCGAGGGCACGTTCAGGTTGAAGATCAGTTCCTGGATGCACTGGCGGACGTCCGCGTAGGACAAGGCGTCCTTGCGGACGAAGGGTGCCATGTAGGTGTCGAAGGAACTGAAGGCCTGGGCGCCGGCCCACTCGTTTTGCAGCGTGCCCAGAAAATTGACGATCTGGCCCACGGCGCTGCCCATGTGGCGCGGGGGGCCGGATTCGATCTTGCCGGGCACGCCGTTCAGGCCTTCGGTCAGCAGGGTGCGCAGCGACCAGCCGGCGCAGTAGCCCGACAGCATGTCCAGGTCATGGATGTGCAGATCGCCCTGGCGGTGCGCCTGGCCGATGGTTTCGGGGTAGACGTGGCTGAGCCAGTAATTGGCGATCATCTTGCCCGAGGTGTTCAGGATCAGGCCGCCCAGCGAATAGCCCTGGTTGGCGTTGGCGTTGACGCGCCAGTCCTGGCGGCGCAGGTATTCGTCGATGGAGCGAATCACGTCCACGTGCGGGACGGGGCGCTCGGCCGGGACGGCCGAGGTCTGAGGCTGGCTGGGATTCATCCTAGTGATCTCTATATATTGTGTATTTGTGAATCGTAAACACAATATATAGTGTCATCAAGTAAACAGGCGACTTTTTTTGATAGCCTTGATAGGGGTCAAGAACAGGAGGCTGGAGCGCCGTTCATGAGCCGGCCCGGGTGTGGGAAATCCGGTTTCAGCCCGCCTCGCGCATGCGCCGCGCCAGTTCGGCATGCCCGTGCGCGCCCAGCGCCTCGGCGGCCCCCAGGCGGTCGCGGGCCTCTTTGTTCTGGCTGAGCTTGCGCTTGCCGACCAGCGAGGTGACGGCGATCTCGATGCCCACGATCCGGCTCAGCATGTCGTTGATGAACGCGGGCGTGGAGTCCGACATCTTCCAGGGGCGGGGCTCGCCGGCTTCGTGGCGGCGCGTCAGCCGCCCGACCATGCCGCGCACGAAGCGCTCGTCGTCGCGCACGGTGAGCAGGCCGTGGGCATGCACCACCTCGTAGTTCCAGGTCGGCACCTGGCGGTGCGCCTCGTGTTTGCTGGGATACCAGTTGGGTGAGATGTAGCCTTCGGCGCCGCGGAACACGACCAGCACCGGGCTGCCCGAAGGACAGCGCTGCCAGAGCGGATTGGCGCGGGCCACGTGCGCCGTGAGCAGGCCGTGTGCGCCGGCGCCTGGGTCGAATTCGAATGGAATGTGATTGGCGTCCAGGCCCTCGGCGTCGTGTGTGATCAGTACGCCCAGCGGGTGTTCACGGATGATGCGAGTCAATTCCTCGGGCCGGGCTTCGGCGAAATGGTCGGGTAGGTACATGGACGATCGGGGCTGCCAGGAAAAGGGGGAGAGGGGTCATCTTCAACCGATGCGCTCAAAAGGGCAAGATCCTGACACACATGTGCCACGTCCGCGCCTGTTCGGCGAAGGGCAAACCCGCTATCGTGTGATCCATTCGTGCGGATTCCATGGAGATCGAAAACATGAGGCGTTGGATCGGAGGGCTG
>NZ_JBASAD010000021.1:0-60077 GCF_049650445.1 Castellaniella sp. | reverse complement strand
ACGATGCAGGACATCGTCGACGGCATCAACCGCGTCACCGACATCATGGGCGAGATCAGCGCGGCCAGCCGCGAACAGACCACCGGCATCGAGGAAATCAACTCGGCCGTCACCCAGATGGACGACGCCACCCGCCAGAACGCCAGCCTGGTCGAAGAGTCGGCCGCCGCAGCCACCAGCCTGCAGGAACAGGCCGATACCCTGGCTCAACTGGTCGCCACGTTCCGGCTGAAAGATCAGGGCGCGACCCACGTCGTGCGGCCCGCAGCCGCCCTGCCGGGACCGGTGGCGGTGCCGAGACTGGGACATGCGGGACGTTGAAGCGGGCGGCTGATACCATAAGGCTCCTTGCACGAACACCGCTGCTGATGAAACTCGCCACCTGGAACGTCAACTCTCTGAACGTCCGCCTGGGTCACGTCCTGGACTGGCTGCAGGCCAACCCCGTCGATGCGCTGTGCCTGCAGGAACTGAAGCTGCCGGACGAAAAATTCCCGCACGAAGCCCTGCTGGCCGCCGGCTATCACGCCTGCTGGGCGGGTCAGAAGACCTATAACGGTGTGGCCATCCTGAGCCGCGCACCCGCCCTGGACGTGCAGCGCAACATCCCGGGCTACGAAGACCCGCAGCAGCGCATCATCGCCGCCACCCTGCCCGGCCCGGACGGCAAGCCCGTGCGGATCATCAGCGCCTACTGCCCCAACGGCCAGGCAGTCGACAGCGACAAGTACGCCTACAAGCTGGACTGGTTCCAGGCGCTGCACGGCTGGCTGGGCGAGGAAATCGCCCGCCACCCGGACCTGGCGATTCTGGGCGACTACAACGTGGCTCCGGCCGACGAGGACGTGCACGATCCCGCCGCCTGGGCCGACGGCATTCTGGTTTCCGGCCCCGAACGCCAGGCCTTCCGCGACCTGCTGGGCCTGGGCCTGCAGGATACGTTCCGCCTGTTCGAGCAGCCGCCACGCATTTTCAGTTGGTGGGATTACCGCCAGATGGGTTTCCGGCGCAATGCCGGCCTGCGCATCGACCATATTCTGGCGACGGCAGGACTGGCGGCGCGTTGCCGGGCGTGCGAAGTGGACAAGATCCCGCGCGGCTGGGAAAAGCCCTCGGACCATGCGCCGGTGGTGGCGACGTTCGGCGCCGCCCGAGCCGAAGCCGGCCAGGCAAACCGTCTATAATCGGACACTCGTTTCACTTCCTCCACGCCCATGCCGCTCGACAGCCGACTGATCTCTCATCTGGACCGGGGGCTGATCCTGGACATCACCCTGGAAGATCTGCCGTTCCGGGTCTACGTGGCCCAGCGCGAAGCCGACATCGAGCAAGTGGCCGATCTGGTCCCGCCCGAACAGTTCCAGGGAGACGGCGATGTCCACGTCGCTGCGATCCACGAGGGCGACGATGCCTCCGAACAGATCCAGGACGTGCTCTTCAACCTGAACCCGGGCGACGCCATCGTCTTCCTGTGTACCAGCCCCCTGGCCTACGCCGAGGCGCTGGCCGAACTCGGCCAGCCCGATCTGGACGACCCGGCTTCGACCTCCCGCTGACACGAATCCGACATGACGCAGTCTTCCGGCAATATCTTCATGGTGGTCGCCCCCAGCGGGGCGGGCAAATCCAGCCTGGTCAACGCGCTGCTGGAGCAGGATGCCAGCCTGACGCTGTCCATTTCCTGCACCACCCGCGACCCGCGGCCCGGCGAACGCGACCAGGAACACTACCGCTTCGTCTCCGTGGAAACCTTCCAGGCCCTGCGAGAGCGGGGCGACATGCTCGAATGGGCGGAAGTCCACGGCAATTTCTACGGCACGCCCCGCGACCGGGTCGCGCAGGCCCTGGCCGGCGGCACCGACATCATCCTGGAAATCGACTGGCAAGGCGCTCTGCAGGTGCGCCGCCATTATCCCCAGGCGATCGGCATCTTCATTCTGCCGCCCTCGATCGAGGCCCTGGAAGCCCGCCTGAACAAGCGCGGCCAGGACGCCCCCCAGGTCATCGCCCGCCGGTTGCTGGCGGCGGGCGGCGAAATGGCGCATGCCTCTGATTGCGAATATGTTATTATTAATCAAGAATTTAGCCTTGCTTTAGAACAACTCCGGCAGGTGATCGGCGCGGCGCGTCTACGCTACGCGGCGCAATCCGTCCGACACGCCGAACTGTTCTCCCAGCTAGGCATCCGCAAACCGCTATCAACCGCTCCCTGAACCAGGATATATATGGCCCGCATCACTGTAGAAGACTGCCTCGAACAAGTTCCCAACCGCTTCGACCTGACCCTGGTCGCGACCTACCGCGCTCGCGAACTGGCTCAGGGACATGAAGCCCGCATCCAGAGCCACAACAAGCCCACGGTCACCGCGTTGCGTGAAATCGCTCAGGGTCAGGTCGGCATCGAGATGCTGCGCAAAGTCCCCACCTGATACCGGGGGCGGGCGATGGCGTTCTCAGGCTTGCGCGGCGCGTCCTCCGGACTGCTCGCTGTCCTGCGTAAAGGCCCCCGCCTGCGGCGGCGCAAGCCGCACACTGCGCCTGCCCCGCAATCCGAACCCGCACCCAGCCCGATCGCCTCGCTGGCCGGGCTCAACCAGATCGTCTCCGGGTATCTGGGTCCGCGCGACATCGAACGCATCCGCGAAGCCTACCGCTTCGCCGACAACGCTCACCTGGGGCAGTTCCGCGCCAGCGGCGAACCGTATATTTCCCACCCCATCGCGGTCACCGAGATCTGTGCCGGCTGGAAGCTCGACGCCGACTCTCTGATGGCCGCCCTGCTGCACGACGTGATCGAGGATCAGGACGTCAGCAAACAGGAACTGGCCGAGAAATTCGGCGTCGAAGTCGCCGAGATCGTCGACGGCCTGACGAAACTCGAGCGCCTGGAATACGCCACCAAGGCCGAGCAGCAGGCTGAATCCTTCCGCAAGATGCTGCTGGCCATGGCGCGCGACGTGCGCGTGATCCTGATCAAGCTTGCCGACCGGCTGCACAATATGCGCACGCTGGATGCGGTCAGCCCGGACAAGCGGCGCCGCGTGGCGCGCGAAACTCTGGACATCTACACGCCGATCGCGCACCGGCTGGGACTGAACGCGCTGTTCCGCGAACTGCAGGACCGCTGCTTCAAGGCCATCCACCCGAACCGCTACGATGTCCTGTACAAGGCCATGATGGCGGCGCGCGGCAACCGCCGCGAAGTCATCTCCAAGATCGCCGAGGCCGTGCGCGCCGCGCTGCCCGCCGCCGGCCTGGATGCCGAGGTCAACGGCCGGGAAAAATCCCTCTACGGCATCTACAACAAGATGGTCGAGCAGAAGAAGTCGTTTTCCGACGTGCTCGACATCTACGGTTTCCGCATCATCGTCCACACGCTGCCGGAATGCTATCTGGCCCTGGGCACGCTGCACCAGCTTTACCGGCCGGTGCCCGGCAAGTTCAAGGACTACATCGCCATTCCGAAGATCAATGGCTACCAGTCCCTGCACACGACGCTGATCGGCCCCTACGGCACGCCGGTGGAATTCCAGTTCCGCACCCGCGACATGGACCACGTCGCCGAAGAAGGCGTGGCATCCCACTGGCTGTACAAGGAACAGGGCACCTCGCTCAACGACCTGCAGAAGCGCACCCACCAGTGGCTGCAATCGCTGCTGGACATCCAGAGCCAGACCGGTGATTCAGGCGAATTCCTGGAACACGTCAAGGTCGATCTGTTTCCCGACGCGGTCTACGTGTTCACCCCCCAGGGAAAGATCCTGTCGCTGCCGCGCGGCGCCACGCCGGTGGATTTCGCCTACGCAATCCATACGGACGTGGGCAACCACGCCGTGGCCTGCAAGATCAACGGCGAATTCTCGCCTCTGCGCACGGAACTGCATAGCGGCGACGCCGTGGAAATCGTCACCTCGGCCGCTTCGCGGCCCAGCGCCCAGTGGCTGAACTACGTGCGCACGGGCCGCGCCCGCTCGGAAATCCGCCACTACCTGCGCACCGAACGCTACGAGGAATCCGTAGCCTTCGGCCGCCGGTTGCTGAACCAGGCCTTTGACCAGCTTTCCATCCCCTACCCCAAGGACGACGACCCGCAGTGGGAACGGCTGGCCCGAGGCTCCGGCGGAGCCTCGCGCACCGAAATCCTGGCCGACATCGGCCTGGGCAAGCGCCTGGCTGCCGTGGTGGCGCGCCGATTCGCCCCGGAAAACGCCATGCTGGAAACCACCGCGATGGCGGTGGACGAATTCACGTCCGTCACCAGCGCGCCCATCGTGATCCACGGCAACGAGGGCCAGGCGGTCCAGTTGGCCCCCTGCTGCGGCCCGCTGCCGGGCGACGCGATCATCGGCGGCATCCGCCTGGGCCACGGACTGGTGGTGCACATGAGCGACTGTCCGGTGGCGATGCGCCAGCAGGCACGCGAACCGGAGCGCTGGATTCCGGTGATCTGGGATACCACCACCGCCCGGCACCTGACCACGCGCCTGGAACTGACGGTACTGAACGAACGCGGCGTGCTGGGCCGTCTGGCGGCGGAAATCACCGAGGCCGACTCCAACATCATCCAGCTCTCCATGCCCGACGAGGCCGCCGCGACGGCCCTGCTCAGCATCATGGTCCAGGTCGACAGCCGCAAACACCTGGCGCAGGTGATTCGGGCGATCCGGCACGTGCCGCAGGTCCAGAAGATCGTCAGAGCGAAAGGATGAGGCAGGACACGGAACAGTCCCTGCGGACTGTTCCGTGCCTGCCGAATCGGAGCGCCCTGCAAGGCGCGACGTGGAGGGATGCCACAATTCTAAGTTCTGTCCTGTGCCTGCCGAAAACAAAGGCCCCGGATCACCGGGGCCTCGGGTACTGCATGCTGCGTCAGCGTATCAGCAATCAATTCGACCCGCCGTCTCCGTGCTCGACCAGCTTGCGGCCATCGTCCGTGACCTTGACGCCCAGTTGCTGACGCAGTTCGGTCAGCACGGCCTGCTGCTCGACCCCCCCCCAGACGCGGGCCATCTGCTGGCCCAGGCCCGCGAGCGCGGGAGTATCCGTCGTGCCGGGCTGGACCTTGTCGATCTGGACGATCGCATAGGCACGTGCCAGCGCCACGCCACCGAAAGCCGGCAAGGCCTTGTCCGCCTCGACCGAGAACGCCGTATCCAGCACGTCCTTGGACAGGCCGGCGGTATCCAGACGGCTGATGGTGACCACTTCGTCGAAGCCGTCTGCAGAAGGCCGGGTCCGCAATTCGGCCAAGGCCTTCTCGCCTTCGGCCACAGCGGCGGCCAGCGCGCGTTCGTTCGTCAGTTGGGCGTGTATCTGCTTGCGGACCTGATCCAGCGGCGGCACGTGCGCCGGGGTGACTTCCCCAACGCGCACCACAGCCATGGTATCGGGCGAGATTTCGATCACACCGGAATTCTGCTTGTCGGTCATGACCTGGGAGCTGAACAGGGCCTGGCGCACACGCACGTCGCCCAGGATGGCGGAATCGTCGGAAGCAGAGGCCGCGTTCGCGCCGGCTTCGTCGGCGCTCAGCAGACGATCACGCGCGATTCCACCGGCATGGCGGACCTGCAGACCGAGATCCTTGGCGGCGGGGTCCAGGCTGGACGGATTGTCATAGACCAGACTGGTCAGCTTGGTCGCCATGTCGGCAAAACGGTCAGCAGCCAGTTGGCGGCGCACCTCGTCCTCGACCTTGGCACGGGCCTGCTCGAAAGATTCGCCCTGCTCGGGCTGAACCTGATCGGCCATGAAGACGTGATAGCCGTCCGGCCCCTTCACGGGATCGGATATTTCACCCTGCTTGAGCGCGAACACGGCCTGCTCCATGGGCAGAGGCAGCGTGCCACGCTGGATCCAGCCCAGGCGGCCACCGTCGCGCGCCGTGCCGGCGTCCTGGGATTCCTTGCGAGCCAGGTCGGCGAATCCGGACGGCTCCGCGCGAGCGCGGGTGACGATGCCTTCGGCCTTGGTCAGCGCGGTCTTGGCGACCTCGTCGGAGGCGCCGGCCGGCAGCTTGATCAGGATGTGGCTGACGTTGACACGCGCCGGCACCACGTAGCGCGTCTTGTTCTGTTCGTAATAATCCTTCAGTTGGGCTTCCTCGATCGTCGGCACGCTGGCCAGGGCGGCAGCCTCATCCAGCACCAGATAGTCGACGGACACCTGCTCGGGCAGGCGCAGCGCGTCCTGGTGACCTTCGTACCAGGTCTGGATGTCCTGATCGGACACCTGGACGTCCTTGGCGTGGTCCTCGGCCTTGAAGACCCGCAGGCGGATGGTGCGCTCTTCAGTCAAGGCGCGCTTCAGGCCATCGAGCACCGGGGCCGGCAAGCCGGCCGTGTCGCGCACCGGGCCCAGCACACGGTCCAGCGCCAGTTCGGAACGCTGACCGGCCTCGAAGTCGCGCGGTGTCAGACCATAGGACGTCAGCACCTCGTTGTAACGGTCGGGAGAGAACTGACCGTCGACCTGCAATTGCGGCATGGCGGCAATGGCGCGGCGCAAGGCCCCGTCAGACACGCTGAAATGGTCCTGCGTCGCCACGGCGATCTGCAGCTTGCGGTCGACGAGCTGGTCCAGCAAGGCCTGGCGCGCCTGGGGATTGTCCAGCAGGACGGGGTCAAAACGGCCCTGGCTGCTTTCCTGCATCTGCTGCAGCTGGTTGCGCTGAGCCTGGATGAACTCGTCACGGGTCACCGAAGCCCGGCCGATTTCAACGAGGGCCGGATCGGCCGTGACGACGGAATAGCCGCTGACCCCGAGGAACACGAAGGACGGGACCACGAGGACCAGGAGAAGAAACTGCATCAGACGCTGATGCGTACGGATGAAATCGAACATGAACGGCCCACCTGCTGGAGACTGACGGCCCCAGGGCCGCGCGCACGAAATGTTCCGCAGTTTACCACCGCAGAACACCCCTTCGCCAAGATACCGAGCGCCCCGGCCGATCAAAGGCTGGCTAAAATGCGGGCTGTACCCTTTCAGCAGCCCCCTCATGCCCACACTTCATTCCGCCTGGCCCTGGCCGGCCTTCATCGCCCACCGCGGCGGCGGCCGCCTGGCCCCCGAAAACACCCTGGCGGCGATGCGCACAGGCGCCGCCGCCGGATTCGGGATGGTGGAATTCGACGTCAAGCTCAGCGGCGACGGCATGCCCTTCCTGCTGCATGACGACACGGTGGACCGGACCTCGGATGGTCACGGCCTGGCCAGCGAACTGGACTGGCGCGCCCTGAGCGGCCTGGATTTCGGCCGCTGGCATGGACCGGATTTCGCCGGGGAACCCGCCCCGTCCCTACTGTCCGTGGCCCGCTATACCCGTGCCCAGGGTATCCACAGCAATGTCGAGATCAAGCCGACCACGGGACACGAGGCCGAGACCGGTACCGACGTGGCCCGCGCGGTCGCGCGCCTGTGGGCGGGCACCGATCTGCCGCCGTTGCTGTCCTCGTTTTCCGAAACCGCCCTGGAAGCCGCCCGCACGGCCGCCCCCGAACTGCCTCGCGCGCTGCTCATCGAAGGCCCGGTCCCGGCCGACTGGCGTGCCCGCCAGCAAGGCCTGGGCTGCATCGGCCTGAATATCGACACCCTGCACGCCGACGAAGCCACGGTGCGCGACATTCTGGACCAGGGCGCCACCCTGGCTGTCTGGACGGTCAACGACCCCGCCCGTGCCCACACACTGTTCGACTGGGGCTGCCACGCGGTCTTTACAGACGAACTGCACCTGGTCCGAGCAAACGCGCCGGGCCTGTCCCGATAGGCCGCCCCCATGTTCAGCTATCGCCACGCCTTTCACGCCGGCAACCACGCCGACGTCCTCAAACACGCCATCCTGGTCCAGATCCTGGACTACTTCAATCGCAAGGACGCGCCCTATTGGGTGATCGATACCCATGCCGGCGCAGGCCTGTACGCCCTGGACGGCGAATGGGCCGGCCAGAGCGGCGAGGTCGTCGACGGGCTGGACCGGCTGCTGGGCACGCCCCAACCGCCCGAACTGATCATGCGCTATCTGCGCGCGATCCAGGACTTCAATCCCGACGGCGTCGCCAACCGCTACCCCGGGTCGCCCGCGCTGACCCTGCACGCCCTGCGCGCGCAGGACAAGCTGCGCCTGTTCGAACTGCACCCCACCGAAATCGAGGTGCTGGAGAGCACCCTGCGGCACCTGGGCACCTCACGCCGTCAGGTCGCCATCGCCCGCGAGGACGGCTTTACCGGCATGAAGCGTCTGCTGCCGCCGCCGACCCGGCGCGGCCTGGTCCTGATCGATCCTTCCTACGAGAACAAGCAGGACTACCGCCACACCCTGCAGGCGGTGCGCGACGGCCTGGAGCGCTTCGCGTCAGGCTGTTTCGCGGTCTGGTATCCCCTGGTGCAGCGCGTCCAGGCGCATGAAATGGCCCGTGCGCTGGAACGGCTGCCGGTGGACTGGGTGCACGCCACCCTGACGGTGCGCAAGCCGTCCGCCGACGGACTGGGTCTGCACGGCAGCGGCATGTTCATCGTCAATCCGCCCTGGACGCTGCACGAGGAATTGCGCGCCGCCCTGCCCTGGCTGACGAAGACGCTGGCCCAGGACGAGCATGCCCGGCATACGCTGGAGACCAGCGCGAGGGCTGCATCACCGGCTCAGAAACGCTCGCCGTCCCGCAAATAACGCCATTGGCCCACGGGCAGGTCGCCCAGCACGATGCGTCCCATACGCACGCGCTTCAGGCCCACGACCTTCAGCCCGACCTGCTCGCACATGCGGCGGATCTGGCGCTTGCGGCCTTCACGCAGGATGAAGTGCAACTGATCTTCGTTCTGCCACTGCACCTGCGCCGGCCGCAGGGCCTGACCGTCCAGCGTCAAGCCGTGGTTCAGCAGGGCCAGACCGCCGGCCGACAGACGGCCCTCGACGCGCACCAGGTATTCCTTTTCGATCGAGGAATCGTCGCCGATCAGTTGGCGGGCGACGCGTCCGTCCTGGGTCAGCACCAGCAGGCCCTGGGAATCGATGTCCAGCCGCCCGGCGGGCGCCAGCCCGCGCAGGTGCGCCGGATCGAAGGCCGGACCGCCGCCGTGGGCCGCCCGGTGCTGGGTGCGCGCCTGGATCAGGGACACGGCCAGGCGGTAACCCTGGTCGGACTGATGCGACACATAGCCGACCGGCTTGTTCAGAATGATCGTGACCTTGTCGGTCTGGCGGCGGGCGGCCTGACGTTCAAGCGTGATGCGGGCATTGGGCAGCGCCTTGCTGCCCAGCTCGTTCACGATCTTGCCGTCCACGCGCACCCAGCCGCGTTCGATGTAGGCGTCGGCTTCGCGCCGCGAGCACAGGCCGCGCTGGGCCATGAGTTTTGAGATTCGGACCGGTTCCATGATGCTGCGCATTGTATCGCGCCGGCCGGGCCGGCAATGCGGGATCGGTCGTGCTATCGTGGCCCCCCCACGAAAAAGGCCTCTCGGCCATCCGTCTCCCATGCCCCCGGACACCGCCCTTCCCCGCCCCTGGCGCAGTCTGCCCGCCCCGGCGCTGAGCCCCTTGCGGCAGGCCTGGCTGCGCCGGCCCGGCGCCCTGACGGCCGGTTTGCGCCGCCTGGGCGATGTCCGGCTGACGGTACGTCGCGAGGCCGTCGAAGCCCTGACGCCCGGTTGGGCCGCCGAGGCCGGGCTGCCGGCCGGCACGCCGGTCTGGTGGCGCGAGATCCTGATGACGGTCGATGGCGTGCCCGCCGTCCAGGCCTGCAGCTTCACGCCCTTGCGCGCCAGCCTGGGCGTCTGGAAAGCCATGCGCGGCCTGGGCCAGCGTCCGCTGGCCGACATTCTGTACCGGGACCCGCGAATCGCGCGCGGCGGCTTTCGCTTCGGCCGGCTGCGGGCGCGCTGCGCTGACGGAACCTGGGCGGATGCCGCTGCAGGCGAGCCCATCCTGGCCCGGCATTCGGTGTTCACGCGCCTGGGTCAGCCCCTGCTGGTGGCGGAATACTTCCTGCCGTCCTTCTGGAGGATCGCGGCGCAGCGCTGGAACGGTGTGGATTGAGGAGGCTACAGGGCCTCGATGCCGCTTTCCCCGGTGCGGATACGCACGGCCTGCTCGACCGGGGTGACGAAGATCTTGCCGTCGCCGATCTTGCCGGTACGCGCGGCGCGGATGATGGCCTCGATCACGCCTTCGGCCCGATCGGCCGCCACCACCACGTCGATGCGGATCTTGGGCAGGAAATCCACCACATATTCCGCCCCGCGATAGAGTTCGGTGTGGCCCTTCTGGCGGCCAAAGCCCTTGACCTCGGTCACGGTCAGGCCGTTGACGCCCAGTTCGGACAGGGCCTCGCGCACCTCGTCGAGCTTGAAGGGTTTGACGATCGCCGTGATCTGCTTCATGTCGGACTGCGCCATGATATCGGGATTCCGCTGAAAAGCTTTTAATATAGCGCAGACGATGCCCGCCCGGTCCCGCGCCTGCGACACGGCGGCGGCCGCGAGTCCGGCGGCCCCTCCTTTATAATGCGCCCACTATGTCCAATACCCCGTCCGCACACAATCAATTCGACAACAAGTCGCAGGCCTGGTCGGCCCGTTTCTCCGAACCCGTCTCCGACCTGGTCAAACGCTATACCGCCTCGGTCAATTTCGACCAGCGCATGGCGGCCTTCGACATCCAGGGCTCGCTGGCCCACGCCGACATGCTGGCCGCCGTGGGCGTGATCAGCGCCGCCGACCTGGCCGACATCCAGCGCGGCATGGCGCAGATCCTGGAAGAAATCCGCGCCGGCGGCTTTACCTGGTCGCTGGACCTGGAAGACGTCCACCTCAACATCGAAAAGCGCCTGGTCGAACTGATCGGCGATGCGGGCAAGCGTCTGCACACGGGCCGGTCACGCAACGACCAGGTCGCCACCGACATCCGCCTGTGGCTGCGCCACGAAATCGATCTGGCGATCGAACTGCTGCAACAACTGCGCCAGCGCCTGGCCACCCTGGCCCTGGAACACGCCGACACCATCCTGCCGGGCTTCACCCACCTGCAGGTCGCCCAGCCGGTCACCTTCGGCCACCACCTGCTGGCCTATGCGGAAATGTTCGGCCGCGACGCCGAGCGCCTGGCCGACTGCCGCCGCCGCACCAACCGCCTGCCCCTGGGCGCCGCCGCGCTTGCCGGCACGTCCTACCCCATCGACCGTGAACGCGTCGCCAGAACCCTGGGGTTCGACGAGGTCTGCCGCAATTCCCTGGACGCGGTATCCGACCGTGACTTCGCCATCGAGTTCTGCGCGGCTGCGTCGCTCATCATGACGCACATCTCGCGCCTGTCCGAAGAACTGGTGCTGTGGATGAGCCCGCGCGTGGGCTTCATCGATCTGGCCGACCGTTTCTGCACCGGCAGCTCGATCATGCCGCAAAAGAAAAATCCCGACGTGCCCGAACTGGCGCGCGGCAAGACCGGCCGCGTGCACGGCCACCTGGTCGCCCTGCTGACCCTGATGAAGGGCCAGCCCCTGGCCTACAACAAGGACAACCAGGAAGACAAGGAAGGCCTGTTCGACACCGCCGACACCATCCGCGACACCCTGACGATCTTCGCCGACATGATCGGCGGCATCCGGGTCAAGGCCGACGCCATGCGCGCCGCCGCCCTGCAGGGCTACGCCACCGCCACCGACCTGGCCGACTACCTGGTCAAGCGCGGCCTGCCCTTCCGCGATGCCCACGAAACCGTGGCGCTGGCGGTGCGTTCCTGCGAAGAGCGCGGCTGCGATCTGGCCGATCTGTCGCTGGACGAACTGCGCAGCTTCCACGCCGACATCCAGGACGACGTGTTCCAGGTGCTGACCCTGGAAGGTTCGGTCGCCGCCCGCAAGCACATCGGCGGCACCGCGCCGGAACGCGTGCGCATCGAGGCGCAACGGGTGCTCGACGCTTAACTCGCCGGTGCGGCCAGGTCCGCCCCCAGTGTTTCGCGCTCGTCAAACACGAAACAGCGGCCCTCGAACCCAGGGCCGCCGGTTTCCTCGAAGTATTTGAGGATGCCGCCTTCGAGCTGGTAGACGTGGTCGATGCCTTCTTCGGCCATGAAAATGGCGGCTTTCTCGCAGCGGATGCCGCCGGTGCAGAAACTGACCACCGTCTTGCCCGCCAGCTCGGCACGATGTGCCTGCACCGCTGCGGGGAATTCTGAAAATTTCGTCAGCCGCCAGTCGATGGCCTGGGTGAACGTGCCTGCATCCACCTCGAAGCCATTGCGCGTGTCCAGCATCACGACCTCGCGCCCTTCGTCATCCCGACCCTGTGCCAGCCAGCGCGCCAGGCGCGACGCATCCACCGCCGGTGCCCGTCCGGCTTCGGGCCGGATCGCCGGATGATTCATGCGGATGATCTCGCGCTTGAGTTTGACCCGCACACGCTTGAACGGCACGGTCTCGGAATAGCTGTATTTGGCCTGCAAGGACGCGAAACGGGCATCCGCGCGCAGCCAGTCCAGAAACGCCTCGATGCCGCCTCGTCCGCCCGCCAGGAACAGATTGATGCCTTCGGGCGCGAGCAGCACCGTGCCTTTCAGATCCAGCGCCAGAATCCGGGCCAGGATGCGCTCGCGCAGATCCGGCAGGTCGTCCAGAGAAACGAACAGGTAGGCGGCAATGTTGGTGATGGGAGACATGACGGCAGGCGAACAATAGACCAGGCCGCATTTTAGAGGAAGGCACGGATGCGGCCCACCGGAGAGCCCTTCAGCGTCCGAAAACCGCGATCGCATCCACCCGCCCGATCCAGTCGTTCTCCCGACGGGCAAAACGGATCACGCGCCGGCCCGGCATGATCAGCAACAAGCGCTACACCGCCCGCCCCCGCCCCGCCGGCATCCCCAGCGCCAGCAGCGCGATCACCGCAAAAACCGCGCCTGCCAGGAAGGTCGCGGACGGTCCCCAGGATTGCCACAGCCAGCCGGCCAGGACGCTGGCCAGCAGCATGCACACGCCGCTCGCCAGATTGAAGATGCCGAAGGCCGTGCCTTTCATATCCTTGGGTGTCGTATCCGCCACCATGGCGGCCAGGATGCCCTGGCTGAATCCCATGTGCAGCCCCCACAGCGCGGCACCTGCCAGCAGCAGCCAGATGCCGCCGCTCGTGACCGCCAGCGCCAGATCCGCGCACACCAGCAGGACCAGACCGGCTGCCAGGACGGCAGTACGCGGCATGCGGTCCGACAGCCAGCCGGCCGGATAAGCCGACAGGGTAAAGAACAGCGACATCACGATCAGCACGACAGGTGCCCAGGCGGCGCTCAGGCCCATATCCTGCCCACGCAGGATCAGGAAGGCCTCGCTGAAACGCGCCAGCGTGAACACCGTGCCGATCGCCACCACCCGCCAGTAAGCGGCGCCGAAGTCGCGCGCCGTGCTCCAGCGGATGAGGCGGGACGGAGGACAGTCCACTGCGGGCTGCCCTCTGCCAGACGAATCGAAGCGGCGCGCGAGCCGCGACGTGGACGAGACCGGCCGGGCTTCGCGCACGCCCCAGAACAGCAGCCCCATGGCGACGACACCCGGCACTACCGCGAACCACAGCACATGGCGGATGTCCGTGAAGACCAGCATCAGGACGACCGCCAGCCCCGGCCCCAGGATCGCGCCCACGGTGTCCATGGACTGGCGCAGCCCGAAGGCGGCGCCGCGAATTTCCGCCGGAGTGACGTCGGCCACCAGGGCGTCGCGCGGCGCGCCCCGGATGCCCTTGCCGATCCGGTCGATGAAGCGGGCAGCAAACACCATGCCCGCCGAGTGCGCCAGGGGAAACAGGGGTTTGCTCAAGGCCGCCAGGCCATAGCCCGCCAGCAGCAGGCCTTTGCGCCGGCCCAGAGCATCGCTGATGGCGCCGGAAAAAACCTTGACGATCAGGGCGGTGGCCTCGGCCACGCCTTCGATGACGCCGACGGCCAGTACGCTGGCCCCCAGGCCCGACACCAGGAAGATCGGCAGCAGGCTGTGGATCAGTTCCGATGACAGGTCCATGAACAGGCTGACCAGGCCCAGCATCCAGACCGTGCGCGGAATGGCGTGCTTTCCGCTCGACTTGTTCAAAGATTCCCCTAGGGTTCGAAAACCGCGATCGACTCCACGTGTCCCGTGTGGGGGAACATATTGACCGCACCCGCAGCCTTCAGCGTCCATCCACCCACATGGCACAGCATCCCGGCATCGCGCGCCAGGGTTGCGGGATTACAGGACACGTACACGATACGGCGCGGGCGCTCGTCCGGCGCCAGCGCGGCCAGGGCCTGCGCCACAGCCAGCGCACCTTCGCGCGGGGGGTCGATCAGCATGCGGTCGAAATGGCCCAGACCACGCAGCCAGTCGGTATCGACCTCGAACAGATTGAGTTCAGCGAATTCGGCCTTGTCCGCCAGGCCCTGCCGGGCGGCGTCTTCGCGGGCGCGGGCCACCAGTGTGGCGCTGCCCTCGATGCCCACGACCGCGCGGCCTTGCGTGGCCAGCGGCAGACTGAAATTGCCCAGTCCGCAGAACAGGTCGGCGACGCGGTCGCCGGGCTGAACGTCCAGCAGGGTCAACGAGCGCGCGATCAGGGCCTGGTTGATGTACGGGTTGACCTGGGTGAAGTCGGCCGGCCGGTAATGCATCCGCAAACCGTAGGCCGGCAGCGCATAGGCCAGGACGTCGGCTCGCGCCGGATCCAGGGGATGGGCGGTCTCCGGCCCCTTGGGCTGCAGCCACCAGTCGATGCGGTGCCGGACGCCAAAAGCACGCAGGCGATCCAGGTCGTCCGGTGTCAGGGGTTCCAGGTGCCGCAGGCAGAAGACGGTGGACTCGTCGCCCACGGCGACTTCGATCTGCGGCATGCGGTCGGGGCGCGACAGGCCGCCGATCAGTTCGCGCAGCGGCATCAGCAAGGCCGAGACGTGCGGCGGCAGCACCAGGCAGGTCTGCATATCGGCCACATAGCTGCTGCCGCGCTCACGAAAACCCACCAGCATGCCGCCTTTTTTCTGCACCAGACGCACGGACAGGCGGGCGCGATGGCGGTAGCCGAAGGTCGGCCCTTGCAGCGCCGGCAGGATCTGCCGGGGCTTGACCTTGCCGATGTGTTCCAGCGCGTCCTCCAGGGAACGCTGTTTGACGGCCATCTGCGCGGCCGGCTCCAGGTGCTGCATGGCGCAACCGCCGCAGACGCCGAAATGCGGGCACGGCGGTTGGGTGCGCTGTGAAGACGGCCGCAGGACGCGTTCAACCTTGGCCTTGTCAAAGGACGGTTTGCGCCGCTTCACGCGGGCCAGCACCCGTTCGCCGGGCAGCGCGCCCTCGGTGAAGACGACTTTGCCCTCGTGATGGGCAATGCCCTGTCCTTCGAGATCCAGCGATTCGATGTCCAGGGTCAACAGAATGGGTTCAACCATGATGCCAGGCAGAGAGGAATTCTTTCCAGTGCGGCGCGTCGATCGCCGTCAGGGTGTCGCGCACCAGCGCGAGTTCGGCCGCATAGGCGGCGGCGTCCAGTTCGCCTTTGATGAGGCGATAGCGGCAATACACCAGCCAGGTGTTGACCACGTCGGTTTCGCAGTAGTTGCGTACGTGATCCCGGTCCCCGGCGTGCCAGGCCTGCCAGACCTGCCCGCCATCCATGTCGAGTTTGCCGGGAAAGCCGCACAGCTTGGCCAGTTGGTCCAGCGGCGCGTTGGCGCGGCCGTTGAATTTGGCCAGCACGTCCATCAGATCGACGTGGCGGGTGTGATAACGGTTCAGATAGTTGTTGAAGCGGAAATCGCGGTCATCTTCCCCGGTGTCCCAATATCGCGGCGCGGCCACGCCGTGGATCAGGCTGCGGTAGTGCAGGACCGGCAGATCGAAGCCCGAGCCGTTCCAGCTGACCAGGGTCGGCGTGTAATGACCGATGGTCTTGAAAAACCCCGAAATCAGGGTCTCTTCGGAATCGTCGGCCTGGCCCAGGGTCCGCACGCGAAAGCCCTGGTCGTCGCGGAACACGCAGCCTATGACGGCGATTTTCTGCAGATGCAGGGGCAGAAAATCGTTGCCATGGGTCTCGCGGCGCTGTGCCAGCGCGGCTTCGATCAGATCGGCGTCCGGCAGATCGGCCCACTGCGGATTCAGGCGCCGCAGGCCGTCGGCATCCGGAATCGTTTCCAGGTCGAAGACCAACGTCGGGATCATCGCGCCGGCAGGTAGGACAAGGGATTCACGGGCGTGCCGCGGCGACGGATCTCGAAGTGCAGCCGCGGCGAACTGGTGTCGCTCTGGCCCAGGGTGGCGATCTTGGCGCCCTTCTTCACGGATTCGCCGGTCTTGACCAGCAGGGACTGATTGTGGGCATAGGCCGTGATGAAGCCGTTGCTGTGACCCAGCAGGATCAGATTGCCCAGGCCGCGCACGCCGTTGCCGGCGTACATGACCTTGCCTTCGGCGGCGGCCGTCACGGGCGCGCCCACCGAGCCTTCGATGTCGATGCCCTTGGTGGTGGCGTTGAAGCCCTGGATGATCTTGCCGTTGCTGGGCCAGCCCCAGGCGATCACGCCGGCATCACTGGCGCGCGCCGCCGAGGTATCGACGGGCGCAGCCGCGCTGCCCGCCGTGGCGCCGGAATCCTCGCCGCCGCTCGTGGACGGGGAGGTCTTGACCGGCGCAGTCGTGGCGCCCGACGCAGGCATCGAGGTGTTGCCGTCCAGGCGCAGGACCTGGCCGATGGCCAGTTGAGAAGGATTGGTGATGTTGTTCAACTGCGACAGGCGCGAGACCTCCATGCCATGGGCCTGAGCGATCTTGTACAGCGTATCGCCCGCGCGCACGACGTAGGTGCCTGAAGCCCGAGCCCCCTCCACCGCAGCCGTGCCGCCGGAATGATCGGCAACGGGGGCGCGCGCGGAACGCGAGGCGCAGCCCGACAGGACCGCAACCGACAACAGAACGCTCAGCATCAGAGCGGCCTTGGGACGGCCATACGGCGAAAAGCGCCCGGGGCGGGGCGGTTGGGTGGACGGTGTATCTGTCACCAGCGTCCCATCGAGCATGTGGTTCTCCTACTGACTTAAGTCTGCGTGCCGGGACGCAGCGGTACGAATCGGACATCATCGAGTTCGAGCCGGTGCCAGGACGACGGACCGGTCCGCTCGATCAGAATCAGCCTTTGGTGCGCCGTGCCCTCGGGGGCGATCAGACGCGCACCCACGGCCAGTTGATGCAGCAAAGCTTCCGGGATTTTAACCCCCGCAGCGGCCACGACAATGCCATCGAAGGGTGCACGGTGTTCCAGACCCTGCATGCCATCGCCGAAACTCAGTCGAACCCGACCCCGGGCACGCCCTTGCGCCAGGTTCAGACGGGCCTGGTCGTACAGGCCGCGCACCCGTTCGATGGCGTAGACCTCGGGTACGAACTGGGCCAGCACGGCGGCCTGATAACCGCAGCCCGCGCCGATCTCCAGGACCCGTGCAAGCGTACGGCCATCGCTCATGACGGCCAGCATGTGCGCCACCACCCAGGGCTGAGAAATCGTCTGGCCATAGCCGATCGGCAGGGCGGCATCCTCGTAGGCCCGGCTGGCCAGGCCCTGATCCACGAACAAGTGGCGCGGCACCGCCTGCATGGCCGACAGCACCCGCTCGTCCGTGATGCCCTGCTCGCGCAGGCGGTGCACCATCTGCAGGCGCAAGCGGTCCGAATTCAGGCCCAGATTGACGGCCGGCGCGTCGGGCGTCCGGATCGGAGATTGCGGCAACGTGAAGGGGCGCGGTCCGTGGATGCGCGTATTGCTGTTGGCCGCCGAATAGCCGGGCCCCAGCGCAGAGCCCGTCGGGGCGGTGCGCGTGCTGCGGGCCGGCTTGTCCAGCGGATGACGCCGTTTGTTCATCGGTTTTCCATCCAGCGCGCGACCACGTCGGTCCGCGCGTGATCGGTGAGGTCGACGCGCAAAGGCGTCATCGAGACGGCATGCGCCTCGAGGGCACCGAAATCCGTCTCGGGGCCGCCGTCCAGCGCCCGTCCCACCGGGCCGATCCAGTATACGGTTTCGCCGTAGGGCGTGGTGCTGCGGATGACAGGTTCGGCCGGATGGCGGCGTCCCAGCCGGGTGGTGCGAAAACCCGCCAGATCGCGGTAAGGCACCGCCGGGATATTGACGTTGAGCAGCATCGGTTCGGTCCAGGGCTGGTCGCGGAACCGCGCCACCAGTTCGTGCGCCACCCGGGCAGCGCAGTCCAGATTGCGCCATTCCCGGTCCACCAGTGAAAAGGCCATGGATGGCACACCGAACAGGTAGCCCTCCATCGCGGCGGCCACCGTGCCCGAATACAGGGTATCGTCACCCATATTGGCGCCGTTGTTGATGCCCGAAACAAGCAGATCGGGCCTGAAGCCCAGCAGGCCCGTCAGCGCCACGTGGACGCAGTCCGAGGGCGTGCCGTTGATGAAATGAAAGCCGTTGGCCGCCTGACGTACCGACAGGGGCCGACGCAACGTCAGCGAGTTGGACGCTGCGCTGCAATTGGTCTCAGGCGCCACCACCGTGACCTCGCCCAGCGGCCGCAGCGCTGCGGCCAGGGCTTCGATCCCCGCCGCGTTATAGCCATCGTCGTTGGACACCAGAATGCGCATTTTCTTCGTTCCTGCCTGAAACCGGATGGTGCGAATTGTACCCGCGCCCCGCCCGGCTTTAGAATGCGCCCATCATCATTTCCCGCCGGCGGCTCCGCCGCCCCTCTGACATGACTCCTTTCGTTTCCGTCCTCGGCGTGGCCGTCGCCCTGTTCATCGGCTACCTGATCGGCTCCGTGCCCTTTGCCGTCGTGGTCAGCCGCGCCATGGGCCTGAAGGATCCGCGCAGCTTTGGTTCGGGCAACCCCGGTGCGACCAACGTGCTGCGCGGCGGCAACAAGCTGGCGGCCATTCTGACCCTGCTGGGCGACGCCGCCAAGGGCTGGCTGGCCGTGGCGCTGGCCTTCTGGGCCACGCAGCGCGGCCTGCTGCCAGAGGCCGCGATCCCCCTGGCCGGCCTGGGTGCCTTTCTGGGGCACTTGTACCCGCTGTTTCTGAGCTTTCGCGGCGGCAAGGGCGTGGCCACGGCTCTGGGCGTGCTGCTGGCGCTGCAACCCTGGCTGGCCCTGGCGACCGTCGCCACCTGGCTGATCGTGGCGCTGGTGACGCGCTATTCATCCCTGGCCGCGATCCTGGCGGCCATCTTTGCGCCCTTTTATTACATCCTGGGGGACAAGGTGGCCTGGCGCGCGGACGCGCTGACCATTTCCGTCATCGTGATCATCAGCGTCCTGCTGCTGGCGCGCCACAAAGAAAACATCGCCCGCCTGCTGGCGGGCAAGGAAAGCCGGATCGGCTCGAAGAAGAAATAGCCCGGGTCGGGCGGCCCGTACGGCCCCCATCCCCGAAATGCCTCAGGCGACGCAGACGTCCCGCAAGTCCCAGCGGGGCCGCACCTCGAAAGCCGCGTCGCCGCGCAGCGACGGCAGATCGACCAGACCGGCACGCAGCCGCAGTACGGCCGCCCAGGCGATCATCGCGCCATTGTCGGTACACAGATGCAACGGCGGGAAATACACCTGCCCACCCAGAGCGTCCAGAGCCTCTCGCAGACGCACGCGCAGGTGCCGGTTGGCCCCCACGCCCCCCGCCACCACCAGCGTCTTGAGTCCCGTACGGCGCAACGCCTGCAAGGATTTGGCCGCCAGCACGTCGACGATGGCGGCTTCGGTCGAGGCCGCCAGGTCGGCGCGGGCCGCGTGGTCGGTGGCACGGCCCTCGTCCTGCAAAGCCCGCATGCGGGTCAGCACCGCCGTCTTCAGGCCGCTGAAACTGAAATCCAGATCACCGCTGTGCAACATGGGACGCGGCAGGGCGTGCGCGCGCGGGTCGCCGGCCTCGGCCAGGCGCGACAGTTCCGGACCGCCCGGATAGCCCAGGCCCAGCAGCTTGGCACTCTTGTCGAAAGCCTCGCCTGCCGCGTCGTCCAAAGTTTCGCCCAGCAGTTCGTAGCGCCCCACCCCATCGACCCGCATCAATTGCGTATGCCCGCCCGACACCAGCAACGCCACGAAGGGAAACTCGGGCACTTCGTCAGCCAGCAGGGGCGAGAGCAGATGGCCCTCGAGGTGATGAATGGGGATGGCGGGCAAGTCCCGCGCCCAGGCGAAGGCCCGGGCGAAGCCCGCCCCCACCAGCAGGGCGCCGGCCAGCCCGGGACCGGCCGTGTAGGCCACCGCGTCGAGTTCATCCGGCCGCACACCGGCCTCATTCAGCACCTGCCGCGTCAGCGGCACGATGCGGCGGATATGGTCGCGTGAAGCGAGTTCCGGCACGACGCCACCGTAATCCCGGTGCATGGCGATCTGGCTGTGCAGGGCATGCGCCAGCAGACCACGCTCGGTGCAGGCCACGGCCACGCCGGTCTCGTCGCAGGAACTCTCGAATCCAATGATCAGCATAGGGCGCCAGTTTACCGCTGATTTTTCTTACAACCGACCCTGAAAGGGTCTTAGAATGTCGAGGTCGAAAAATAAGCCCCACACCGCGTCTTCGGCTTGCTCCTGACGCGGTCTGGCGGCAAAAATCACATGCGGTGGATACCGACATTCACCCGAGAGGAGACGCCATGCTGGAACAGTTCTTCAAGCTCAAGGAACACGACACCTCGGTCCGCACGGAAGTGCTGGCGGGCCTGACCACCTTCCTGACGATGTCCTACATCATCTTCGTCAATCCGGACATCCTGTCGAGCACCGGCATGGACAAGGGTTCGGTCTTCGTCGCCACCTGCCTGGCCGCCGCCCTGGGCTCGCTCATCATGGCCCTCCTGGCCAACTGGCCCATCGGCATGGCCCCGGGCATGGGCCTGAACGCCTTCTTCGCCTTCACGGTGGTGGCACAGATGGGCTACACCTGGCAGCAAGCGCTGGGCGCGGTCTTCATCTCCGGCGTGGTGTTCGTGATCCTGACGGTGACCGGCGCCCGCGAGTGGCTGGTGGCAGGCATTCCACCCTCGCTGCGATCCGCCATCGCGGCGGGTATCGGGCTGTTCCTGGGCATCATCGCCCTGGGTTCGGCAGGCATCGTGGTCGCCAACCCGGCCACCAAGGTCGGCCTGGGTGATCTGACCCACGCCCCCACCCTGTTCGCCATCCTGGGCTTTTTCATCATCGCCGCCCTGGGCGCGCTCAAAGTCCGAGGCGCCATCCTGATCGGCATCCTGGCCATCACCATCCTGTCGATCGTGACCGGCCACACCCAGTTCCAGGGCATCTTCTCGGCACCGCCCAGCCTGGACCCCACCTTCTTCAAGCTGGACATCATGGGGGCGCTGAACACCGGCTTCTTCCATGTGATCCTGGTGTTCGTGCTGGTCGAAGTGTTCGACGCCACCGGCACCATGATCGGCGTGGCCACCCGCGCCGGCCTGATCCGCCCGGGCAACCCTGGCCGTCTGGGCCGCGCCCTGCTGTCCGATAGCTCCGCCATCGTGGCCGGCTCGATGCTGGGCACCAGCAGCACCACCGCCTACGTCGAAAGCGCCTCGGGCGTGCAAGCGGGCGGCCGCACCGGCCTGACGGCCCTGGTCATTGCCGTACTGTTTCTGCTGGCCCTGTTCCTGTCGCCGCTGGCCGCCATCGTGCCTGCCTACGCCACGGCACCGGCCCTGCTGTACGTGGCCTGCCTGATGCTGCGCGAACTGGTGGACGTGGACTGGGACGACATCACGGAATCGGTGCCTGCCGCCATCGCCGCCATCTCCATGCCGCTGACCTACTCCATCGCCAACGGCCTGGCCTTCGGTTTCATCAGCTACGTGGCGATCAAGACCCTGTCCGGACGCTTCCGCGACATCCACCCGGCCACCCTGCTGGTCGCCGCGCTGTTCGTGATCAAGTACGCGCTGTTCCCAGCGTAATCCTTGCAATCACGCTCATCGTCCCAATCTACAGAGCATCCCGGGCGGCATCCTGCCGCCCCGTCCCGCCCCCCGGAGACCCCATGAGCGTCATCGAACTCACTCAAGACACCTTTCAGGCCGCCACGCAGGCCGATCAACCCCTGATCATCGATTTCTGGGCGCCCTGGTGTGGTCCCTGCCGTCAGTTCGGCCCGACCTTTGAGGCCGCTGCTGAAAAGCACCCGGACGTCACCTTCGCCAAGATCAACACCGAAGAGCAACAGGAACTCGCGGCCGCGCTGCGCATCCGCTCCATTCCGACCCTGATGGTCTTCCGCGAGAACGTGCTGCTGTTCCAACAGGCCGGTGCGCTGTCCGCCTCGCAGCTCGAAGAGCTTCTGACCCAGGTGAAGGCCGTGGACATGGCCCAGGTCCATGCGGAAATCGCCGCGCAGGAAAAAGCCTCGTCCACGACGCATTGACTTCGCTTTCCTCGCATCCCGTCTCACAATCCCATCGGCCGGACCCCGGCCGATGGCGCATTCTGGCCGTCCTGCTGACCACGATCTTCATGTCCCTGATCGGGGTCAGCATCGTCAACGTCGCCCTGCCCTCCATCCACACCGCGCTCGACGCCACGCAATCCGACATGCAGTGGGTGCTGTCCGGCTATGCGCTGACCTTCGGAGTCGTACTGGTGGCGGCCGGCCGCGCGGGCGACCTGATGGGGCGCGGCGGCCTGTTCCTGATCGGCGTGGCCCTGTTCACGCTCGCCTCTGTGGCGGCGGGGCTGGCGCCGGACGCGGCCTGGCTCAACGGCGCGCGTTTCGCGCAAGGTGTGGGATCGGGCCTGCTCAATCCGCAGGGCCTGGGCATGATCCAGCATTATTTCCGAGGCGCGGAGCGCGGCCGCGCCTTCGGCTACTTCGGCACCATGGTGGGGTTTTCCGTGGCCATCGGCCCGGTGCTCGGCGGACTGCTGATCGAACTGGGCGGCCTGGAGATCGGCTGGCGGCTGACTTTTCTGGTCAATGTCCCGATCGGAATCGCCGTCATCATCCTGGGTCTGCGGTGGTTCCCCCGACCGCTGATCCGGCGGCCCGGCTCACATGCCCCGGCCGGCAAGAGCGGCGCGGTGGATCAGGCCGACGCCGAGGCGGCTGACCGCCTGGGCTGGCGCTCCCTGGACCCCTTCGGCTCCCTGCTGCTGGGCCTGGCAGTCCTGTCCTTCCTGTATCCGTTCGTCGAATCCCGTACGGCGCCCCTGACCTGGCTGCTGTTGCCGCTCAGCCTGGGCCTGACGGCGGCCTGGATCGGCTGGGAGCGCCGCACGATGCGCCGTGGGCTCAGCCCCATGGTCGATCTGCGGATCTTTTCCACCACCAGCTTCAGCAACGGCGTGCTGATCATGGCGCTGTATTTTCTGGGGATGACCAGCATCTGGGTACTGGTCGCCTTGTACGCCCAGGAAGGCCTGGGCATGTCGGCCCTGCTGTCCAGCCTGTTCGGCATTCCCGCCGCCCTGCTGTCGTCCTGGGCCTCCGACTGGGCCGGCCGCCGGGTGATGACGTACGGCCGCCGGATCGTCATCGTCGGACTGCTGCTGGCCCTGGCCGGACTGCTCACGAGCGGCATGGTGATCCTGCTGCAGGCGCACGGCCTGGCCAGCGCCTGGTGGCTGTTGCTGACGCTTTCGTTCATCGGCCTGGCCCAGGGCCTGGTCATCAGCCCCAATCAGGCGCTGACGCTGATGGACGTGCCGCTGGATTATGCGGGCAGTTCGGGGGCCATCATGCAGACGGGTCAGCGCATCGGCACAGCCGTCGGGATCGCCATGATCACGGCCGTCATCTTCTGGGTCCTGAACATGTCCTCATGGCCGACCGCGATGCTGGCCGGCCTCGGCGTCATCGAGCTCGTCGTCCTGATCGCCCTGCGGGTCGCAATCAAGGATCAGCGGGATCGTCAGCGCCCCGGCGCGATCTGAGGACTGCTCAAGAAACCGCGTCCGGCGCTGCCGGACCGTCGCCGGACTCCAGGACGCACCAATCGCCCTGTCCCCGGGTCTGATCCGTGTAAAGGGCCTCCAGCGCCACCACGTCGGCACGCGCCACGACCAGGCGCCAGAGGACGCCCTGTCCGCCGAATTCCGCGTGCTCGATGCGCGCGCCGGCCGCCAGCAGACGCGCCTGCACGCGTTCCATGTCCGCATAGGGACAGGCACACGACACCCGGCATTCCTCGCGCAATTCCACCCGATCCGCCAGCCGCAGGCACTCGGCGGCCGTGCCGCCATAGGCCCGCGCCAGGCCGCCCGTGCCCAGCTTGATGCCACCGAACCAGCGGATCACCAGCACCGCCACGCGGTCGTAGCCCTGGGATTCGATAGCCTGCAAAATCGGCCGGCCCGCCGTGCCGCCGGGCTCGCCGTCATCGCTGAAACGATACTGCGCCCCGAAGCGCCAGGCCCAGCAGTTGTGGGTTGCCTGGAGATCGCGGGACGCATCCAGAAAGGCCTGCGCGGCCTCGGGTGATTCGATGGGCGCCGCCAGAGCCAGAAATCGGCTCTTGCGGACGTCGGCCTCGTGCCGAACGGCGGCGGTCAGGGTGTGCGGCATGCCCGCCCCGCCATAGTTCAGGCCTCGATGCCCTGGGACGCCAGGTATTCCTCGTAGGTGCCCGGATAGTCGTTCAGGCCGCCGTCGGGCAGGATCTCGATCACCCGCGTCGCCACGCCCGACACGAACTGGCGGTCGTGCGACACGAACACCAGGGTGCCCTGGTACTGTTCCAGTGCGTACTGCAGGGACTCGATGGATTCCATGTCCAGGTGGTTGGTGGGCTCGTCCATCAGCATGACGTTGTGGCGCCCCAGCATCAGGCGGCCGAAGCTCATGCGGTTCTTTTCGCCCCCGGACAACACCCGCACGGCCTTGGTGATCTCGTCGCCCGAGAACAGCAGCCGGCCCAACACGGAGCGGATCGACTGGTCCTCGTCGCCCGGCTGGCGGAAGTCCGTCATCCAGTCGAACAGATCGCGGTCGGAATCGAACTGGTCGGACACGTCCTGGGCCATATAGCCCACGTCGGCGTTTTCCGACCAGCGCACCTGGCCTTCATCGGGCGCCAGATTGCCCGCCAGCAGGCGCAGCAGCGTGGTCTTGCCCACCCCGTTGGCACCGATGATGGCGACCTTCTGGCCGGCCTCGATCATGGTGGTCAGGCCTTTGATGATGGGCCGGTCATAGGCCTTGGACAGTTCTTCGATATGCGCGGCCTGGCGGTGCAGGACCTTGTTGACCTCGAAGCGGATGTAGGGATTCTGGCGCGAGGACGGCTTGACCTGGACGGTCTCGGACTTGATGCGGTCGATCTGCTTCAGGCGCGACGTGGCCTGACGCGACTTGGACTTGTTGGCGGCGAAACGGCGCACGAAGTCCTGCAATTCGATGACACGATCCTTGGCCCGCGCATTGGCCGCCACCTGACGCTCGCGCGCCTGGGTGGAAGCCAGCATGTATTCGTCGTAGTTGCCCGGATAGACGCGCAGTTCGCCGTAGTCCAGGTCGGCCATGTGGGTGCAGACCTGGTTCAGGAAGTGGCGGTCGTGGCTGATGATGATCATCGTGCTGTCGTAGCCGTTCAGCACGTTTTCCAACCAGCGGATGGTGTTGATGTCCAGGTTGTTGGTGGGCTCGTCCAGCAGCAGCACGTCGGGGTTGGAGAACAGCGCCTGCGCCAGCAGCACGCGCAGTTTCCAGCCCGGGGCAATCTCGCGCATCGGCAGTTGGTGCTGCTCGACGGGGATTTCCAGGCCCAGCAGCAGCTCGCCGGCACGGGCCTCGGCCGTGTAGCCGTCGTATTCCGCGAACTTGCCTTCCAGTTCGGCGGCGCGCATGTAGTCGTCTTCGGTCGCCTCGGGGTCGGCGTAGATGGCATCCCGGTCGGCCATGGCCTGCCACATTTCCACGTGCCCCATCATGACCACGTCCAGCACGCGCACGTCCTCGAAGGCGAACTGGTCCTGGCGCAGCTTGCCCAGGCGCACACCGGGGTCCAGCGCCACATTGCCGGCGGACGGCTCCAGGTCGCCACCGATGATCTTCATCAACGTGGATTTGCCCGAGCCGTTGGCGCCGATCAGGCCATAGCGGTTGCCGTCGCCGAACTTGGCGCTGACGTTCTCGAACAGGGGTTTGGCGCCGAACTGGATGGTGAGGTTATTGGTGGAGATCACGGTGGTGGCGAAAAAAAGGGAGTCAAAACAACCCATTAGTTTAACAGGTGGGCCAAAGTCACATCGCTTCCGTGCCGCGCCATCGGCCTGAAAGGCCGGACCTCGATCAGTGTGTGTGCTCCTGCAGCACCAGATGCGCCATGCCGTCCTCGGTGGCGATGCCCACGCGGGCACCCACCGGCAGGGTGGCTTTGACCTTGACGTGACCATAGGGCAGGCCCGTGACCACGGGCACGTGCACGGTCTGGCGCAGCCAGCGCACCACGGAATCCATGTCGTAGCCCTGGTCGTGCGGCGCGAGACGATAGTCGGTGAACTGACCCAGCACGATGGCGTGCTGCTTTTCCAGCACGCCGGCATGCCACAACTGAGTCAGCATGCGCTCGATGCGATAGGGGTGTTCGGCGATGTCTTCCAGGAACAGGATGCCGCCCTGGATGTCCGGCAGGTAGGGCGTGCCGACCAGCGAAGCCACCATGGCCAGATTGCCGCCCCACAGGATGCCGCGCGCATCCACCGGATCGGCGCCCGGGGATTCGAAGCTGAGGATTTCCAGCTCGCCGGACAGGGTCTCCTGGAACAGGGCCTGGGTCAGGTCGTCCACCTTCTTGCCGCCGAAGTCGAAGGTCGCCGTCGGACCGGCCAGGCTGACCGCGCCGGTGCGCGCCAGCAAGGCAAGGCTGAAGGCGGTGAAATCGCTCTGGCCGATGAAGGTCTTGCCGCTGTCGGCCACCGCCTGCCAGTCGATGTGTGGCAGCAGGCGGCTCAGGCCGTAGCCGCCCCGGGTCGCCATGACGACCGGATGTTTCTGCTTCAGGGCGCGCTGGATGGACGCCAGACGCTGCTTGTCGGTGCCGGCGAAGCGTTCGTGCACGGCCAGGGCCGTGCGGTCGGCGGCGACGCGAAAACCCATGGCGCGCAGCCGCTCCATGGCCAGATCCAGTTTGGCGGGATCGGCCACGGCACCGGAGGGCGAGATCAGGTAGATGCCCGAAGGCTGCTCGTGCACGTGATGCTCGCCGCAATCGGGATCGCCGCAGACCAGGTGCGTGTGTTCGCCGACGGTGGCCGGGCGGGACGAAGTCTGAGCGGGCGCGGGTTTCTGTTTAGGCATGTCAGGATTGTCCAGGGAAGGAGAAGAAGGAGTCGCGCGGGCGGCTTTGCGCCGGGCGCGGAAGAATTCACGCAGCAGATCGCCGCAGTCCTGCGCCCGGACCCCGCCCCGTACCTGGGCGTGATGGTTCAGGCGCGGCTGATCGGACAAGTCGATCACACCGCCACACGCACCCGTCTTGGGATCGGGGGCGCCGTAGACGATCTCTGCCAGGCGGGCGTGGAACATGGCGCCCAGGCACATGGTGCAAGGCTCCAGCGTGACATACAGGCGCGCGCCGCTCAGGCGGTAGTTGTCCAGGCTGCGGGCGGCGGCGCGCAGGGCCACGACCTCGGCGTGCGCCGTGGGGTCGCGGTCCAGAATGGTGCGGTTGTGGCCAGTCGCCAGCAGGCGGCCTTCGGCGTCCAGCACCACGGCGCCCACGGGGACTTCGCCCAGTGTCGCCGCCTGGCGGGCCAGATCGAGCGCCAGCGCCATGGCGCCGTCGTCGTTCAGCGGCTCAGCCACGATACATCCGCGTACGCAGCACGATCTTCGAGGCCAGGCTTTCGACGGCGGCCTCCAGCAGTTGATACAGCTCGGCATCCTCGCCGAAGCGGGCATGGTTCAGGTTGGACACTCGGCCGTCCTCGATGAAACCCCAGGCCCGGCTGCGTTTTTCTTTGTGGCGCGGGTCCCAGACGCCGAAGGCCACGCCGCCCGAGCGGCGGATCAGGGAAAAGCAGGGAATGTCGGTATAGCCGTCGCCGACGAAGACCATCTGTTCAAAGGGCACGCGCAGCTTGTCGGCATCGACCTTGCGGTTGACCTCGAACGGCTTGTTGCGCGATCCCGGGCCGATGATGCCCTTCTGGATGTGGAACAGGTAGCGGGTCTTGTCGGTAAAGCTGACCACGCGACGCGGAAACTCGATGGCACCGTCGGCGCCGTAATGGAATTCGGACGCCCAGATATCGGAAAAGGCATCCGCGATGGGCGTGGCGCGCAGCACATCGCCGATGCCGCTGGAAATCAGGTAGAACTCCAGTTGCACCGTCGGATGGGCTTGATGCAAGCGTGTACGCAAACGATCGAACAGCGTCGTCACGCCGTCGTGCAGGGGCAGCCGGCGCCCCCAGTCGCACAGACGGTCACGGGTGATGGGGCCGTGGCGTCCCGCACGGGACAAGGCCAGCATCTGGTACAGATACGCCGGGACCGGATCCCAGTCTTCGCGCTCCAGCAGCGGACCGACCTGCTCGTGCCAGAAGGCCGGCACGTCCACGCCGATATCCTGAAGAAAGCCCGAGGTGCTGTCCGGCGCCAGGGTGTCGTCGAAATCGAAGACCAGTGCAATCACATCGGCCATAGATGCATCCCGTCGAGTGTCCTATATCCATCCGCCAAAACGGCCAGCGCCCCGGGCAAGGCGCCCGGCAGGTCCTCGGCCAGCAAGCCCCAGCCCAGCCGATCGGCGGCCAGACCATGCAGCCAGACAGCGGCGCAGGCCGCCTCGAAGACCGGCATGCCGGCCGCCAGCAGACCGGCGACACAGCCCGCCAGTACGTCCCCCGTCCCGGCCGTGGCCAGGGTCGGCGGCGCATTGTCGTTGATGACGCAGCGGCCATCGGGCGCGGCGATCACGGTGTCGGCCCCCTTGCGCACCACGACCGCGCCACAACGCCGGGCCGCAGCCCGCGTACTTTGCAGTTTATCGCCTCCGGCTTCCGGCGCGGCGCCGCCCCCTGCCCTTGACGCCGCCTCATCTCCCGCGCCCGGCACGGGATCGAACAGGCGCGCGAATTCACCTTCATGCGGCGTCAGCACACAGAGCCCGTGCAAGGCGTCGAACAAGGCCTGCGGCTGGCCGGCAAAGACGCTGAGCGCGTCGGCGTCCAACACGCAGGGGCGCCCGGTCGCCAGCAAGTCCAGGACCTGGCGCCGCCCCTGAGGCGCACGCCCCAGTCCCGGGCCAATCAACAGCGCATTGCGGCGCGGGTCCGCCAGCACCTGATCCAGCGCACCGTCCGGCGGCAGGGCCTCGACCATGACCGAGGTCAGGGCTCCTGCCTGAATCGCCCAGGCGGCGGGCGGCACCGCCAGCGTCACCAGGCCGGCACCGATGCGCGCCGTCGCCTGGCAGGCCAGCCGGCTGGCACCCAGCATCCGTTCACCCCCCACGACCAGCGCATGGCCCCGACGGTATTTGTGGCCGTCGGTGCGCGGCCAGGGAAAAGCACCCGACCAGAGATCGGGATGGTTGGCCTGGGCCTCGGGGACGAGGGATGCCAGCGCCGCCTCGGGCATGCCGATGTCGGCACAGATCAACGCGCCACACAGCGCACGCCCCGGCAGCAGCAGGTGCCCGGGCTTGCGGCGGCAGAAGGTGACCGTCAGCACGGCCTGGACGGCGGCCCCTGGACAGCGGCCGCTGGCACCGTCCAGGCCCGTCGGCACGTCGATCGAGCAGACCGGTGCGGCAGCCGTATTGACGGCCTGGATCAGCGTTTCCAACACGCCGGCCGGCGCCCGGCCCAGACCCGCGCCCAGCAAGGCATCGACGATCAGGCCGGCACCGTCCAGACACGCAGGCACGGCAGGTTCGACCGGGCCGCCCCAGGTGTCGGCTGCCCAGGCGGCGTCCCCACGCAGAGCGGCGCGCTCACCCCACAGCGCCACCCTCACCGGCCAGCCGGCATCCTGCAGCAGCCGCGCCACAATGAAACCGTCGCCGCCGTTATTGCCCGGTCCGCACAGGACGCACACGGGTGTGGGCGACCAGCGCGTACGGATCGCCCGAGCCACGGCGGCTCCCGCCGCACCCATGAGTCGTGTGCCGGACACCCCCGCCGCTGGAGCAGCGCGATCGGCAGCGCTCATCTGGGCCGGCGTCAGCAGCGCATGAGGCGACAGACGCGTCAGGGCACCGGGCGACCTGGCCGGCCCCGCGACACCGCCGCCCTGGCCTGCCGAGGCTTGCGCAGAGGACATAGGGCCGGCTCAGTCCGCGCGCGTCGCCCGCTGACGCAGTTCGAACTTCTGGATCTTGCCGGTGGAAGTCTTGGGCAGTTCACCGAACACGATGTGTCGCGGCACCTTGTAGCCGGCCAGATGCGCCTTGCAGTGCGCCACGATGTCCTCGGCATCGACCTGGGCGTCGGGCTTGAGTTCGACGAAGGCGCAGGGGGTCTCGCCCCAGCGCTCGTCGGGCTGCGCAACCACGGCGGCCGCCAGCACGGCGGGATGGCGGTAGAGCACGTCCTCGACCTCGATCGAAGAGATGTTTTCCCCGCCGGAGATGATGATGTCCTTGCTGCGGTCCTTGATCTTGATGTAGCCGTCCGGGTAGATCACCGCCAGGTCGCCGCTGTGGAACCAGCCGCCCGCGAAGGCCGCCTGCGTGGCCTGCGGATTCTTCAGGTAGCCCTTCATGCAGATATTGCCCTGGAACATGATCTCGCCCATGGTTTCGCCATCGGTCGGCACCGGTTGCAACGTCACCGGGTCCAGCACCGTCGCCGCCTTTTGCAGGTGGTAGCGCACTCCCTGGCGGGCGTTGAGTTCGGCCCGCTTGCCGATGTCCAGATCATCCCAGGCGGAATCCTTGGCACACACGGTCGCCGGCCCGTAGACCTCGGTCAGGCCGTAGACGTGCGTCAGATCGATGCCCAGGGCCTCCATGCCCTCGATCATCGAGGCCGGGGGCGCAGCCCCCGCCACCATGGCCCGGATACCGGACGGGATGGTGTCGCGCAGGGCCTGCGGCGCATTGACCAGCATGCTCTGGACAATGGGCGCGCCACAATAATGGGTGACGCCGTGCTCGCGCATCAGCGCGACCATGGTCGCCGCATCGACCCGCCGCAGGCAGACATTGACCCCGGCCCGCGCCGCCACGGTCCAGGGGAAGCACCAGCCGTTGCAGTGGAACATGGGCAAGGTCCACAGGTAGACCGCGTGCTTGGGCATGTCCCATTCAAGGATATTGGACACGGCGTTGATGGCCGCGCCCCGGTGGTGGTAGACCACGCCCTTGGGGTTGCCGGTGGTACCGCTGGTGTAGTTCAGGGCAATCGCATCCCATTCGTCATCCGGCATGCGCCAGGCGAACGCCGGGTCCCCCGAAGCCAGCATCGCTTCGTAGTCCAGCGTGCCGACGGCCTCGCCCGGGCCGTCGTACAGGGGATCATCGACGTCCACCACCAGAATGGGTTCGGTGCGCGTGCGCAGCGCCAGCGCCTGAGCCACGACGCGGGAGAATTCCCGATCGACCAGGAGGACGCGCGCCTCGCCGTGATCCAGCATGAAGGCGATGGTGGCGGGGTCCAGCCGGGTGTTCAGGGTATTGAGGACGGCCCCGCTCATGGGGATGCCGAAATGCGCCTCGACCATGGCGGGCACGTTGGGCAGCATCACCGCCACCGTGTCCCCCCGGCCGATGCCGTGCATGACCAGAGCACTGGCCAGGCGGCGGCAGCGCCGGTCCAGTTCGGCCCAGGTATGACGGATGACGGCGTCACCCTGTCCGTGCACGACCGCGGTCCGATCGGGATAGACCTCGGCGGCCCGCTCCAGGTGCAACAGAGGCGTCAGCGGTGCGGAATTGGCCGGGTTCCGCGGCAGGTCCTGATCATATATCGAAGTCACGCGAGTCTCCATCCGTCTATCGGGGGCATTTCTGCGCGATCATGGCACCGTCCCCCGTCACGCCTCATTTTAGCGAGGTGTCACGGCGGCATGCCCGCTTTCGGCGCAAGGGTCCTGTTCGAGGTCAATAAGTCCGGGCAAGGCATCGGCTCAGGGATTCCAGATGCCCCCCGCGCGTCGGGTCCGATGCCGCACGGCCTCTTCCAGCAAAGCGTCCTCTCCCGGCAGCACCAGGGCCAGGGCTGCACGCGCACGGGTCGCGCCGGTGTAGAGCAGCTCCCGCGTCAGCAGGGGCGATGGCCGGTCGGGCAGCACCAGCGCCACACGATCGAATTCCGAACCCTGGGACTTATGCACGGTCAGGGCGTAGACGGTCTCGACTTCCGGCAGGCGTGCGGGCGACACCCAGCGCACGGCGTTCCGGGTGGCGCCGGCAAAGGCCACCCGGCTCATCCAGCCGCCCTCCCGTTCCGGATCAGGCACGGGCAGGGCCACACCGATGTCGCCGTTGGCCAGCCCCAGGGCGGCGTGATTGCGCAGCACCAGCACCGGCCGGCCGGGATACCAGGCGGTCTCCGCCAGTTCGGTCCAGGCCTCGGCCCGCATCCAGCCCTCGGCCCGCAGATGGGTCTCGATGCGCTGATTCAGTCCGCGCGCGCCCCAGGGGCCGTCCCGCAGCGCGCACAGCACCTGGAAGCGGGTCTGCTGTGCCAGGACGGCGCGCGCCCAACGGTCCCAATGGGACGGCGGCGCCTGCGGATCGGGCCGATCGTCCCGCACGGCACGCAACAGCGCGGGATAGCCTGCCTCGGCATCCAGGACACCGCTGTCCCGCAGCCAGGCATCCCCAGGAGCGGCAGGCGACCCGGCCCGCACCAGGCTCAGGCCGTCCGGTGGATTGCGCAGCAGCCCGGCCACGGCCCGGACATCCCCCTGATTCACGGCGACGGCAAATCGGCCGATGCCGCTATCGGCCTGGAAACGGTGGCTATGGCGCAGCATGACCACGGCCTGATCCAGCGCGGTACCCGCCGTGTCCTGCCACGGGTCAGGGACCGTCTCGCCACAACAGGCCAGCAGGCGCTGGCACTGCGCCGGGGTGTAATGGCCGTCCTCGGCCCGTTCGCAGAGTTCGCCCAGCACCGCACCGGCCTCGACCGAAGCCAACTGATCCTTGTCTCCCAGCAGCACCAGACGCGCATGCGCGGGCAGCGCGGCCAGCACGGCATCCATCATCTCGATGTCCATCATCGAGGCCTCGTCCACCACCAGCACGTCCAGGTCCAGCGGATTGCCGGCGTGGAATTTCAGGCGCCGGGTATCGGGCCGGCTGCCGAGCAGTCGGTGCAGGGTCAGGACTTCGGCCGGCACGCGTGCCAGCGCGGCAGCCAGATCGGCATCAGCCGAGGTCGCCAGACGCTCCAAGGCGCCGGCAATGGATTCATTCAGGCGCGCCGCCGCTTTGCCCGTCGGCGCCGCCAGGCGGATACGCAGGCCGCGCGCCAGGCCGCGCGCCTGAGCCAGCCCCTGCAGGACCGCCAGCAAGCGCACGACCGTGGTGGTCTTGCCCGTCCCCGGCCCTCCCGTGACGATGGAAAAACCATGCAGCAGGGCCGTGGCGCAGGCGATTTTCTGCCAGTCCGGCGCTTCGACGGCGGGCGCGGTGAAGACCGCATCCAGCCAGGCGCGAACCCGGGCCGGGTCGTGTCCCCCCAACGGCTCCAGTGCAAGGCGTCGGCCGAGGTCTTCGCGGATGCGCCTCCCGGCGCGCCAATAGCGGGCCAGATACAGGCGATGCCCGTGCAGGACCAGCGGCTGCGGGCCGTCGCCGTCGCCCACGAAGTCGGCCTCGGCCAGCGCCGCCAGGCACGCCTCCAGCCCGCCTGCGGCCCAGTCCGGTGCTCCGGCCCGGCCTGCGTCGCCCGCATCCAGACCGCCTCCAGACACTGTACGATCCGATTCGCACAGGGCATGCAGGTCCAGGCAGGGGTGGCCGTGCGCCAGCCGGGCGCTGCACAGGACGGCCAGACGCAGCGCCAGCCCAGGTGCCTGCGGTGCCTGGCGGGCCAGCAGACGGCCAAAAGCCACGTCCAGATCGCGCACGTCCTCCCCGGATGACTCGAACGCCAGCCAGTCGGGAAACTCAGTCATGGTTTGCCTCCGCGCCTTCGCCGTCGAACAACGCGTCCAGCGCCTGGATGAGGGCCGGCTCGGGCCGCAGCGCCACCAGCCCCTGACCAGGCGCCGCCTGGCCACGCAGGAACAGGTACAGCGCGCCGCCCATGTGACGCGCATAGTCATAATCCACCAGCCGGGCGCGCAACTGCCGGTGCAGCGCCAGCACGTACATCAGCATCTGCGCATCGTAGCGGGACGCGCGCATGGCCGCCGCCAGGGCCTCGGGCGCGTAATCGGCCTCGCGAGGCCCCAGATCATTGGACTTGTAATCCATCAGGTAATAGCGACCGTCGGCCTGCAGCACCAGGTCGATGAAGCCCTTGAACATGCCGTTCAAGCGTCCCGCCGCCAAAGCCGGACGAGCGACACCGCCAAAGGTGCCCCGGCGCAGCAGTCCGTCCAGGTGCCCGATGTCCACCCGCTGCGCCGGCAGCCAGAACTCCATTTCCGGCAGGCTGGCCTGCAGGCTGTCCAGACGCAGCACCGGATCGCCCGGCAGATCCGGCCGCCATGGAGTGCACACCAGGCGCAGCAGCCAGTCGTGCAGTGCATCGATGTGCGCTTCCCAGCCGCGCACGGCACAGCGCCGGGCGATCAGGTCGCGCGCATCCTCCAGATCGCGGAAGCCGCGCCGCGCCGCCCATTCCAGCAGGCCGTGCAGGAAAGTCCCGGCCTCGCTGCCGCGCGGAAAATCCCTGAGCCCCGAGTCGGCCAGGATGGGCGAGGCCTGCGCCATCCGGCGCAGGGGCGCGGGATCGGCCTGACGGCCTTCGCGCAGCACGTCCTCGGCGGCCGTCTCCGGCGCGGCGGCGTCGGCCAGGCACAAAGCCGAATAGCTGGAAATCCACCAGGGCTGAGCGACGGCCGCTGTGGCCAGGCAACGGGCGTCACCCAGTGCATCCGGTATCTCGTCGGCCAGCGGCGTGAAGTCCGCACTGTCCGGCGCTTCCTCGTCCCAGGCCATCAGGTCGGGATGGGCGTGCGTCAAGGCCTCCCAGCCCGCCTGTACGTCTGCGCCCAGCAAGTGGCCAATGCCGCTGCCCGCGCCTGCCTTCAGCGGCCCCAATGCCATCCAGACCGCATGGCGTGCGCGCGTCAGCGCCACGTACAGCTTGCGCACGTCCTCGCCCAGCCGTTCGCCGTCCAGCCGCTGCAGTTGATCGCCCTCGGCCTCCATGATCCAGGCCCGATCCGTCTCGCCAGGCAGCAGATACGGACCCCGCCCCGCTTCGACCGGCCGCGCCTTGCAGACGAAGGGCAGGAAGACCAGGGGATATTCCAGGCCCTTGGATTTATGCACGGTCACGACCCGCACCAGGCCCTCGTCGCTTTCCAGACGCAAACGGCGTCCGTCCTCGCCCTGCGGGCCCTGGGACTGCCGGTGCAGATAGCGCAGCACGGCCTGTTCGCCGTCCAGATGGGCGGCGGCCTGCTGCAGCAATTCGGCCAGATGCAGGAAATCGGTCAGGCGCCGCTCACCCTCGTAGCCATCGGACAGCAGGCGGGCCGGCACCTCGAAATCATGCAGCAACAGGCGCAGCATGGGCAGCACGCCGCGCTGCCGCCAGATCTGGCGGTAGCGCTGGAAACGTTCGACCCGGGCGTCCCAGGCACGCTCGTCTTCCACCAACTGGTCCAGCGTCTGCCAGTCCAGGCCCAGCGCCGGGGTGGCCAGCGCCGCGCGCACGGCGCGCTCGTCCTCGGGATGCGCGCAGGCATCCAGCCACAGGGCGATTTCCGCCGCCTGCGGTGATTCGTAGACGGAGTCCCGTTCGGACAGATACACGCTGCGCACCTTGACCCGGGCCAGCGCCTGACGCACGCTGCGCGCCTCGGCGTGGGTATTGACCAGGATGGCGATGTCGGCGGGCCGCACCGGCGTCCAGCGGTCTCCCTCGCGCAGGCCCGCCTCGCCGCGACGGCCCTGCATCAGGATTTCGGCCACGCGCCGGGCGCAAAGCCCCGCCGCCTCTTGTTCGTACAGGGTCGAGGACAGGGGCTTGCCCTCGACCGCCGGTTCGATCCAGCAGGCGCTCAGTGCCGGCGCCGGCTGACCCAGGACCTCCCAATGTTCCGGGCGGCCCTGGGCGTCAACGGGATGGAAGGGAATATTGACGGCCTGCGCGCCGGTGGGGAAGGCCCGAGGCCCACCCAGTTCAAAGCACCGGTTGACCGCCGCAACCATGGCCGCAGACGAACGGTAGTTGCGGCCCAGGGTCTGGACCCGCCCCGCGCAGGCCTGATTGGCGCGCAGGTAGGTATGCACGTCGGCACCCCGGAAACCGTAGATGGACTGCTTGGGATCGCCAATGAAGACCAGCGCGGTGTCGGGGTCGTTGTCGGCCACCCGGTAGACGCGGTCGAAGATCCGGTACTGCACCGGATCGGTGTCCTGGAATTCGTCAATCAGCACCACCGGAAACTGCCGCCGCAGGGTCTGCGCCAGCCGGGCGCCGGCCTGCTCTGCCAGGGCGGCATCCAGATTGCCGAGCAGGCCGTCGAAGCCCAGCAGCGCGGCGCTGGACAGGGCCTGCTGCAGGCGCCGGGCCATCCAGGCCAGGGCATGGCGCAGCAGGGGCGCGCGCGCAGCGGGCAGCGTCCCCAGTTCGTCGCGCAGGCGGTCCAATGCCGCACTGGCGGGATGCTCGGGCGCAGGCCCCTCGCCCTGCCACTTTTCCTGGATGCCGGGCGGCGTCAAACGGTCCCAACCGGCTTTCAGATCCAGGATCTCCTGGTCGGGGTCCTGCGCCCAGGTCCGCAAGGCCTGCGTCCAGCGGCGGAAATCGGCCGGACGGACTTTCAGGTCCTTGCCCAGCGTGACCAACCAGTCTTCCAACGCGTCCGCCCCCTCGACCCAGGGTGCCTTGAGGACTGCCAGGCGGTCCCGACGCAGGGCTTGATGACGCCCCAGCACGGCCGCCAGACTTTCATCGGCGGCCTCGGGCAGAGATTCACGGGTCAACAGGCCGGACAGGCTCAGCAAGGCGTCCGGCCCGGGCCAGACGGCCAGCACGTCGGCCAGCGGTTCCAACGCCAGCGGCGCCACGTGCGCGCGCCAGTAATCCCAGGCGGCCTGCCGGATCTCGGCACCCAGGTCCGGCTCCAGCCGCTGCTCGAACAGGCTGCCGCTGTCGAAGGCGTGCTCCTGCAAGACCCGGGCACACCAGGCGTGAATGGTGGAAATGGCGGCTTCGTCCATGGACTGTGCGGCCAGATCCAGCGTGCGGGCACAGCCCGCCCGTTCAGCCTGCGGATAGCTCTGCCGCAACGCCATGAGAAAAGGATCGGCCGCGCGGTCTTCCTGCTCGTCCTCTGCGGCGAACCAGACGGCGGCCTCGGCCAGGCGGCCGCGAATCCGGTCGCGCAATTCCTGAGCGGCGGCCTCGGTAAAAGTCAGGACGAGAATCTCGGTGGGCAGACAAGGCCGTTGCCCGCCATGCCCCAGCACCAGACGGACGTACAGCGCGGCAATCGTCCAGGTCTTGCCCGTCCCGGCGCTGGCTTCGATCAGGTGGCTGCCGCGCAAGGGAAAGCGCAGCGGATCGATCTGGGGGATCGAGGGGGGCGACACGTTCATTCCGTCCCTCCATCCGCCACGGGATACGGCAGGATCGCCTGTGCGGCGGCGCCGTACAGGGTCTCGGCCCAATGGAAGAAACCCCCGTCCTGGCACAAGCGGCCGAAATCGGGATAGCAGCGCCGCAGATACAGGTCGTCGTCCACCTTCCGGGCGTAGCTGGCCTCGGCCTCGCGCCACGCGACGCTGTCGGGCGCCGGGTCGGCACCGGCCCGCAGCCAGGTGCCCGCCGCGTCGATGTCCACGGGCAGCGCGGCACGCAGGCCGTCCTGCCAGGCGGCCCATAAAGTCCGCCACTGTTCCGTCGCCTGGACCGGGTCCAGCGGCTCGAAGCGCACGCAGCCTTGCGGGCTGACGAGCACGGTCGTCAGGGGCCGGCCATGCGCGTGCGCGGCCAGGTGATCCAGCCAGGCCGGCATCATGGGCGCGATGCGGTAGCGCTTGTTGCGCACCAGATGACTGGCGAGCAGCACGATCCGTCCCCACTGGCCCCGTCCGTTCCGGCGCCAGCCGGCCAGCGTATCCTCGAACGTCCCGTCGCTGTCCGGCAGCGTGCTTTCCATCCGCAGGGTCTCGTCGGATGCCTGCGGCCAATCGCGGCAGGCCCGCCGATAGGGATCGACGGCTTCCTGCACGCTGTCGTGCAGGACCTGGGCCGCCGCCTCGCCCAGGCCGCCCGCGACCAGGGTGCCGCGCCGGCGCATGCGGTCCAGGCCTTCCTGGAACACGGCTTCGGCCTCGGCCGCATCCGGCGCCCGCCGCAGGGCTTCGAGCAGCTCGGCGCGCAGTTGCCATTGTCCCAGGCCGTCCCGGACGTAGGGTTCCCCTTCGTCCAGATCCGGGGCGGGTGCCTCGAAAAACACCTGCAGGCGCTGCTGAAAGAAGGCACGCACAGGATGCTTCAGAAACTGGCGCAGGACATCCAGCCGCAACGCGGCATCCCGCTGCAGCGGCGCCAGCACGGCCGGCGCCGGCTGCGGCTCGTCGACCGCTGCCTGGCGCGCGCCGCGCCATTCGGCTGCGTAGGTATACAGCGCGCCGGGACCCGTGTGCGCCGGCACCGGAAAATAGCGGCGACTGAAAGGCTGCAGCGGATGATGCAGACTCAGGGCAGCGGACAGGGACTTGGCCCCATCCGCAGATTGCCAGCCCCGGTCCAGGTGATCCATCAACTGGGACACCAGCACCGATGGCGGCTGCGGTGTGTTGTCGTGGATGCTGTGCCCGACCCAGGACAGGTAAAGCTGATCGCGCGCGGACAGCAGCGCCTCCATGAACAGGTAGCGGTCGTCCTCGCGCCGGGAACGGTCGCCGGGGCGCGGGTGCAGCGCCATCAGGTCGAAATCGACCGGCACGCGCTGGCGGGGGAACGCGCCGTCCTGCATGCCCAGCAGGCACACGCGCCGGAACGGAATCGCCCGCATGGGCATGAGCGTGGCGAAGGTCACCGCACCCGCAAAGAAACGCTGCGACAAACCGGCTTGATCCAGCTGACCCAGGCAGTGCTCGGCGACGATGGACACCGGCAGGCCCTCGTCCACCCCGGCGGTTTCGCACAGCAGCGCCCAGTCCTGCAGGATTTCCCGGAAACGCGCCAGCGTGTGTTCGTCGGCATCCGTCACCGGCAAAAAGCATGCATCGAGCAGCGCCTGCAAAGAGATGACCCACTGCGCGGGCGTCGCATCCTGGCCCAGCAGCTGCCAGTGGTGATCCAGCGTGTCCAGCAGGCGGGCCAGCGCGCCCAGCACCTGGGCCTGCAGGCCACCGGTTTCGCCATAGGGCTCGATCCCGCTCCAGGCCGGCGCGTCAGGGCCGGACGCATAGCCCAACAGCATACGGTCCAGGCCAAAGCGCCAGGTGTGCCCGTGGGCTGCCGCCGGCGACTGTTCCAGGCCAAAGGCGCTGCGATGTTCGGCATGCAGCCCCCAGCGCACTTCGGCGTCCCGCGCCCAGGTCTGCAGCAGCGGCAGGTCGGCGGCCTCGATGCCGAAGCGCGCCCGCAGCGCCGGCACGTCCAGCCATTCCAGGACTTCCTGGATGCCCAGGCGCAGACGCGGCAGGGACAACAGTTGTTCCAGGACGATGACCAGCGGATCGGCCCGACGCTGCCCGCGATCCGCCAGGGCGTAGGGCACGTGGCGCCGGTCCCTGGGACCATACTGGCCGAAGACCGCCTGCACGTGGGGCGCATAGGCCTCGATGTCGGGCACCATCACGATCACGTCGCGCGGCTGCAGGCCGGGGTCGGCGGCAAAGGCCGACAGCAACTGGTCATGCAGGATCTCGACCTCGCGCTGGGCGCTGTGGGCCACGTGAAAGCGCAGCGAGTCATCCTGCGCCGGATCCACCGCCGGCCAGCGCGCGCGCGTCTCGGCCAGCGGCCGCAGATCGCGGATGTCGTCCTGCAACTGCTCCAGCAGCGTGTTCCCGGGCAGATCCTCGAAGGCGTCGATGCGCTGATGCAGGGCCTCGAACGCCAGGCCGCAACGCGCCCGGTGCGCCGGATCGTCGATGTCGTCGAGCAGGCCGATGAAGTCGCGTCCCTGGCGCCCCCAGGACGCCAGCAAAGGATGCGTCTGCTGATGCAGGGCCTGCTCGTCCAGGATTTCCGGCATGCCCGGGCGGCGCGCCTGGCGCCGGAAACGCGCCCGCAGCAGATCACGGTCGCCCAGGATGTCGGCCCAATAATGAGCGCAGGGATTGTTCACGCACACCAGGATCTGAATCCAGCGCGACAGGCCGGACAAAGCCTCCAGGGTCTGGCGCGGCATGGCGGAAATACCGAAGACCAGCAGGCGGCGCGGCAGTCCGGCCGGACGCGGGATATTGCCCGGTGCCCGGACCCGCGCCATGAAGGCCGCATGCACGGCCGCGCGTCCGACCGGTTCACCCTCGACTGCGCCCAGGTCGTCCAGCAGGGCGCGCCACAGGCGGGCCTGCCAGGCCTGGGATTCGGACAGGGCTTCGGGCTCGCGGCCCAAAGCATCAGGCAGGACGAGCTGTCCCCGCCCCCAGGCGTCCAGCCAGTCGGCCCGGTAGACCTGGTACTGGTCGAACAGGTCGGCCAGCCGGTGCGCCAGTTGATGGCGTTTGCGCACGCCGGCGTCGTCAGCCAGAAAGCGCGCCACCGGCTCGAAACCCGGCTGATCGGCCAGCGTCGGCAGCAAGCGCATCAGACGCCAGGCCAGCGGATCCTTGTCCAGCGGGGATTGTTCGGGAACGGCGCCCGCGCCCAACACGGCGCGGTACGCCTGCCACATGAAGCGCGACGGCAGCAAAAAATCCAGCGCAGCCGCGATGCCGCAGCCCGAGTCGCGCTCGGCCAGGGCCAGCCGCAGCCACTGCGCGATGCCATTGCTGTGCACCAGCAGGTACTCGTTTTCCAGGGGATCCAGCGGCGAATGGCGCAGCCACGCGACCAGCACCTCGCGCAGTTGTTCCGCCCGATTGCCGTGAACCAGCATCAGTCCCGGAGTGAGTTCCGCCACGCCCTATCCCTCTTGCACGTCGTTCCAGGCTAGATCATAAAGGCTTTCAAGCCCGCACCGGACGGCGCACAGCCCCGCCGCATTGGGATTACCCCGCATTGGGGTTATCCTAGGGCCTACCCCCTGATCCCTCATTCTTCATGCCCGAGACCGCCGCAATGAACGCTGTGCCATCGCCCGTCCGGCCCGCCTACCAGACGGCCGAAACCCCGGAGGAAATCCAGGCCAATCTGGCCGACATCCGCGCCCGCATCGACGCGGCCTGCCTGCGCGCCGGGCGTGACCCCGCCGAAGTCCGCCTGCTGCCCGTCAGCAAGACCGTGGACGAATCCCGCATTCGCATGGCCTACGCGGCGGGCTGCCGCCTGCTGGGCGAGAACAAGGTCCAGGAGGCCTATGGCAAATGGGAGGCCATGACCGACCTGGCCGATCTGGACTGGGCCGTGATCGGCCACCTGCAAACCAACAAGGCCAAGTTCGTGGCCCGCTTTGCCCGGGAATTCCAGGCCCTGGACAATCTGCGCGTGGCCGAGGCCCTGGATCGGCGCCTGCAGGAAGAAGGCCGCAGCCTGGACGTCTTCGTCCAGGTGAATACCTCGGGTGAGACCAGCAAATTCGGCCTGGCACCCGATCAGGTGCTGGACTTCGCCCGCGCCCTGCCCGCCTGCAGTGCGTTGCGCGTGCGCGGCCTGATGACGCTGGCCCTGTTTTCGCCCGACGAGACCCGGGTGCGCCCCTGCTTTCATCTGCTGCGCGATCTGCGCGACCGGCTGCGCCAGGACGCTCCCCAGGGCGCGGATTTTGCCGAGCTGTCCATGGGCATGTCCGGGGACTTCGAATGGGCCATCGAGGAAGGCGCCACCACCGTGCGCGTCGGCCAGGCGATCTTCGGCGCCCGCAAGCTGCCGGATAGCTACTACTGGCCGGAAGGCAAGAAAGGCTGAGCATGCGCGCCCTCGCAGCCTGCCTGTTGTGCCTGTGGCTGGCGGCCTGCGTCGGCCCGGGCGCCCGGGGACCCGCGGTGGCCTATCCCGACATCGATCCGGCACATCGCACCGAGGTCGTCATGACGGCCCTGAGCCTGCTGGACACCCGCTACCGCTACGGCGGCGCGCATGCCCAGCGCGGCTTCGACTGCAGCGGCCTGGTGATGTACGTGTTCGATACGGCCACCGGCGCCGCCCTGCCCCACAACACCGAGCAGATCGCTCGCATGAGCCGCCCCGTGCCTCGCCGCGATCTGCAGGCCGGCGATCTGGTGTTCTTCAATACACTGGGTCGGCCGAATTCGCACATGGGCATCTACCTGGGCGACGGCCGTTTCATCAATGCCCCGTCCACCGGCGGCCAGGTCCGCATCGACCGGCTGGACAACCCTTATTACCAGCGCCATTTCCAATCGGTGGGGACGCTGTTCGCGCAATGAGGCACGGCATTGCGGAGCCGAAGCCGAGGCACGGCATCAGGGTGTTTCGCCCTCGTAGGGCGCTTCGCCATAAATGGTTTTGCAGATCAGACTGTCGTGAGATTGAAGACCGGGGATGGCCGCTTGCAGAATTCCGGCCAGCGACTCGCGCGCCGCGGCCGCGCCGGCTTCGCAGAGCGCCTCCACGACCAGCAGGTAGTCAAAAGCGCCTTCCCTGCCGCTGCGCATCTTCTTTTCGGCGCTCTGAATGCCCGTGGTGCCACGGTCGGTTTCCAGCAGGCGCACGCCCACCGTCTCGGGCAGACGGATGAATGCGCGCAGCGCATCGCGCGCCTGGACGGGATCGACGCGGGAGTCGCCCGAGCAGATGCGGCTGACCAGCACATGCGAGCCAAAGCCGCGACCGATCTTGACGACGCGCGCACCCGCCGCACGATCGAAAGGACCGAACTTCACCATGAGGCGCTGTGTCCAGGGCGAAGGCGTATTGAGGATCTGCAGATAAGGCGGCGCCTGCATCACGTCCGGGCTTTCGGTGGCATACAGAATGAAGTGCGAACACTCGTTCTCGACCGAGGCGAACAGCCGCACCCCCAGAAAACCCGGCGAGTAGATGCGGTCTGCAATATGCTCCTGCGTCAGCCAGTTGCGGTAATCGACGAGGTCATCCGCGTCCATTTCGCACCAGATGGCCAGGAATCCTTGTTGCGTCATGAGAGTCACTCTTTTTTCAAAAACAGGGGGAGCTTCAGGTGCGCAGCAGGCTGCGCGCGAGATCGACAGGCATGTCCCGGTCCGTCCACAGACGGAAGGCTTCCACGCCCTGAAACAGTTGCATGCCCAAACCGCTGACGGTCGTGCAGCCGGCAGCCCGGGCCATCTCCAGCAACGCCGTCTGTTCAGGGACATAGATGAGATCCGTCACGATCAGACCGGGATGGAAATAACTGGCGTCAGGCACCACGGATTGCCCCAACGTCGCCTCCATGCCCACGGGCGTGCCATTGACGAAGATGTGGCTGCGCGCCATGGACGCCCGCAACTGCGCGACATCCGACAGATCACACAGCCGCGCCGTGCAGCCCAGCCGGCTCTGCAGCATGTCCACGAGGGCGTAGCCGGTGTCAAAGAACGCGTCGCGCTGGTTGAACAGGGTGATGTCCGTCACCCCCTGCATGGCGGCCTGAATGGCGACGGCAGTCGAAGCGCCCCCGATGCCGGCAATCGTCATCACCTTGCCGGCGATGTCGATGCCTGCATCCTCGAGCGACAAGGTATAGCCGATGCCATCGGTGATATGGCCGGTGAGCACGCCATTGTCGTTGACGATGGTATTGACCGCACCCGCCATTTCGGCGGCTGGAGAGAGCCTGTCCAGAAAGGCGCAGATGGCCCGTTTCAGCGGCATGGTGACATTGGCCCCACGCACGTTCAGCACCCGCAGGGCTTCGACGGCCGACGCTGTTTTTTCCAGCGGCACGTCAAAGGCCAGGTAGGCAAGATCCAGGCCCAAGGCCTCAAAGCACCCGTTTTGCATCCCCGGCGATTTGCTATGCGAGACGGGCGAGCCGAGCAGCGCAATCAGCCGGGTTTTGCCACTGATTCTGTGCTTTGTGGGTGAAGCGGGGAGATGCATGACCGATGGCTCCAAGTTCTTTGGGCAATCAGTCTACCCGACTCGCCCGAGAGAGGCGCTGCACGCCCGGCGAGGGACTGCTCGTGCATCCGAGCATTTGCAACCGAACGCCGGACCCTGGGGGCCCGGCGTCGTCATGCCAGGTTCCCGGATAAGCCGGGAACTGCCGCGCATCAGGACCTGGCGGGCTTTTCGGCCTTCTTCGGCGCGTGCATGTCGGCCAGTTTCTGGCGTTGTTCGGGCGTCAGCACGGCGCGGATCTGCGACTGGGTCTGGACACGCAGCAGGGCCATCTGCGACTGGGCCTGGCCCAGGGCATCGGCGGCCTGCCTGGCCTTGGCTTCGTCGAAGGTGTCGGCGCGGCTGACGTCGCGCAGGGACTGGCGCGCGGCACGCACGGCCTTTTGTCCGTCGTAGAAAGCCTGTTCCTGGTCGTGGCGGATCTTGAAGATCTGATCCTTCTGGTCCTGGCTGAGATCCAGGGCGCGCATGCCACGGTCCCCACCATGACGGGCGAAATCGCCGCCGTGGCGGCCGGAGTCGTGCCCACCCTTCTGGTGGAAGCGGGGACCGCCGTCGGCCTGCATGCCGGGCGCGGCCGAAGCGGCCAGCGGCGCGGCGGCCAGAGCGGCGACCATGGCCAGGGCGGAGAGGGAACGGGCGCGGGTGACTTGGGTCAGGTTCATGTCGGTCTTCCTTGTTTCCTACGGCCCCCCGATGGAGCCGCGATGGAGACAGATTACGGGCCGACTGCGGCGCAAAAATGGGCAAATCGTGGAGACTTCATGGAGAAGCGTGAGCAGATCCCCCCAGGTCCAGCCGATAGCCCACGCCATAGACGGAGCGGATCAGTTCTTCGTCCGGGCGCACGGCGGCCAGCTTGCGGCGCAGGTTCTTGACGTGACTGTCCACGGCCCGGTCGGTGACGACGCGACGATCGTCGTACAGGCCGTCCAGCACCTGATCGCGAGAAAAGATGCGGCCCGGCTGGCTGGCCAGCAGGACCAGCAGGCGGAACTCCACCGGCGTCAGATCCAGCGCCACACCGTCCAGACGGGCGCTCCAGGCGCCTTCGTCGATGTCCAGACCGCCGACTTCGCGCGCCTGGGCAGGTGCCGGGTCCGCCGCGCTGCGGCGCAGGACCGCCTTGACGCGGGCGACGACCTCGCGCGGACTGTAGGGCTTGCAGATGTAGTCGTCGGCACCCAGCTCAAGCCCCAGCAAGCGGTCGATCTCCTCGGTCCGAGCCGTCACCATGATGACCGGAATGGAGGTCCGCGCACGGATGTCGCGGCAGAGCTCCAGACCGTCGCGGCCGGGCAGCATCAGGTCCAGCAGCACCAGATCGGGCGGCCAGTCTTCGATCAGCGGCATGACGGCCAGGCCGTCGCCCGTGCAGCGCGCCTCGTAACCGGCCGCCTCCAGGTAAGTCTGCAGCAGGCCCGCCAGCTTGGGCTCGTCCTCGACCACCAGAATCCGCATGCTCACTCCTCACCCGTCACGAACGAAGTACCCGCCGCATCCACCGCCCCGCCGTCCGTCAGCGGCCACTCGACCCGGATGAGCAGCCCGCCCAGATCGGACGGCGCCGCCGATATCCCGCCACCATGCGCCTGAACGATGGAGCGACAGATCGCCAGGCCCAGCCCCGAGCCGCCGTGCTGGCGGCTGCGCGAGGACTCCACCCGGTACAGGCGATCAAACAGGCGGGGCAACTGCTCGGCCGCCACCGAAGGCGCGGTGTCGGCGATCTCCAGCATGATGCAGCCATCGCGCCGGCCGGCCCGCACGCGCACCCGGCCCGGACTGTCGGTGTAGCGCAGACTGTTTTCCAGCAGGTTTGCCAGCAGTTGTTCCAGTCGGCGCTCGTCGCCGGACAGACGCAATCCGGGCTCGATCGCCTGATCCAGTACCAGGCCGGCCCGGGCATACCGATCCCGCGACGCATCGAGCACCCGCGCAACCAGCGCCGACAGATCCAGGGAGCGCATGCGGTAATCCAGGGCGCCGGCATCGGCCAGCGACAATTCACGCAAATCGTCCACCAGCCGGCTCAAGCGCTCGATCTCATGCGCCAGCGAGGCCAGCGAGGCCTCGTCCGGCGCGCGCAGGCCGTCTTGCAGCGCCTCGATCTCGCCGCGCAGCACGGTCAGGGGGGTCCGCAGTTCGTGGGACATGTCCGCCATCAGCTCCCGGCGCAAGCGGGCATTGCGCGCCAGACTGTGCGCCAGACGATTGAAGTCGCGCGCCAGGCGCCCGAGCTCGTCGGATGCTCCAACCCGCACCCGGATGTCGAAATCGCCGTCGGCCAGCCGGCGGGTGGCCTGGGCGAGGCGCCGCACCGGCACCAGCAGCAGGCGCGCCAGCAGCAGGCTGACCAGGGCCGCCAGCAGCACGGACAGGCCGACGATCACCCAGGTCGCCCGCAACTGCCGGGACTGGAAGCGGCGGTCGACCTCGTCGTTGAGCACCATGGGCATGGGCGGCGGACTGAGCAACCAGCCGACGGACCGGCCTTCGACGGTCACGGGATGGCGGGTCCAGTCGGTCCCGGGACGCAGATGCGGCCCCGCCAGCCAGCCGCCGTCGGCATCCTGCAGGATGACGCGGGGCGGCGGTCCAGGCGGCCTGCCGTTGCGATCACGGCCGGAATCGCCTGGCCGTGCAGTGCGTGACAGGCGCAGGCTGCGCCCCCAGCGGTCGCCGCCCTCGGCCAGAAAGCGCCAGCCGCCGGCCTCGGTGTACTCGGCGGCCAGCGCCTGCGCCAGGCTGTCCAGGCGCTGACTCTCGCGTTCCCGGATGTAGTCGTCGAAACCGCTGTCGAAGCTGTAACGCACGGCCATGCCCATGGCGAGCGCCACCACGATGCAGGTCGCCAGGATGGCCAGGAACAGTTTGAGGGTGATACTGGATCGCATGAGGTCTTTTCCGCAGGCGGGGACGCGGCCCCCGCCGTCCACGCTATCGTACCGTAGCCGACGGGCGGCCGGCCGATGCCGCCCGTCGAATCTCACGAGCCGCACGTGCGGGCTACACTCGGGCCCGCAATCCCCCCCACTTCAGGAGACCTCGCATGACCGCGTCCCCCGCCCCGACCTCTTTCGCCACGCTGCTGACCCGCTGTGCCCCCGAATGGGCGGCCTATTGCCAGCACGAATTCGTGCGCGGGCTGGCCGCCGGCACGCTGCCGGCCGAGGCCTTCCGCCATTACCTGCGCCAGGACTATCTGTTCCTGGTGCATTTCGCCCGCGCCTGGGGACTGGCGGTCTACAAGAGCCGCTCGATCGTCGAACTGCGGCAGGGCCTGGACAGTCTGAAAGCCATCGTGGACCTGGAGATGGGCCTGCATGTGGACTATTGCGCCCAGTGGGGCATCACCGAAGCCGAGCTGGACGCGCTGCCCGAGGCCCGCGAGACCATGGCCTACACCCGCTACGTGCTGGATGCCGGCCACCGCGGCGATCTGCTGGACCTGCACGTGGCGCTGGCACCCTGCCTGGTCGGCTACGCGGACATCGCCCGCTGGATCGAGGCCCAGCCATTCACCGTGCGGGGTCCGGCCAACCCCTACGAAGCCTGGATCGCCATGTACATCAGCGAGGAATTCCAGGCGGCGGCGCAAGCCGAACGCAACTGGCTGGACGCGCGGCTGGCTGGCCAGACCGCTGATCGCCTGGACGGGCTGGCCGCAACCTTCCGCGACGCCACCCGTCTGGAGATCGACTTCTGGCAGATGGGGCTGGACGCGTCGCCGGCCGCCTGAGGCGGCAGCACAACCGGGCATTCCACGGCACGCGTCGTGGAATGCGAAACGCCTACGCCTGGATCTTGTCCAGCGCCCGCGCCAGCGTGGCCACGGTGCGTTCGACGTTGTGCAGCTTGTCCAGGCCGAACAGGCCGAGGCGGAAGGTCTTGAAGCCTTCGGGTTCGTCGCAGGCCAGGGGCACACCGGCAGCGGCCTGCAGCCCGGCTTCGGCAAACTTGCGCGTCGTGTGGATGCCATCGTCGGTGGTGTAGCTGACCACGACGCCGGGGGCCTCGAAGCCGGGTGCGGCGACACTCTTGAAACCGCGTTCGCGCAGCAACGCGCGCACGGCCTCGCCCAGTTCGCGCTGCTCGGCCTTGACCCGGTCGTAGCCGTAGGCATCGGTTTCGGCCATGACGTTGCGCAGCACGATCAGGGAATCCGTCGGCAGCGTCGTGTAGTAGGCATGACCGCCCTTTTCGTAGGCTTCCATGATGCCCAGCCACTTGCGCAGGTCACAGGCGAAACTGCTGCTCTGCGTGGTCTCGATGTGCCGGCGGGCGGCCTCGCCCAGCATCACCAGTCCGCAGCAAGCCGACGAGGTCCAGCCTTTTTGCGGCGCCGAGATCAGCACGTCCACATGCACGTCCTGCATGTTCACCCACATCGTGCCCGAGGCGATGCAGTCCAACACGAACAGACCGCCCTCGGCATGCACCGCAGCGGCCACCTGGCGGATGTAATCGTCCGGCAGCATGATGCCCGAGGCCGTCTCCACATGCGCGGCAAAGACCAGATCAGGCTTGAATTCGCGGATCGCCGCGACGACCTCGGCAACGGGCGGCGGCTCGAAGAAAGGCTGGTTGCCGGTTTCTATCGGACGGGCCTTGAGCACGCGCTCTTCGGCCGGGATGCGGCCGGTCTCGAAAATCTGGCTCCAGCGATAACTGAACCAGCCGTTGCGGATCACCAGACAGCGCTTGCCGGTGGCGAATTGCCGCGCGACGGCTTCCATGCCGAACGTGCCGCTGCCCGGAATGACGATGGCCGAATGTGCACCGTACACCGACTTCAGGGTGCGCGAGATATCCCGCATCACACCCTGAAAGGACTGAGACATGTGATTCAGGGCGCGGTCGGTGTAGACCACCGAATATTCCAGCAGCCCCTCGGGGTCGACATCAGGCAGCAATCCAGGCATGGAACTCTCCGGTCAAACGGTTGAAGGTCTCCCCGATTGTACGGCTCCCGCCGACAGGATCGCCGGCGTTCGGCGCAGACGGTTTCCGGACAGTCTGCCCGCGTGTCCTCCAGACGATACACATTTGTGCGCATCGCGACATTCTGTGACAGTACAATGTGAAAATTTGACAAAGCCCCACCCACGAAAAAGGGCACATCTACCCCGAGGAGCCTCATGGAGACCACTCTGATGGCCGAATCCAACATCCCAGATCCGCAAGCCGACGCATCCACCGCCCCGCCGCCCCGCCTGATACGGCGTGAACCGATCCTGGATCAGAATCGAGGGCTGGTCGGCTACCGCTTGCGCGTCCTGTGGGCTGAACCGCAGGAACCGGACACGGACACCGGAGCCGCTCTGATCGAAACCGCGCGCCAGCATGGTGCCTCAACCTTCTTCGCCTACGCGCCCCACTGGATCGACGCGACCCCGGGTCTGCTGCAAAACGCCTACACGGCCATGCTGCCGCGCCACCGCACCTATCTCGAACTCCCGGAAACGCTCGACGTCACGCCGGAACTGATCCAGTCGTTGCAGAGTCTGGCCCACGGCGGCACGAAATTCTCCATCCGCGGCGACCTTGCGGCCCAGCCCGAACGCGAAGCGCTGCTGCCCTTTTGCAAGATCGTGCGCTTCGACCCCAAGCTGAGCACCAAGGCCGAGATCTTCCGCCAAAGCTTCCAGCACAAGCAGGCCGGCCGCCAACTGATGGCCGTGGACACGCCTGACAAAGCCACGCACGACAACTTCATGCTGCTGGGCTTCACGCTGTTCCAGGGCCACTGGCCCACGGACCTGGCCTCCGCATCGTCGCTCACGACGCGCCAGAAGACGCTGCTGAAGCTGGTCACGCTCATCATGGGCGAAGGCGAAGCCCCGGAAATCCAGGCCTGCCTGCAGCAGGACCCCGAACTGGTCAAGACGCTGCTGGACATGGTCAACACCCCGGCCTTCGGCCTGAGCCAGGAAGTCGAATCCCTGAACCAGGCCATCATGCTGCTGGGCCGCCGTCAGTTGCAGCGCTGGATTCAGGTCCTGATGTATTCCGAGGCCGGCCGGCCAGCCGGCTATCTGTCGCCGATCCTGCTGCAGGCCAGCGCACGGGCGCACCTGATGGAAGCCCTGTCCACCCTGATGCACCCCGAGCAGACTGTCCGCGCCGAAGCCGCCTTCACGACCGGCATCCTGTCCATCATGGATCAGTTGTTCAACAGCACCATGCAGGATCTGCTGTCGCAGGTCCAGGTTGACGTCCCGGTGCGCGAGGCGCTGCTGCGGCACGAAGGTGCCCTGGGCCTCGACCTGCGCCTGGCTACCCTGATCTTCCCCTCGGACCGCGATACGGAAGAAGATCCCGCTCCTTTGCTGCGTGCGCTGGGCGTCACCGCCGAACGACTCGACCCGTTGATCCAGCAGGCCTTCACCTGGGCGCACAGCATCACCCAGGCGGCGCCGTAGCCCACCTCGCGGCCTGCATGCCGCTCAGATTCGCCAGGCACGGGACAGTCCACTGGGACTGCCCCATGTCCGGGCTCATCCCCCACGCTGCGTAGCCTGACGGCTGCTTGCATCCACTCTCTGCCTTACAATAAGCAACCACGCGCCTGCATCAGGCGCGTGGTTCGCTTCGCACCCAAAATCCAAGGACCCAAATGAGCACGGACACGACAGCCGGAGGCCTCGCGGGCTGGCTGCGGATCTCCCACATCTCGGCCGGTTTCATCGCCGTCCTGGTGGGCTACACCAGTTCCGTCGCCATCGTCTTCCAGGCGGCCGGTGCCGCGGGGGCGCACGGCGCCCAACTGGCCTCGTGGATGTGGGCCCTGGGCATCGGCATGGGCATCACTTGCATCGGCCTGGCGCTGGCCTGGCGGGCCCCCGTGCTGACAGCCTGGTCCACCCCGGGGGCCGCCCTGCTGGCGACCAGCCTGGGCGACATCGGATTGGCGCAGTCCATCGGTGCCTTTCTGGCCTGTTCGGCCCTGATCACGCTGTGCGGCGTCACGGGCTGGTTCCAGAAAATCATGGACTGGGTGCCCCGGCACCTGGCCTCGGCGATGCTGGCCGGGATCCTGCTGCGTTTCGGCATGGACCTGTTCGTCTCCATGCAGGGCCGCCCGCTGCTGGTGGGCGTGATGCTGATCGCCTTCCTGCTGGCCCGGCGCACCCTGCCCCGCTACGCCATCCCTCTGGCGCTGGCTGCCGGGATCGTCTGCGTCGCCCTGCAAGGCGGCCTGTCCCTGGCCGGGCTCGACTGGACGCCCGCCCGGCCGGTCTGGATGGCGCCGGAATTCTCGCTCTCGACTTTCGTGGGCGTGGCCCTGCCGCTGTTCATCGTCACCATGACCTCGCAGAACGTCCCGGGCCTGGCCGTGCTGCGCGCCAACGGCTACGCGCGGGTGCCCGCCTCGCCGCTGATCTCCTGGACGGGGGCGACGGGCCTGCTGCTCGCCCCCTTTGGCGGCTATGCCTTCAACCTGGCCGCCATCACGGCCGCCATCTGCATGAGCCCGGACGCCGATCCGGACGCCACGCAACGCTACAAGGCCTCGGTCTGGGCGGGGATCTTCTATCTGTTCACGGGCATCTTCGGTGCCACGGTCGTGGCCTTGTTCGCCGCCTTTCCGCACGAACTGGTGGCCGCCATCGCCGGCCTGGCCCTGCTGGGCACGCTCAGCGGCAGCATCCACGATGCGCTGCAGGCACCCGAGCACCGCGACGCCGCGCTGGTGACCTTTCTGGTGACGGCCTCGGGCATGAGCCTGCTGGGCATCGGCAGCGCTTTCTGGGGCCTGGTGCTGGGCGGCGTCTGCCACCTGGTCCTGCACCGGCCCCAATGACACGAGCTCAATGACGCGTCGAGAACTCCTTGACCAGATTCCGCGCCGCCGTGTACAGATCGGCGCCCTGGCCGCCCTTCTTGTCGACCGCCTGGACCCATAGATCGCGCACGCCCTGGGTCGCATCCACCCAGCGCTGGTATTCGGCATCGTCCATGTAGTGGAATTCGCTGCCGTTTTCCTTGGACGTCTTCATGAACTCGGCTTCCCGCTCGTCAAAGACCGTGCGGCCGGCCCAGGCGGACATCTCGATGCCGCTGTTGTCGTCGATGATTTTCTTCAGGTCGGCCGGCAGGCCGTCGTAGCGCGCCTGGTTCATGCCGAACAGAAAGATCGAGTTGCCCATGCGCGGCTTGCCCTGCGGCACGTCCAGGTGATAGCGCGAGATCTCGTCGAGCTTGATGGCCGGCACACCTTCCCAGGGGACCGCAGCGCCGTCCACCACGCCCTTGGCCAGTGAATCCGGCACGGCGGGCAGCGGCATCTGTACCGGCACCGCCCCGATGGCCTCCAACATCTGGGAGTTGACGCGATTGGCCGAACGGATCTTCAGGCCCTTCATGTCCGCCAGGGTCTTGGGCTGTTTGCTGACGAAGTGGATCAGGGTGCCGCCGTGCATATGCATGAAGATCGGATGCACCCCCTTGTATTCGTCCAGCGCATATTTCTGCGTGAAGGCCCACAGCGCCCGACTGCCGGCCTCGGCATTCGGGACCAGCCAGGGCAGCTCGTAGACGGCGCTCTTGGTGAAGCGGCCCGCCGAATACGTCTGCAGGGTCCAGACGATGTCGGCCACACCGTCCTTGGCCTGGTCGAACAACTGGGCCGGCGTGCCGCCCAACTGCATGGCCGGATAGATCTGGCAGACCATGCGCTGGTTCGATGCCTGCGCGATCTTGTCGCACCAGGGCTGGATCATGTTGATCTGGGCGTTGGAGGTGGCGGGGAGAAAATGGGCGACCTTCAGGACGACCTGCTCTCCATGCGCCGCCGCCGACAGCGCCAGGCCGGCCACAGCGCCCGCCAGCAGGCGCAGTGCGGATGTACGTGTTTTCATCGTATGTCTCCTTTGGGTGGTGAATGCACGGTGGTCCGAATCAGGAAAGGTCCGGATCATTGACGAGCCCCGAGCCGGGCACGTCGTCAAGGTTCTCTAGCCCCAGCAGGGCCATGCTGCGTTGCATCTCGGCCTCGAACTGACTCAGGACGGCCTCTACGCCGGTCGCGCCGGCGCTGGCCAGGCCGTACAGCAGGGGACGCCCCAGGAACACGGCCCGCGCACCCAGGGCCAGCGCGCGGATCACGTCGTTGCCGCGCCGGATTCCGCCATCCATGAAGACCGGCGCACGCCCGCCCACCGCCCGGACGACGCCCGGCAACGCGGCGATCGCGGACGGCGACGCGTCACTCTGGCGCCCGCCATGGTTGGACACGATCAGGCCGTCCGCGCCGCAGTCCAGCGCGCGGCGCGCATCGTCCGGATGCAGCACGCCCTTGAGCAGCAAGGGCCCTTTCCAGAGCCGCCGCAGCCAGGACAGGCTCTCCCAGGTCAGGCTGCGATCCATGGCCCGGGTCAGCAGGGCCGCCTGCAGGCTCGCGGAATCGGCGCCGGGGGCGTCCTCGACCCGCAGGTTGGCAAAATCCAGCCGGCCCGCCCGCGCCATGCGCCACGCCCAGCGCGGATGCCTCGCCACGTCGAACAGAAATCGGGCAGTGGGCTTGAACGGCACCCGGAAACCGTTGCGGACGTCCCGTTCGCGATTCCCGCTGACCGGCACGTCGACCGTCAGCACCAGGGCCTCGTAACCCGCCCGGGCAGCGCGTTCGACCAGGCCTTCGGCCAGGCCTCGATGCATGACGTACAACTGCATCCAGTGGATGCCCGACGCGGCCTGCGCCCGCAGATCCTCCAGCCGGGCGTTGGAGGCCGTGGACAGGGCGAACGGCACCCCGTGGGCCGCCGCCGCCCGCGCCAGCACTTCGTCGCCCCGGGGCCACGACAGGCCATTGAGCCCCATGGGCGCAATGCCGAACGGCTGCGCCCAGCGGCGGCCGAAGACCTCGATACCGGTCTCCAGCCGTGACACGTCGCGCAGCACACGCGGCGTCAGGATGACGCGATCCAGGTCGTCGCGATTGCGCTGCAGGCACAGGCCCTCGTCGGCCGCTGCGTCCACATAGTCGAAGACGAAACGGGGCAAGGCCGCACGGGCCGCAGCGCGCCAGTCCTCATTGTTCAGGCGCGGCATCACGCGGTTCCGGCCGTCATGCCACGGCCACCGCGAGGCGGCCGCACCGGCCCGTGCGGCACGGGCCTGGATGCCCGATCAAGGCTTGGCCGCATGGCTCTTGACCATGTTGCGGGCTACGGCCAGCAGTTCGGCACCCTTGCCGCCCTTGGCGTCGACCGACTTGATCCATTCCTGGCTGACCCCGCGCGTGGCCTCGACGAAGCGCTGGTATTCCGTGTCGGGCATGTCGTAGAACTGATTCCCGGCAGCCTTGGCCTGCGCCTTGAACTTGGGAATGACCTCGTCAAAACCAACCCGGCCAGCCCAGGCCGAGGCCTTCAGGCCGCTGTTGTCGTCGATGATTTTCTTCAGATCAGCCGGCAGGCTGTCGTAGCGCGCCTGATTCATGCCGAACAGGAAGATCGTGTTCGACAGTCGCGGCGCGCCCGCGGGCACGTCGAAGTGGTAATTGGCGATTTCCGACAGCTTGATGGCCGGGGCGCTTTCCCAGGGCACGGTCACGCCGTCCACCACGCCCTTGCTCAGGGCCTCGGGCACGGCAGGCAGCGGCATCTGCACCGGCACCGCCCCCAGCGCCTCGATGGTGCGGGCATTGGAACGGGTTGCGGCGCGGATCTTCAGGCCCTTCAGGTCTTCCAGCGTCTTGGGCTGCTTATTGGAAAAATGGAACAGCGCGCCGTCATGCAGGTGCATGAAGATCGGGTGCACGCCCTTGAATTCGTCCAGAGCGAATTTTTGCACGTATTCCCACAGCGCCTGGCTGCCGGCCTCGGCCTTGACCGCGATCCAGGGCAGCTCGAACACCTCGCTTTTGACAAAGCGGCCCGCCGCGTAGGTCGGCACGGTCCAGATAATGTCGGCCACGCCGTCCTTGGCCTGATCGAACAACTGGGCCGGCGTGCCGCCCAACTGCATGGCCGGATAGATCTGACAGACCATGCGCTGGTTCGATTCCTGCGCAATCTTGTCGCACCAGGGCTGGATCAGATTGATCTGGGCGCTGGAGGTCGCAGGCAGGAAATGTGCGACCTTCAGGATGACCTTGTCGTCCGCCCGGGCCACCGTGGCCGTCGCCAGTCCCAGGGCCAGTGCGGCCAGGACCTTGCCCGCGCGAAACAACGTCTTGGAATGCTGCGTCATGCTTGTCTCCTCATGGATGGCGTGGATCGCCTTTTTGACTGATGGTTGGTGGTGCATCACACTGCGGTTACAACGCCCCGAACGTCCTGACCAGGACCAGCGCCAGACTGGGGAACAGCACCAGCGCCGCGATCCGGATGAAATCCGACGCCAGGAAAGGCAACACGCCCTTGAAGGTTTCCGTCAGGGGAACGTCCTTCGCCAGGCGGTTGATGATGTAGACGTTCATGCCGACCGGTGGGTGGACCAGGCCGATTTCCACCACCATCAGCGCCAGGATGCCGAACCAGATCGACTTGTCATCGTGGCTCATGCCGTAGAAATCCAGCCCCATCACCATCGGATAGAAGATGGGGATGGTCAGCAGAATCATGGCCAGGGAATCCATGACGCAACCCAGGAAGATGTAGACCAGCAGAATGGCGACGATCACCAGGAACGGCGACAGGCCGCTGTGCTGCACCCAGGACGCCAGCTCGGCCGGCAGTTGCGACAGGGCCAGGGACACGTTCAACATGTCGGCGCCCAGCAGCACCAGATAGATCATGGCCGTCGCCTGGGCGGTGCCCAGGGCGCTTTCCAGCAGGCCCTTCCAGCGCAGACCGCCCGAGGCGACGGCGATCACGCCGCAGGCGGCCGCGCCGATGGCGGCTGCCTCGGTGGGCGTGGCCCAGCCCGCGTAGATGCCGACGATGACCACGACGAACACCGCCAGCACCGGTCCGACCTGGATCAGCGCCCGGATGCGCTCCGGCCACGCGGTCCGCTCGCCCGCAGGCCCCATTTCCGGACGGCGGCGCACGATGATCTGGATGACGATCATGTAGCCGATCATGGCCAGCAGGCCGGGAATGACCGCCGCCATGAACAGTTTGCCGATGGATTCCTGAGTCAGGATGGCGTAGATGATGAGCGGCACGGACGGCGGGATCATGATGCCCAGCGTCCCGCCTGCGGCCAGGGTGCCGGTGGCCAGGCTGCCGGCGTAGCCGTAACGGCGCAGTTCCGGCAGGACTACTTGCCCCATGGTGGCCGCAGTCGCCAGAGACGATCCGCAGATGGCGCCAAAGCCGGCGCAGGCGCCCACGGCGGCCATCGCCACCCCGCCCTTCCGGTGGCCGATGAAGGCGCTGACGAAGCGGAACAGGCTGCGGCTCAGGCCGCCATGCGTCGCGAACTGCCCCATCAGCAGGAACAGGGGAATCACCACCAGATCGTAGTTGGACAGGCGGGCATACGCCAGGTTCTTGAGGGACGCCATCAGCGGCACTTCGCTGCCCGTCAGATAGACATAGCCTCCGGCACCGGCGATGAACATCGAAATGCCGATCGGGATGCGGATCACCATCAGGGCGAGCAGCACCGCAAACATGATGAAACCGACGGTCATGCCGCTCATGGCCGATTCTCCCGGGAAGCCAGGGCGGCCTGCAGGTGCAGACCGCACATATAGAAACCGGCCACCGCCAACAGGATGAAGCCGGGCACCATGGCCGTCTGGGCGATCCACACCGGCCAGGCCAGGATGGCCGAGGTTTCACCCGCCTCGTACAGGGCGGCCGCGCCGACGCCGGTGCGCCAGGCGATCAGCGCGCCGAACAGCCCCACCGTCAGAGAGCCAAGGGCGTCCAGTCCATGAACGATGGCCGGCCGGGCATGGGCGGTGAAGAAATCCACCTTGACGTCTCCGCCCTCGAGGTGGCAAAAGGCAAAGAAAGCGGCCGAAGCGGCAGCCGCCACCATCATCAGCACCTCCATGTCGCCCGGCACCGGCATGGCGACGAGCTTGCGCCCGACGATGGAAATCAGCGACATGGCCACCAAAGCGACAAAGGCCAGACCGCCCAGCGCAGCCAGCGCCTTGGACGCGGCATGCAGGACCCGGCCGAAGGGTCCGAACCGATGTTCGTGGGGGCCCGGCGGCGCCGCCTCGGGTCGTATGTGCGTATCCATGTTGTCTCCTGATCTGTCTTGTTCTGTGATCGATTCCGTCTCAGTGTCCCGGACGGAAAGCGTCAGGTTTCCGGTTCCGGCAGCACCTTGCCCGGGTTGAGCAGGCCCAGGGGATCCAGGGCCGTCTTCAGCGCCCGCATCGTGACAAGTTCGGCCTGGCTGCGGCTGAAGCCCAGATAGGGCCGCTTGAGCACGCCAATGCCGTGCTCGGCCGATACGGAGCCGCCCCAATCGCGCACCAGCCCGTAGACGATCCGGTCGATGTCGGGCTCGGGGAACGGGTCCTGGTCGACCTTGACGCCGATATGGATGTTGGAGTCGCCCACGTGACCGAAGAACACGGTCTGCGCCTCGGGCCAGCGCTTTTTCACGGCGCGGGTGCAGGCCTGGATGAACGCGCCCAGTTCGCCCGTCGGAATGCTGACGTCGTAGCCCGCATGCGGCCAGAAGATCCGCTGCAGTTCGCCGGACGCATCGCGGATCGACCACAAGGACGCCATGTGCGCCTCGGACTGGGCGATGATGGCGTTCTGGACGATGTCGGACATCAGGGCCTCGCCCAGCACCGCCTCGAAACGGGCCTGGTCCGCCTGCTGATCGGTGCCCATCGACTCCAGCAACACGTACGCACCATGGCCATGCGGCATCGGGGTGGGCAAGGCGGGCAGCTTCGAGGTCACCAACTGGTAGAAATCAGGCCACATCAGTTCAAAGGCCGACAGGCTGGGGCCCAGGCCGGAACGGGCGTGATTCAGCAGCCGCACGACCGCGTCGTAGTCCTCCAGCGCGCACAGCGCGGTGCAACGGCTGCGTGGCTGGGGAAATAGGCGCAGCACGACCCGCGTGATGACGCCCAGCGTCCCCTCGCTGCCGATGAACAACTGCTTGAGGTCGTAGCCGGTATTGTTCTTCAGCATCTTGTTCATCCCGGTCAGCACAGTGCCATCCATCAGCACGGCTTCCAGGCCCAGCACCAGGTCCCGCGCCATGCCATAGCGCAGCACCCGGTTGCCCCCGGCGTTGGTCGACAGATTGCCGCCGATGCGGCACGAGCCCCGGGCGCCCAGATCCAGAGGAAACAGAAAACCGGCGCCCTGCGCCGCGTGCTGGATGGTTTCCAGGGGCGTGCCGGCGCCCACGGTCATGGTCGCGGCCGCCGGGTCGATCTCCTCGATGGCCTCCAGCCGTTCCAGGCACAGCACGACGCAATCCGGCACGGGCACGGCGCCGCCGGCCAGACCGGTGCGCCCGCCCTGGGGCACGACCGGCACACGGGCGGCATGGCAGGCACGCAACACGGCAGACACCTGAGCCGTGTCTGCGGGCCGCACCACGGCCAGCGGCCGGCCCTGTGGCGTCTTGACCATCCAGTCGTGCAGAAAGCGGTCCTCGATCGCCTCCCCCGTCAGGCAGTGAGTCGCGCCGACGGCTGCGCGCAGGACTTCGATGAGCTCATTCGTCATGATGCATGACCTCAGAAAGGATAGGCGCGGGGCGAGGTCTGGACCGTCACCCAGCGAATCTCGGTGAAGGCCTCGATGCCGGCCTTGCCGCCGAAGCGGCCATAACCGCTGTCCTTGACGCCGCCAAAAGGCATCTGCGGTTCGTCGTCGACGGTGGCGCTGTTGATGTGGCAGATGCCGGCCTGAAGGCGACCGGCCACGCGCAGCGCGCGGGCGACGTCCGCGCCGATGACGGCAGAGGACAGGCCGTAGGCGCTGTCGTTGGCACAGGCCACGGCCGCGTCCTCGCCCGCCACGCGCACGATGGCCTTGACCGGGCCGAAAGTTTCTTCGGCATAGATCCGCATGTCCGGCGTCACGTGATCCAGCAGGGTCGCCGGCATCAGGGTGTCGTCGGACTTGCCGCCGCACAGCAGCTTCGCGCCCTTGGCAAGGGCGTCGTCGATCATGTCGTTGCAACGCCGCACGGCCGACATGTCCACCAGTGAACCCAGGACCACCGGTCCCTGGCGCGGATCGCCCACCGGCAGCGCGCGGGCCTTGTCCGCCAGGCGCTGGACGAACGCGTCGGCGATGCGCTCGTCGACGATGATGCGTTCGGTGGACATGCAGATCTGGCCCGAATTGGCGAAGGCGCCGAAGGCAGCCGCATTGACCGCGCAATCCAGGTCGGCGTCATCGAGCACCACCAGCGGCGCCTTGCCGCCCAGTTCCAGCACCGCCGGCTTGAGATGCCGGGCACACAGCTCGGCGATGATCCGTCCGACACGGGTCGAGCCGGTGAAGTTCACGCGCCGGGTCGCCGGATGGGCCACCAGCGCCTCGACGACGGCAGCGGCGTCCTCAGGCGCGTTGGTCACGAAATTGACCACCCCGGCCGGCAGACCGGCTTCTTGCAAGGCCTCGATGATCAGGCCGTGCGTGGCCGGGCACAATTCCGAGCCCTTCAGCACCACGGTATTGCCGCAGGCCAGCGGCGTGGCGACGGCGCGCACGCCCAGGATGATGGGCGCGTTCCACGGCGCCATGCCGACCACCACGCCGGCCGGCGCACGCAGTCCCATGGCCAGGTTCCCCGGCACGTCGGACGGGATCACCTCGCCGCCGATCTGCGTGGTCAGCGCAGCCGCTTCGCGCAGCATGCCGGCCGCCAGATGGACGTTGAACCCGGCCCACAGGGCAGAGGCGCCCGTTTCGGCCGCCATGGCCGCGACGAAATCGTCGGCGCGGGCCTCCAGGGCATCGGCAGCGCGGTTCAACAG
>NZ_JBASAD010000020.1:0-113769 GCF_049650445.1 Castellaniella sp. | reverse complement strand
GGCGTAGGCGGCGCGGTCATGGCCGGGGCGCGCATGGCGCCTGCCGCGGCCAAGCTCGCCGGCAGTGGTGCGCGTGCTGCCACCTCGACGGCCAGCAGCGCACGCTCGGCGTTCCAGGCCGGTTCCGCCGCCGCAGGCGGTGGCGCGAAAGGCGCGATGGCCGGCTTGGGAAATGTCGCCAAGACCGGCGCGCAGTCTGCCGGACGGGGTGCAGCGTCCCGCGCATCCGCCTTCGGCCAGAAGATGACCAGCTCCTTCCGTGCCGGGTGGAACGGCCCGACTGACGACGGTGCGGGTGCGGCATCCGGTGGAGCCGGAGCATCCAGCCAGGCCTCCACAGGCGAAGCCGCAGCGGGCGGCGCCAACGCGCAGAAGCAAGAACAGCCCGCTTGGGCCAAGCGGCTGCACCGCCGCCAGCAACTCACTCATGCCGCGACCACCACCGCCCACGCGCTGCGCGGTGGCGATGGCGGCGGCTCCGGCCAGGGGCCGAGCCTGCGCGATTCCAATTCATAAGGAGAACTGACCATGCGATTTAAACGACCGCAGGTGCGCTACGCCGACACGCCGCAGCCTGCCACTCCGTACCAAGCTGCCGGCCAGGTGTGGGACGAGCGCATTGGCTCGTCCCGCGTGCAGGCGAAAAACTGGCGCCTCATGGCCTTCGGCTGCCTCGCGCTTGCGCTGCTGATGGCGGGCGGCCTGGTCTGGCGCTCGGCGCAGTCCATCGTCACGCCCTATGTGGTGGAGGTGGACAACGCGGGCCAGGTGCGCGCCGTGGGCGAAGCCGCTACGCCGTACCGGCCCAGCGATGCGCAGACGGCGCACCACATCGCGCGTTTCGTCACGCTGGTTCGGTCGCTGTCCATCGACCCGATCGTGGTGCGGCAGAACTGGCTGGACGCCTACGACCACACCACCGACAAGGGCGCGGCCGTGCTCAACGACTACGCGCGCGTGAACGATCCGTTCGCGCGCATCGGCAAAGAGTCGGTAACGGTGCAGATCACCAGCGTCGTGCGCGCCAGCGACACGTCGTTCAACGTGCGCTGGACGGAACGCCGCTACGTCAATGGCGCCGCGGCTGGGCTGGAGCGGTGGACGGCCGTGGTGTCCATCGTGCTCCAGCCGCCGCGCACCGAAGAACGCCTGCGCAAGAACCCCCTGGGCATCTACGTCAATGGCCTGTCGTGGAGCCGCGAACTGGATTCTTCCGAAGGAGCCAAGCCATGAATGCACTTTTCCGTAGATCCGCTTTGCCGGTGATCCTGCTTGCATCAACCATCTTGTTCACAGGCTGCGCCACGCAGGGCAAGCCGCCGCCGGTGATTTCGCTCGATGAGCCGGTGCAGGCGCAGCCACTGCCCGAACCGCCTCAGCCAGTGGAAGTTGTGACTGTGCCCGAGGTGTTGCCGATGCCGGCGCAGTTGAAGCCAGTGCCCGAGGGCGAGGAAGCCAAGCCTGCGCCGGAACCGGCCGACGAGAAGGTGCGCGTCTCGCGTGCCAACGCCGAGGCACGCATCGCGCCCACGCGCGAGGGCTATGTCAACGCGATTCAGGTGTGGCCCTTCACCGATGGCGCGCTGTATCAGGTCTATGCGGCCGTGGGCCGAGTGACCGTGATTGCACTCCAGCCGGGCGAGGAACTGGTGACGGTGGCCGCTGGCGATACCGTGCGCTGGATCGTGGGCGACACGTCCAGCGGCAACGGCGCCGACCTGCGCGTGAACGTGCTGGTCAAGCCGATCCGCTCGGGTCTCAAGACGAATCTGGTCATCACCACCAGCCGCCGGACGTACCTGCTGGAGCTGACCTCGACCGAGAAGACGTGGATGGCGTCGGTGTCCTGGGAGTACCCGCGCGACCGGATGCTGGCCTTGCAGCGCCAGGCGCAGGCGGCCAGCGCCGCCGCGCCTGTCGGTACCGGGCTATCGCTGGAAAACCTGCGCTTCCGCTACGCGATCAGCGGCAGCAGTCCGCCGTGGAAACCACTGCGCGCCTTCGATGACGGCGAGAAGGTCTATATCCAGTTCCCGCCGGGCATCGCACAAGGCGAGCTGCCGCCGCTGTTCGTCATCGGTGCGCAAGGCGACGGGCAACTGGTCAATTACCGTTTCCGTTCACCGTACTACATCGTCGATCGTCTTTTCGGCGCCGCCGAGTTGCGCTTGGGTGGCGACAAGGGCGACATGGTGCGGATCGAGCGCACGGATGGCACGCGGAGGAACTGACATGGGCCAGGACGACACCCCCGACCTTGCCACGCCGCAGGCGGGCAAGATGGCGCCCGAGGCGGTGGCGCTGCGCGCCCAGCCGCGTCCGGTCACGCGCCTGAACCGGCGCACGCTGGCCATCCTCGTCGGCGGCCTGTCGGTCGCCGTGCTCGGGGCCACGATCTGGTCGCTACAGCCGCAGCGGCGCGGGGCCAACGAGCAGACCGAGCTTTACAACGTCGATCGCGTGTCCAAGTCCGAAGGGCTGGATGGCCTGCCGGCCGACTACTCGAAGCTGACGCCGAAGGTGCCCGAGCTGGGGCCGCCGCTACCGGGCGACCTCGGACCGGCCATCGTGGCCTCGCAGCAGCCGGCCGTGGCCGCCTACTCGGCGCCCGGCCACGACCCGAATGACGCCTTGCGCAAGGAGGCGGAAGCCGCTGCGGCTTCGTCGGTGTTCTTCCGCTCGGGCGGCCAAGCCGCCGCCATGGTGGCGCAGGCGGCGCCGGGTGCAGCAAGCACGCTCGCGGCCTTCGACCCGCTCGCTGCCGGGCCCGCTTCGACATCGGCCCAGCCCGCCGACCCGACCGCCGTGCAGAACCGGCAAGATCAGAAAGAGGCATTCCTGAAAGCCGGTTCTACGGAAACCCGCAATTCCGGCAACCTGGCGTTGCCGGCGTCGCCGTATCAGGTGATGGCGGGAACGGTGATCGCCGGTGCGCTGGTGACGGGTATCAAGTCGGACTTGCCGGGCGACGTGATCGCCACGGTGACGGAGCCGGTCTATGACTCGGCCACGGGCAAGTTCCTGCTGATCCCGCAAGGATCGCGCATCCTCGGGCGCTACAACAGCCAGGTCAGCTACGGGCAGAGTCGCGTGCAGGTGGTGTGGAACCGGGTCATCCTGCCCGACACGTCCTCGCTGGCGCTCGACAACCTTGTCGGCACCGACCCGGCCGGCTACGCCGGCCTGGAGGACGACGTGGACTGGCATTGGAATCGCATCATCGCGGGCGCGGTGCTGACGACGCTGCTGGGCGTCGGCGCTGAGTTGGCTGCGCCGGAGAACCGGCAGGACGGCAACCGCATCGTCATTGCCGGACGCGACAGCGCACAGGACAGCATCAATCAGGTCGGCCAGGAGATGACCCGGCGCAACATGAACATCCAGCCGACGCTGACGACGCGGCCGGGCCTGCCGGTTCGCATCATCGTCAACCGGGATCTGGTGCTGCGGCCGTACCAGCCGCTGTTCTTCAATCGGGGAGTTTCGCAATGAGCGCGACCAAGAAGCTGCGGCTCGGGCCGCTGCCCAAGACCGAGAGCGTCAAGCTGACCTTTGCCTGCCCGGCCAGCCTGAAAGCCGACCTCGACCGCTACGCCGCGTTGCACGCGCAGGCGTATGGCGAGGCGGTCGATGCCATGACGCTGATCCCGCACATGCTGGAAGCCTTCATGGCCGGGGATCGTGGCTTCAAGCGCACACAGCCCAAGAACGGAAAAGCCGCCCCTGCGTGAGCAGGGGCGGCTCTGGATTGGTGCCCGAGGCCGGAATCGAACCGGCATGACCGTGAGGTCGAGGGATTTTCTTACCACTTCGGCTTTCGCCGCCGTCCTGCTCACACAGGGCGTTCGTGGTCTGGAGCACGCCTTCACCATAGCCTTACAGCCGTAGGTGCCCGCCGTCTGCTCTCTACACCTTCCCAAGCGCATAGCTTGGGCTTGGCTCGGCGTTGGCTCGGATGCCGAAGCATCCAGGGCTTTCGCCGAATTTGACGGGCTTCACTTCGGGCGTTTCCCCCCGAAGGCTCAAATTGTTCAAGTCCCTTGTGTCTACCGATTTCACCACTCGGGCGTAGCGCGGTGCGCTGGAAACACCTACCTCTATCTACTGGCGCCTAGTTGGCTCCTGATCGCCAAGCCAAGCTATGAAGCTACATCTTGGATGCTCGCAAACCGTTGTCACTATTGACCTTCTGGCCCGGTAGTTCAAGCAGAAAGGACTTGACAGAACAGATTTTAAGTCCCTTGTGTCTACCGATTTCACCACTCGGGCAGATGGATGCGGCATTGTACAGAATAAGACAGGGCGTCCCGGCAGCGAAAGACGGCTCCCCTAGCCCAGCACCACCGCATGCACCCGATCCCGCCCGGCCTGCTTGGCGGCCTGCAGGGCTTCCTGTTGCCGCAGAATGAGCTGGTTGCGTTCAGCCAGCAGGCGGGACAGCCGGCGGTAGCGACGCAGGGCCAGCACGCACGCCAGGGCCAGCACGCACGCCAGGGCCAGCAGCACGGCAGCGGCGCAGGCGATCTGCAGCAGGGTCCGCTGGCTGCGCTGGGCCACATAGCGCTCGATGAGTTGGACTTCACCCTCCTCGTGCCGCGCGATGGATGCCGACACGTCCAGCGCCGCGAGATACCGGTCGAACACCCGCACCATGCGCCGATGTTCGGCGGTGTCGCTGATGTAGAACCGGTAGGCGCGCGGATATTCGTGCAGGACCAGGACGACTTCCAGATCGAAATATTCGTGGCTGTAGCGCTTCTCGGCAAAAATGTTCTGATTGAACACGGCCACGTCGATCTCGCCCGCGCGCAGTGCCTTGAACAGGCCATCGCTGGAGGACTGGTCGTAAGTCCGCAGCCGGTCCGCCGGCACGACTTCCCTGAGCACAGGCTCGAACGCGACGCCATGCACGAGGCCGACGCGGTAGCGCGCCAGATCGGCCATCTGGTGAATCTGCGACTGCACGCCCTTGCGGGCGATGACGGCGTAGTGACTGTTGTAATAGGGCCGGGTGCGCCGCAATCCGGCCTACAGCAAGCATCCCTCTCCGGTATCCAGAAAATGCTCGATCCGCTCGCGCCATCCGCTGATGTCCAGACTCTGCGCACGCAGCCAGTCTTCGTCGTAATACGTCGTGGCGTAACGGTCGCCGCTGTCGCAGATCAGCGTGACCAGGGACCCGGCCCGCCCCTGCTGCCGCATGAGCGAGGCCATGCACAGCACGCCCATGAAATTCGTGCCCGTCGAACCGCCGACACGGCGGAACAACCGGCCGGACAGCACGTGCGCAGCCGCGATCGAAGCCTCGTCGGGGATGCGGATCATCTCGTCGATGACCGTCGGGATGAAGGAGGGCTCGACGCGCGGGCGGCCGATCCCTTCGATGCGGGAACCCGTCGCCGTGATGCCCCTATCGCCGCTTTGCCAAGCTTCGTAAAAGGCGGAGCCCTCGACGTCGACCACGCAAAGCCGGGTATCCAGATTGCGGTAGCGGATGAAGCGTCCCAGCGTGGCCGAGGTGCCGCCGGTGCCAGCGCTCATGACCACCCATTCGGGGACGGCATGGAACTCGCCTTCCATCTGGCGGAAAATGCTTTCGGCGATATTGTTGTTGCCGCGCCAGTCCGTGGCGCGCTCGGCGTGCGTGAACTGGTCCAGGTAATAGCCGCCCGACTCGTCCGCAATGGCCTGGGCCGCGTCATAGACCTCCCGGGCATGATCCACGAAATGGCAGCGCCCGCCGAAGCGTTCGATCGCCTCGACTTTCTGCTGGCTGGTCGAACGCGTCATAACGGCGACGAAGGACAGGTCCAGCAGACGGGCAAAATAGGCTTCGGATACTGCCGTCGATCCCGATGAGGCCTCGACCAGCAGCGTGTTCTTGCGGATGCGGCCGTTGCAGATGCCGTACAGAAACAGGGAACGCGCCAGGCGGTGCTTGAGGCTGCCGGTCGGGTGCGTGCTCTCGTCCTTGAAGTAGATGTCGATGCCGCGCAGCCCCGGAAAATCCGGCTTCACCAGGTGCGTGTCGGCGGAACGCCTGCCATCGGCCTCCAGGATGCGGATGGCCCGACGCGTCCAGTCCCGGTCTTCGGGCGCCAGGGCGCTTTTCCCCTGCATGCAGTTATTCATATGATGGCTTCCTGGACCGGGTGGCGAGCGTTTCGACATCGGTGGCCGGCAGCGCATTGGGCAGGAAGATCGGACTGACGGTGCTTTGGACGCCGCTGGCGCTGATGGGATTCGAACTGTTTCTTATTATTGCACCGATCATTCTGGCGGAGGCGGTGAGATTCGAACTCACGAACGGTTGCCCGTTGCCGGTTTTCAAGACCGGTGCAATCGACCACTCTGCCACACCTCCGGATCGGAGACCGAGAGTGTAGCGCATAATGCCGCTTGCACATTCGAAGGAGCGCCACATGCAAGCCATTGAAATCACCACGCCGGGCGGCCCCGAAGTCCTGCGCCTGACGGACCGCCCTACCCCCGTGCCCGGTCCCGGCGAGGTTCTGATCGAAGTCGAGGCCGCCGGGGTCAACCGCCCCGACGTCTTCCAGCGTCAAGGCAGTTATCCGCCCCCGGCCGGTGCGTCCGACCTGCCTGGCCTGGAAATCGCCGGCCGCATCGTCGGCGGCGATCCGGCATCTGCAGGATTCAAACCGGGCGATGCCGTCTGCGCCCTGGTGACCGGCGGCGGCTACGCGCAATTCTGCGTGGCGCCCGCCGCACAATGCCTGCCCGTGCCGGCCGGCCTGTCCATGGTCGAGGCCGCCGCGCTGCCGGAAACCTATTTCACGGTCTGGAGCAACGTCTTCGACCGGGGCGCCCTGACGTCCGGCGAGACCCTGCTGGTCCACGGCGGCGCCAGCGGCATCGGCACCACGGCCATCGCACTGGCGCGCGCCTTCGGCCACACGGTCTATGCCACGGCCGGCAGCCCCGAGCGCGTCCAGGCCGTCGAGGCCCTGGGCTGCGCACGCGGCATCGACTACCACACGCAGGATTTCGTCGCCGAAATCAAGACCCTGACCCAGGGACGCGGCGTGGACGTGATCCTGGACATGGTGGCGGGCAAATACCTGGAGCGCAACATCGACGTGCTGGCCGACGATGGCCGGCTGGTGATGATCGCCCTGCTGGGCGGCGCCAAAGGCACGCTGAACTGCGGTGAGGTGATGCGCCGTCGCCTGACGGTGACCGGATCGACGCTGCGGGCGCGTCCCGTGGCCTTCAAGGCCCGCATCGCCCAGGCGCTGCGCGAGCGCGTCTGGCCGCTGCTGGAATCCGGCGCGGTACGGCCCTCGATCCACGCCACCTTCCCGCTGGCCGAGACATCGCGCGCCCACGCGATGATGGACGCGGGCGAACAGATCGGCAAGATCGTGCTGACGCTGCGCTGAAGCGCTGATCGAGCCACCGTCCGCCATGGCAGCGAATTGGCGCAATTGATCTAAATCCCAGCGCATGAGCCATGGATTTCCCATCTATTAATCAGATGGGTTCCATCTTTATGTATCTACAAACAAGAAAGATAATGTTTTCAGCCCCTTGTATTGTCAAGGAGGAAGGATATCGATCATGCACGCCGAACACATCAAACTACGCCCGCTGGAGCGGGTGGACCTGCAATTCGTACATCAGTTGGACAACAACGCCAGTGTGATGCGCTACTGGTTCGAAGAACCGTACGTGACCTTCTCCGAACTGCAGTCCCTGTACGACCAGCACGTCCACGACCAGAGTGAACGGCGCTTCATCGTCGAATGCGATGGTCAGCGCGCGGGCCTGGTGGAACTGGTGGAAATCGACCACATCCACCGGCGTGCGGAATTCCAGATCATCATCGCGCCCGAACACCAGGGCCGGGGCCTCGCCACCCGCGCGACGCAACTGGCGATGGAATATGGCTTCAAGGTGCTGAACCTCTATAAGCTCTACCTGATCGTGGACATCGAGAACAAGAGAGCGGTTCGGATCTATACCCGGATGGGCTTCCAGACCGAGGGCGAACTGAAGGACGAGTTCTTCGTCAACGGCGAATACCGCAGCGTCCTGCGGATGCGCCTGTTCCAGCACGACTATCTGGGCAAGCATCCACCGTCGCACATCCGCCTGACGGAGACGACCGTCTACTGATCCGACGTCCGGGCGGCGGGCAAGACAGGTTGCCCCAAGCGAAATGGGCGCCCCGAGGGGCGCCCATTTCGCTCTCCCCTGCACGGCCCGCAGGCCGTGCAGGGGAGAGCGGACAGCGATTACTGCGCAGCCGGAGCGGCAGGGCCGCCTTGGGCTTCAATGCCGCCGATCGCCTTGACCGACAGGCGCAGACGGCCGCGTTCGTCGACCTCGAGGACCTTGACGCGCACCGACTGGCCAACCTTCAGCACATCGTTGATGTCGGCGATGCGGTAGTTGGCGATCTCGGAGATGTGCAGCAGGCCGTCGCGACCCGGCAGGACCTGGACGATGGCGCCGAAATCCAGCAGACGCTGGACGGTGCCCTGGTATTCCTGGCCCACTTCGACGTCGGCGGTCAGTTCCTTGATGCGGCGCTCGGCTTCGTGGGCGCGGTCCAGGTCGGCGCTGGCGATGGTGATGCTGCCATCATCGCTGATGTCGATCTGGCAACCGGTTTCCTCGGTCAGCGCGCGGATGGTGGCGCCGCCCTTGCCGATCACGTCACGGATCTTTTCCGGATTGATCTTGATGCTGAGCATGCGCGGCGCGAAGTCGGACAGTTCCTGGCGGGAGCCGTCGATGGCTGCGCGCATCTCGCCCAGGATGTGCAAACGGCCTTCGCGGGCCTGAGCCAGCGCGACCTGCATGATTTCCTTGGTGATGCCCTGGATCTTGATGTCCATCTGCAGGGCGGTGATGCCGCTGACGGTGCCGGCCACCTTGAAGTCCATGTCGCCCAGGTGATCTTCGTCACCCAGGATGTCGGTCAGGACGGCGAACCGGCCGCCTTCCTTGATCAGACCCATGGCGACGCCCGCCACGTGATCCTTGACCGGCACGCCGGCGTCCATCATGGACAGACTGCCGCCGCAGACCGAGGCCATGGACGAGGAACCATTGGATTCGGTGATCTCGGACACCAGACGCAGGGTGTACTGGAAGTCTTCGGCGGCGGGCAGCAGCGGCGACAACGCACGCTTGGCCAGACGGCCGTGGCCGATCTCGCGGCGCTTGGGCACACCGAAACGGCCGGTTTCACCGGTGGCGAACGGCGGCATGTTGTAGTGCATCATGAAACGGTCACGGTATTCACCCATGATCGAGTCGATGATCTGCTCGTCCTGCTTGGTGCCCAGAGTCGTGACCACCAGCGCCTGGGTTTCGCCACGCGTGAACAGGGCGGAACCGTGGGCGCGCGGCAGCACGCCCAGGCGGATGCTGATCGGGCGCACGGTGCGCGTGTCGCGGCCGTCGATGCGCGGTTCGCCGTTCAGGATCTGGCCGCGGACGATTTCCGACTCCAGCGCGAACAGCATGTTCTCGACTTCGACGTTGTCGGGGGCGGCGTCGCCCCGGGCGGCAGCGTGCTCGGCCAGCTTGGCGCGGACTTCGGCGTAGACCTGGCGCAGGCGCGTGGTGCGTTCCTGCTTGTCACGCAGTTGGTAGACGGCCTGCAGGGGCTCGAAGGCGGCCGCGCGCACGGCGGTGGCCAGGACTTCGTTGCGCGCAGCGGCTTGCCAATCCCATTCGGGCTTGCCCGCCTCGGCCACCAGGTCGTGGATGGCGTTGATGCAGGCCTGCATCTGCTCGTGGCCGAACACCACGGCACCCAGCATCACGTCTTCGGACAGTTGCTTGGCTTCGGATTCGACCATCAGCACGGCGGTTTCGGTCCCGGCGACCACCAGGTCAAGCTGGGACTCGCCACGCACCTGCGAAGCACTGGGGTTCAGGACGTACTGGCCGTCGATGTAACCCACACGGGCAGCGCCCACCGGGCCGTTGAAGGGGATGCCGGAGATCGCCAGAGCGGCCGAAGCACCGATCAGGGCGGGGATGTCGGGATCGACTTCCGGGTTGACCGACACGGTATGGATGATGATCTGGACGTCGTTGTAGAAACCGTCCGGGAACAGCGGGCGCAGCGGGCGGTCGATCAGGCGGGAGGTCAGGATTTCCTTTTCGGAGGGCTTGCCTTCACGCTTGAAGAAGCCGCCGGGGATCTTGCCGGCCGCATAGGTCTTTTCGACGTAATCGACGGTCAGCGGAAAGAAATCCTGACCGGGCTTGGCGGTCTTGGCAGCCACCACCGTAGCCAGCACCACCGTGTCGTCGACGGACACCAGCACCGCACCGCCAGCCTGACGGGCGACTTCGCCGGTTTCCAGGACGACAGTGTGCGGGCCGTACTGGAACGACTTGCTCACTTTGTTGAACATTTTCTGATCCTATAAAAGGGACGCCTGCGGGGCTCTTGCCCGCGACCCGCCCACCAGAGGCGGGGCCGATTGCGGCGACCCATGACAAAAAGCCGCGCACGCTGCCTGAAACGATGCAGCGTACACGGCTCGTGCAGAGGGAGCAAAGCCCCCGGGCATTACTTGCGCAGGCCGAGTTTTTCGATCAGCGCGCGGTACGAATCGGGGTTACGGCCCTTCAGGTAGTCCAGCAGCTTGCGGCGGCGGCTGACCATGCGCAGCAGGCCGCGACGCGAGTGGTGGTCTTTCTTGTGGGTCTTGAAGTGGCCGGTCAGTTCATTGATGCGGGCCGTAAGCAGGGCGACCTGGACTTCAGGAGAACCGGTGTCGCTGGCGGCGCGCTGGAATTGCGCGACGATGTCGGATTTGACGATATCTGCAACAGACATTTTTATTCCTCAGTGGACAAGCGGCAGCACCGAGGCGCGCTGCCGTGAGATGAAATGAAAACGCCACGCAAAACGTGGCGCGGAAAGATTATAGCGGATTACGGCCGACAATGCGCGACCGCGCCCCGATCAGGGCTGTCCTTCTCCGGCATCGTCATCGCTGTCGGCGCCCCGCATGCGCTGCCCCAGGCGGCGCGCCCGGCGCACGCGCCAGACCCACAGCACCCAACCCGACAGGCTGTAGACCACGAACAGCATGAACAGCACCACCGGCGGATCGCTGGACACGAAGACGAAAGCCGCCACCACCACCAGCATGACCCAGAACGGCACACTGCGGCCCAGCGCAAAGGATTTGCCGCTGAAAAACGGTGCGTTGGACACCATGGCCACGCCGGCGTAAATCGTCGTTCCGAAGGCGACCCAGGCGATGATGCCATCGGACAGGGACAGTTTGTTGTCCACCGACAGCCAGACGAAACCGGCGATCAGGGCGGCCGCCGCCGGGCTGGGCAGACCCTGGAAGTATTGCTTGTCGACCTTGCCGATATTGGCATTGAAACGCGCCAGGCGCAGAGCGGCCCCCACCACATAGACGAAGGCGGCCAGCCAGCCCCAGCGTCCCAGATCCTGCAGCGACCATTCGTACATCACCAGCGCGGGCGCCATGCCGAAGGAGATCATGTCGGCCAGAGAGTCGTACTGCTCGCCGAAGGCGGACTGGGTATTGGTCAGCCGGGCCACGCGCCCGTCCATGCTGTCGAACACCATCGCCAGGAAGATGGCAATGGCCGCCACTTCGAAGTGCTGGTTCATGGACTGCACGACGGCGTAGAAACCGGCGAACAGATTGGCGGTGGTGAAAGCGTTGGGCAGCAGATAAATGCTGCGACGGCGCTGCGGTTCGTCAGGCATCAGGCGTATTGGATCTAGTGCGTTGCATCAAGTGCGGATCAGGCTGCGGAAGCATCATCGCGAGGCGACGCGACAGGCAGTTCGGCCAGGACCGTGCGGGTGGCCTTGACCTTGTCGCCCAGGGCGACCCTGGGACGTGTCCCTACGGGCAAGTATACGTCCACCCGCGATCCGAAGCGGATGAAGCCGTAGCGCTGCCCCGCGTACAGGGCCTGTCCGGCCTGGGCGTGGCACAGGATGCGCTTGGCCACCAATCCGGCGACCTGGACGGCCGTGACCGTCTGCCCGTCTGCCGTGCGCAGCACCATGGCGTTGCGCTCGTTTTCCAGCGAGGCCTTGTCCAGCGCCGCGTTGAAGAACTTGCCGGGGAAGTATTCGATCGACTGCACCTCGCCGTCCACGGGAGCGCGGTTCGAGTGCACGTTGAAGACGTTCATGAAGACGCTGATCTTCAGCGACGGACGCCCGCCCGCATAGGGGTCGGCCGCGTCCTCGACGCAGACGATGCGGCCGTCGGCCGGACACAGCACCAGGCCGTCGCCTTCCGGCGCCTCGCGCGCGGGGTCACGGAAGAACTGCAGGGCGAACAGCGTGAACACCCAGAACGGGATGGAGGCCCACGGCGACCACCAGGCCACCAGCAGGGAAACAACCAGCGCACCGGCCAGGATGGGCCAGCCTTCGCGGGCGATCAGGGGGTGGGGATAAGGTGGGATTTTCATGATAGGCGCAAGGATAACCCAAAAAAAGCCCCCCCCACGCTGCACAGGCTTACACCTGCTTGCATCCACCGCGCGGCTTGCAAGCCGCTTGGATGCGCCAGGCACGAAACAGTCCACTGGGACTGTCCCGTGTCCGGGCTTATCCCCCGAGGGGCGCGTTTTGTCTTGGGGCGGCCCGGCGACAAAAAAACAGCCGGCATCCCATCGGGATTTCCGGCTGTCCACTTCAAGGCGCGGATCAGTTCTTGGTCTGGTCCACCAGCTTGTTGGCGGCGATCCAGGGCATCATGGCGCGCAGCTTGGAGCCGACCTGTTCGATCTGCGATTCCGCGTTCAGGCGGCGGCGCGAGGTCAGTTCCGGAGCGCCGGCGGCATTTTCCAGGATGAAGTTCTTGGCGTAGACGCCGGACTGGATGTCGGCCAGGCACTGGCGCATCGCGGCACGGGTTTCGTCGGTCACCACGCGCGGGCCAGTGACGTATTCGCCGTATTCCGCGTTATTGGAGATCGAGTAGTTCATGTTGGCGATGCCGCCTTCGTAGATCAGGTCCACGATCAGCTTCAGTTCGTGCAGGCACTCGAAGTAGGCCATTTCCGGCGCGTAGCCCGCGTCGACCAGGGTTTCAAAACCAGCCTTGATCAGTTCGACGGTACCGCCGCACAGCACGGCCTGTTCGCCGAACAGGTCGGTTTCGGTCTCTTCGCGGAAGTTGGTCTCGATGATGCCGGCACGGCCGCCGCCGTTGGCCATGGCATAGGACAGGGCCAGGTCGCGGGCCTTGCCCGAGACGTCCTGGTGCACGGCCACCAGGTGGGGCACGCCGCCGCCCTGGCGGTACGTGTTGCGCACGGTGTGGCCCGGGGCCTTGGGGGCGATCATGATGACGTCCACGTCGGCGCGCGGCACGACCTGGCCGTAGTGCACGTTGAAGCCGTGGGCGAAGGCCAGCGCGGCGCCCGCCTTCAGGTTGGCGGCGACTTCGCTGCGGTAGACCTGGGCGATGTTCTCGTCGGGCAGCAGCATCATGACCAGATCGGCGCTCTTGACGGCCTGGGCGACTTCCTGGACGGTCAGGCCGGCGTTCTCGGCCTTCTTCCAGGAGGCGCCGTCCTTGCGCAGGCCGACGACGACCTTGACGCCGGAATCATGCAGGTTCTGCGCGTGCGCGTGGCCCTGGGAACCATAACCGATGATGGCGACGGTCTTGCCCTTGATCAGGGACAGGTCGCAGTCTTTATCGTAGAAAACTTTCATGTTGGATACTCCGATTCTTTATTCTGAAGAGAGAGGTTGGGTACGATCGGGCGTCCGTACAGCAGGACGCCCGCGGGAAGATTTAAAGCTTCAGTACGCGTTCGCCGCGCCCCACGCCGGAGACGCCGGTGCGGACCGTTTCCAGGATGGCGCTGCGGTCCAGTGCCCCGATGAAGGCGGCGATCTTGTCCTGCACCCCGGTCAGTTCGATGGTGTAGGTCTTGTCGGTGACGTCGATGATGCGCCCGCGAAAGATTTCCGCCATGCGCTTCATTTCCTCGCGTTCCTTGCCGACCGCGCGGACCTTGATCAGCATCAGTTCGCGTTCGACGTGGGGGCCTTCGGACAGATCGACGACCTTGACCACGTCCACCAGACGGTTCAGGTGCTTGGTGATCTGTTCGATGATCTCGTCGGAACCGACCGTGACGATGGTCATGCGCGACAGCGTGGCGTCTTCGGTGGGCGCAACGGTCAAGGTTTCGATGTTGTAGCCGCGCGCCGAAAACAGCCCCACCACGCGCGACAGGGCGCCGGGTTCGTTTTCCAGCAAAATGGAAATCACGTGTTTCATGGTCTTATCCCCTCACAGATCCTCGGAACCCAGCAGCATCTCGGTCAGGCCGCGGCCTGCCTTCACCATGGGCCAGACGTTTTCGGTCTGATCAGTGATGAAATCCATGAACACCAGACGGTCCTTGTATTTCGTGAATGCCTCGCGCAGGGCGGGCTCGACGTCGGCCGGCTTGTCGATGCGCATGCCGACATGGCCATAGCTCTCGACCAGCTTGACGAAATCCGGCAGGGCGTCGACGTAGGATTCGGAATAGCGCGAACCGTATTCGATCTGCTGCCACTGGCGCACCATGCCCAGGTAGCGGTTGTTCAGGCACAGGACCTTGGGCGTCAGGTGATACTGCTTGCAGGTGGACAATTCCTGGATGTTCATCTGGATCGAGCCCTCGCCGGTGATGACGGCGACGTCGCGGTCCGGATTGGCCATCTGCACCCCCATGGCGTAGGGCAGGCCCACGCCCATGGTGCCCAGGCCGCCGGAATTGATCCAGCGGCGCGGCTCCGGGAAGGGATAGTACTGGGCCGCCCACATCTGGTGCTGGCCCACGTCTGACGTGACGATGGCCTGGCCGCCCGTGACTTCCCACAGCTTCTGCACCACGAACTGCGGCTTGATGACCGTGTCGGAGTTTTCGTAGTCCAGGCATTTGCGGCCGCGCCAGGTGTCGATCTGCTTCCACCAGGCGTCCAGGCGCTGTTCGCTCAAGCCCTGCTCTGCCATCGACTGGGCGTACAGGCCGATCAGGTCCTGCAGGACGTCCTTGACGTCGCCCACGATAGGCACGTCGACCCGCACCCGCTTGGAGATCGAGGACGGATCGACGTCCACGTGCACGATCTTGCGCGGCACCTGGGCGAAATGCTTGGGATTGCCGATGACGCGATCGTCGAAGCGCGCGCCGATACCGATCAGCACGTCGCAGTTCTGCATCGCCATGTTGGCTTCGTAGGTGCCGTGCATGCCGGGCATGCCGACAAAGCGCTCATCCGTGCCCGGATAGGCGCCCAGGCCCATCAGGGTCGTGGTGCAGGGGGCGCCGGTCAGCCGGACCAGCTTGCGCAGTTCGTCGGCGGCGTCGGCCAGCACGACCCCGCCACCGGCGTAGATCATGGGACGCTCGGCGGCCAGCAGCATCTGCACGGCTTTCTTGATCTGCCCCTGATGGCCCTTGGTCACCGGCGCGTAGGAGCGCATCTGGACCGGGCCGCGCGCCGGCGTGTACTTGCACATGGCCACGGAGACGTCCTTGGGGACGTCCACCAGTACCGGGCCGGGACGGCCGGAGCGCGCGATGTAGAAGGCGCGGCGCATGGTTTCAGCCAGATCCTTGACATCACGCACCAGGAAGTTGTGCTTGACGCAGGGCCGGGTGATGCCGACCGTGTCGCATTCCTGGAAAGCGTCCTGGCCGATGGCGTGCGTGGGGACCTGACCGCTGATGATCACCATCGGGATCGAGTCCATGTAGGCCGTGGCGATGCCCGTGACGGCATTGGTCACGCCCGGACCGCTGGTCACCAGGCAGACGCCGGTCTTGTGGGAGGATCGGGAGTAGGCATCAGCCGCGTGGACGGCCGCCTGTTCGTGCCGCACGAGCACGTGCTGGAATGTGTCTTGCTTGTAGATCGCGTCGTAGATGTAGAGGACGGCACCGCCGGGGTAGCCAAACACGTGGTCTACGCCTTCCTCGATCAGACAACGCACGACGATGTCGGCGCCATTGAGTTCCATGATGATTCCTTTCTTGACCTGTGTCGGACACCAAGCGGCCTGTCGGCAGCCCGGGCCAGTCCCGGCGATCCGCCACATGATCCGACGCTGGGCGATTCACGGAATCGCTTTGCCCGGACACATTGCGGGACCAGTCTGTACCCCTTGGCACCAGACACTCGCGCACTCAGGCGCAATGTGGTGGGAAATGGACGCCCCGGACCGCGCTTGTGACACATCCTGGGACATAAAAAACGGAAGACGAAAAAAACCGGGTGTGTGACCCGGGAGTGCTCGCCACGCCGGGCGACCGCGATAGGGCCGACCGAAGCGCCTAATTTACCGCGTTGCAACATTGGCCGCAAGCGGCCCCATCCCGAGCGGACTCACCCCGAGATTCCCTATACTGGCGCCATCGCCCTCGCCAACCACTCCGGATGCTGGCCGCATGATTCTGCCCACGTCGCAGTTGCAGCGCTTTTTCTACAGCCACTATTTCTTCGGCGGGCTGCGCCAGGCCACAGGCGTGCTGTTGCCGGCGCTGGTGCTGTCGGGCTTCTTCGGCTGGCACGCCGCCGGCTTCGTGGCGGCGGTCGGTGCCGCCTGCGTAGCCATCCTGGACCAGCCCGGCGGCCCCCGGCGCTACGGCATCAACGGCATGTTCGCCGCCCTGTGCCTGGGTTCGGCCACCACGGCCCTGACCGGCCTGGCCTCCAGCCACCTCCTGGCCATCTGGCTGCTCGTGCCCGCACTGTGCTTCGGCTTTTCAATGCTGACGGTCTACGGCAAGCACGGCGGCCTGCTGGGCTTTGCCTGCCTGCTGATCATGACCCTGACCCTGCGCACGCCGCTGACGCTGGCCGACGTGCTGCAACACACGCTGACTTCGTTTCTGGGCGGGGCCTTCTACCTGCTCTACAGCGCCGCCGCCCACCGGCTGCTGTGGCACCGCGAGGAACAGCAGGCCCTGTCCGTGGCGCTGTTCGCCACGGCCGACTACATCGCCGCGCGGGCGCGCCTCTACGACATCCACCTGGATCTGGACGACAGCTACCGCCACCTGATCCGCCGCCAGGCCCTCATGACCGAGGCCCACCAGGCCGCCCGCGACATGGTGCTGCGCGAACAGCCGCGCGGCACGGCCTCGCACGCCGACCGCCTGCGCCAGGGGCTGCTGAACCTGTTCGTGGACATGATCAATCTGCTGGACAGCATGGTGGCGACCCACACGGACTATGCCACGCTGCGACGGGCGCTGCCCGACAGCGACATTCTGCTGTTCGTGCGCGACGCCATGATCAAACTCGCCGCCAACGTGGACGGTCTGGCCCTGAACGTGGCGCGCAACCGCCGCCACCGGGTGCGCAACAGCGTCAAGGCCGAACTGCGCGCCCTGGAATTCGAGCTGCAGCAACTGCGCGAAGGCGGCATGCCACATTCAGACCCCGAGCTCTACGCCCTGCTGGTCCAGGTGCTGCGCCGGCTGCGCAACATGACCCACCAGGTCGACCGGATGGCGGACCATTCCGTGAACCCGTTCCCGCCGCAGACCAATCCACTGCGCGCAAACCAGTCCTTGAACCGCTTTCTGACGCGACAGAAATGGCGTGCGGGCCTGCTGACACGCAACCTGAACCGCCAGTCCGCGCACTGCCGCTATGCGCTGCGCGTGGCGGTCGCAGCGCTGCTGGCCATGCTGGTGGGCGCGTTGCTGGCCCACACCCCGCTGGTCAGCACGATCGATCCGGGCATGGCGGGCCACGGCTACTGGATCGTCCTGACGGTGCTGATCATCATGAAGCCAGGCTTCGCGCTGACCCGCCAGCGCAACGGCTGGCGCCTGATGGGAACGCTGATTGGCTGCGGCCTGTCGCTGCTGCTGTTCAGCATCGTGCACAACCCCTACATCTTCCTGTTGATCCTGGTGGCCTGCAGTGTCCTGGGCTACAGCCTGGTCCAGGTGAACTACACCCTGTCGGCGGTGTTCAACACCCTGTTCGTGCTGCTGATCTTCCATTTTCTGGCGCCAGGTTCCAACGCGGTTGTGGGCGAACGCCTGGTGGACACCGTGATCGGCAGCATCCTGGCACTGACCTGCAGCTACATCCTGCCGTCCTGGGAACGCAACACCCTGGACGAATTGGCCCGCGCACTGCGCGCCGCCAACGAAGCCTTCCTCCAAGCCGGCCTGGATCTCGTCCACGCCGCGCGTGCTGCGCGGACGGCAGACGCACGCGATGCTCCTGACCCCGGCGAAGCCGACGTGCGCTGGCGGCTGGCCCGCAAGCACGTGCACATTGCCTTCAGCAACTTCGCTGCCGCGTTCTACCGCATGATGGACGAGCCCGTCAGCCGCCAGCGCCACGTGCCCGAGCTGAACCGCCTGCTGATCCAGAACCATACGCTGGCCTCGCAGGTCGCCGCCGTCATCCCGCACCTGGCCTTGCTCGATGACGAGCCCGAAGGCATCCGGCAAGCGCTGGCGGCCACTCAGGACGCGCTGGCGGGCCGGGCAGCCGCCCCCCCCAAGGTCATCGAGACCGAGGGCGACTATGCCACCCTCGCCTACCCCTTGCGCCAGATGATCAAGGCCGCGCAGCGCATCGAGGATGAAATGAAGGCGCTGGAAGCGCCACCGGCCGGGACGGCGGCGCAGATCCGGGCAGCGGCGGCCGGCTGAGGGTCGCCCCGGACGGCGCGCCAGGTCTACGTGATCGCCGCGCCCATGACCAGATCGGGCAACCAGGTGACGATACCCGGGAACATGCACAGCAACACGATGGCGGCCATCATGACCAGCACGTAGGGCAGTGCCCCCCGGAGGATTTCCTGGGTGGGCACGTCGGGCGCGATCGCATTCAGAACGAACAGATTCAGCCCCACGGGCGGCGTGATCAGGCCGATTTCCATATTGATCGTCAGCACCACGGCAAACCAATAGGGATCGAAACCCGCCTGGGTGATGATGGGCAGCAGCAGCGGCGCGGCCATGACGATGATCGCCACCGGCGGCAGAAACATCCCCGCCACCAGCAGAAAAACGTTGATCAGCCCCATCAACAGCCAGCGGTTGATCTCCATTGCCGCGATCGCCGCCGCCAGCGACTGAGTGATGAACAGCGACGACAGGGCAAAGGCGAACAGTTCGGCCGAGGCCATGATCATCATGATCATGACGCTTTCGCGCATCGCCGAGCTGAACACGTCGACGTAAGTCTTCATGCGGAACAGGCGGTAGATCAGGACGACCACCACCAGCGTCAGCAACGCACCGGCCCCGGCGGCCTCGGACGGGGTCGCCACCCCGCCATACAGCACGAACAGCATGCCCAGGATGATCAGCAGCAAAGGCAAGACCTTGGGCAGCGCAGCCAGTTTGTCACGCCAGGAGTAGCTCAGGGTCCCGCCACCGAAGCGAAAGCCCTTGCGACGGGCGTCGTACAGGGCCCAGGCCATGAACATGGCCGTCAGCAGGATCCCGGGCAGCACGCCGGCCAGGAAAAGCCGTCCGATCGAGGTCTGGGTCGAAATACCGTAGACGATCATGGTGACCGAGGGCGGGATCAGGATGCCCAGCGTGCCACCCGCTGCGATCGAGCCGGTGGCCACCGAGGCCGGATAGCCCCGCCCGAGCATTTCCGGAATGCCCATCTTGCCGATGGCGGCGCAGGTGGCCGGGCTGGACCCGGTCATGCCGGAAAAGATCGCGCAGGCGCCGATGTTCGACAACACCAGCCCGCCAGGCACCTTGTGCAGCCAGCGGTCCAGGGCCTTGTACAGGTCGCCGCCGGCCGGCGTACCGGCCACGATGGCCCCCATCAGCACGAACATGGGGATGGCGACATAGCCCAGGTTGGCAATGCCGGCGAACATAGTCTCGGCCAGCACATAGATCACGTCCGGCCCCATGTCCAGGAACAGGCCGACCACGGCGGCCAGCCCCAGGGCGAAGGCGATGGGCATGCCGGTCGCCAGCATCAGGCACAGGCCCAGGACGATGCAGATCCCCGCGAGCATGGGCGTCATGACGGCTCTCCTGACAGTTTCATGAGTTCGACGACGTACTGCAGGCTTAACAGGGCAAAGCCGAACACGACCGGCGCCAGCGGCATCCACAGCGGCACGGCGGCCACGCTGGGCGTCGTCCAGCCGCCTTCCAGGGCCTCGAACAGGTGCAGACCGGTGGCCACGGTCATCAGGGCACAAAACGCCAGCCCCAACCAGGCTCCCACGCGGTCCATCCAGCGGCGGGTCCGGTCACCCACCAGCATCTGGATGAAATCCACGCCGACGTGCCCCTTGGTCATGAGCACGTAGGGCGCGCCCAGAAAAATGGCCGCTGTGGCGCTGAACACCACGGCCTCGGTCTGCCAGATCGTGGGGGCGCGGAATACGTAGCGCATCAGGATCATCTGGCAGACCACCAGCATCGAAAATACCAGCAGCAGGGCTGACAGCACGCCACAGGCGCGCGACAGGCCTTCTACCCAGCGCGTAAAGGTTCGATTCATGCGACCTCCCTGTGTGTCGCGCAAGACGGGGGAAGCCGGCGGCTCCCCCCGGACGGACCGGACGTGGCCGGACGGCCTACTGGACGGCCAGCGCCTTTCTCAGCAGTTCGTCGCCGCCCTTCACCTTCTCGGCGAACAGGCGATAGGAGGAGTGTTTGGCCACCGCCATCCAGGCCTGGTAGTCCTCGGGCGACATGGTCACGATCTCCACCCCGGCCTTGGCGTAGATGTCACGCATCTTCTGCTCGCCCTTGAGCGCCTCGGTGGTGAAGTAGTCCTCGGCCTTCTTCGCCGCCGCCAGGATGGCTTCGCGCTGCTTGGGTTCCAGGCCGTCGAAGACCTTCTTGGACATCAGTACCGGTTCGTACATGAACCACAGTGCGTTTTCACCCGGCGCGGTCAGGCACTTGGCCTGCTCGTACAGACGATAGGACACGAAGCTGTCGTTGGACGTGTTGGCCGCGTCGAGCACGCCCGTCTGCATGGCCGAATAGACCTCGGACGAAGGCATGGACGAGATCGACGCCCCCGCCGCTGCCAGCATCTGCTCGAAGGCCGGGCCGGCCGCCCGGATGACCTGACCCTTGATGGTGTCGGGTCCGGTGATGCAGTTTTTCTTGGAGGCAAAGCCGCCGGCCAGCCAGGCGTCGGCGATCACCACGGCGCCCTGCTTTTCCACCAACGCCTTGATGTCCTTCATGAAGTTGGACTGGTTCAGTCGCTGGGCATGCTCGTAGTTGCGCACCAGGCCCGGCATCAGGGTGGCGGAAAACTGCGGCACGCGGCCCGAGGCGTAATCCAGGGGAAAGGCCGCCATGTCCAGTTGCCCGCGGGTGAGCGCGCCCCACTGTTCCGCGGCCTTGTACAGCGAAGAGCCCGGGAAGACCTGGATCTTCAGTCCCACATTGGCCGCCTCGACCTCGCGGGCGATGATCTGCACCATTTCATCGCGCGGATCGCCCTGCCCGCCCGGGAACTGGTGCGAAGCACGCAACGTGGTCTCCGCCAGAACAGTGCCCGAGCCGGCCGCCAGGGCCAGCCCCAGCATGGCGCATAGCATGTGTCGCTTCATGATTGTCTCCTGATGTTTTTATAAAGGTCGCCGGCCCGGGTCCGGGCTCGGCCATGGCCCCGGCGGGGCCTATCGAACGCCCCTTTTCATTCCAGGTCCGCGTACTGCTGCCGCAGCACGTTCTTCTGGACCTTGCCCATGGCATTGCGCGGCAGCGCATCGATCACGTGAATTTTTTTCGGCACCTTGAAGTTCGCCAGCCCCGACTTCAGACCCGCCTGGATGGCGGCCGGGTCCACCGACGCCCCGGCGCGCGGCACCACCACAGCCACCACGGCCTCGCCGAAGTCCGCATGCGGCACACCGATGACGGCGGATTCCTGGACGCCGGGCATGACGTCGATGACCAGTTCGATTTCCTTGGGATAGACGTTGTAGCCCCCGGAGATGATCAGGTCCTTGCTGCGTCCCACGATGCTCAAGTAATCGTCGGGGATGCCCGATCCGCCCAGCATGCCGATGTCGCCGGTACGAAACCAGCCATCGGCGGTGAATTCCTCGCGGGTCTTTTCCGGCATGCGCCAGTAGCCGGCAAACACATTGGGCCCGCGCACCTGGACGTGGCCCGGCTCACCCACCGCGATGGGCTGGTCGGCATCGTCCACCACCCGCACCGTCTCGCCAGGCAGCGCCGGCCCCACGGTGCCGGGAATGCGCTCGCCACGCGCCGGTTCCCAGGGGTTGGATGTGATCATGCCGGTCTCGCTCATGCCGTAGCGTTCCAGGATGGTCATGCCCGCACGGGCCTGGAATTCGCGGAAGGTATCCACCAGCAAAGGCGCGGAGCCGGAGATGAACAGCCGCATATTGGCGCAGGCCTCGCGCGTGAAACGGGGATCAGCCAACAGGCGGACGTAGTAGGTGGGCACCCCCATCATCAGGGTGCAGCGCGGCAGATAATGCAGGGCCTGATCCACGTCCAGCTTCGGCAGCCAGATCATGCGCGCGCCCGCCAGCAATGCCCCGTGCGATGCCACGAACAGGCCGTGAACGTGGAAGATCGGCAGCATGTGCAGCAGCACGTCATCGGCGCGCCACCCCCAGAAGTCCCGCAGGGTGAGCGCGTTGGCGGCCAGATTGGCGTGCGTCAGCATGGCGCCCTTGCTGCGCCCCGTGGTGCCGGACGTGTACAGGATGGCTGCCAGGTCCCCGGGCGCGCTGTGCGCGGTCTCGAACATCGGATCCATCGTCGCCGCGGCCTCGACCAGAGACCCGCCGCCGTCGGCGTTCAGCGTCAGCACCTGCAGGGCGCCCCGGGCCCGCGCCAGGGGTTCGCACCAGCTTTTTGCGCCATCTCCGCAGACCACCACCGCAGGCTCGGCATCGCCCAGAAAATAGGCGACTTCGGCCTCGCGATAAGCCGTGTTCAGCGGCAGGTAGACCAGGCCGGCGCGCACGGTCGCCAGATACAACATCAGCGCCTCGGGGGATTTCTCGACCTGGACGGCGACACGCGCGCCCTCCGGGGTGCCGAACGAGCGCAGCAACGCGGCCATACGGCCGCTGATGGCGTCGATGTCCGCCCAGCTATAGGTGCGCTCGGGGGTTTCGATCGCCACGGCGCTCAGGTCGGACGGAAAGCCGCCCCGCAGCACGGTGTAGAGATTCGCGTTGTCCAAGTCATTCTCCTGTGAAAACGGGGGCGGTGCCCTGCAGAAAGGCCTGCACGCCCTGCCGGTGATCAGGGCCGTCGGCGTAGGCAAAACAGGCCTGCCATTCGGCGTTGCTCAGAGGCGCCGGGTCGCCAGCCAGACGTGCGGCGGTCCATTTGTTCAGGCGCGCAGCGAGCGGTGCGCCCGCGCACAGGCGCGCCACGGTAGCCGTCAGTTCGGATTCCAGGGTGTCGGCCGCCACGACCCGCGTCAGCAGGCCCTTGGACAGCGCCTCGTCGGCGTCGAACACCCGCCCTTCGAGCAGGATTTCCAATGTCACGGCGCGGCCCGCCAGTTCCAGCAGACCGCGCATCTCGTCAGGCGCCATGGGAAAGCCCAGACGGTTGATGGGCGCCCCGAAACGCGCGCCCCGAGCGGCCAGGCGCAGGTCGCAGCGGCTGGCGATCTCCAGCCCGCCGCCCACGCAGACCCCCTCGATGGCCGCGACCACCGGATGGACGCAGTCCACCACTGCCCGCAAGGCCGGGGCCAGGGTCTGCCGGTGATAAGCCATCACGCTGTCCTGATCGGCGCGCACCCGGGGGAATTCGCGGATGTCGGCCCCGGCGGCGAAATGCCCGCCCGCACCGCGTATCACCACGCAACGCAGGCTGTCGTCGGCCGACAGGCGCTCGAAGATGCGCGCCAGTTCGCCCCACATGGCCACCGTGATCGCATTCAGCCGCCCGGGATGATCGAGCATGACGGTGGCCACCGCGCCCTCGACGCGCAGGTGCACGCGCCCCGCGCCGGATTCAGGATTCACAGCCATTGCACGCCTCGGGACACACGCGGCTTGCCGGCGGCCAGGCGCGCCCGGTTCTCGTCGAGCTGTTCGGGCTCGTACAGGTAATTCACCATCATGCCGCAGGATTGCTCCAGGCCCCGGGCCGACGCATCGGCCGCCCAGTTCAGGCGTTCGATGCGCGCCCCGTTGCCCAGGTGAAAACGAGCCACCGCGTCCAGCGGATTGCCGTCACGCAACTGGATCAGGTAATGCGCCGCCAGTCGCAGCCCGCTGCGGCGCACGGCATCCGACGCCTCGCCCTGTGCCGCAGTGCGCAGGCGTTCCAGCCAGTGGGCGCCGGCCGCCGCATCCTCGGCCGCGGCCAGGCGTTCGGCCTTGTCCTTCAGCAGCGCCTGGATGTCCTCGCCGGACTGGCGGCCCAGCCAGTCGGCGAAACCGGGGATCGGCGACAGGGTGGCGAAAGACTTGAGCTGCGGCAGTTCGTCCAGCAGTTCCTCGATCACCCGCTTCAGCAGGAAATTGCCGAAGCTGATGCCGCGCAGGCCGCGCTGAGTGTTGGAAATCGAATAGAAGATCGCCCAACGCGCCTTGCCCAGCCCGTCGACCGGTCGCGCCGGGTCGATCAGGGCCTGCACGCCTGCAGCCATCTGCCCATCGAAGGCGACTTCGACGAAGATCAGCGGCACGTCGCTCATGCGTGGATGGAAGAAGGCATAGCAGCGCCGGTCGGCGGCCACCCGCCGGCGCATGTCGTCCCACGAACGGATTTCATGGACGGCTTCGTAGCGGATCAATTTTTCCAGCAACGAGGCGGGTGAATCCCAGTTGATATGACGCAGTTCCAGCATGCCGACGTCGAACCAGTTCGACAGCAGGGCGGCCAGTTCCTGCTCCAGCACCGACAGCCCGGCGACCTGATTGCGCCAGCGCAGCATGTCCGCGCGCAGTTCCACCATCAGTTCCAGCCGGTCGCTTTGCGCGTACAGACGACGAAACAGCCGTGCGCCCCGGTCGCCTCGGGGCTCGATGTCCACCCCGGCACGCACCAGGCAGGCCAGCAGGGAACGGCGCTCGTCGGCATCGGCGGCGCGGTAGCGCTCCGCCCACTGGCGTGCCAACTGGTTGGCGCCGCCATCGGTCAGGGACGCCTCGTAGAGCGCGCGCAGCGCGTCCGGATCAGGCAGGTGGTCGCGCTCCAGCCAGCGACCCAGACGCGCCAGCAGGCCACCGGCCCTGGGGGCTTGCGACGCGTCGGCAAGGGCAAGGGATCGGTCCCCGGAGGATTCGGCGGGCCGGGCGGCCGACTTTGGATCAGCGATGTTCATGAGGGGTCTCCACGGCCTGGGCGGCACGCAGCGCCGATGACCTGGCAGCCGACTCGTCCCGGTGCGCCAGAGCGTGCAAGGCGTCGAGCTGGCGCATCAAGTGCTTGCGCGTCACGGCTTCGGCGCCCTCCGGATCGCGTGCTTTCAGGGCGGCGAAGATCGCCAGGTGCTCGGCACAGGATTCGTCGATCCGACCCGGATAGCTGAGGCTGCGGTGGCGCGACAGGCTGAGCACCTGACGCAGTTTGTCGATCAGGCCGGACAGCCAGGGATTGTCGGCCAGATCCTGGATGGCGACATGAATCCGGGCGTTGGCCGCGTAGTATTCATCGATCGAACCCTGTTCCGCGTAGTGACGCAGGTCGTGATGCAAGGGCTCGAGCCGTCGCAAGTCGGCGTCCGTGACCTTCCGGGCGGCCTCGAAGGCACAGCGGCCTTCGAGCATCGCCATCAGGGGAAAGATGTTTTCCAGGTCGCGGCCGGACAGTTCGTTGACGAAACAGCCCCGGCGCGGCTCGATCCGCAACAGGCCTTCGGCCACCAGCACCTTCAGCGCCTCGCGCAGCGGCGTGCGGGAAATGCCCAGCGATTCGGTCAGGCGGACCTCGTCGATCCATTCCCCCGCCCGCAATTCCTCTGCCTGGATCATGCCGCGCAGGCGATCGGCGACTTCCTGATAGAGAATCTTCTGGACGATCCTGGCTGCCATCGAGGCCTCCTGCGCAGAACCCGGAAATTAATAATTCATAATTACAGGGCTAGCGTGCCACGATCTCGAATGGCGCGACAACTCGCGTTATCCCTAAGCGGGACGCCGGAACACCAGCCGGTCGGCCGTGGATTCTCGCGGCGCATAGGCATAGCCTTCCGACGCGAAATCCCGCAGGCCGGCAACGTCTTCGATGCCATGATCGATGACGTGGCGCGCCATCAGGCCCCGCGCCCGCTTGGCGTAGAAACTGATGACCTTCCAGACGCCGTTCTTTTCGTCCTGGAAAACACATTCGACCACGCGCGCGTTCAGGGCCTTGAGATCGACGGACTTGAAGTATTCGCCCGAGGCCAGGTTCAGCAACACGCGTTCGCCGGGCAGCGCATCCAGACGCCGGTTCAGTTCGCGGGCGATGCGATCCCCCCACCAGGCGTACAGGGTGGCGCCCCGGGCAGTGCGCAGCCGCGTACCCATCTCCAGCCGATGGGGCTGAATCAGGTCCAGCGGGCGCAGCGCGCCGTACAGTCCGCTGAGGATGGCCAGATGATCCTGCGCCCAGTTCAGTTGCGCATCGGACAGTTCCGGCGCGCGCAGACCCTCGTAGACGTCGCCGTTGAAGGCCAGGACGGCCTGGCGCGCATGGCGGGCGTCGGGCGCGTCCACCCAGGCGGCATAGCGGTCGGCGTTCAGGCGCGACAGGGCATCGGACAGGCCCATCAGGCCCGCCAGATCACCCGCCGACAGTGTCTGCAGCGTCTCGATCAATCCAAGCGTCTGCTCGGGAAATACCGGCTGCGATTGCAAGGTCGTGCGTACCGGCGTGTCATAGTCCAGCTTCTTGGCCGGAGACAAGACCATCAACATGCAGCGTCCTCCGGCATCAGCGAGCGGTCCAGCCGCCGTCGATGGACAGCGTGGTGCCGGTCATCTGCGCAGCCGCGTCCGAGGCAATGAAGACCGCCGCCTGGCCCAGTTGCTCGGGCGTGACGAATTCCAGGGACGGCTGCTTTTCGGCCAGCAGTTCCTTGGCGGCGGCTTCGATGTCGATGCCCTTTTGCTGCGCGATCGCCTGGATCTGCTTTTCGACCAGGGGGGTACGCACCCAGCCCGGGCAGATGGCGTTGCAGGTCACGCCGGTGCCGGCGTTTTCCAGTGCGGTGACCTTGGTCAGGCCCACCACGCCATGCTTGGCGGCAACGTAGGCCGACTTGTTGACCGAGGCCACCAGGCCGTGCGCCGAGGCGATGTTGATGACGCGGCCGAACTTCTGCTGCTTCATCGTCGGCAGCGCGGCGGCGGTGCAATGGAACACGGCCGACAGGTTCAGGGCGATGATGGCGTTCCACTTGTCGGCGGGGAAGTCCTCGATCAGGGCCGTGTGCTGGATGCCGGCGTTGTTGACCAGGATGTCGATGCCGCCCAGCGCCTTGATCGATTGCGCGATGAAGTCGCGCGCGGCCTGGCCGTCCATCAGGTCGGCATTCAGGTACACGGCCTTGACCCCGAAGTCCTTTTCCAGACCGGCGCGCTCACGCTCGATGGCGTCGGCCTCGCCGAAACCGTTGATGACCACGTCGGCACCCTGGCGCGCCAGTTCACGGGCAATGGCCAGACCGATGCCGCTGGTGGAACCGGTGACGACCGCTTTTTTACCTTTGAGCATGATGCTCTCCTTCTGCAAGAATGCGAGAAAAATCACCGGACCAGTGTAACGCGCAGCGGCCGGACGCAACCTTGCCCCCTCTGTCGCAGCGCTGCTAAGATCGAGCCCTCATGCCAGCCTCTTCTCTGCTTGCCATCTCTCTGGGCGCATCGCTCGGCGCCATCCTGCGCTGGGTGCTCGGGCACGCCCTGAACGGCGTATTCCCTGCGCTGACATTGGGCACGCTGGCGGCCAACCTGCTGGGGGGCTACATCATCGGCATCGCCATCGCCGTGTTCGGCGAACACGCGGGCCTGTCACCCCAGATGCGCTTGTTCATCATCACGGGTTTCTGCGGCGGGCTGACGACCTTCTCGACCTTTTCCGCCGAACTGGCGGTGATGCTGGAACAGGGCCGTCTGGGATGGATGGCCGCCGCGATCATCCTGCACGTCGCCGGATCATTGATCATGACGCTGCTGGGTATGGCCACGGTGACCTGGCTGCGCGCCCTGTCCTGAGGATCGTCGGCACAACCGGCGCAAAAACCCGAAAATCCGGCCCTGACCGGACAGCCGCCGGGGGAGCGGCCGCATTCCAGCGCCGCGCCCCGTTCGTTCAGCCGGCCGCCTTGGCCATCCTGGCCATCTTGCGGCTGGCCAGCCAGCGGCCCAGGATCACGACCAGCAGCGCGCCGACGACTTCCACGGTCAGTTTCAGCGCCGTGGACGGCGGCCCCAGGCGATCGGTGACCACCACGTCGGTGACCAGCATGCCACCCGCGATCCAGCCCAGCAGGCCGGCACCGAAAGTCACCACCAGGGGATAGCGGTCGATCAGCTTCAGCACCAGCGTGCTGCCCCAGATGATGATGGGCACACTGACCAGCAGGCCAAAGATCACCAGGCCGATCTGGTGGTCGAGGTGGGCTCCCTGGGCGGCGCCGGCGATGGCGATGACGTTGTCCAGGCTCATGACGAAGTCCGCCACGAGAATCGTCTTGACCGCAGCCATGACCGATGCGCCCCCGGCGATCTTGTCGTGGTGGCCGTCCTCGGGTATCAGCAGCTTGACGCCGATCCACAGCAGCAGCAGTGCGCCGACGATCTTCAGGAAAGGAATGTCGAGCAGCGTCAAGGCGAAGGCGATCAGTGCCACGCGCAGGATGATGGCCCCGGCGGTCCCCCAGAGAATGCCCTGCATGCGTTGGGCGCGCGGCAGATTGCGGCAGGCCAGGGCGATGACGACGGCGTTGTCGCCGCCCAGCAGAACATCGATCAGGATGATCTGGAAAACGGCCGCCCAATGGAGCGTTTGAAGAAATTCGATCATGGATCCCCCGATTGCGGGTTGTTGGTTTTCGGAATAACCGCCGGGAGGATCGAGCCATTTTCATGGCGGGAAGACGAACCTTGCCCTAGGCGGCAAGGTCTTGCTCGCAACCGGAATCTGTTCGAAGGATTCCCTGGGTTGCCCGGGCACCGGGTGTTGCGCGTAAAGCGCAAACGCCGTCATGACGATGCCGCGGAAAGTGAGCTACTCCCCTTGAAGGCGCAAGTATAGACGAATTCGGGCGCGAGGCTCAATTCAACCCGGCCGTCACGCAGCGATCACGCCCCTGGCGCTTGGCCTCGTACAGCGCGGCGTCGGCGTGTGTGATCAGCGCCGCCGAACCGCTGGCGCCGTTCTCGCCTGGATTGGGCACCTGGCTGCACGCGCCGGCACTGATCGTCACCCAAGGCCCCACCATAGAATCAGCATGCGGCATCCGGACGACACGCACGGCTTCCACCATCTTCCGGGCCATCGAGGCAGCGCCTTGCGCGTCGGTGTCGGGCAGCACCACGACCAGTTCCTCTCCCCCATAACGCGCCACCAGATCCGCGCCCCGACGCAAACAGCCCTTCACGGCGCGCGCCACCGCCTGCAGGCAGGCATCGCCCTGCTGGTGGCCGTAATGATCGTTGTAACGCTTGAAGCAATCCACATCGATCATCACCAGCCCCACCGGACGCTGAGCGCGGCGCGCCAGGGCGCAGACCTGCTCCAGCCATTCGTTGAAATGCGCGCGATTGGCGATATCCAGCAGCGCATCGGTACGCGCCAGGGTGTTCAGGCGTGCATTGGCGTCTTCCAGTTCGCGGGTGCGCCGGGCGACGCGCTCTTCCAGATACAGGTTGGCATCGACCAGTTGCGCATTTTGTTCCGACAGCGCGGAGTAGAGCTTGCCCACCATTTTGATGAGCACCTGGGCGCTGTGGTCATGCGAATTACGCTCGCGTTCGTACGCTTCCCCGGGGCTCAGGCCCTGGCGGATCAATGCCATCTGCCGCGCCATGCTCTGGTCGATGCCCAGGATGTGCAGCCCCAGCCAGGACGTCAGAAAATCGATCAGCGCGGTGCCCGCCTTGGCGTTGCCCATGTAGGCGCGGCGATTCCCCTGCCCACGCACCTGATCGACGAACTGCTGATGGGCCATGCGATGGCCCTCGATATGGCGCTCGTCCAGGCGGTACCGCCTCATCATCCCTTCTTCTTCACGGAAATGATATTCGGCGTAGGACAGCAGCCGGGCGTGGATATCGGCCAGCAAGGTCTCATCGCTGCCTGCGGGTGAAAGCAAGGCCGCATTCAGCTCATTGAACAAATTGATCAAAGCATGATGCTGTTCGTCCACAGAATCCAGCCCAGTGACGAAACCGCCATCCCACGCGAAAACAGTATCCATGCCAGCCGCCTGCCCCTGTATTCGAAATAGACAAGTCAACATACTAAACGCTGGTCTCAATGACAGGGTGACGCCGGACTGAAGTCTTGATATGAATTAAGAAATGCCATCCTACGCGCGGGCTGCCGGCGCCACGCGCGGCCCGGGCTTGGGATAAGATGGTGGGAACTCGCAGGACAGGATTCGCCACACACCAAGGGGGTTTCTCATGCCGGGCCGTATTGCCATTCACCTGAACGACGACACCGTTTGCGAACGCCGCATGGACATCGGCCTGCGGCTGGCCAAAGAACGCGGGGCGCAGGCCGTCGGGGTCTATCCCTCGGCCAGCGTCGCGGGCCTCCAGCAGGATGAAAACATCCTGCCTCAGGACGTCCGCACCACCCTGCGCAAACGCCGTGACGAGCACCGCGAAGCCACCCGCGCCCAGTTCCTCGACAAGGCCCAGGCACTGGGCGTCCAGGCCCAGTGGCGCACACCCCACGGCGACGCCGAAGACGGCCTGACCCTACACGCCCGCTATTGCGACCTGCTCGTCATGAGCAAGGCGGATTCGACCGACAGCCTGACGTCGCTGCGGCCCAATCTGCCCGAAGCCGTGGTCATGGCTTCCGGCCGCCCCGTGCTGCTGCTGCCCAATTTCGGCACCATCGACACCATCGGCCAGCGCGTCCTGTTCTGCTGGGACCAGCGCCGCGAAGCCGCCCGCGCCTTCTCCGACGCGGCGCCGCTGCTGAGGCACAGCCAGGCGCTCACCATCGTGGAAATCGACCGCGACGACAAGCGGGCTCAAGATCTCGACATCCACGAAAATGACCTCGCCGACTACTGCGTCAGCCTGGGCTATCCCAAGCCCAAACACTTGCTGAAGGACAGCAAGGGCTACGGGGTCGGCAACGTCATCCTGAACACCGCCACCGATACCGACGCCGACCTGATCGTCATGGGCGCCTACGGCCACAGCCGCATGCGCCAGTGGATCATGGGCGGCGCCACCAGCACCCTGCTGTCCACCCTGACAGTGCCGGTGCTGCTCGCCAATTAACGGTCTGATCTGATCGCCGCCGGACCGTCCCTGGGAGGTCCGGCAGCCAACGGATCGACCGCCTGCCGGAGCCTCATTTGCTGCACAGGTTCGAAAGCCTGCTCGATCCATTCCCGCCCGAGGACGCGCCTCCGCCACCCAAGGGCCTGTTCCCTTTCCTGTGGGCCTGTACGCACGGCGCGCGCCGTGCCATCGCTGCGCTGGCACTGCTGAGCGCGGGCGTTTCCATCTACGAAGCCTGGCTGTTCGCCTTCCTGGGCCAGGTGGTGGACCTGCTGGAGGCCTGGCGGACCGGGGCCGAGGCCGCCGCACACGCCCAGCGCGTGCTGTGGGGAATCGCCGCCATCCTGGTCGCCAGCATCGCGCTGGTGACGCTGCGCACCCTGATGCAGCACCAGGTCCTGGCCATCAACCTGCCGCTGCGCCTGCGCTGGAACTTCCACCGCCTGATGCTGCGCCAGAGCCTGGCCTTCTTCTCCAACGAATTCGCGGGCCGGGTCACGACCAAGGTCATGCAGACCGCCCTGGCGGTGCGCGACGTGCTGCTGACCTTCAGCGAGATCGTGCTCGGCATCGGCGTGTATTTCGTCACCCTGATCGCGGTGGCAGGCAGCTTCGACGGGCGACTGATGCTGCCCTTCATCGGCTGGCTCGTCCTGTACGGCCTGGCCATGGCGTATTTCGTGCCGCGTCTGGGCAAGGTCGGGCAGGAGCAAGCCCACGCCCGCTCCTCGATGACGGGACGCGTCACTGACGCCTACGCCAACATCACCACCGTCAAGCTGTTCTCGCACACCCGGCGCGAAGCCTGGTTCGCCCGCGCCGCGATGGAGGACTTCCAGGACACGGGTTACCGCCAGATGCGACTGGTCAGCCAGTTCGAAATCGTCAATCAGACGCTGGTGGCGGGCCTGATCCTGGCGGTGGGCGGCTACGCGCTGTGGCTCTGGTACGGCGGGCACGTCGGCACCGGCGCAGTCGCCGCAGTCACGGCCATGGCCTTGCGGGTCAACGGCATGTCGCACTGGATCATGTGGCAGATGGCCTCGCTGTTCGAGAACATCGGCACGGTGCAAGACGGCATCGCCACCCTGACCCACCCTCCCAAGGTGCTGGACGCACCGGACGCCCGCCCCCTGGAAATCCGTCGCGGCGAAGTGATCTTCGAGCAGGTGTCCTTCAACTACAACGGCGAACGGCAGGTCTTCGACGGTCTCGATCTGCATGTGCGTCCCGGCGAAAGAATCGGTCTGGTCGGGCGCTCGGGCGCCGGCAAATCCACGCTGATCAATCTGCTGCTGCGCTTCTACGACGTGAACGGCGGCCGGATCCGGATCGACGGCCAGGACATCGCCCACGTGACGCAGGACAGCCTGCGCAGCGCCATCGGCATGGTGACGCAGGACACCTCGCTGCTGCACCGCTCGATCCGCGACAACATCGCTTACGGCCGCCCCGACGCCGATGACGAAGCGATCCGCACAGCGGCGATACGCGCCCAAGCCGACGAATTCATCCAGCAACTGGGAGATCCGGGGGGCCACCGGGGTTACGACACCCTGGTGGGCGAGCGCGGCGTGAAACTGTCCGGCGGCCAGCGCCAGCGCATCGCCATTGCCCGCGTGATGCTCAAGAACGCGCCGATCCTGCTGCTGGACGAGGCCACCAGCGCGCTGGATTCGGAGGTCGAGGCGGCCATCCAGGAAAGCCTGGACGAGATCATGCAAGGCAAGACCGTCATCGCCATCGCCCATCGCCTGTCCACCATCGCCGCCCTGGATCGACTCATCGTCCTGGACGAAGGCCGCATCATCGAACAGGGCAGCCATGCCGAACTGCTGGCGCAAGACGGCGTGTACGCACGTCTGTGGCGTCACCAGAGCGGCGGCTTCCTGGCGCAGGACATGGACAGCGAGGCCCTCGAACCGGCATCGTGAAACCGAGCGGCGCCGGGCGCGCCACGCCCGGGGTTCGGTCCGGACCGGATTTCAGCCGTACGCCCGCACAAAGAACGCCACAGTGATGAAGGCGGTCAGCAGCAAGGTCCCGGCCCTGACGATCGGAGCCGGGATGCGTTTGCCCAGCAACGCCCCGCCATAGCCGCCCAGAATGGCGGCCACCAGCATGATCAGGGTCTCGCGCCACTGCACCGCGCCGGCCGCGATGAAGATCAGCACCGCCATGGTATTGGCGGCGGTCACCATCAGGGTGCGCGGCGGGTGCATGCTTTTGATGTCATGCGCGCCCAGCAGGCCCCAGACGGCCATCATCATGATGCCGACCGCACCACCGAAATAGCCGCCATACACCCCCAACCCGAACTGCAGGCCCAGCACCAGGACCGGGCGAACGCGCCAGCGCGCGCGCATCCATTCGCCCAGGCGGCGCCCGAAACCCAGGGCGAAGGCAGCGACCAGCAGCAACCAGGGCAGCACGACATCGAAGGCCCGCGTGGAGGTATGCAGCAGCAGAAAGGCACCCGCGACGCCACCCAGCAGCGTCACCGCCAGCAGCGGCCGCAAGCCGACATCGCCCACGCCGACGAGTCCGTCGCGGTAGGCCCAGGCGCTGGCCATGCCCCCGGGGTACAGTGCAACAGTGCTGGACGTATTGGCCAGCACTGGCGGCACGCCGGCGGCGATCAGGGTGGGCAGGCTGACGAACGAGCCGCCGCCGGCCAGGGCGTTCATGGCGCCGGCCACCACACCCGCGCCTGCGATCAGGATCAGGGAGTCCACCTAGCGGCCTCCCGACCGCAATATGAACTGAGTGATCTCGGACGGCCGTCCCAGACGGATCGCCAGGCCGTTCCACAACCCCGCGCCGTTGCTGACGTACAACTGCATGCCGTCCACCTGATACAGGCCGGAAACGAAGCCCCCATTGGCCCACTTCGTCAACAGGTGCGGCCCCAGGATCTGCCCGCCATGTGTATGGCCGGACAATTGCAGCGTCACCCCGGCCTGCGCATGCTGCACCGCGCTCTCCGGACGATGGTCCAGCAGGATCACGGGCACGCCCGGCTCCAGGCCCTTCAGGGCCGCACCCAGGTCGGGACGCGGTTGACCGAACGGCACCGCCTGGCGATCCGTGATCCCGGCTACCGCCAGCGTGGCATCGCCGCGCCGGATGAGAACGTGGGCGTTTTCCAGCATGTCCAGGCCCAGCGCCCGATACGCGGCCATCCAGCGTTGGTAGTTGGCGTAGTACTCATGATTGCCGGGGACGGCCAGCACGCCGTCGCGCGCCCGCATATCCTGCAGGGGACGCACGTCGGCCGCCCGGGCCTCGGGCATGCCATCGGCCAGATCGCCCGTGATGACGACCAGATCGGCATTCAGGGCATTGGTCTTTGCCACCACGGCCGCCTGCCAGTATTCCGGCAACAGGCGACTGGCGTGCAGATCGGTCAACTGCACGAGACGGTAACCATCGAAGGCCGGCGGCAGACCGAGCAGCGTGATTTCCAGCGTCTTGACGCCAGGCACCCGAACCGCCTGCCAGACGCCGATGGTCGACAGGATCAGGGCCAGCGCGCCCAGCGACAGATGCAACGCCCGCCCGCCCAGAATGGCTCGCCCAGCATCGCGTGCGACCAGGAACACCAGCCCGCCCGCCACGTCGCGCAGCAGCAGAAGCATCGCCAGCAGCAGGAACGCGCCAAAGGCCCAGCCCAGGCCGATGAGGACGCCCTGGGGCAATTCCGGCGACGCCAAGGAACCAAAGAAACGGCTGGTGAACCAGTGGTACTGGGCCACCAGGAAAACCACCAGCGCCAGGATGGCCCGCGTACCGATCCCGCACGGCAGGGGCCAGATGAAACGCCCCAGCACATACAGCCAGATGGCGCCGGTGATGAACGGTAGCGTGGTACCCATGGATCGACCCGGAATGTGAAGGAAAACGCCATCTTAACAACTTCACTCTCTCGGCCGATCCGCACCAGGGCGACCAGCGTGCAGGTCGAGGATCAGCGGACGGGCGATCCGGAGACGGGCCCGGGCGTTCGATTCAGGGGCTCGGCACAGGGCTCGCCGCAGGGATTTTCGAGGGCCCGACTGATGCGTTCAGGCTCCACCGCCGCAACGCCCTCGATCTCCGCCAGGGCGGCCAGCAGGTGTTCCTCGATGCTGCCGGCGATGACACCTGCGGCGATCATTTCCCGCTCCACCGTCAGCCCCGCCTGTCGACAATCCTCCACGACCAGGGAATAACGGTCGCGCCAGGTTTCATGCACCAGGACGATCAGGTGTATCCGGGCCATGTCATGCTCCAGACGGTGCCCGCACCAGGCCGGCGCCCACATCGCGCGCGGAATCCCGCAGGGCCTGTGCGGACTGCGTCAGCCGCTCGCCCAGGCGGGCGGCGCGAGCGGCCGGGTCGGCCTGTGCATGCAACGCGGCCACACCCGCCACGAACGGCGTGGCCATGCTGGTGCCGCTGATGGTGTTGTACAGATCCGGCGCAGACCAGGCCGACAGAATATCCACGCCGGGCGCCGACACGTCCACATCGCCGCCACCGCCCTCCAGTCCGGCGCAGGAAAACGGCGCCACACGCAGCCGCTCATCGACGGCGGCCACGGCCAGGATCGACGGACAGTTGGCCGGATGGCCGACCGGCGCGACGGATTCCGGACGGTGGCTCTCGTTGCCCGCAGCCGCCACGATCAGGGTGCCGGCCGCCAGCGCGCGCTGGCCGACTGCTTCGAACACGGCCGAATAGCCCTGCCCGGGCTGCACCGGACTGCCCAGCGACATGGAAACGATATGGCAGCCGTGCTCGATGGCCCAGTCGATGCCCTCCAGGATGCCGCCATCGCTGCCGCTGCCCTCGTCGCCCAGCACCTTGCCCACGTACAGTTCCGCCTCGCCGGCCACACCGTAACGGGACTGCGCGCCGGGTGCCGCCGGGCCGGCCGCGATGCCCGCGCAGTGCGTACCGTGGCCGTTGCCGTCCTGGACAGTCTGGCCTTCCACGAAAGACTGAGACACGATATCGCGGCCGGCGAAATCCGGATGGGACAGATCCAGACCGGTATCCAGCACCGCGATGCGGATGCCCTTGCCCGTATAGGGCGAGGCATCCGCGCCGACCGCATGCGCGCCCCAGGTCGCACCGGCCTGTCCGTACCCATGACCGCGCGCGGGGACTGGCGCGCGGGCCCCGGTGGCGATGGCGTAGACGGTGCGTTCGGACTCGATCGCCAGAATGGCGCTGTTCCCGGCTGCCGCCGCATCGGCCAGACGTTGCCGGGTCTGCGCGGTGCAATGCACGCGCGCGACACCGATGTGGTCGAAAACCAGGGCGCAAGGCGCAGCCCGCTGCGCCGTCGTGGCGTTTGAGCGGCTGATCACGGTCACCTGAGTCAGTTCGGCGAGCGCCTGGGCCCCCCCGACGGGGTCATCCGGACGCAGCAGGACGAGATAGCGCTCCACCACGTCCCGGGCTGTGGACTGTGTGCTCGGCATGATTTCCTTCCTCGCTGTCCGCTGACGGGATGACTCACCTTAGCATGAGGACCAGGGCCGGGCGGGCTCCGGAAACGCTCGCTTTCAACATGACGGATCCCGCCACGCCCCTGTCAGCCGCCCCGCACCGCCGAGCATGAACGCCAGATGAACGCGGGCTTCACGAAGGATTCAGGCACCGGATTCCATACTGCCTCCATCACCGATCCGCATCGGTCCGCGCACAAGGAATCACCCATGAAAATTCGAACCATCCTGACCGCTTTCCTCGGCGTCCTGGCCCTGGCATGGGCCTGGGACGCCTTCGTCCTGAACCCCATGGCCGGTGACTGGCCATGGGTGGCCCGCAAGCAGGCGATTTACTTGAGCGGCGTCTGGGCCATGGGTCTGATGTCCCTGGTCATGATCCTGGCAACCCGCCCGGCCTGGCTGGAACCGGTGCTGGGCGGCATGGACCGCATCTACCGTCTGCACAAATGGACCGGCATCCTGGCCATCGGCCTGGGCACCCTGCACTGGCTGCTGGAACTGGGCGGCGGCACGCTGCGCAGCCTGATCGGCGCAGCCGTGAACAAGCCGCCCAAGGTCGCCGTGCTGGACTTCATGCAATCCAGCCACGGCCTGGCCAAGGACGTCGGAGAATGGGTGATCTACGCCCTGCTCGTCTCCCTGGTCCTCACCCTGTGGAAAGCATTTCCTTACAAGCCCTGGCGGCTCCTGCACCGCGTCATGCCCCTGCTTTACCTGGCCCTGGTGTTCCACTCCGTGGCCCTGACGCCGTTGGCCTGGTGGATGCAGCCCCTGGGCCTGATGATGGGCGCGCTCATGCTCGCAGGCAGTCTGTCGGCCATTCCTGCGCTGCGCCAGCGCATCGGCCAGCGCCGCCGCCACACCGGACACATCGAGTCCGTCCGTGCCCTGCCCTCCGGCATCAGCGAAGTCTCCTGTGTCATGGACGCCGGCTGGCCCGGCCACCGAGCGGGACAATTCGCCTTCGTGACCTTCGATCCCCGTGAAGGCGCCCACCCCTATACCATCGCCAGCGCCGACTCGGCCGGCGCCCGCCGCCTGACCTTCCAGATCAAGGCTCTGGGCGATTACACCCGCGGCCTGGCGCAGCGCCTGGAACCCGGTCAGCCCGTCCAGATCGAAGGCCCCTACGGCCGCTTCGATCACCGCCGGGGCGATGCCCGCCAGGCCTGGGTGGCCGGCGGCATCGGCATCACCCCGTTCCTGGCCTGGCTGGAATCGCTGCAGGCCCGCCCGGACGTCGCGCCCCAGGCACAACTGCACTACTGTGTCCGCGACGCGGCCCACGATCCCTTCGTCGAACGCCTGAAGACACTCTGCGCCACCCTGCCGCACATCACGCTGCACATCCATGACGCCGGCGCCGGCCAGCGCCTGGACGCCGAGACCCTGAGCCGCGAAGCCGGCGCCCAGCCCGGCGATGCCCTGGACGTCTGGTTCTGCGGCCCGGCCGGCCTGGCCCGGAACCTGGAGACCGGCCTGCGCACTCTGGGTCTCAAGGATGTCCCGGTACATCGGGAGGCGTTCGAGATGCGGTGAAAAATATCGTATAATGCTGGACTTGGCCTGGGACACCCCGGGCACCAGACGTCACCGGCGCAATGGCAGAGTGGTGATGCAGCGGATTGCAAATCCGTGTACGTCGGTTCGATTCCGGCTTGCGCCTCCAGTATCGATGCGGCTATCAACGCATCATTTGAAGTTCCGCATTTCCGCAAAGTGCCACAGCAGCCCGCCCCAGCGCGGGCTTTTTTGCGTCTGGAATCGGAGGATGTGGCGCTGACCGCTGCGCTGGGTGGACTGCGCCCGGCAGCGTAGCGGTCATCCCCGTCCGCGCCCGAATATCAAGGATGCGATAAACAGAATGATGAAAATGATGAAGAGGACCTTGGCAATTTCAGCGGCAATACCAGCAATGCCGAAGAAGCCGAGAAACCCTGCCACCAAAGCGATAATGAGAAACACGACAGCGTAGTGAAGCATGAGACCTCCTTATTGATAGTGCTTCATCCCCAAAATTGACGATTTCACAATACACGGCAACTTGTACGGGCTGCGTTTTCGGTTGAAACGTCATGTGTCAATAAAAGTGAGGCCGCATCGGGTCAGCAAACGGCAGATCGCCCGACAGACCCGCGGGCGGATGCCGTACGGAACCCGGTCTATCGGCCCCGCGCCGACCCGCGTCCCGTTGGCATGCGACTATGCACGGACTTGGCGCTTTTGATCCCTGAGTTGCCGCCCATGCCTGGCCAACGCGGCTGTTTCGGCACGGCCTTGGGATTTGCGGGCTTCACCGCCTCTTGCTTCTGATCTTTATCTTTCTTGTCCATTTCTTCCCCGCTGTCAGTGACCGGAACGGATTTGCTTCAGTCAGCCCATCAGCATAGGCCACATCGCGGAATAAAGCTTGGCTTGCCCATGAACGATCAACGCCTGCATAGCGTCGAACTCACCGGCAAAAATCACCCACAAGCGACGCGCGCAATCTTTCCTTTTTCGTCGACGTACACATTCAGCCGGTCTGATCTGAAATCCATTGTGACCGCCGAATTGTGGTGAATGACTCGTGACAGTTTCGGCATCAAGGATCGATCGAGACCGGATTCAGGTGTACCGACTAAATTTTGACGGGAGTCAGCGCCACATTGACGCGCGGCCCTAAACAGCTCCCATTCCTCGATTTTGCTTCCATCGGGCAGCGCGCACATTCCTACCTGACCTGCTGGTGTGTTTTCGATCGTCAACTTGCCGCCCACCTGTTGGCAATACACCGACGCTGGGTTTGCCATGCCTACCCGTTCCGTTTGCTGGTGACCGGACACTTGCGCGCACCCGCCAAGAATAGCGAGTACAGCAGCGATTCCGAGTTTCTGCATTGATGGTCCCCTTGAGGCAATTGATGCGAAGAAGCTTAGCCCACTGGATAATGTGTCGCCAATGTACTTGCACCCGCAGGAGTGCGCCCATGCTGGGCGCACAAAAAAACCGGGCCCCCGTTTCGGGAGGCCCGGTCGCTCCGCGCATCCCCGCCGAAGGCGGGAATACGTCTGAGATCAGAGCACCTGGATCTTGGTGGCCTGAGGTCCCTTCTGTCCGGGTGCGGACACGAAGGAGACGCGTTGGTTTTCTTCAAGGGACTTGTGGCCGGAGCCCTGGATCTCCGAGTAGTGCGCGAAAAGATCCTTGCCGCCGGAATCCGGCATGATGAAGCCGAATCCCTTTTCGCTGTTGAACCATTTCACAATGCCAGTTTCTGTAGTCAATGTCATTCCTAAAGGATAAAAGGGAAACTTTCCCCGTCCCCACTATGGGGGTTTATTGCATGCAACACAATCACGATTTCAATTTGTCGCAAATGAAGCACCGGACGCAAGAGCAATGTTCCCACCGCCTGCGGGCGTGGCTACGCCTGGATGACGGGCAGCGCACGCGTCCGGATATAGCTGAATGCCTCGGCCTTGGCGAACTCGACCGCCGCCTGGGCAGATTCGAAGAGCGGCGAGAACCGCATCAGGCGATCCTGGGTCATGCTGGCATGGCCGCTGCGAATCGAAACGGAGGCGACATACTGCCCCCCATGATCGCGGCGGACCAGCGGAGAAACCAGGTACTTGCCAACCTGTATGGATGGATACATGAAAACCTTTCGATGCGGGCGACGAGGGCCGGACATCCGATGAAAACAATGAGAGCGCAAAGCGCGTGGGGTTGAGCTCTACCCGCAGGGGTATTCGCTGCGGGCGAGAGGCTGCCGGAAACGGGAGCCCGGGATCGGGCGCGGCCGGCAAAGGAAGAAGATCAGGACAAGCACCGCGCGTTTTTCATGGAATCATTCTGCACGTCGCGGCAACTTTGGGAAAGTATACTACAACCTATACACATCATCAGCCATGCCGCAAAAAAACAACAGAACGGGACGCCTAACCTACCCCAGCGCCGTATCCAGAAACATCATCACGGCGAAGCCGGCCATCAGGCCGACGGTGGCCGCCGTCTGGTGGCCGTTGCGGTGGGTCTCGGGGATGACTTCGTGCGACACCACGAAAATCATGGCGCCGGCAGCCAGGCCCAGGCTGACCGGATAGGCGATGGGCAGGCCGCTGGCGATACCCACGCCTATCAGGGCGCCCAGAGGCTCCATCAGGCCGGAGGCGACGGCGACCAGAACCGCCCGTCCGATCGGCAGGCCGATGGCCCGCAGCGCCAGGGCCACGGCCAGACCCTCGGGGATGTCTTGAATGGCGATGGCCGTGGTCAGCGGCAGGCCGACCGCCAGGTCGCCCCGGGCAAAACCCACGCCGATCGCCATGCCCTCAGGCAGGTTGTGCAGGATGATGGCCAGCACGAACAGCCAGACGCCGCCGATGCGCTCGGCGGCCGGGCCATGAGCACCGGAACTTTCGTGCTGATGGGGTGTGAAGTAGTCCAGCCCCAGCATCAGCAGCACCCCCAGGCCCAGGCCGATGGCGACCGTCAGCGCCGCGCCCGCACCGCTGTCCAGCAGATCGCGGGCCGCGTCCAGGCCGGGCAGGATCAGCGAAAACGAGCTGGCGGCCAGCATCATGCCGGCAGCGAATCCCAGCATGCAGTCCTGGGCGCGGGTCTCGACGGACCGCAGGCCAAAGGCCAGCAGCGCACCCAGCGCCGTAGCGCCGAAACCGGCCGCGCCGCCCAGAGCCGCATACCCCAGATAGTCCCGATTGCCTTCCGAAAACGATTCCGCGCCACCGCCGAGCAACAGCCAGAGCACGGCCAGCAGCGCCACCCCCAGCCCCAGGGCCGCGACCCGGTGCTCACGCAACTGGCGGCGCCAGGCCTGGATCAAAGGCGCTGGAACTGCCCGCGCCTCACTCATCGTCCCGCATCCCCGTCGGCAAGGCCGCCATGGCCTGAGCCACCGCTGCCGTCAGCCGTTTGCCGTACGACACGTGCAAGAATTCGTTGGGACCGTGGGCGTTGGATTGCGGCCCCAGCACGCCGCAGACCATGAACTGGGCGGCCGGGAAGCCCTCACGCAACAGGTTCATCAGCGGGATCGTGCCGCCCTGGCCGATGTAGCCGCAGGGCGCGTCGAAATATCGCCGCGATGCGGCATCCAGCGCAGCGGTCAGCCAGGGCGCGGATTCCGGGGCGTTCCAGCCGCTGGCGATGCCGGGATCGGGCTGGAACAGGACGCGGGCCCGATAGGGGGCATCCTGCTCCAGCAAGTGCTTCAGTTCTTCCGCTGCCGCACCGGCGTCGACCAGCGGCGGCAGGCGCAAGGACAGCTTGAAGGCGGTGCGCGGACGCAGCACGTTGCCCGCGCTGGTCAGGGGCGGCAAGCCCTCGGCGCCGGTGACGGACAGCGTCGGCCGCCAGGTGCGGTTCAGCAGTGCCTGCTGCGGTTCCGTGGTCATGGGCAGGACGACGCTGCCCTCGGCGCCGCAACTCCAGGGGAAGCGCTTCCAGACTTCGTCGCCCAGAATGCGGGCGGTCGCCTGCGCCTGCTCGGCGCGCTCGGCCGGGATCTCGCAATGAAAGCTGGCCGGCAGCACGCGGCCCGTGCCGCTGTCTTCCAGGCGATCCAGCAGATGGCGCAGGATGCGGAAGCTGGACGGCACCACACCACTGGAATCACCCGAATGCACGCCCTCGTCCAGCACCTGGACTTCCAGTGTGCCGGTCACCAGGCCGCGCAGCGAGGTCGTCATCCAGAGCTGGTCATAATTGCCCGCCCCGGAATCCAGGCAGACCACCAGCGCGACGCGGCCCAGGCGGTCGCGCAGGGCATCGACGTAAGGCAGCAGATCGTAGCTGCCGGATTCTTCGCAGGTCTCGATCAGGCCGACGCAGCGCGGACGCGGCACGCCCTGGCGGTCCAGCGCCTCGAGAGCGGTAAGCGAAGCGTAGACGGCATAGCCGTCGTCGGCGCCGCCCCGGCCGTACAGCTTCCCGTCGCGCATCACGGGCGTCCACGGCCCCAGGCCGGCGCGCCAGCCGGAAAATTCCGGCTGTTTGTCCAGGTGACCGTACATCAGCACCGCGCCGCCGTCGTCCTGACGCGTCGCGGGCGCCTCGAAGTACAACACCGGGGTACGGCCCGGCAGGCGTATGACTTCGACAGACAGGCCCTGGATCCGCCGCGTCCGCACCCAGGAGGCGGCATCCTCCACCACGCGGTCGATGTAGCCGTGGGCGGCCCAGTCGGCGTCAAAGGCGGGGCTTTTCGCCGGCACGGCGATGTAATCGGTCAAGGCGGGAACGATCTCGCGATCCCAGACGTCATCGACGAAAGTCCGGAGGGCGTCGGCGTCCAGGCCGGCGGGCGTGGCGCTGGTCAACGGGGTATCCATGATGTGTCCTGACATGATCCAAAAGGCCATTCTACGCCCCGGGGCTGCCCGGACTGCGCTCGGCTACACTGCCTGGACAAGCTGCATCCGGAACCCCGCAATGGACGATCAAGTACTCGCCGCCATGGCCCGCTGGCCGAACGTGCCGGCGGTCCACGGCTGGCTGTCGCTGACGGCGCGCGGCCAGTGGCGCCTGCATCCCCACGGACGGGGCTGGGGCGCGCCGGATGAAGAACCCGGCGAGGCCATCACCAGCCCGCAGATCATCGCCTTCATCGGCCGCAACTTCCAGGCGGACGACGCGGGCCGCTGGTTCTTCCAGAACGGCCCACAGCGCGTCTACGTGCGCCTGGACGGCGCCCCCTGGATTCTGGGCCTGGAGACCGACGCGCAGGGCAGTCCCCTGCTGCGCACCCACACCGGTCTCGACTACGGTCCGGTGACACATTGGTGGCTGGACCCGGAAGGCCGTCTGTACGCCCAGGCGGGCCAGGGCGCTGGGCTGGTGGCGGACCGTGATCTGGCCCGGGTGCTCGACACCTTGTGCACGGCCGATGGCCGGCCGCTGGACGATTGGCTGGAAAACCCCGATGCCCCCGTCATGGCCGTGCATCTGGGCGGCACCGAGACGCCACTAGGCCTTTTGTCGGCCGATGCCCTGGAAACCACGCTGGGTTTCATCCGTCGGCCCTGAGCCGGGCTGACTCGGGGTTTTCCCCAGATCCGAGAAAAGTGCCATGTTCGGCCCGGAATGTGCATTCAGGAAAATTCACTAACATATTTACAATTTTTGGGAGCCGTTCATATTCGTCATTCGATCCTTCGGATCCAGGAGACAAGCCATGACAAACACGACCCCCATGCTGGAACGCATCCAGGCCATTCTTCCCGAACTCGCCGCCCGCGCCGCACAATCCGAACACGAACGCCAGGTGCCCGCAGAAACCATCGCTCTGCTCAAGAGCACCGGCCTGCACCGCGCCTTCCAGCCCAAGGCCTACGGTGGCCTGGAAATGTCGCTGCCCGAATTCGGCGATTGCGTCGCCGCCCTGGCCGGTGCGGACGCCGGCGCGACCTGGGCCTTCAGCCTGCTGTGCACCCATAATCACCAGCTCGCCATGTTCTCCAAGCAACTGCAGGACGAACTCTGGGGCGAAAACCCCGACGCCACCGCCAGCAGCAGCATCGCCCCCTTCGGACGCACCGAAGAAGTCGAAGGCGGCGTGCTGTTCAGCGGCGAAATGGGCTGGAGCAGCGGCTGCGATCACGCCGAATGGGCCATCGTCGGTTTCAACCGCATGAACCCCGCCGGCGAAAAGACCTACTGCTTCGCCGTGGTGCCGCGCCAGGACTACACCATCCGCGACGACTGGTACGCCATCGGCATGCGCGGCAGCGGCTCCAAGACGCTGCTGCTGGACAAGGTCTTCGTGCCCGAACACCGCATCCAGGCCGCCAAGGACATGATGGAAGGCCGCTCGGCCGGTTTCGGCCTGTACCCCGACAGCAAGATCTTCTACACCCCGTACCGACCCTATTTCGCCAGCGGCTTCTCATCCATCAGCCTGGGGATCGCCGAGCGCATGCTCGAAGCCTTCAAGGAAAAGACCCGCAACCGCGTGCGCGCCTACACGGGTGCCAGCGTGGGCACGGCCACCCCGGCCCTGATGCGCCTGGCCGAATCCACCCACCAGGTGGCGGCCGCCCGGGCCCTGCTCGAAAAAACCTGGGAAGACCACCGCGCGCACGGCGAAGCCAAGCGCTATCCCTCCGTCGAGACGCTGACCGCCTGGCGCACCAACCAGGCCTACGTGGTGAAGATGTGCGTCGAGTCGGTCAAGCGCCTGTTCGAGGCCGCGGGGGCCGGCGCCTGGTTCGAAACCAACGAAATGCAGCGCCTGTTCCGCGACAGCCACATGACGGCCGCCCACGCGTATACCGACTACGACGTGTGCTCCCAGATCCTGGGACGCCAGCTCATGGGCATGGAACCCGACCCCACGATGATCTGAGGAGAGCCGCCCATGGACGCCCCGCACCTCGCCGAACAGACCGCATTCGACCCACGCATCTTCCGCCGGGCGCTGGGCAATTTCGCCACCGGCGTCACCGTCGTGACGGCCCGCGCCGGTGATGACATGGTGGGCGTGACCGCCAACAGCTTCAGTTCGGTTTCGCTCGATCCGCCGCTGATCCTCTGGAGCATCGACAAGCGCTCAGGCAGCTTGCCGGTGTTCCGGCGCGCCACCCATTTCGCCATCAATGTCCTGGCCATGGACCAGATCGAACTGTCCAACCGCTTCGCCCGGCCGATCGAAGACCGCTACGCCGGCGTCGCCTGGCACGCTGGACAGAGCGGCTGCATCCTGCTGGACGGCGCCAGCGCCAACTTTCAGTGCGAGAAGGTCGAAATCATCGAAGGCGGTGATCACTGGATCCTCATCGGCCGGGTACAGGCATTCGAAGACCGGGGCACGGCCCCCCTGCTGTACCACCAGGGCTCGTACGCCATGGTGCTGCCCCACCCCCACCGGCAGCCGCCGCAGGCCGCGGCCTCCGAAGAGGCCGCCAACGACCTGCAGGCCCGCCTGGCCGATCATCCCTATTTCCTGATGACCCAGGCCGTGCGTCACTACCAGGAAAGCTACCAGCCCCGGCAGATCGAAACCGGCTGGCGGCCCGGCGAAGCACGCCTGCTCATGATCCTGAACGACGGCCCCGTCCAGGACATGGCGGTGCTGGCCCGTCAGGCCGATATGCCGCAGCACCAGGTTGAACAGACCCTGGATCTGCTGCGCAGCCGCAGCCTGGTCGAGCGCACGCCGGACGGCGAAACGCTGACGGCGGCAGGTGCGACGCAAGCCCGTGGAATCTGGGCAACGGCGCGGCGTCACGAGGAAAAGGTCTTCGCCCGCTTCGACCGGGCCCAGGTGGAGACCTTCAAGCAGGTACTCAGAGGGATCATCGCTGCCCCGGCCTGATCCCCCGACCGGAAATCACCGGCAGGGCCCGGGCTTCAAGCGTCCTGCGCTCGGGCCGGGACATCCTGGCCTGCGGCCTGGCGCTCGAGCGCGCCGGCCATGCGCGCCCGGTAGATGCCCGGCGACTCGCCCGCCTGCCGCAAAAAGAAACGACCGAAGTAAGCGGGGTCGTCGAACCCCAGCTCATAGCCCACCTGACTGACCGCCTGCCCGGTATACAGCAGCAGGCGGCGCGCCTCCTGCATCAGTCGATCGTTGATCAGCCGCTTGGGCGGTTTGCCGGTCATGCGGCGGCACACCTCGTTGAGCCGTTGTTCGCCGATGGCCAGATCGGCCGCATAGCGAGGCAAGGTCCAGTGCTCACGGAAGTGGGCCTCCATCAGGGCGCTGAATTGCTGAAAGAGCTGCAATTCCTCGCGGCACGGCGGGGGTGAGGCCAGCGCCTCGGAAGACAGCCGCAACAGGCTGATGAAGATCAGCCGCGCCAGCAACGTCAGACTCTGGGCCTGACCGGGCCGGCGCTCGGCATGCTCGCGGCGCAACAGGCCGAACAACAGATCCATGCAGTGCGCCTCGGCGGCGTATTCGCCTTCCAGCGCCTCGATCGGCAGGCAGACGGGCGCGATCTGCGCGCCATCGCCCGGCCAGGCCATGCCATCACGCGGCATCGGTCCGAGCGACCGCGGCCGGACGGTCAGGACATGACCATCGGCATCGTCGTCGGTCACGAACGCATGCAGGAACGCGGGCGGAGTCAGGAACACCATGGGCGCCTGCAGGCGATAGAGCCGGTCTTCGAGTTGCACGCGCACCATGCCGTTCAGGACGTAATGCACCTGAAAGAACTGGTCGTGCCGATGCATCGCCATGCTGCGCCCCAGTTGACTGGCCAGGGTGCCGAGCGCTTCGTAGTGCAGGTCGGCATCCGCGTGGTCGGGGCCCGCGATATGGCTCAGGTCGAGATTGGGGATGGCCTGGCGCGACATGCCGTGACTCAGCGAGTTGTTCCGATGCCCATTCTATACGCGATACGTCGGCATCACGCCATATCGCTCGCAGGCTAAAATCCTGGCATGACTTCGCCCGATCCCGCCTTCTACCACCCCGCCCCCCGCACCCAGCAGTTCTGCTCTCAATGCGGTCATGCCCTCAGCCGGGAAACGCCACCGGACGACAACCGCATCCGCGACCTGTGCCATCACTGCGGTGCGGTCCACTACCAGAACCCACGCAACGTGGTCGGCGTGGTTCCAATCCTGGGCGACCGGGTGCTGCTGTGCCGCCGTGCCATCGAGCCGCGCTACGGCAAATGGACGCTGCCGGCCGGTTTCATGGAACTGGGCGAAACCACCGAACAGGGCGCCGAGCGCGAAAACCAGGAAGAATCCGGTGCGCGCATCGAGATCCGCTCCCTGCTCACGGTGATCGACGTGCCCCTGGCCAACCAGGTCCACCTGTACTACCTGGCCGACGTCCTCGGCCCAGACCTGGCGCCGGGACCTGAATCCCTGGAGGCCGCCTTCTTCGATCTGGACGAGATCCCCTGGGACGAACTGGCCTTCCGCACCGTCAGCACGACGCTGGAACACTACCTGCAGGACCGCGCCCGGGGCGAATACCCCACCCACCACTACGCCATCACCCTGCGCTTTCCGGACTGAGCCGCAGGACACACGCCGTGACGATGCCATGACGATCGCCTGGGTCGAAGACCGCGATCCCCTGCCCGACCCGGCCCATGCGCCGGTGCCCGCCAGCGGCCTGGCGGCGGCAGGGCTGGATCTGTCACCCGCCCGGCTCTACGAAGCCTACCGCAAAGGCCTGTTCCCCTGGTACAGCCCCGGCGAGCCGGTGTTGTGGTGGAGCCCCGATCCGCGCATGGTGCTGCGCTGCGAGGATTTCCACCTCGGCCGTTCACTGGCCAAGCGCGTCCGGCAGTTCGACCGGGACACTGCACCCGAAACCGTCACCGCCCCGACCGCCTCGGACTCGCCGCCCGACCTGCACGTCACCCTGAACCAGGCGTTCTCCGACGTGATCGCCCACTGCGCGCGACGCGGTGCCCCGCGCATCGGCCTGGGTGCCGCCCGCACCGGCCAGGACTGGTTCGCACCCGGCGCGGCACAAGGGCGGGACGGCACCTGGATCACGCCGGACATTCAGGCCGTCTACACCGCATGGCACCGCATGGGCTACGTCCATAGCATCGAGACCTGGATCGGCGGCCGGCTGGCCGGCGGCCTGTACGGCGTCAGCCTGGGACAGTGTTTCTTCGGCGAATCCATGTTCAGCCTGGCCGCCGACGCCAGCAAGATCGCCCTGGCCTATCTGGTCAGCCACCTGCGCACGCGGAGTGTGTCCTGGATCGACTGCCAGCAGGAAACGCCCCACCTGGCCAGCCTGGGCGCACGCCCTGTGGCCCGGCCCGAATTTCTGGCCATGCTGGCGGCCGGCCGCGACACCCCGGCCCCGGCCTGGGGACGCGGACGCCTGAGGGCCGATGGGCGTCTGCAAGCCCGACCTGCCCCCTGAACCAGTTCCTCAGCGGGCGCGCGGCCCCGGCTGGCCTTCCCACGTCGCCGGTGCCACAATGAATCGATCGCCACTTCGGCCCGTTTCATGAGCAATCCCAGCGAATCCATCTTCCGCCGCCTGCAGTTCTACACCACCGCCAGCTACCCATGCAGCTATCTGCCCGGTCGCATGGCACGCTCCCAGGTCGCCGCGCCCACCCACCTGGTGGACGAATCCGCCTACGCACGCCTGATCGAGCAGGGCTTTCGCCGCAGTGGCCTGTTCACCTACCGGCCCGCCTGCGAGCAATGCCAGGCCTGCATCCCCATCCGCGTCGACGTCCGGCGCTTCCATCGCGATCGCACCCAGGGCAAGCTCTGGCGCCGTCTGCAGCCCGTCCTGAGGGCCCGGCTGGCACCGCTGCACTGGGACGTCCGGCATTTCGACCTCTATCTGCGCTACCAGAAGCGCCGTCATCCAGGTGCCGGCATGGACCAGGACGATCAGGCTCAGTACACCCAGTTCCTGCTCACCAGCCGGGTCCATTCGGAACTGGCCGAGTTCCACGACGCCGACGGCGTGCTGCGCATGGTGGCCATCATGGACCGCGTCGACCACGGACTGTCGGCCGTCTACACCTTCTACGATCCCGACTGGCCGGGCAGCCTGGGCACCTATGGCATCCTCTGGCAGATGGACTACGCCGCCCGCCTGGGCCTGCACTGGCTGTACCTGGGCTACTGGATCGAGGAAAGCCGTAAAATGGCTTACAAATCACGCTTCAGGCCGCATCAGATCCTGCGCGGCGGCGTCTGGACCGAGCCGCCGGACACGCCCCCGCCGTCCGCCGGTCGTTGACGCCAGGCTCCCGCCCTCTCCCAACCTCATCCGACGAGCCCCCATGTCCCTGTTGTTCCAAGCCTATCCGCTGGCACGCGCCGCCCTGTTCTCCATGGACCCTGAACAGGCCCACGAATGGACCTTGCACGCGCTGCAACGCAGCCAGGGCTGCGCCGCGACGCGGCTGCTGAGCGCGCACCAACCGGTGCTGCCGCGCACCGTCATGGGCCTGCCGCTGCGCAACCCGGTCGGCCTGGCGGCGGGCCTGGACAAGAATGGCGCCTGCATCGACGGTCTGGCCGCCCTGGGCTTCGGCTTCATCGAGGTCGGCACCGTCACCCCGCGCGCCCAGCCCGGCAACCCAAAGCCGCGCATGTTCCGCCTGCCGCGCGCGCGCTGCCTGATCAACCGCATGGGCTTCAACAATGACGGCCTGGACACCTTCATCGCCAACGTGCAGCGCAGCCAGTGGCGCCGCCAGGGCGGCATCCTGGGACTGAACATCGGCAAGAACGCCGACACGCCGATCGAGCGCGCCGTGGACGACTATCTGCAGTGCCTGGACGGCGTCTACCCCCACGCGGACTACGTCACCATCAATATTTCTTCGCCCAACACGCGCAATCTGCGCAGCCTGCAAAGCCACGACGCACTCGACGCGCTGCTGGGTGCCCTGCGCGAACGGCGCGAGGCCCTGGCCGACCGCCATGGCCGGCGTACGCCGCTGGTGATCAAGATCGCCCCCGACCTGGAAACCGAAGAAATCGACGCCGTCGCAGAACTGGCGCCGCGCCATGGCATCGACGGCATCATCGCCACCAACACCACGCTGTCGCGCGACGCGGTGCGCGGCCTGCCCTACGAAGAAGAGGCGGGCGGCCTGTCCGGCCCGCCCGTGCATGCAATGTCCCTGGCGGTGATCCGCCGCCTGCGCGAACGCCTGGGCAAGGACACGGCGATCATCGGCGTGGGCGGCATCGAATCCGGCCGCCAGGCCGTGGAAAAAATCCAGGCCGGCGCCGATGCGGTACAGCTCTACACCGGGCTGATCTACCGGGGCCCGGCGCTGGTCGCCGAATGCGTGCGGGCGCTGGAAACCGCCTGAAACCGGCACACAGTCCGCGACGGCACCCGACGCTTCAGGAAGCCGAATAGCCGCGCCGGCTCCCGCCGCCAGGCCGGCTCAGCCGGCCGCCCGACCGCCCCGAGCGCGCCGCAAGCGTTGCGCCTGCTTCATCGCCCGGCCGCGCACGTAGCGGTGATGCAAACGATCCAGGTACAGGTACACCACCGGGGTCGTGAACAAGGTCAGCGCCTGCGACAGGATCAGGCCGCCCACCATCGTATAGCCCAGCGGCTGGCGCAGTTCGGACCCCGCGCCGGTGCCCAGCATCAGCGGCAGGCCCGCCAGCAGGGCGCACATCGTGGTCATCATGATGGGCCGGAAGCGCAGCAGACAGGCCTGATAGATGGCCTCGCGCGGGGACAGGCCCTGCTGGCGCTCGGCCACCAGGGCAAAGTCGATCAGCATGATGCCGTTCTTCTTGACGATGCCGATCAGCAGCAGAATGCCGATGATCGCGATCACACTGAGATCGAAGCCGCTGCCCATCAGGATCAGCAACGCCCCCACGCCCGCTGACGGCAGCGTGGACAGGATGGTCAAGGGGTGGATGTAGCTTTCGTACAGCAACCCCAGCACGATGTACACGGCCACCAGCGCGGCAGCGATCAGGTAGGGCTGGGTCGCCAGGGATTCCTGGAAGACCTGGGCTGTGCCCTGGAAGGCCCCCTGGATCGACAGCGGCAGGCCCATGGTGGCCTGGGCTGCGTGGATGGCGTCGACCGCCTGCCCCAGCGAATAACCCGCCGCCAGGTTGAACGAGATCGTCACCGCCGGGAACTGGCCCTGGTGATTGATCGACAGAAAGCCCGGCTTCGAGGTATCTACCCGCGTCAGGCTGGACAGTGGCACCTGCTCGCCGGTCAGCGGTGATTTGATATACAGGCGCGAGAACACGTCCGGATCCGCCTGCAGTTCCGGAGTGATCTCCAGGATGACCTGATAGCTGTTGATCTGGGTGGAATACTGCGCCACCTGACGCTGGCCCAGCGCGTTGTAGATGGTGCTGTCGATCTGGGCCGGGGAGATGCCGAACATGGCCGCGCGGGCGCGGTCGATCGTGACCACCGCCGTGTTGGCGCTGCTCTGCTGGTCGGTCGCCAGGTCGGCCAGTTGCGGCAGACCACGAAAGCGTTCCAGCAGACGCGGCGCCCAGGTGTTCAGTTCGTCCAGGTCGGCGCTGGTCAGGGTGTACTGGTACTGGGTGCGCGACATGCGCCCGCCGACGTTGATGTCCTGGCCCGCCTGCATGAACAGGCGTACACCGGGCACGTGCTCCAGTTGCGGGCGCAGGCGGCGGATGACGTCATCGGCGCTGGCACGCCGCCCCGCTTCGCGCGGCTTCAGGCTGATGAAGAAACGCCCGGTGTTGAAGGTCGGCGCATTGCTGCTCATGCCAAAGGCGGCGATGTCAGGGTCCTGGCGCAGCACCTCGGCCAGCGCCATCATGCGCTGGTTCATGGCCCCGAATGAACTGTCCTGGGACGTCTCGGCGATGCCGAAGATCGCACCCGTGTCCTGCTGCGGAAAGAAGCCCTTCGGGATCACGATGAACAGCGCGGCGGACGCGGCCAGCGTCGCCAGGAACACGCACAGCGTGGCAAACTGATGGTCCAGCGCGTGATCCAGGCCCCGGCGGTAGACCGCCAGCATGCGGTCGAAACCGCGCTCGAAGGCCTGGTAGAGACGCCCATGCGAGGCCTGCTGCGGATTGCGCAAGTAGCGCGAACACAGCATGGGCGTCAGGCTGAGCGTCACCAGCACGGAAATCACCACCGTCATGGTGACGGTCACGGCAAATTCACGAAACAGCCGCCCCACCATGCCCCCCATCAGCAGCAAGGGGATGAACACGGCCATCAGCGACACCGAGATCGATACGATGGTAAAGCCGATCTCGCGCGCGCCTTTCAGGGCCGCCTCCATCGGCTTCATGCCTTCTTCCACGTGACGCCAGATGTTTTCCAGCATGACCACGGCGTCGTCGATGATGAAGCCCACGGAAATCGTCAGCGCCATCAGCGACAGATTGTCCAGACTGTAGCCAGCCACGTACATCAGGGCAAACGTGCCCATCAGCGCCAAGGGCACCGTGACACTGGCGATCAGCGTGCCCGCCACATTGCGCAGGAACATGAAGATCACCATCACCACCAGCACGATCGACAGCAGCAGCGTGAACTCGACCTCGTGGACCGAGGCGCGGATGTTCTGGGTGCGGTCGATCAGGGTGCTGACCTGGATGCTGGCCGGCATGGACGCCATGAGACGCGGCAGTTCCGCGCGCACGCGCTCGACCGTGTCGATGACGTTGGCCCCGGGCTGCTTGGTGATCCCCATCACCAGGGAACGCCCGTTCCGGTCCACGTCCCCCGGCCCCGCGCCCTGGCCGGCGAAGGCCCAGGCGGCCTGTTTCATGTCCTCCGGACCCGGTACGGCGATGCCGATGTCGCGCACGCGCACCGGCGCACCGTTGCGCCAGGCGATGATCACGTCGTTCCAGGGGGCCGCATCCAGGATCTGGTCGTTGGTGTAGATGGTGTAGCTCTGGCGACTGCCATCGATCGTGCCCTTGGGCTGATTGACCGTGGTGGTGGCGATCACGCCCCGGATCGATTCCAGGTCCAGGCCCAGCGCGGCGATCTTCTGCGGATCGACCTGGATGCGGATGGCCGGCTTCTGTTGACCGAAAATATTCACCTGGCCCACGCCCTCGACCCGCGAAAGCTGCTGAGCCAGTATGTTGTCGGCGAAGTCATTGACCTCGGTGACCGGCAGCACGTCGGACTGCACCGACAGGATCAGGATGGAAAAATCCGCCGGATTGACCTTGCGAAAGGTCGGCGGACTGGACAGGTTCGAAGGCAACTGGCGCGAGGCCGCGTTGATGGCGCTTTGCACGTCCAGGGCGGCGCCATCGATATTGCGATCCAGCGCGAACTGCAGCGTGATGCGCGACGAGCCCAGCGCGTTTTCGGAACTCATCTGCACCAGGCCGGGGATGGTGGAAAATTCTCGTTCCAGCGGCTGGGCCACGCTGGTGGCCATGGTTTCCGGATTGCCGCCGGGCAGCTTGGCAGTGACCTGGATGGTGGGAAAATCGACCTGGGGCAGCGGCGCAACGGGCAGCAGCGGGAACACCGCCAGGCCCAGCAAGAACAGGGCCATCGCCAGCAGCGAAGTCCCGATGGGGCGGCGGATGAACGGTTCGGAAATGTTCACGAAGCGTTCCCCGGCGCGGACTTCCCGTCAGGCGCGGCTTGATCGGCCGCTTTCAGCTCGGCGATCTTCAGGCCGGGCCGCAGCTTGTACTGGCCGTCGATCACGACGCGCTGGCCTGCCGACAGCCCCTCGGCCACCACGATCAGGCCGTCCTGGGCCACGACGGTCCGTACCGTCTGCACGCGCACCGTATCATCGTCCCCGACCACGTAGACGTACAGCCCCTGGGCACCGCGCTGCACGGCAGACTCGGGCACGACCAGGGCCTTCGACCGATCGCCCAGGATCAGCCGCACGTCCACGGTCTGCCCCGGCCACAGCGCCATGTCGGGATTGTCCAGTCGCGCCTTCAGGCGCAGCGTGCCGCTGGCCGCGTCGATCTGGTTATCCACCAACACCAGTTCACCCTGGCCCAGCCGTTCCGGCTGGCCCCGGCCGTAGACCTCGACCGCCAGCCCCGGGCCGGGTCTGCCGGCCGCGTGGACAGCGGCCTGGACCTCGGCAAAGGCCGTGTCCGGCACGGTGAAGCTGACGGCAATCGGGTCGACCTGATTGATCAGCACCAGACCATCGGCATCCGTCGCGCGGACCAGATTGCCTGGATCGACCCGCAGCGTCCCCGTGCGCCCCGTCAGCGGAGCCGTGATGCGGGTGTAGTCCAACTGGACACGCGCAGCCTGGATCTGGGCCTCGTCGGCCTGGATCGTGGCCTGCAGCACCGCGACCTGGGCGCGCTGGGTATCGAGAGTCTTGCGGTCGATGGCGCCGTGGCGAGCCAGCTCGACGTAACGCGTCAGGTCCTGGCGCGCATTGTCCAGTTGCGCCTGGTCGCGTGCCCGCTGGGCGACGGCCTGAGCCAACTGAGCCTTCTGGACGCGGTCATCGAGCTGGGCAATGAGCTGCCCCTGGCGCACCACCTCGCCTTCGCGAAAGCCCACCGATTCCAGTTGACCATCGATCCGCGCGCGCACCGTCACGCTGGCCCAGGCCTGGACCGCGCCCAAACCCTGAAGACGGATGGGCATGTCGCGTTCGGCCACGGTGGTCGTATGCACCAGCACCGGGGCCGTCCCCGTGCCGGCCGCAGCGACTGCCGGCCTGGCGCGGCCGGACCACCAGCCCCACACGCTCAGAATCAGCAGCGCCGCCAGGCCCCACCACAGAAAACTACGACGCGCAGAGGAAATCGCCATGAGTCCTCGAAACGGGATGATCGACAGGGGACCTTTCCGTATCGAAACACGGGCGGGCCAAACGACCGGACGGCCGCCTGTGGGCGAGTATACGAGGAAAATCCCACCTCGCGGCCTACATGCCGCTCGGATTCGCCAGGCACAACTCAGTCCGCAGGGACTGACTTGTGTCCGGGCTCATCCCCCAAAGGGGGCGCTTTTTGCCTTGGGACGGCCCGGCGGCAAAAAGGGCTCCCACGCTGCGCAGGCCCGCCCTGCTTGAAGCAAAAAGCAAAACGACCCCGGGACTTTCGTTCCGGGGTCGTGCGCCCGACCGGGGTTTCCTCGGTCGGGTGATCTGGCTGGGCCGATCAGGCGGCGCGGCGAGCGCGCGAGCTGGTCTTGGTGGCCTTGCCGACGTCGGCGGCGGCCTTCAGCGTGGCGTTGGTCGCGGCGGCGAAGTTCGATTCGGCGGCGCTGGCGGCCTGGCGAGCGGCCTTGGAGGCGGACTCGTAGGCGTTGTTCGCGGTGGCCAGCGAGGACTTCAGCAGCGCCACGGCACCCTCGGAACCGGTGGGGGCGTTACGGGCAAACTGTTCGACGGCGTCGGACACCTGCTGCTGGCCTTCGGCCAGTTGGGCTTCGGCCAGCTTGCTCAGGTCGCCCTGGATGCCGGCCAGGATGCCATAGACGTCCTTGCCGTAGGCCACAGCCTGTTCCGGACGCACGAAGGCAGAGGTGAAGGCCAGCAGTTCCTGGGCGTCCTTCAGTTCGGTGACTTCCTGGGACTTCTGGACGGCGTCTTCCAGAGCAGCCTTGGTAGCCTTCAGGTTCAGGTCGACCAGCTTTTCAAAGCCGCTGAAGAACGTGCCTTGGACGGCCAGCAGGTTGTCGATAACGGCCTTTTGGGTGGCCAGCAGGGATTGTTGATTCGCGCTCATGATGACTCCTTATCAATGGTAGAAGGTTTCCTCAGAGGCACAATGCCCGGCACCTTCTCGATCGCAGCGTTTGCTGCAACGCACAAATGAAATTTTAAAGGAATCACCAAGGATGTCAATTGATTTTGTTGCGACGCAACAAAATAATGTGACTCAGTGTTGCGCCTCGTAGCCCAGGGCCTCGGAAATGAGGGCGCTGGTGCTCATCAGCAACGGAATCCAGTCGTCGCGCATGCGTTCGGCGGGGGCCGACAGGGACAGCCCGGCCAGCAGCGCCCCGGTATCGTCGTAGACACCGGCCGCGATGCAGCGCACGCCGAGTTCCAGTTCCTCGTTGTCACGCGAATAGCCGTGCCGGCGCACCAGCGCGAGTTCGCGTTCCAGTTGATCGATCTGGGTGATGCTGTTGCGCGTAGTGCCGGACAACCCCGTGCGCATGGCGTAGCTGCGTACGCTGCGGGCGTCCCACACGGACAGGAACAGCTTGCCGGTGGAGGTCAGGTGCAGCGGTGCCCGGCCACCGATGGCGCGCACCACCTGCATGCCGGAGCGTTCGCTCCAGGCGCGCTCGATGTAGACGATCTCGTCACCCTGGACCAGCGACAGATTGACGGTCTGGCCGGTCTGGCGGTGCAGTTCGCGCATCGGGCCGATGGCCGCCGCGCGCACGTCCAGCCGCCCCTTGACCAGCGAGCCCAGTTCCAGCAGGCGCATGCCCAGGCGATACAGGCCGCTGTCCACGCGTTCGACGTAGCGACCCACGGCCAGGTCAGCCAGGATGCGATGCGCCGTCGAGGCGTGCAGACCCGTGGCGGCCGACAGGTCCTTCAGGGTGACCGGTTCGCGCTGTCCGGCCAGGACGTCCAGGATGCGCATGGCGCGATCCAGGACCTGGATCGTCACCGCACCATGATCGCCAGGGGTTGCGGTGAGCACAGAAACACTGGACGGAGTGGAGGTATGAGGAAGATGTGCCATGGGTTTTTTTGTTGCAGCGCGCCATTTTTCCATACTATGAAAAAACGTCACGCATGGCAAGCATTTTCTGGCTCATCCAAGGCGCTTGCCCCGCGTGATCTCCGTAGAAGAACACGCCATCCAGGGCGGCCGCCCGGCAGCCGTCTGCCAGGCGATATCGGCTCAGGCCGGAGGATCAAGCCGGCCGCCCAGCGACAGGACCTGGGCGCGCAACCAGGCCAGGGCCTCGGCGGCAGGTTCGGGGGCGCCTTTGACGCCCAGTTCGATGTGTGGATGCCCCCCCGAGTCGCCGACGTTGGGCAGGCTGAAGGCACGGATGCCCGCCCAGCACAGTTCCAGCGATTCCAGTGCCGGGGTGATGCGCGATTCGGGCAGGCCGAACACCAGGAAGGAATGCTCGACCCGGGACTCGGCGTGATGCCAGCGGGCATAGCGCGTATCCAGGGTCCAGGCCATCATGGCATGCGCCATCACCGGAAAACCGGGCATGAAGCTATGGTTGCGGATGAAGAAACCGGGGATCTTGTTGTAGCTGTTCGGGATGATTTCCGAGCCTGCGGGGAACACCCCCATCTGCAGCCGCTGCTGATTTTCAGGGGTGGACATGTCGGCGCTGCCCTGGCCCTTGGCGGCCGTCTCGGCGCAGCGTTCTCCGATGAGGCGTTCGGCGTCAGGGTGCAGCGCCAGCGACACACCCAGGGCACGCGCAGCGGCCTGCCGGGTGCGGTCATCGGGCGTGGCGCCGATGCCGCCGCAACAGAACACCAGGTCCGGCGTGGCAAAGCTGCGACGCAGGCATTCGACGATGTCGTCCTCGTCGTCGGAAATGAATTCGGCGGCCTGCAGTCTCATCCCGCGTTCCTGCAGCAGTTCGATCAGGCGCGAGAAATGCTTGTCCTGACGACGCCCGGACAGGATCTCGTCGCCGATGGCAATCAGGCGGACGCGCGGCGGTGTCTGGGGAATCGGGCAGGCGTGCGCGTCACAGGCGGGCTGCGCAGCAGACGAGCCGGCGTCATGGAAAACGGATTTCGGCATCGGAGTTCCTGGTCAGAGATCTATGACGGTTTCGGCCCGCAAGCGGCGGATGGATTCCAGACAGAAGTGAGCGTACACCAGCGCCGAGAACACCGGCATCACCAGCCAGAACAGCGGGATCAGATTGACGACGGCCAGGCAGGCCGCAATCAGCCAGAGCTGACGATTGTGGCGACGCCACAGCAGCCGGCGCTCGGCCGCGCTGGCGTGCTCGATCATGGCGTCCACGCGCAACATCCGGTTCAGCGCGAAGGCCCACCAGAACACCGGCAGCACCAGCGCCATGGGCGGTATCAGCCACAAAGGCATGGTGAACAGCCATCCCAGGCAGAACAGCGTCCCGACCCAGATCGCATTCCAGAGCCCCAGCGCCGTGGTGTTGCGCCCCTGGCGGTCCAGCCCCTGATAATCGCGACGTTCCAGGTGGTGCAGCGCGATGGGCATGACGAACACGGCGGCGACCACCAGGCCCAGAATGCCCGCCATGGGCAGCAGCAAGCCCGCCGCCAGCAGCGGCACCAGCCACAGTTTCAGGGAAAACAGGCCGATGGCGATGAGCCAGCCGTCAATGGTGTTGAACAGGCCCCAGGACGAGGCCTCCTGGTCCAGCCAGCCGGTCAACGGCTGCCAGAAGAACCACAGCAACAGCGCCGCCCCCAGGAAGGCGATCACGAAGGGCAGAAACAGGGCCGCGAGCATGCGCGGATGGAACTGGCTGGCGATGGCACGGCGAAAGGCCTGCCCGACCAGCGCCAGGCCATGAGAGGAACGGGGATCGCGCAGGGCGAGGTCTTGATGCGTCATACGGCGGAATGATCCTTGTGAACCCATACAATCATCTTATTCAAAGAACGGGATGTCTGTCTGCATGAAATTGTTTGACCCGCACGCCGACCCGCACGCCCTGCGCGACCGGCTATCGACGGATTCAGGCCAGCGCGTGGCCTGCTACTGCGCCGCCTGGTGCCGCACCTGTGACGCCTGGCGCCCCCTGCTGGAGGCCCTGGCCGACGAATACCCCGACTGGACCTTTCTGTGGGTGGACGTCGAAGACAGCCCCGACTGGCTGGGCGACGAGGACATCGAGAACTTTCCGACGATCCTGGTGCAGGACAGGAACGGCACCCGCTACTGGGGCGCACTGCAGCCGCGCGTCGAGCAATTGCGCCGCCTGATCGACGGCGCAGCCGAGCTGCCGGTGCTGACGGGCGGCCCCGGCAGCCTGGACGCGCTGGCGCGAGACTAGAAAATACCGAATCAGGCGGGCTTGCCGCCGCCCAGCAACACGCCCACCGGCCGACGCGCCGGTGTCACGGTGGGACGCGCTTCGGGTTCGGCGCGCGGTGCGGCCGCAGCGGGCTCGTAGGGCTTGGAGAAAAAATCATCCAGCGGCGCTTCCGGCGCGCGCCAGACTGAACCTGAACCGCCGCGATGCGCCCCGCCCACCGGACGGCGGCGGTCCATCGTGCGCGGCAATTCGAGCTCGCCGCGCGGGATCGTGGTCTTGATGAGTTTTTCGATGTCCAGCAGATAGCGCTCTTCGTCGGGCGCGAACAAGGCGATGGCCTCGCCCGAGGCCCCTGCACGGCCGGTGCGGCCGATGCGGTGGACGTAGTCTTCGGCGTTGCGCGGCAGGTCGTAGTTGATGACGCAGGGCACGCCGGCCACGTCCAGACCGCGCGCGGCCACATCGGTGGCCACCAGGACTTCCAACGTGCCGGCCTTGAAGGCGTCCAGCGCCTTCATGCGTTCGATCTGGGTCTTGTTGCCATGGATCGACTCGGCGCGCACGCCGTCTTGTTCGAGCTGGCGGGCCAGACGACTGCAACCGATCTTGGTGTTGGAGAACACGATGACCTGATTGAGCTGGCGGGACTTGACCAGATGCACGACCGCGCGGCGCTTAGCTTCGCCTTCGAGGGGATAGGCGATCTGGGTGACGGTGTCGGCCGTGGCATTGGGGCGCGCGACCTCGACTTCGACCGGGGTGCGCAGAAACGTGCGGCCGAGCTTGCGGATTTCCGGGCTGAAGGTGGCGGAAAACAACAGGCCCTGGCGGCCCGGCGGCAGCAGCCGCATGATGCGGTCCAGATCAGGCAGAAAGCCCATGTCCAGCATGCGGTCGGCTTCGTCCAGCACCAGGATGCCGACCTGGCTGAGATTGACGTTGCGCTGTTCAACGTGGTCGAGCAAGCGGCCCGGGGTGGCGATCAGGATTTCGCAGCCCTGGCGCAGCAGATCGCGCTGCGGGCGGATATCGACCCCGCCGAACACCACCGCCGTACGCAGAGGCACGAAACGGCTGTACTGGGCGACGTTGGCATGCACCTGGTCAGCCAGTTCGCGCGTCGGCGTCAGGATCAGGGCGCGCACGGGGTGCCGCGCGGGCGAGGCACTGCTGTTGGCGAACGGCATCAGCCGATGCAAAATCGGCAGCGAGAAAGCGGCGGTCTTGCCCGTACCCGTCTGGGCGGCGCCCATGACGTCATGTCCGGAGATGGCGATGGGGATGGCCTTGGCCTGGATCGGGGTGGCGGATACGTAGCCGGTGGCCTCGATAGCCTGCATGATGCCGGGGTGCAGGCCAAATTGGGCAAACGGAACGGGCGCCTCGGGGGCGGAGGTGTCTTGAGAGATGGAGTCGGTCATTCGTCGGATAAGGTGCGCAGGCACCCGGAAATCCGGCCCCACGCGTTCATGAACCTCTTATTTTAACGTGCATCTTCGCAGACCGGGCAATTGGTACAATGTATCCCTGATAATTTCCAGGAGACGGCGATGTCCATGTCTGATCGAGACGGTGTGATCTGGTACGACGGCAAGCTGGTGCCGTGGCGCGATGCGACCACGCACGTGCTGACGCATTCGCTGCACTACGGCCTGTCCGTCTTCGAAGGCGTCCGCGCCTACCGCACCGACCACGGCACGGCGATCTTCCGCCTGGAAGACCACACCAAGCGCCTGTTCAACTCGGCGCACATCTACCAGATGAAGATCCCCTTCTCGCGCGAGGCGATCTCCGAGGCCCAGATCGAGGTCGTGCGCCGCAACGAGCTGGAATCCTGCTACATCCGGCCGCTGGTGTTCTACGGCTCCGAAAAAATGGGCGTCTCGCCCAAGGGTGCCGCAGTGCACGTCGCCATCGCCGCCTGGCCCTGGGGCGCCTACCTGGGCGAAGAAGCCCTGAAACAAGGCATCCGCGTCAAGATTTCTTCTTTTGCGCGACAGCACGTCAACGTCACCATGCCGCGCGCCAAGATCGCCAGCACCTACGCCAACTCCATCCTCGCCAACGCCGAGGCTCTGGATCACGGCTACGACGAGGCCATTCTGCTGGACACCCAGGGCTTCGTGGCCGAAGGCTCCGGCGAGAACCTGTTCATCGTGCGCGACGGCGTGGTCTACGAACCGGACATCGCCTGCGCCCTGACCGGCATCACCCGGGCTTCCATCCACCAGATCGCCGCCGATCTGGGTCTGCGGGTGGAATCGCGCCGGCTGACGCGCGACGACCTGTACATCGCCGACGAGGCCTTCTTCACCGGCACGGCGGCCGAAGTCACCCCGATCCGCGAAATCGACGGCCGCCAGATCGGCGCCGGCGAGCGCGGCCCGATCACCACCCAGCTCCAGAAAGCCTTTTTCGACGCGGTTTCCGGCAAGACGCCGAAATACCACCACTGGCTCTCGAAAGTCTGACTCCCCCATCCCGAACCCCCAACCCGGGCGGCATGGCCGCCCGGCCCTTTCCAGGAAACACCATGAGCAGCGTGCCCGAAACCGCCAACAACCAGGACATCGTTGAAGTCGGCGCCGCCGATCTGCCGGTCTACTGCCCCGGCCCCAAGGCGCCCCTGTGGAGCCAGCATCCGCGCATCTACATCGAGATCGTCAAGAACAAGGTGGCCCGCTGCCAGTACTGCGGCACCCGCTACGCCCTGCGCGAAGGCGAGAAGGCGCACAGCCACTAAGCCTGCCGCCCATGTTCCCCACGCCTGAAGAAGCAGAATACGCCTTCTACGAAGCCATGCGCCAGGGCGATGCCGCCCTGATGATGCGCGTCTGGAGCGACGACGAAGACGTGGTCTGCATTCATCCCGGAGGCCTGCGCACCCTCGGCCCCCGGGCCCTCCGGGAAGCCTGGGAACGAATCTTCAGCAACGGTCCGCTCAGCGCCTTCCCGGCTCAGGTCAAGGCCATGAACGGGGTGATGACCACAGTCCACACACTGATCGAGCAGATCATGGTGGATACCCCGCGCGGCAAGGACACCCTGAGCTTCTACACCACCAACATCTACCAGAAAGGCCCTGAGGGCTGGCGGATGATCGTGCACCACGCTTCGGCCGCGCCCCGCGAGGCCGAGCGGCTGGACCGGCCCGATCCGTCCCGCACCCTTCACTGATCCCATCAAAGCCTCATGACTGCGCGCATCGACACCAGCCCCTGTCCCGTGCCGGTCTGGCTGCCGGGCGGCCACACCCAGACCCTCTATGGGGCCTTCTGCGCCCAGCACCCCACCCTGCACTTCGTGCGCGAACGGGTCGATACACCGGATGGCGATTTCATCGACCTGGACTGGTGCGGCCCCGGCCTGAACCCCAATCAGCGTGCCGACGGCCTGGCCTCGCCGCACGAACCGGGCCTGGTGGGCACGGCAGCGCGGCGCTGGATCGAAGACGCAGATTGGGCCGTACTGGCGGGCGACGCCCCCGCCCTGATTCTGTTCCACGGCCTGGAGGGCAGCAGCCTGAGCCCCTACATGCAGGCGATCGCCCACGATTTTCGCGCGGCCGGCTGGGTGGTGGCGGCGGTGCACTTTCGCGGCTGCTCGGGCGTGCCCAACCGCATGGCGCGGGCCTATTACAGCGGCGATTCAGCCGAGATCGACTTCATCATCAGCCACGTCCGCGCCCGCCTGCCCGGCGCCGGACTGCACGCCGCCGGCGTCTCGCTGGGCGGCAATGCCCTGCTGAAGCTGCTGGGCGAAGCGGGCGGCGCCCCGCACGGTCTGCGAGCGGCTGCGGGACTCTCCGTGCCGATGGACCTGGCCGCCTGCGGCCGGCGTCTCTCGGACACGGCCTGGGGACGGCAGATGTATTCCCGCTACTTTCTGCACAGCATCCGCCGCAAGATCTTCGACAAGGCACGCGAATTCCCCGGCTCGGTGGATGTGTCGCGCACCCAAAGCATGCGCAGTCTGCGTGAATTCGACGACCTGTACACCGCCCCCATGCACGGCTACCGCAACGCGCTGGACTACTGGACCCGCGCAGCCAGCCTGCCGCTGCTGCCGTCGATCCGCACGCCGGTCCTGATCCTGAACGCCCGCAACGATCCCTTCGTGCCCGAAGCCTCGCTGCCCGGTTCGCGGGACGCGGCCGACGACGTGTTGCTGCACCAGCCGGCCCAGGGCGGCCACGCGGGCTTCGTCACCGGCATGTTCCCGGGCAGCCTGCACTGGCTGCCGGCACGGCTGCTGCGGTTTTTCGAGACCGGCACCTGATTCCCGCCCCCGGCGCGCCGGAGAACGCCCGACCGCATCAGGCGGCCCGGCCGGCGCGCATCATTTCTTGAACGGTTCCAGCAGCGCGCGCTGATTGTCCAGGCGTTCACGCAGGGCGCGGATACGCATGTCCAGCCGCGACTGGACGTAGAAATCCTTGGACTGGCTGCGCGCCTGCTGCAGATGTTCGACCGCCGTGGGCAAGGCGCCGGTCTGCTCGAAATAGCTTGCCATGGCTTCGTGGGCCTCGATTTCGCGCCCCAGGCGCTGCAAGCTGGTCGCCAGCAGTTTCTGGAATTCCGGCGTGTCCGGCCATTGTTTGACGACGGCCTGGAGGAACGTGGCGGCGGCCTCGTTCTGACCTGCCTTCTGCAGGGCACGGGCGCGCCCGTCGGCCACGCCCTGACTGCGGGGCCAGCGCTTCCAGGCCGCTGCCGAAACGTCCACAGCGGCGGCGGGGCTCTGGGCGCCGGCCAGCTGGATCGCCAGCATGTCCAATTGCGGCGCTGCCTGCACGGACTGCGCCTGGTCCAGTTGCGAACGCGCGCCGGCCAGATTGCCCGCCGCCTTGTCCAGCGCGGCCAGACCGAACAGCGCGGCCGCCTGGCGAGCGCCCTGCAGATCGCGCGCCTCGCCGCTCAAGGTCTGCCGCAGACGCTGCTGGTCGGCATGGTCACGTGCCTGGATCAGGGCCAGGCGCGCGCGCACGAACCAGAATTCGGGATCAGCCTTCACTGCCGCAGCGGAATGACCTTCGATCCGGTTTTCCAGGTCCGACAGACGCTGGATGGACAGCGGGTGAGTCGAGGCGTAACCACCACCCGTGCCTTCGTTCAGGCGCGAGGCGTTCATCAGACGGCGGAACATGTCCAGCATGCCCTGGGGGTCGAAGCCCGCCTGGCGCATCATCTGCAGCCCGGCCCGGTCGGCTTCCTGCTCGGCGCCCCGGGAAAAACCGAGCTGCTGGTCGATGGCAGCCGCCTGGCCGAAGGTGGCCACGCCCATGGCGAGGTCGCCCTGCCCGGCCAGCGCTGCCAGCAGGGCACCGATCAGGCTGGCCACCATGATGCCCGTGCCCTGGGATTGCTGAGCGATGCCCCGGGCGATGTGGCGCTGCATGACGTGGCCGATTTCGTGGGCCAGCACGCCGGCCAGTTCGGATTCGCTCTGCGCGCCGACCACCAGGCCGCTGTTCACGCCGATGTAGCCACCCGGCAGTGCGAAGGCGTTGATCGAGGGATCGCGCACGGCGAACACGGTGATCTCCTGAACCAGAGCCTGCGGCGCATGGGCGGCCAGCCGCCGACCGAGCACGGTCAGGTACTGATTCACGTCCAGGTCGCCGATGTAGGTGGGATCCTGGCGGCCTTGTTCCATGATGGCCTGGCCCAGGGTACGTTCCACCGCCGGGGACAGTTCCGCCGACGAGGCTGCCCCCATCGAGGGCAGGCCCATGGGCTGGCCCCAGGCGGGCGGCACGCCGGCCGCCAGAGCGCCGGCCAGGCTCAGGCCCGCGCCCGCGCGCCGCATCCAGGTCTTCATGGCAAATCCTTTGTTCACGACGGCGAACCGTTCAGGCCGCGCGCACGGGCCGACCAGCCGGGCGCCGCTTGGGCTGCGGCAGGCGGTTGCGGGCCGACAGGCGCATCAGTGTGCCCAGCGCCACCAGCAGCCCGAAGGTCTCGATCAGGCCCGCCGGCACCCACATGATCAGTCCGCCGATGATCTGATCGTCCAGCGCGCTGAAACCGGGCAGCGCACGGCCGCACAGATCGAACACCGGGTAGATGTCATATTCGGAAAAGACGATGACGGCCCCGGCGACCATCTGCGGCGCCATGGTGAAAATGGGCGACAGCACCCGACCACCGGGCGACATCGCAGCCGGCGGGCGGGGCCGCCGATCCAGGATCAGGTTCCAGTACATGAAGCCGGTGATCACCACCGCCCAGTTCATGAGCCGGTACAGCCGCCAATCCAGCATGGAATAGAACTGCACGGTCGGCTCCAGCCAGACCAGCACCATCAGCAGGAACAGCAGGGGGACCAGAAAACGGTGCGTCGCCAGGTACTCCAGGCCGCGGACGAAGCCGGACGACCGGCGCGCCGCCGCCAGCCACGTCCGCCAGACCAGGGGCAGGCCGGCCCGCAGGACCTGGCCGGGGTAGGCACCCATGATCAGCAGCGGCCCCAGGTGGTGCAGGACCAGGTGCTGCAGACGGTGGATGAAGAACATGCGCTCGGCGTAGTAATCCAGTTGCGTGTGCATGGACAGGTACAGCATGACCCAGCCGATCCAGAACAGGGACTGGCGTACGGCCCCGACGCGATGGACGCGGCGCCCGCGCAGGAACAGCCACGCTGAGACCACGAAGGCCAGCACCAGAGCGGGCGAGAATTCCCAAGGCTGCAGCCAGGCGAGTACGTCCATGACATCCAGAATGAAACGATCGGGGGCGCCGAGTCAGCCACGCGCATGCATGCGACACGGCGGCGTGCTCGGGAGATTCCCAGTTTAAAGCATTCTAAAATGGTCGTTTTCGCCTCTTTCGACACACCATGGCCTCTCCGACCTACGACATCGCCATTCTGGGCTCCGGCCCGGTCGGCTGCGCCCTGGCCCTGTGCCTGGCGGACGCTGCCCCGGACCCCGCGCGCATCGCCCTGATGGGGCCGGAGCCGGAGCCGCGTCCGACCGGCCAGACCATCGACCCGCGCGCCCTGGCGCTGAACCATGGCAGCCGCCGTTTCCTGGAGACCCTGGGCGCCTGGCCGGAACGCGCCGCCGACATTCTGACCGTGCACGTGTCCCAGGCCGGACACCTGGGCCGTACGCTGATCGATCAGGCCGAACTGGACGTACCCCGGCTGGGCTGTGTGGTGGCCTATGACGACCTGCTCGACACGCTCTCTGCGGCCGTGCGTCGCGCGGGCGTCACCCGGGTGACGGAACGGCCGCCGCGCCCCCTGGCGGGTTTGCCGGTACAACTGCAACTGGCCGACGGGCCGCGCAGCGCCCGCCTGGCGCTGTTGTCCGACGGCGCCCGCCCCCAGGGCGTGCACCGCGAATACGATCAGCACGCCGTGCTGGCAACCGTCCGGGCCGACGCCCCGGTGCCGGGCCGCGCCTTTGAACGCTTCACCCGCACCGGACCGCTGGCCTTGCTGCCGCATCCGGCCGCCGCCGACCTCTACAGCCTGGTCTGGTGCGTGCCGCCTGGACGCGCCCAGGCCCTGCGGGCGCTCCCGGACACCGAGTTCGACGCGGCGCTGCAGGTGGCCTTTGGTCAGCGCCTGGGCCGTCTGCAGCGAGTGGGTGAGGCCCATGCCTTCCCCCTGTCCCTGCACGCCGGTCCCAGCCTGCTGGGCCAGGGCCTGGTGGCGGTGGGCAACGCCGCCCAGACCCTGCACCCGGTCGCCGGCCAGGGCCTGAACCTGGGCCTGCGCGACGCGGGCCAACTGGCCCAGGCGCTGCGTCCCTGGCTGGCGGCGCCGGACGTCTCGGTCCAGCCCCTGCTGGAACGCCATGCCCGGCAACGCCGCGTGGACCGCGCGCTGACCCTGAGCGTCACCGACACCCTGCCGCGCCTCTTCGCCACGGCCAACCCGCTGCTGCGCCACGCCTGCGGCCTGGGACTGGCCGCCCTGGACCTGCTGCCGGCACTGCGCAAACCTCTGGCCCGCCACCTGCTGCAAGGCCAGCGCCTGTAGATACGCGCCGCGCAAGTGCCCGCACCGGACCGCCTACAATGCCCGTCATGCGCATCGGACCCTGGACCCTGCCCCACCCTGTCTGCGTGGCCCCCATGGCGGGGGTCACCGACCGCCCCTACCGGCGCCTGTGCAAGGCACTGGGGGCGGCCTATGCCGTATCGGAAATGGCGGCCAGCAACCCACGTCTGTGGGACAGCGTCAAGACCGCGCGCCGCCTGAATCACGACGGCGAACCCGATCCCGTGGCGGTGCAGATCGCCGGCGCCGATCCCGACATGCTGGCCGAAGCCGCCGTGTTCAACGTCCGCAAGGGCGCGCGCATCATCGACATCAATATGGGCTGTCCCGTGAAAAAGGTCTGCAACGTGGCCTCCGGGTCGGCGCTGCTGCGCGACGAGGACCTGGTGGCCCGCATCCTGGACCGCGTGGTGTCCGCCTGTGCCCCGCTGGGTGTGCCGGTCACCTTGAAGACCCGCACAGGCTGGGACCGCGACAGCCGCAACGCCGTACGCATCGCCCGCCTGGCCGAAGACTGCGGCATCGCCGCCCTGACCCTGCACGGGCGCACCCGCTGCGACCTGTACACAGGGGAAGCCGAATACGACACCCTGCGCGAGGTCCGCCGGGAAATCCGCATTCCACTGATCGCCAACGGCGACATCGACTCGCCGGAGAAAGCCCGCCGCGTCCTGGATTACACTGGAGCCGACGCCATCATGGTCGGCCGCGCCGCCCAGGGGCGGCCCTGGATATTCCGCGAGATCGCCCATTACCTGGCGCACGGCACCCATCTGCCGCCGCCCACCTACGGCGAACTGCGCGAACATCTGTTGGGCCACCTGGACGACCACTACGCCTTCTACGGCGAACACACCGGCGTGCGCAGCGCCCGCAAGCACATCGGCTGGTATCTGGCCGACTTGCCAGGCGCGGACACGCTATTGCCGCGCATCATGACACTGGACAGCACGGCGCTGCAGTCCGACGCCCTGCGGCGCTGGTTCGACGAGCGGCCCGCCGATGCCGCCCTCGAACCCGCGCCTTCCCATCACTGACTTTCCTGATTTCCCGACGACCCGACATGAGCACCACCACCCCCCTGGAACATGCCGTCCGCGAACAGCTCGAACGCTATTTCGAAGATCTGGGCGACTCCTCTCCGCACGACATGTTGTCCATGGTCGGCCTGTGCGTCGAGCGCACCGTCCTGCAAGTCGCGCTGGAGCGCACCGGGGGCAACCAGACACGCGCGGCCGACATGCTCGGCATCACGCGCGGCACCCTGCGCAAAAAACTGCAGACGCATCAGATCCAGGCCTGAACGCCGCCCGTTTTTCTTTTCCTTCCCGCCGCCAACATGACCATCCAGACCGCCCTGATCTCCGTGTCCGATAAATCGGGCATCGTCGAATTCGCCCAGGCCCTCGCCCAACGCGGGGTCGCCCTCCTGTCCACCGGCGGCACCGCCCGCCTGCTGGCCGACGCCGGCCTGCAAGTCACCGAGGTCGCCGCCCACACCGGCTCGCCGGAAATCCTGGACGGCCGGGTCAAGACCCTGCATCCGCGCATCCACGGCGGCCTGCTGGCGCGTCGCGACGATCCCGCGCACCTGCAAACGCTGAAAGAACAGAACATCCCCCCGATCGACCTGCTGGTGGTCAATCTGTATCCCTTCCAGCAGACCGTCGCCAGGCCGGACTGCATTCTGGCCGATGCCATCGAAAACATCGACATCGGCGGCCCGGCCATGCTGCGCTCGGCGGCCAAGAACCACGGCTCCCCGGCCGGCGGCGGCGTCACCGTGGTGATCGACCCGGCCGACTATCCGCGCGTGCTGGCCGACCTGGACAGCCCTGCCCGCCAGCCTTCCTACGGTCTGCGCCTGGAACTGGCCGCCAAGGTCTACGCACACACCGCTGCCTACGACGGCGCCATCGCCGCCTACCTCAGCAGCCTGGCGGCGCGCGAACCCGAACCCGCCCAAGTCCCTGAACGCGAAACCTGGCCGCGCGTGCTGACCGTGCAGATGCGCCGCGAGCAGGCCCTGCGCTATGGCGAAAACCCACACCAGGGTGCCGCCTTCTACCGTGACGCCCAGGTGGGCGAAGGCCTGCTGGCCGGCTACCGCCAGATCCAGGGCAAGGAACTGTCCTACAACAACATCGCCGACGCGGATGCCGCCTGGGAATGCGTGCGCAGCTTCCAGACCGGCGCCTGCGTCATCGTCAAGCACGCCAACCCCTGCGGCGTGGCCCTGGGCGCCAACGCCCTGGCGGCCTACCAGCAGGCCTTCAAGACCGACCCGACCTCGGCCTTCGGCGGCATCATCGCCTTCAACACCACGGTGGACGAGACCGCCGCACAGGCCGTCTCGGAACAATTCCTGGAAGTCCTGATCGCCCCGGCCTACACCGGCGCCGCTCTGGCCCTGCTGGCTGCGAAGAAGAACGTGCGCGTGCTGGAAGTCCCCCTGGGCACGACCCACAACCCCTACGACGTCAAGCGCGTCGGCGGCGGCTGGCTGGTCCAGGACCCGGACAATCTGTCGGCCACCGAAGCCGACGTGCGCGTCGTCACCCGTCTGGCGCCCACCGCCGAACAGATGCGCGACCTGCTGTTTGCCTGGAACGTCGCCCAGTACGTCAAATCCAACGCCATCGTCTTCTGCGGCCAGGGCATGACCCTGGGCGTGGGCGCCGGCCAGATGAGCCGTATCGACTCGGCCCGCATCGCCTCGATCAAGGCCGAGAAGGCCGGGCTGACGCTGACGGGTTCGGCGGTGGCTTCGGACGCCTTCTTCCCGTTCCGCGATGGCCTGGACGTGGTGGCCGACGCGGGCGCGACTTGCGTCATCCAGCCGGGCGGCAGCATCCGCGACGACGAGGTCATCGCGGCCGCCGATGAACGCGGCATCGCCATGGTCTTTACCGGCACTCGCCACTTCCGCCACTGAGGTCCGGGCATCGATGATCATCCTGGGGGTCGATCCGGGCTTGCGGCGCACGGGCTTCGGCGTGATCGAAGCCCAGGGCGCGCGGCTGCGCTATGTGGCCAGCGGCACCATCGTCGTGCCGCCCACCCTGCCCCTGCACGGACGCCTCAAGGTCATCCTGGACAATCTGCGCGAAGTCGCCCGCGACGCCCGGCCCGACCAGGCGGCGATGGAAAAAGTCTTTCTGAACGCCAACCCGGCCTCGACCCTGCTGCTGGGCCAGGCGCGCGGCGCCGCCCTGTGCGCCCTGGCCGACTGCGGCCTGGACGTCGAGGAGTACACCGCGCTGCAGATCAAGAAGGCCGTGGTCGGCACCGGCCGCGCCAGCAAGGAACAGATCCAGACCATGGTGCGCCACCTGCTGTCGCTGGACGGCGAACCCGCCCCCGACGCCGCCGACGCCCTGGCCTGCGCCATCTGCCACGCTCACTGCGCGCCGCTGGCCGGACGGCTGCAGGCGCTGGCGCCCGAAACCCTGACCATGGGCCGGCGGCGCCTGCGCACCGGCCGCCTGGTGTCCTGATGGACATCAGCACCCTCCTGCACCCCGCGCCCCGCATACACCCCGAACGACGGAGTCCGCCATGATCGGCCGCATCACCGGCACCCTGATCGAACTGTCCCCCCCCACGGTCTGCGTCCAGGCCGGCGGCCTGGGCTACGAGATCGACGTGCCCATGAGCACGCTCTACAAGCTGCCCCCCGTGGGCCAGACCGTGACCTTGCAAACCCATCTGGCGATCCGCGAGGACGCCCACGTGCTGTACGGCTTTGCCACGCCGGCCGAACGCGCGGCCTTCCGGGCGCTGATCAAGGTCAGCGGCATCGGCGCACGCACGGCCCTCTCCGTGCTGTCGGGCCTGAGCGTGGAGGATCTGGCCGATGCGGTCGAACGCCAGGAATCCGGCCGCCTGGTCAAGGTGCCCGGCATCGGCAAGAAAACCGCCGAACGCCTGCTGCTGGAACTGCGCGACAAACTCGGCGCCGTCGCCGGACTGGCGCGGCCCGACGGCGCACCGGTGTCGGCGGCAAGCGGCGGCGACGTGCTCAACGCTCTGCAGGCCCTGGGCTATTCCGCCGCCGAGGCCCGCCGCGCCATGACCTCCCTGCCCGAGGACCTGAGCGTATCCGAAGGCATCCGCCAGGCCCTCAAGGCCCTGGCGCGAGGCTAGGGCGGCATGCACGACGAGGAGTTGATCCCCTTCTGGGACGAAGACGGCCGACCCATGGACTTCCCGGACGGCGGCCGACGCACGCCGCCGCCTGCGGAACCGGCGCGCTACGCCACCGCACTGGACGCGCTGCGCGAAGTCTTCGGCTACGACGCCTTCCGCGGGGAACAGCAGGCCGTCATCGAGCACATCATCGACGGCGGCGATGCGCTGGTGCTGATGCCCACGGGCGGAGGCAAATCCCTGTGCTATCAGATCCCGGCGCTGGTGCGCCCGGGCACGGGCGTCGTCATATCGCCCCTGATCGCCCTGATGCAGGACCAGGTCGACGCCCTGCTGGAACTGGGCGTGCGCGCCGCCTTTCTGAATTCTTCGCAGACACCCGGCCAGGCCCGCGAGGTCGAGCGCGCCTTCGTGCGCGGCGAACTGGACTTGCTGTACGTGGCCCCGGAGCGCCTGCTGACCCCGCGCTGTCTGGATCTGCTGGACGGCGGACGCGTCGCCCTGTTCGCCATCGACGAGGCCCACTGCGTGTCCCAATGGGGCCACGACTTCCGCCCCGAATACCAGGAGCTGAAGCTGCTGGCCGAGCGCTGGCCCGGCGTGCCGCGCGTCGCCCTGACCGCCACCGCCACGGCCGCCACGCGCACCGACATCGTCGCCTGCCTGTCGCTGGACGCCGCCCCTCAGTTCGTCGCCAGCTTCGACCGGCCCAACATCCGCTACAGCATCATCGAAAAACACGAAGTCCGACGCCAGTTGCTGGACTTCATCCGCGCCGAACACGCCGGGGAATGCGGTATCGTCTATGCCCTGTCGCGCGCTCGCGTCGAGCAGACGGCGGAATTCCTGTCGCGCAACGGCATCGACGCCCTGCCCTACCACGCCGGCCTGGACGCCCGCACCCGCGCCGACAACCAGGCGCGCTTCCTGCGCGAAGACGGCATCGTCATGGTCGCCACCATCGCCTTCGGCATGGGGGTCAACAAGCCCGACGTGCGCTTCGTCGCCCACATCGATCTGCCCAAATCCGTCGAGGGCTACTACCAGGAGACCGGCCGCGCGGGACGAGACGGCCTGCCCGCCGACGCCTGGCTGGCCTACGGCCTGCAGGACGTGGTGCAGCAGCGGCGCATGATCGACGATTCGGACGGCGACGCCCTGCATCAGCGTCGCCAGATGCGCCAACTGGACGCCATGCTGGCCCTGTGCGAGACCGTCACCTGCCGGCGCCAGGACCTGCTGGCCTATTTCGGCCAGACCATCCAGCCCTGCGGCAACTGCGACACCTGCCTGGAGCCGCCCGCCGCCTGGGACGGCACCGTGGCGGTGCAGAAGCTGTTGTCCACGGTCTACCGCCTGATGCGCGAACGCGGCCAGCGCTTCGGCGGCGGCCACCTGATCGACATCCTGCGCGGCCAGATGACCGATCGCGTCAAGCAACAGGGACACGACACGCTCAGCGTCTTCGGTGTGGGCGAGAATCTGTCAGTGGACGCCTGGCGCGGCATCCTGCGCCAGGCTCTGGCCCTGGGCCTGCTGACGGTGGACCTGGAAGGCTATGGCACCCTGGCGCTGACCGAGGCCAGCCGCGCCGTGCTGAAGGGCGAACGCACCCTGATGCTGCGACCCGTGGCCGTCAAACGCGCCAAGCCCGGCCGCCAGCGCACCACCACGACCGCGCAACTGGACGCCCTGCCGCCCGATGCCCTGGCGCGCTTCGAGCACCTGCGCGCCTGGCGCGCGCGCACCGCGCGTGAACACAATGTGCCCGCCTACGTGATCTTCCACGACGCCACGCTGCGCGAGATCGCCCTGCGCAATCCCGACAGCCTGGACGCCCTGGCCGGCGTCAGCGGCGTGGGCGCGCGCAAGCTGGAAACCTACGGCCCCGATGTGGTGGCCTGCGTGGGACAGATCCGCGATTAGCGTGGACAGACCCTGGTGGTGCTGCCAGAGCGTGCACTGCACGTAGGTTGGTGCCTGCGCACGAGCCCGACAACTCGAACGGGTTACGACATGTTCCCGGCACTGCGCACCCGCGCTGGCCAGAATATCCCGCAAGCGCCCCTGATTTCATTCATTTGAAGGATGCGTCGCCCACGTTCCTAGCCTAAACTGCCGATACAGACCGGCCCGTAGCTCCGGTGGATCAAGGTACGCTCCATGAACGACGAAAGCAATATCTTTGCCGGCATCACGATCCTGAGCATCGCCCTGCCCTTAGTCGTCCCTGTCGTGATTCTTTTCTTCCTGCGCCGCCGCATCCCCGGCCTGTCGGCGGTCTTGTCCATCCGCAACCAGTTTCTGTCCCGACTGCTGGGCAGCCAATGGTTCCGGATCCCCGTCAGTCTCTTCATCGGCCTGATGATCGCCACGGCCGGCGGGGCGCTGCATCCGCCGCTGCTGACCGTGGCAGCCTCGGTGCTGTGCGACGGCGACATGGACATTTCATCCCAGAACTATTCCTACAGACCAGGACAACGCGGAACGGCCTATACGATGCGCTGCGAACGCGAAGGCCGCGTCGAGGAAGTCTCGCTCCGGGCCATCGGCGTCTCCACCCTGATCTACGGCGCGGGCGCCTGGGTTCTGCTGACGTTGCTGAATCTGCGTTCCAAACGTCAGCAGGACGAGAATCCGAACGAAGGCCTTGCCGCAGGGATCAGTTCAGGATTTGGAGGACGCGTTTCGGCAGACGATCTCATCGCCGCCTTTACTCAAAAGATGAAAAAAGGCACCGGCTCACCCGTGACCTTCAACCTGCGCAGCTTCACCACCACGTCGTCAGGCGAAACGCTATCGGGAGGGGACGTCGCCTCCCGTCTGAAACAATTGAAAGCGCTGCGCGATCAGGGCCTGATCAGCGCGCAGGACTATGAATCCCGCAAGCAGGATATCCTGAATGAACTGTGATCGTCTTCTGGACGTGGCTTGCGAAGCCGGCCCGTCGTCATGTCAACGACTGCGCCCCACACTGGCGGCCCTGCTGGCCGCCGGCTGGTTCGCCGCCCTGCCCGGCCCCGTGATGGCCGAATCCATGCGCGTCGACACCCCGAAAGGCGTGTTCGAGTGCGAAAACAGCATGGAAACCGACAACCGCCAAGTGCTGCGGCTGAACGGCCAGGAGCTGTACCGCCAACCCCGGGGCCCGGGCGATCCCGAAGAAACCGACTTGCTGAAGGACGGCATCATCGACCGCAACCTGGGCTGCCCGTCGGTGGCGGGCCAGCGCGGCGGCTACATCGTGCTGGAACGCTACCTGCAGCCGCCCCAGTACGGTGTGATCGGCTACCTGCTCGCCGACTTCAACCAGGACGAGCCGACCCTGATCGACCTGGGCACCAGCGACGGGGCCGTCCCGAAAAGCGACAATCCAAAGGACCACGGGCTGTACCTCAACGACGGCGGGCTGGTGCTGCGCTACCACGGCACCCTGCCCGACGCGCTGGCCCCCGAAAACCAGCCGGACGATCCCCCGCCGGCCGATCGCGCTGTTCTATACAGTTTTTCCTTGGGGGCGCTGCAAAACCTGGACACCTGCATGCCCCTGAAAGACGTCCCCCTGTTCGGCGACATGGCCTTCCTGGCCAAAGCAGCCGATCCGATCCACTATCTGCCTGCGGGCTTAAAGATCGGCGCATCCCGGACCGAAACCGTGGCGGCATTGCGGCGCTACGGCACACCCTATGACCCCGACGACACCGACGGCGGCTCGGTCAAGACCGCCCCGCAACTGGTCATCCCCCTGTGCGGCGACGCCAACGGCGCCGTCATGCCCCTGTTCCAGTTCGAAAAAGACCGCCTGAAGGCCGTCCGTTTCGAGGCGCTGGAGTTCTAGGCGGCCCTCTTTGATCCGCCCCTGCGGGGCTGGAGGTCAAACACTAAAACAACTCCCCCCCGCCTCCGGCGGCGGGAGCCTTCAGGCCCAGGTGTTCCCAGCAGCGGCGCGTGGCCATGCGGCCGCGCGGGGTGCGCTGCAGGTAGCCGTGCTGGATCAGATAGGGTTCGATGACGTCCTCGATGGTGTCGCGTTCCTCGCCGATGGCGGCGGCCAGGCTGTCCACCCCGACAGGGCCGCCATCGAACTTGTGCACGATGGCTTCGAGCAATTTGCGGTCCATCAGGTCCAGGCCCTGGGGGTCGACCTCCAGCATGGCCAGCGCCGCCTGGGCGGTGGCGGTGTCGATGCGTCCACCCGCGCGCACGTCGGCGTAGTCGCGCACCCGGCGCAGCAGGCGGTTGGCGATGCGTGGCGTACCGCGTGAGCGGCGGGCGATTTCGGTGGCGCCGTCCTCGGTGGCATCCACGCCCAGCAAGCCGGCACTGCGCTGCACGATGTGGGCCAGTTCGTCAGCCGAATAGAATTCCAGCCGCGAGACGATGCCGAAGCGATCGCGCAGCGGGTTGGTCAGCATGCCGGCGCGCGTAGTCGCCCCGACCAGGGTGAAGGGCTGCAGGTCGATCTTGACGCTGCGGGCAGCAGGGCCTTCGCCGATCAGGATGTCGATCTGGAAGTCTTCCAGCGCGGGATACAGGATTTCCTCGACCACTGGAGACAGGCGGTGGATCTCGTCGATGAACAGGACGTCGTTGCGTTCCAGATTGGTCAGCATGGCGGCCAGATCGCCCGGGCGTTCCAGCACCGGGCCGGAGGTCTGGCGCAACTGCACGCCCATTTCATGGGCCACGATGTGCGCCAGGGTCGTCTTGCCCAGGCCCGGCGGGCCGAACAGCAGCACGTGGTCCAGCGATTCGCCGCGCTGGCGGGCCGCTGCGATGAAGATGTCCAGTTGTTCGCGTACCCGTTTCTGGCCGACGTAGTCCCCCAGGGACTTGGGCCGCAGGGCGCGTTCGACCGAGTCTTCGGCGCGCGAGGCCACGTCAGGGGTCACCAGACGGGGTTCGGGCGGGCGGGCCGAGAGGGAATCTGCTTGAATGACCATGAAAAGACTGTGTTGATATCCAGTATCGGGACTGTACCGGGATTATGCCATCACGGACGCCCCCTGCGCGGCGACAGCACGAAATCGGCATCGCCATCCAGTGCCCGCTTCAACTGCGAATAGCGCTCCAGCAGATCGGACTTGTACACCACCCCCAGCAGCCGGGCGGGCCGGTCGCGGCTGACCACCGGCAGCCGTTCCCCTTGAAAAGCGCTGAACTGGGCCTGCGCCTCGTCCAGACTCAGGTCGGGATACAAGGGCTTGACGAAGTCCAGCCGCAGCACCTCGCCGCAGGTCTTGGACTGCACGTCGATCTCGCCCAGCATCATGCGGGTCAGATCCTGCTGGGCGATCACTCCCTGCCAGACATCCTCGGCATCGGTCACGTACAGATACTTCACCGGGTAGTCCAGGAACATTTCCTGCGCGCGGCGCACCGGCGCATCCGTACGGATCACGGTTTCCGCCGGACGCATCAGGCTGTCCAGCCGGGCATCACGCAGTCGCTGGCGCAGCGCCTGGTTGTCCTCGTGGTGCAGGGTGACCTGATACATCACCGCCTGGGCCAGGCCGCGCGACACGAAATACGCGGCCACGCAGGCCAGCACCAGCGGCAGCACCATCTGGTAGCTGAGCGTCATCTCGAAGATCATCAGGATCGCCATGAAAGGCGCACTGGTCGCTGCCGCCAGAAAGGCCCCCATGCCCACCAGGGTCAGGACTGTGCCATGGCTCGCCAGCTCGGGCCAGACGGCCCCCAGGCCCTGGGCGAACAGCGTGCCCAACGCCGCGCCGACGAACAGCGTCGGCGTGAACACCCCGCCCACGGCGCCCGATCCTGCCGTCAGCGCCGTCGCCAGCACCTTGCACAGCAAGATCCACAGCACCATCTGCCAGGCCTGAGGCTGGTGCAGCAAGGACACGACCACGCTATAGCCATTGCCCGCCATCTGCGGCATGCCGATCAGCACGCCCCCCAACAGCAAGCCGCCTAAAGCCAGGCTCAGGGGCAACGGCAGGCCGGTGCGGCCGAACAGCGATTTCACCCCGTGGATGCAGCGCAAAAACTGCGGTGCCCCCACCCCGGCCAGGACGCCCAGGGCCAGACTGGGCAGCAGCAGGTTCGCCGGCACCGCCTCCAGGCCGGGCATGGCGTACAGCGCCACATAGTGGCCGCTCAAGCGCATGAGCAGATTCGACACGGCAGCCGCAACCAGCAACGGGCCGAAATTCTGGAAGGACATGGAACCGAGGATGATTTCGCCCACGAACACGGCACCGGCAATGGGCGCGCCATAGGCGGCCGAAACCCCGGCCGCCGCCCCGCAAGCTACCAGCAGGCGCAAATGTGCAGTGCCCGAGCGCAACAGCCGCCCCAACACCGACGCCCACAGGGCGGCCAGGTGCACCATGGCGCCCTCGCGACCGATGGAGCCACCCGTGGCGACCGTGCACAGCGAGGACAGGGAGCGCAGCAGGCCCTGACGCACGGACATGCGCCCATCGCCGATGGCCACGGCCTCCATATAGTCGGAATGTGTGTCGCGCGACACGCGCCGGGCCGCGACCAGCAGCCCTCCGGCGCACAGGCCGCCGACCGCGGGCGCCAGCAGGCGCAGCCACCAGGGCAGATCACGCATCACCTGGGTGATGGCCCCCGAATGTCCGGCGAACAGCCACTGGACTCCATGGATGCCGGCATGAAAAGCAATGGTCACCATCGCACCGCCGACGCCGGCCAGGGCCGCCCAGCACAGCATGGCGACCGCGCCATCGGCTCGAAGGTGCAGGTCAGGTCCCCGCATGCGCGCCCCGAACCCGGCCCTACCGCCTGAAATCCGGCAGACTGGGCGGCCGCGACCGGCCCAGCATGCGCCAGTACACCCAGAGGTTGAAGATCAGCGCCACCGGCAGCGCAATCACGACGGCCGACAGGGCCAGCCGCAGGGTCGCCACCGGCGCGGCGGCGTCCCACAGCGTGATCTCATCCAGCACCAGATAGGGAAAGAAACTGTAGGCCAGGCCGCCCAGCACGGTCAGGACGATCACCAGCACCAGGGCGTACGGCAGGGCCGAGGCACGATAGCTGTGGCTGATCATGCGCTGCAGCGTCATTTCCGTCAGGACGAAGCACGTCAGCAAAGCGCCCCAGACCAGCCCCACCGCCAGCCAGTGCGAACCATCGCCCCACTTCAGGAATACCCCGGCATTGGAAAAGTCCAGCACCACCGACACGCCGATGGCGCCCACGGCGCTCCAGCGCAGAGTGCGGCGCGCCCAGCCCACCGCGCGCACGCGCAATTCACCCGCCTCGCGCATCATCAGCCAGGCGGCGCCCAACAAGCTGTAGACCGCCACGGCGCAGCCGCCCATCAGCACCGCGAAGCCGGTGTTGCCCCCCCCGGGCTGGTAGGCCACCGCCACCCGCGCCAGGATGTAGCCATGGGAAAAAGCAACCAGCACGGCCCCCGCGCCAAAGCCGAACTGCCAACGGCCCTGATGCTCGGGCGGCGCCCGCAGGCGCCATTCGAAGCACACCGAGCGCAGCATCGTGCCCAGCGCCAGCAGCGACAGCGGCAAGTACAAGCGCCCCAGGGTCTGCGGCCAGGCATAGGGGAAGGCCACCGCAAACAGCCCGACCCCCAGGAACACCCAGAATTCGTTGGCATCACGCCAGGGGCCCAGCAGCGACAGCATGCGCGGCCGCAGGGGGGGCGGCGCCACCAGGGACACACAGCCCACACCGATGTCGAAACCGTCCAGCAACACGCCCGCCACGACGATGGCGAAAAATACGACGATCAGCGCCAGAGGAATCCAGAAGGCAGGGTCTTGAGCGCCCAGTCCCAGCAAGGCCGCCAGGGAATCGATCATGCGCGCCCCCGGTGACGGGCGACCGGCACCACGCCGTAGCGGGTGGCGTGCCGCAGCAACTGATGAAAGCCCACGGCCAGCGCGCCATAGACCACGAGTTGCAAGCCCAGGACGGCCCAAAGCGCCCCTTCGCTCGCGTTCGTGCCGATCTCGCGCAGCGAGACCGTGCCCTGAATGGCATATGGCAGATTGCCGATCAGCAGATGCCCCCAACCCGCCGCCTGCAGCATCACGACCAGCCAGGCCATGGCCCGCAGTCCGATGCGTCCGGCCCGCGACAGGCTGTCGGGCTCGTGCCCCAGACGGCGGCCCCGCCACAGCGCCCAGGCGGCCATCATCATCAGCACTCCGGTCAATGCGACGGCCAGCCGCACCGACAGGTAGGTGGCCAACAAAGGCGGCCGGATGCCCGACAAGTCGCTCAATCCCCGCAGCGGGCCGTCGGCAGGCAGCCGCACCCATTCGGGCCAATCGGACGGTCCTGCCAGGCGCCAGGCGGCACGCCCCCGGGACTCGTCCGGCCAGGCGATCAGGGACAAGCGCTCCGGCGCGCCACTGTTCCATTGCGGCACCACGGCCGCCACGCGCGCCGGCTGCAAGGGCAGCAACTGGCGCGCCAGCACCGCCGCCAGCACCGCCTGCAGCACCAGCGCCAACAGCAGCAGCCGCAGGCCCCAGACATAGACACTGCGATCGCCCTCATCGCTGGGGCGCACCTCCGTGCGCCAGGCAGTCACGGCCAGCATCAGCGCCGCGGCCACCATCAGACCGCCGCACAGCAGCATCCCGAACAGCACAGGAGCAACCCCGCCGCCCAGCAATTCCAGCCAGTCCGCCACCTGGTAGCGGCCCTCGGACATCACCGCGCCCGCCGGCCACTGCAACCAGGCCAGCAGCGTGGCGATCCACCAGGCCGTCAGGGACGTACCCGCCGCCACCATGCCCACCACCAGCGTGTGGATCCGGTCAGACAGGGTCCGCTGGCCATACAGCATGGCCCCCAGAAAGCAGGATTTGAAAATGAAGGTCGTCAGCACCGCCATGCCCACCAGCGGACCCGCGACTTCGCCGGCCCGGTCCATGAAGCCCGGCCACAGCGTGCCCAGTTGCAACAGCAGCGGCAGACTGGCGGCGAATCCAAGGATCAGGGACAGGGCGAACACGCGCGCCCAGAAGCGGTAGGCGAGCAGCGCCGCCTGGCTGCGGCCGGCGAACAGCCGGAAGCCGAACAAGACCCAGGCCAGGCCCAGTTCCAGCGCCAGGAAGAACAGCACGAACCCCAGGCTCAGGTAAAACTGGGACAGCGACAGAACCCATGCGGTTTGCGTCATAATGTGCGCTAGTTTATATGAACGTCTCCCATCCCCGCACCATGACCACCGATTCAGCGCCAGTCTCCAATTTCCTGCGCACCATCATCGACAACGACCTGAAAGCAGGACGCTATCAGGACAGGCAATGGACGCTTCCGCCCAGCCCGGCCGAAGTCCGCCGCGCCGGCGCACTCGACCCCGCCCGCATCCGCACCCGCTTTCCGCCCGAACCCAACGGCTATCTGCACATCGGCCACGCCAAGAGCATCTGCCTGAATTTCGGCCTGGCGCGCGACTACCAGGGCATCTGCCACCTGCGTTTCGACGACACCAACCCCGAAAAGGAAGAGGACGAATACGTCCACGCCATCATCGACATGGTGCGCTGGCTGGGCTTTGACTGGACGCAGGACGGCACCGAGCACTGCTTCTACGCCAGCGACTACTTCGAAACGCTGTACCGCTTCGCTGAAGCCCTGGTGCAGGCCGGCCACGCCTACGTGGACGAGCAATCGGCCGACGAAATGCGCGCCACGCGCGGCACGCTGACCGAGCCGGGTACGAATTCGCCCTGGCGAGACCGCCCCGCCGCCGAATCCCTGGCGTTGTTGCGTGACATGCGCGACGGCAAATTCCCGGACGGCCGCATGGCCCTGCGCGCGCGCATCGACATGGCCTCGCCCAACATCAATCTGCGCGATCCGGTCCTGTACCGCATCCGCCATGTGGCCCACCACCGCACCGGCGATACCTGGTGCATCTATCCCATGTACTCCTGGGCGCACCCGGTCGAGGACGCCCTGGAAGGCATCACGCACAGCATCTGCACGCTCGAATTCGAGGACCAGCGCCCCTTCTACGACTGGATCCTGGAACGCCTGGCCGAACTGGGCCAACTCGCTGCGCCGCTGCCGCGCCAGTACGAATTCGCGCGCCTGAACCTGAGCTACGTCGTCACCAGCAAACGCAAGCTGCGCCAACTGGTGCTGGATCACCACGTCAACGGCTGGGACGACCCGCGCCTGCCGACCCTGGCCGGCCTGCGCCGCCGGGGCTATACGCCCGGTGCCATCCGCCTGTTCTGCGAACGTCTGGGCGTATCCAAGGCCGACTCCCGCATCGACTACAGCATCCTGGAACAAGCCCTGCGCGACGACCTGGACCCCGTGGCGGCCCGTGCCGTGGCCGTGCTCGACCCGATCAAGCTCGTCATCACGAACTTCCCGGAAGGCCTCGAAGAGCCCTGTTCCGCTCCGCTCAATCCGCATGAACCCGAGGGTGCCCGGCGCGCCTTTCCCTTCACGCGCGAACTCTGGATCGAGCGCGACGACTTCCGCGAAGATCCGCCCAAGAAATACTTCCGCCTGTTCCCGGGCAATCTGGTACGCCTGAAATACGGCTACGTCGTGCGCTGCACCGGCTGCGTCAAGAACATGCAGGGCGACATCACCGAGGTACACGCCGAATACCTGCCCGAAACGCGCAGCGGCACGCCGGGCGCCGACAGCGTCAAGGTCAAGGGCACCGTCACCTGGGTCAGCGCGGCCCACGCCGTGCCCGCCGAGATCCGCCTGTACGACCGCCTGTTCACCGAACCGCACCCCGACAGCGGCGACCGCGACTTCCTGCAGGCCATCAACCCCGACTCCTGTCGGGTCGTGAACGCCTGGCTGGAGCCAGGCACGCAGGCCGAGCCCGGCACCGCCTGGCAATTCGAGCGGCTGGGCTATTTCGTCGCCGACCGCGAGGATTCCACGTCCGAACGCCCCGTGATCAACCGCGCCGTCACGTTGCGCGACACCTGGGCCTAGGAGCCGGACGAACATGGCCAAGACCGTTGCCGCCCTGGATTTCAAGAGCGCATCCCTGCACGTCCTGCGGGCCGTGCTGCACACGGCCGACACCGCCGAACTGACCCGGGCGCTGGACCAGCGCATGCAAGAGGCCGGTGCCTTCTACGAAAACGAACCCGTGGTGCTCGACGCCCAGGGGCTGGAGCAGGCACCCGACTGGCAGACACTGGCCGACGCCCTGCGCCGCTATCGGCTGCACCCGATCGGCGTGCGGGCACCCGGGGCCCTGCTGGCCTCGGCCCATCAGGCCGGCCTGGCGCCTCTGGACATTTCCACAAGCCGGCAGTCGGCGGGCCGCGCCGCCGCGCCGGCCAGGACGACTCGCGCGCCGGAAGCACCGGACACGCCCGCCCCGGAACCGACGCCTGCGGCCCGCCCCCAGCCCGAATCCGGCGCCAACGCGGCCTCGTCCGCCGACGACACCATCCCGCCCACCGGCACGGGCGCGTCCTCGGAGACCCTGGTGATCCGCCACCCGCTGCGCTCGGGCCAGCGCATCTACGCGCGCGGCGGCGACCTGATCGTCATGGGCATGGTCAGTCAGGGCGCCGAAGTCATCGCCGACGGCCACATCCACGTCTACGGTCCGTTGCGCGGCAAGGCCATGGCCGGCGCGCGCGGCAACCCGCGCGCCATGATCCTGACCACCCAGCTCGACCCTGAACTGCTGGCCATCGCCGGCGTCTACCGGGTGGTCGAGACCCGTCTGCCCGACACGCTGCACAACCGCCCTGCCCAGATCGAACTGGACGGGGACACGCTGCGCATCCGGGCGCTGCAGAACAGCGCTTGACGGACCTGTCCGCCACCCAGGGGGCAGCCCGGCACCCCTGAAGCGGGTATCCGGTCACATCCGGACACGGCCCGCCACCGGCCAGTCAGCCCTCCCGGGGGTTTTTGCTTTACGATGTCATGAATTTTTCGAACAGGGGAACACAGTCACCATGGCGCGCATCGTTGTAGTCACCTCCGGCAAGGGGGGGGTGGGCAAAACCACCACCAGTGCGAGCTTTTCGGCCGGTTTGGCCATGCGCGGCCACAAGACGGTCGTGATCGACTTCGACGTCGGCCTGCGCAACCTGGACCTGATCATGGGCTGCGAACGCCGTGTGGTCTACGATTTCGTCAACGTCATCCAGGGCGAAGCCACGCTGAACCAGTCACTGATCCGCGACAAGCAACTGGAAAACCTGTACATCCTGCCGGCGTCCCAGACGCGCGACAAGGACGCCCTGACGCGCGAAGGCGTGGAAAAGGTCCTGACCGATCTGGCCGCCATGGACTTCGAATACATCGTCTGCGACTCCCCCGCGGGGATCGAGACCGGCGCGGTGATGGCGTCCTACTTCGCCGACGACGCGCTGGTGGTCACCAATCCCGAGGTCTCCTCGGTGCGCGACTCCGACCGCATCCTGGGCATTCTGTCGGCCAAGTCCCGCCGCGCCGAACAGGGCGATGAGCCGATCAAGGAACATCTGCTGCTGACCCGCTACAACGCCAAGCGCGTGGCCGACGGTGAAATGCTGTCCCTGAACGACATCGAAGACATCCTGCGCATCCGCCTGATCGGCGTGATCCCGGAATCGGAGACCGTGCTGCAGGCGTCCAACCAGGGCATTCCGGCCATCCACATCCGCGACTCCGACGTCGCCCTGGCCTACCAGGATGTGGTGGACCGCTACCTGGGCGAAGAAAAGCCCCTGCGTTTCGTGGACTACGAAAAACCCGGCCTGTTCAAGCGCCTGTTCGGGGGTAAATAAGCATGTCGTTCCTGGATTTCCTGCGCGGAAGCAAGAAGACCTCGGCCAGCGTCGCCAAGGACCGCCTGCAGCTCATTCTGATCAACGAACGTGGCAGCGGTCGCAACGCGCCCGACTTCCTGCCGCAAATGCAAAAGGAACTGATCGCGGTGATCTCGAAGTACGTGCAGATCAACCCCGAGGACATCAAGGTCAACCTGGACCGCCAGGATTCCCTGGAAGTACTTGAGGTCAAGATCGAGATGCCGCAAACCGAAGCGCGCAATTAAACCCAAGTCAGCGTTGCCCAGACCACCAGCGGGATCGTTGCCAGAGACAACAGGTTCCCTAGCAGCACCACGCTGGCCACGGTCTTGGGCTCTACGCGATACTGTTCGCACAGCAGATAGTTCAGCACCGCCGGCGGCAGCATGACCGACAAGGCGATCATGCGTGACCATTCCGGCGTCAGGGGCAGCAACCACAGCACGATGGGCAGCGTCAGCAGGCCCACCAGCAGATACAGCACGTTGATGCGCAGCGCCAGGCCCAATTGCTCGACCCTGTCCTGGGACAGACGCACGCCCAGACTGAACAGCATCAGCGGAATCGCGATCTGCCCGGTCAGGTCCAGCGTGGTCATCACGAAGGGCGGAATCCAATCCCGGTGCGGTGCCATGACCACGCCCAGCACGGCCGCCCAGATGTTCGGATTGCGCAGCCACAGCCAGCGATCGCCCTGACGCGACAGCAGGAACAGGCCCAGGGAGAAATGCAGCAGGTTCGACAGCACGAACAGCAGCACGATGTCGCCCAGCAGATCCTTGCCATACGCCAGCATCATCAGCGGAATGCCGATGTTGCCGGTGTTGCGGAACATCCCCGGCACCAGGAAAGCGGGACGGGACACTCCGGGGCGGCGCACCAGGGCCAGCAGCAGACCCGGCACGAGAACGATCAGAACCCCGGCCGCCACCAGCGGCCAGCCGCGCGTCAGATCGACCGGATTATTCACCAGGGCCGAAAACACCAGCGCGGGACAGAACACCATCACATTGGCGTGATTGATGAACCCCATGTCCGGCTTGCGCGCCTGACGGCGGCCAAAGGCAAAGCCCAGGGCCGCCACGGCAAAGACGGGCAGGACGATATTCAGCAGGGTCAGGAACATGAAAAGAGGCGGGGATTGACGACGGCAGCCCAGAGTGTACAGCGCCCCGCCTCTTGTTCCCGGATCAAGACCCCTGGGATCAATACCCCAGTGCGAAGTCCTCTGCCGGCAGATCCATCAGCACGTCGGGGCCGGCCTTGATGGCGTCCACGTGCGCGCGGGTGCGCGGCAGGATGCGGGTGAAGTAGAAACGCGCGGTGTGCAGCTTGGCCTGGTAGAAGGCCTTGTCGCCCTCGCCCGTCGCCAGCTTCTCGGCCGCGACACGCGCCATGTCGGCCCAGAAATAGGCCAGCGTCACGTAACCCGAATACATCAGATAGTCCACGGACGCCGCGCCCACCGCCTCGCGGTTGGTCATGGCCTTCATGCCGATCTTCAGGGTCAGGTCGCCCCATTCCTTGTTCAGTTCGGCCAGGGGCTTCACCAGTTCGGAAATCGCGCGGTTGCCGCTGTTGGCCTTGCAGAATTTGTGCACGACCTTGGTGAAGAGCCGCAGCGGCTCGCCCTGGGTCATCAGCACCTTGCGGCCCAGCAGGTCCAGCGCCTGAACGCCGGTCGTGCCTTCGTACAGCATCGAGATGCGGCTGTCGCGCACGTTCTGCTCCATGCCGCGCTCGGAGATATAACCGTGGCCGCCGAAGACCTGGACGCCCAGATTGGCCGCCTCGAAGCCGGTCTCGGTCATGAAGGCCTTGGCGATCGGGGTCAGGAAACCCAGCAGCTTGTCGGCCTGTTCACGCGCGTCCGCGTCCTGGCTGTGCTGCATGATGTCCACTTGCTGCGCGGCGTAGTACAGCAGCGCGCGGTTGCCCTCGGCGTAGGACTTGATCGTCAGCAGCATGCGGCGCACGTCGGGGTGCACGATGATGGGGTCGGCCGGCTGGTCCGGGAACTTCGGGCCGCTCAGGGCGCGCATCTGCAGGCGCTCACGCGCATAGGCCGTGGCGCCCTGCAGGGCGACCTCGGCGTGCGCCAGCCCCTGGATGGCGGTGCCCAGGCGTGCCGTGTTCATGAAGGTGAACATGCAGTTCAGGCCCTTGTTGGCCGGTCCGATCAGGAAACCGGTGGCGCCGTCGAAATTCATCACGCAGGTGGCGTTGCCATGGATCCCCATCTTGTGTTCGAGAGAGCCGCAGGACACGCCATTGCGCGCCCCCAGGCCGCCCTGGCCGTCGGCCAGGAATTTGGGCACGATGAACAGGGAGATCCCCTTGGTGCCGGCGGGCGCGTCGGGCAGGCGGGCCAGGACGATGTGGACGATGTTTTCCGCCATATCGTGTTCGCCGGCGGAAATGAAGATCTTGGTGCCGCTGATCTTGTAGCTGCCGTCGGCCTGGGGCTCGGCCTTGGTGCGCAGCATGCCCAGATCGGTGCCGCAGTGCGGCTCGGTCAGGCACATGGTGCCGGTCCACTGGCCGGACACCAGGGGTTCCAGATAGGTCTTCTGCTGTTCCGGCGTACCGTGCGCCTGCAGCGTGTTCATGGCGCCGTGCGACAGGCCGGGGTACATGCCCCAGGCCCAGTTGGCCTCGCCCATCAGTTCGCTGATGGCCATGCCCAGGGATTCGGGCAGGCCCTGGCCGCCGTGGGCCGTATCGTGCGACAACGCCGGCCAGCCGCCTTCGATGTACCGGGCGTAGGCTTCCTTGAAGCCCGTCGGGGTCTTGACGCCTTCGGACGACCAGGTGCAACCCTCGCGGTCGCCGACCTGATTCAACGGCGCCAGCACTTCCTGACAGAATTTAGCGCCCTCTTCCAGGATGGCGCCGACCATGTCGGGGGTGGCATCCTCGCAGCCCGGCAGGGACTGATAGTGGGCGGGGTAGTTCAGGACTTCGTCACGCACGAAACGGATGTCGCGCAGAGGGGCTTTGTAATCGTGCATCTCCGGTCTCCAAAGGGATGTTCTAAATTCAAACGATCGTTTGAATTTAAGGGAGAAGCCTGTTTGAAGTCAAGGCCCGGAGCAGTCCGAACAGGGTTGGACACGCAAAAAAGGGCCCCCACGCTGCGCAGGCCTACGGCCAGCTTGCTGTCCACCTCGCGGCCTGCATGCCGCTCGGATTCGCCAGGCACAACTCAGTCCGCAGGGACTGACTTGTGTCCGGGCTCATCCCCAAAGGGGGCGCTTTTTACCTTGGGACGGCCCGGCGGCAAAAAAAGCGCCCCGGAGGGCGCTCATCGCACTGCATGTGTCGCGGATCAGCGGTTCTTGCCGACCTGATCGCCGATGACGCCACCGATGGCAGCGCCACCCACCGTGCCCAGGATACCCCCGCCGGTGACGACGGCTCCCGCCACGCCGCCCAGGCCCGCGCCCGTGACAGCCGATTTCTGGCGGTGGCTCATATTGTCCCAGGACGAGCACCCGGCCATGGCTGTCGCCAATATCAGGGCCGTGCCGATTTTTCCGAATGTCCTGATCGTCATAGTGATTCTCCTTCTCGTGTGCCGCATGATGGTTCATGCCCGGTCGGGCATCCTGACTTCTTTATAAGCGGCCGTCCCGGAAAAAGCTGTGAGCCAAGATGTCGATCCTTGTAACTTGTAACAGCAGTATCAGGGATACGGCGCGCTTCACTTCACCAGCGCCAGCACATCCCGGAAGGCCGGATGCGCCGGCGTTTCCAGCCATTCGTAGATCGCCATTTCGGACGTGACGGTCTCCAGGCCGTACCGGCGCCAGCGTTCGCAAGCTCCTGCCCAGTCGGATGGGCGCCGGGAACCGATACCGTCCGTGATCAGTACCGGCTCGTAGCCGGCCTGCGCCAGACCCAGTCCTGTTTGTAACACGCAGATATGTGCTTCGGTGCCTGCCAACAACACTCGGGAACGGCCCGCCGGCCATTGCTCCAGGAAAGCGGCCTCACGGCAGGCGTTGAAATGCGTCTTGGAGACGACCCGGTCGATATGGAGCGCCAGATCGGCGTGGGTCGGACCGATCTTCTCAGGCCAGTGTTCCGTGGCCCAGACCGGGACGGAGAGCAGACGGGCTGCCTGGGCCAGCCTGGCGACACGCCCTCGCAAGGCGTCGGTGTCCTGGATCGCCGGCAGCAGTTTTTCCTGCATGTCCACGATCAGCAGCAGACTGGTGCCAGTCGTCAGCAAAGCCCGGTTCACATCCACGTGTTTCATGACGCACTCCTTGGAGGGGGCTCTGAACGTCAGGCGCCGAACGGTCCGCAGGAACGGCCCGGCGCCCGGACTCATTCAGTTCATTTCAGGGCCTTGTAGCGGATCCGGCGCGGCCGGGAGGCCTCTTCGCCCAGGCGGGCCTTCTTGTCGGCCTCGTATTCCTGGTAGTTGCCGTCGAAGAACACGACCTGGGAATCGCCTTCGAACGCCAGGATGTGCGTGGCGATGCGATCCAGGAACCAGCGGTCGTGGCTGATGACCAGCACGGAGCCGGCGAATTCCAGCAGGGCGTCCTCGAGGGCGCGCAGGGTTTCGACGTCCAGGTCGTTGGACGGCTCGTCCAACAGCAACACGTTGCCGCCCGCGATCAGGGTCTTGGCCAGGTGCAGGCGGCCGCGTTCACCGCCCGACAGCTTGCCGACGTGTTTGCCCTGATCCGCGCCCTTGAAGTTGAAGCGGCCCAGATAGGCGCGCGCCGGCATTTCGAAGCGCCCCACGGTCAACAGGTCGGCACCGTCGGAAATGGCGTCGAAGACGGTCTTGTCGTCGGGCAGAGAATCGCGCGACTGGTCGACGTAGGCCAGCTTGACGGTCTGACCCAGCACGACTTCGCCCGAGTCCGGGGCTTCCTGGCCGGCGATCATGCGGAACAGCGTGGATTTACCCGCGCCGTTGGGGCCGATGATGCCGACGATGGCCCCGGCGGGAATCTTGAAGCTGAGATCGTCGATCAGCAGCCGGTCGCCGAAAGACTTGGACACGTTGCGGAATTCGATGACCTCGTTGCCCAGGCGCTCGGCCACAGGAATGAAAATTTCCTGAGTCTCGTTGCGCTTCTGGTATTCGTGCGAGGACAGTTCCTCGAAGCGCGCCAGGCGCGCCTTGGCCTTGGCCTGACGGCCCTTGGGATTCTGCCGCACCCATTCCAGTTCTTTCTTGATGGTGCGCTGGCGGGCGGATTCGGCGGCTTCTTCCTGTTTCAGGCGGTCTTCTTTCTGTTCCAGCCAGGAGCTGTAGTTGCCCTTCCAGGGGATGCCGTGGCCCCGGTCCAGTTCCAGAATCCATTCGGCGGCGTTGTCCAGGAAGTAGCGATCGTGGGTGACACCGACGACGGTCCCGGGGAACTGACGCAGAAAGACTTCCAGCCATTCGACCGATTCGGCGTCCAGGTGGTTGGTGGGTTCGTCCAGCAGCAGCATGTCGGGCTTGGACAGCAGCAGGCGGCACAGGGCCACCCGGCGCTTTTCACCGCCGGACAGTTTGCCGACCATGGCATCCCAGGGCGGCAGGCGCAGGGCGTCGGCGGCGATTTCCATCTGGGTCTCGATGTCGTCGCTGCCGCTGGTCGCGGCGGCCGCAATGACGGCTTCCAGTTCGGCCTGCTCGGCGGCCAGGGCATCGAAATCAGCGTCGGGCTCGGCGTAGGCGGCATAGACCTCGTCCAGGCGCTTGCGGGCTTCGAAGACTTCGCCCAGGCCGGCTTCGACCGCCTGACGGACGGTGTGATCGGGGTCGAGCTGCGGTTCCTGCGGCAGGTAGCCGATGCGCAGGCCCGCCATGGGGACGGCTTCGCCTTCGATGTCTTTGTCCACGCCGGCCATGATCTTCAGGAGGGTGGATTTGCCCGAGCCGTTCAGGCCCAGAACCCCGATCTTGGCGCCGGGGAAGAAGGACAGGGAGATGTCCCGCAGAATCTGACGCTTGGGCGGCACGATCTTGCCGACCCGGTGCATGGAATAGACGTACTGTGCCATGTCGCAACCGTGAAAAAGGCGGGCCAAAGGATTCAGCCACGCAAAGTTCCGATTGTAGGCCGGACGGGGGGGTGGTGGGCGGGGGGATCGCCTCAGCCGGAGGGCCAGGCGGTTCTTCGGGCTGCCCGGGTCTGCCTCGTGCCTTCGTCAGCACTCGGCGCCTGACAACACCGGCGCCGTCGGGGGTGTCTGTCCCGGCTGGGGAGGGTGTCTTGTGGCGGACGCCTGAGACATTCTTGGCACAGCGCAATTTCCCGACTAGAAGAGACGCTCGCCCACATTCACACTTCAGGATGAATGCCAAACGAATCAATAACAAAAACTTGCCATCAAACACCACTATTGATACCATTCATACATAGCGTTGTTTCTTTCAATGTCTTCCATCGAAAAAATTATCCAGCAGATGAAAGCACAACCTCATGCCGTGCCTTTCAAGGATGTCGTCAAGATCTGCCGCGTCCGCTTCGGCCCACCCCGCCGTACCAGGGGCAACCACGTGATCTTCAAAACCCCATGGGCAGGCGACCCGCGCTTCAATCTGCAAAATGCGAACGGCCAGGCCAAGGCTTATCAGGTCCGACAGGTGCTGCAGGCACTGGACCAACTCGCTACCTATCAGGAACCTTTGTCATGAACCCCCAGCACTACACCTACCGCGTCACCTGGTCCGAAGAAGACCAGGAACACGTCGGTCTGTGTGCCGAATTTCCCAGCCTGTCCTGGCTGGACGCGGACCCGGCCCTGGCCCTGCGCGGTATCATGGGGGTCGTTGCGGAAACCGTGGCCGATCTTCGAAACAACGGCGAGCCCGTTCCGGAACCGATCGCCGAACGCCGTTTCAGTGGTCGTTTCGCCGTCCGCGTTCCGCCTATGATCCACCGCAGACTCGCTCTAGAGGCGGCTGAAGAGGGCATCAGCATGAATCGCCTGATCAGCGCCAAACTCGCCCTGTAATTTGACGAACGACCCATGACCCTTCCTCTCGCATTCACCCCGGCCGAGGCCGATCTGCTGGGCCGTACGGCCGATGCGCTGTGCGCCTATCTGGGCAAGCCCGTGATCGCCGAAATCGTGACCGAACCCGACGAGGGCTATGAATGGGCGCTGTTCGCCCTGCCGCTGGGCCCCAAGGACGAGGACGGCGACGCGCCCCACGTTCAGGCGGGCGGCCCCGGAGCACGCTTTCTGGGCAATTGCGGCGGTCTGGACCTGAGCGATGGCCAGGCGGTGGATTGCGAATTCCTCTGGGCCGTACAGTTGTCCGACCTGGAAGGCGTGCGCTACATCAAGGTGGACGCCCAGGGCGAGGAAGTCGCCTGGACCGACACACTGACGGACCTGCTGCCCTTCGGCCTGCAAGAAACCGAAGCGCCCCCGGACGACGAAGACGACGGCAGCGAAGACGACGAATAGGCCGTCAGGCCGTCACCGAGCGCTTGGACCGCGCGGTTGCGGCGCGCAGGCGGTCACGCACATACAGCGCCGCCCCGGCCGGCCACATGGCGGCCACCAGCAGACGCGAGGACCAGTGGCTCAGATAGCGCCCGGCGGGGCGGGCCACCCGCTGTGCGCGCAGATGCAGGCTGAAACGGGTGTAGCGGATCGCCGCACCAAAGAACGAGGCCGGCTGGTAGCGGAACCAGCCCAGGCAATACGCCACCGTGTCATGCGCCAACAGCCACAGGCCCAGCGCATGCCGGCCGCCATCGGCCCGTCCTTCGCTCGACAGACTGCTGCCGCCGTCGTGATACACGCGGAACACCTGATTGACGAAGCGGGTCACGTAGCCGGCCCGGGCGAGCGCCCGCCACACCAGGCTTTCGGGCACGAAGCCGGGGATGTCCTCGGGGAAGGGAAACCGGCGCAGCACATCCGTGCGCAGACAGCCGAATTTTTCGCCCCGGACGTGATAACGGAAGGTCATGTCCAGCGAGGACACGTCCATTACGTCGTGGGGATACATATCGCCCACCACGCTGCCATCGGGTCGCGCGCACAGGCCGGTGATCGCCACGGTGCGGTTGCGCTGGGCGGGCGGGATCTGCTCCCAGACCCCGGCCATGTGGTACAGGGCGTTGGGATCGAGTTCGTCATCGCTGTCGATGGCCACCAGCCATTCACCTTGGGCGTGACGCACCCCGTTGTTGAAAGCTGTTTTCTTATGTTGATTAGGTTGCCAGACGTAACGGATCGGGAAACTGGCTTCCTGTTGCCACCCCTGGATCAGGGTCCGGGTGGTGTCCGTCGAACCGTCATCCACGACCACCCATTCAAAGTCCTGGAAGGACTGTTCCCGCAGCGAACGGTACACGCGTTCCAGCGTGTGCGCGCGGTTGTAGGTCGGCGTGATGACGGAAAACAGATGGCGCCAGCAAGCCATGCCGGAGGCTCCTCTTTATTCCAATCAGCAACGATCAGCCCATGATAGCCGCAAAAAAAACCACGAACCGTCGGGTTCGTGGTTTCCCTGATGCCGAATTGTATATAAACAATACGGCTGGCCGTCGTCGAACAATCAGACGCGCTTGACCTTTTCGAGCATCTTGAAGACGCCCTTGGGCGCGCGCACGAACAGACGCTTGAAGGCCTTGCCAAGGCAACGGCGCTCCAGCGTGTTGCGCCGGGTGCGTTTGATTTCTGCCATGTGAATCTCCTGGTGTACGGGTGTAAGGCGGGCTTTAAAAGCAAAACACGCTATTTTAGCACTTTACTGGCGCACACCCTCGATCTCGATCTGCAGACGCACGGTGTCGGGAATCCCCGGCAGGCCGAATCCCATGCCCCACTGGCTGCGCTGGAGATCGACCCGGAAATCCCCGCCGCAGACTTCACGGTCCAGGCGCTTATTCTGGTAGCAATTGAAACGCACGGCATTCAGTTTGACCGGATGGGTCTGACCCAGCAGAGTCAGCTTGCCCTCGACGGCATGCACCAGGTCGCCCTCGAAACGAAAGGCGGTGGATTCAAAGCGAGCCTCGGGGTGCTGCTCAGCCTGGAAGAAATCACCGCCCAGCAAGTGTTTGTCGAAACCCTTGGAACCTGTGTTGATCGACTTCATATCGACGCGGATCTTCGCCTGGCCCGTCTTGGCCGCGCGGTCGAAGACGACATCCCCCTCGACCGTGTCGAAGCGGCCTCGTACCGTAGACGTGCCGTTGTGCAGGACCTCGAACGTGATGAAGGTGTGGTCCGCATCCGTCTTGTAGTCGGCCGCCTGGACCAGGATGGGGGCGGCGCACAACAGGGGCAGGGCAAGCAGGCGTTTCATGACGATTCTCCGGTGTTCCATGAGGGCCGGGACCGGCCCTGTAGCATTCAACCATTGTAAGAACGCAGCGATGCCGGATCTCTGACACGGATCAAGCAGGGCGGCATTCCTCAGGGACGATTTTCACCGTCGCAACGACGCGACGCACCGGATTATGATGGTGGAATGAACGCACCCATCCGCATCTTCGGCGCCCGCCAGAACAATCTGAAAAACCTGGATTTGACGATCCGCACCGGAGAACTTCTGGTGGTGACCGGCGTGTCAGGATCCGGCAAAAGCTCGCTGGCCTTCGACACGCTGTACGCCGAAGGCCAGCGCCGCTACGTCGAGACCTTTTCGCCCTACGCGCGTCAATTTCTGGACCGCATGGACAAGCCCCAGGTCGACCGCATCGAAGGCATCCTGCCTGCCATCGCTATCGACCAGGTCAACCCGGTGCGCAATTCGCGCAGCACCGTGGGCACGATGACGGAACTGAACGACCACCTGAAGCTGCTCTACGCCCGGGCCGGCCACCTGCATTGCCGGAACTGCGCCCGGCCGGTGACGCGCGACGATCCCGCCAGCATCCGGCGCCAGCTGGACGGCCTGTGCGCCGCCCATGATCCCCGCCTGGTGATCACTTTTCCGGTCTCGGTGCCTGCCAACTTCACCGAGGACGAGGTGCGGGGTTTCCTGGAACAGCAGGGCTACACGCGCATTCACCGCCAGGACGAACCGGTGCCCGCGGCCGCCGTGACCACCGGAAAAACAGCCGGCAAGCGCAAAGCGAACGATCCCGGCCGGCGCGTCCTGCACGTCGTGCAGGACCGCTTCCGCCTGAGCAACGCAGAGTCCGCGCGGGTGGACGAGGCCCTGGAAACGGCGCTGCGCCAGGGCAACGGCAAGCTCACCGTCCATGCGCTGTTCGACGCGGGCGAGGAAGAATGGCGCTTCAGCACCGGCCTGCATTGCGCACAATGCGACATCGACTACGCCACGCCGCTGCCCAGCACTTTTTCCTTCAATTCCCCGCTGGGCGCCTGCGAACACTGCCGGGGGTTCGGCCGGGTGATGGGCATCGACTACGGCCTGGTGGTGCCCGACGAGACCCGCAGCCTGCGTGACGGTGCGATCAAACCCTGGCAGACCGCCAGCTACAAGGAATGCCAGGTCGAGATGGAGCGCTACGCTCCCAAGGTCGACGTGCGCCTGGACGTGCCCTGGCGCGACCTGACGGACGCAGAACGCGGCTGGGTGATCGGCGGAGCCCCCGACTGGAAGGGCGGCCTGTCCGCCTGGAAACACCAGTGGTACGGCGCGCAGCGCTTCTTCGACTGGCTGGAATCGCGCGCCTACAAGATGCACGTGCGCGTGCTGCTGTCGAAATACCGCAGCTACACCCCCTGCCCTCACTGCAAGGGCGCACGGCTCAAGCCCGATGCCACACTGTGGCGCCTGGGGCGGGACCAGGACCCGATTCCCGGCACAGCCCGTTTCCTGCCGGTGCACGCACACTGGACACCCGGACAACTGGCGGCCCTGCCCGGCCTGGGGCTGCACGATCTGATGCGCCTGCCGATCGAGCGGGTGCGCGACTGGTTCGAGCGCATCGAACTCGGCCGTTCGCTGGACGACGCGCTGACCGAACTGCTGGACGAGGTCCGCGCCCGCCTGCGCTTTCTGTGCGACGTCGGTTTGGGCTATCTGTCGCTGGACCGCCAGAGCCGCACCCTGTCGGGCGGGGAAGTCCAGCGCATCAACCTGACCACCGCGCTGGGCACGTCCCTGGTGAACACGCTGTTCGTGCTGGATGAGCCGTCCATCGGCCTGCACCCGCGCGACATCCACCGCATCGTCCAGGTCATGCACCGGCTGCGCGACCACGGCAACACTCTGGTGGTGGTGGAACACGACCCTCAGGTCATGATCGCCGCCGACCGCATCCTGGACGTCGGTCCGGGGCCGGGCGAGCGCGGCGGGTACATCGTCTTCGACGGCACGCCGGCCGAATTGTCCGTGGCCGACACACTGACGGGCCGCTATTTCGGCGGCCGGATGCGCATCGAATCGCCGCGCCCCCTGCCGGTGCAGGACAATACCCCGCGTCTGCTGCTGCAGGGCGCCCGCGCCAACAATCTGCAAGGCGTGGATTTCTCCCTGCCGCTGGGCCGGCTGGTGTGCCTGACCGGCGTCTCCGGCTCGGGCAAATCCACCCTGGTGCAGGACGTGCTCTACCCTGCCCTGCTCAAGCGCCTGGGCCGTTCCACCGAGGCCCCCGGCGAATACGCCGCCCTGCTGGGCGCGGAGCGGATCGCCGACGTGGTGATGGTGGACCAGACGCCCATCGGCAAGACGGCACGCTCCAACCCCGCCAGCTACGTCGGCGCCTTCGATGCCATCCGCAAGCTGTTCGCCGCCGCCGCACTGTCGCAGGAACGCGGCTACACGGCCGGCACCTTCAGCTTCAACACCGGCGACGGCCGCTGCCCCGGCTGCGGCGGCACCGGCTTCGAACACGTGGAAATGCAGTTTCTGTCGGACGTGTACCTGCGCTGCCCGGACTGCGACGGCCACCGTTTCCGTCCTCAGGTGCTGGAAGTCCGCATCGAGCATCTGGGCCGCAGCGCCTCGATCGACGAAGTCCTGGACATGACCGTGAGCGAGGCGCTGGACTTTTTCAAGGGACTGCGCGACGTGCAGTGGGGCCTGGCACCCCTGGCGGACGTGGGCCTGGAATACGTGCGCCTGGGCCAGCCCGTGCCCACGCTGTCGGGCGGCGAGGCGCAGCGCCTGAAGCTGGCCGGTCACCTGGCCGAGGCCGCACGCTCGCGCGCGCCCCAGGGCGCGCTGAAGGGCAGCCTGCTGCTGTTCGACGAACCCACCACCGGCCTGCACTTCGACGACATCGCCCGTCTGATGCGGGCCTTCCGCAAGCTGCTGGCCGCCGGCCATTCGCTGCTGATCATCGAGCACAATCTGGACGTGATCCGCGCGGCCGACTGGGTCGTGGACCTGGGACCGGAAGGCGGCGACCAGGGCGGCCGCATCGTCGCCCAAGGCACGCCGGACGAGCTGATGCGCCACCCGGATTCCCATACCGGCCAGGCCTTGGCCGATTATGCCAAACAGATCGACAGCCCCGCGCTGGCCCTGAACGAGCCGGCCCCGCGTCTGCCGGCCGCGTCGGCCAGCCCCGACATCCACATCCTCAATGCCCGCGAGCACAACCTGAAGGGCATCGACGTGCACATCCCGCGCGACGCCTTCACGGTCATCACCGGGGTGTCGGGTTCGGGCAAGTCCACGCTGGCCTTCGACATCCTGTTCAACGAGGGCCAGCGGCGCTACCTGGAGTCCCTGAACGCCTACGCGCGCGCCATCGTGCAGCCGGCCGGCAAGCCGGACGTGGACGCGATCTACGGCATCCCGCCCACCGTCGCCATCGAGCAGCGCACCAGCCGGGGCGGGCGCAAGTCCACCGTCGCCACCATGACGGAGATCCACCATTTCCTGCGCCTGCTGTACGTGCGCCTGGGCACCCAGATGTGTCCGGACTGCGCCGTGCCCGTGGCGCCGCAGACGCCGGAGCAGATCGTCGCGCAACTGCTGCGCGACCACACGGGCGAGCACATCGGCCTGCTGGCGCCGCTGGTGGTGGCGCGCAAGGGCTACTACACCGATCTGGCGAAATGGGCGGCCTCGCACGGCCACACCCATCTGCGCGTGGACGGCACGTTCATCCCGGTCAGCCCCTGGCCGCGCCTGGACCGCTACCAGGAACACACCATCGAACTGCCGGTCAGCGACCTGATCGTGGACGTGCGCGACGAGGCCGGCCTGCGCGAGGCCGTGCGCGCCGCCCTGGCCTTGGGCCATGGCAGCTTCCGCGTGCTGGCCGGCCTGACCGCGCCCGGCCCGTCGTCCGTCGATGCACGCCGCGCCGCCGGCCTGGCACCCGACCCGCGCCTGCTGACCTTTTCCATCAAGCGCGCCTGCCCGAACTGCGGCACCAGCTTTCCGGAACCCGATCCGCGCCTGTTTTCCTACAACTCGCGCCACGGCTGGTGCCCGGGCTGCTATGGCACCGGCCTGCAACTAACCGGCTTCACCGAGGACCAGACCGGCGAGGAAACCGTCTGGCTGGACGAGGCCACCGGCCTGCCGCAGCCCTGCACCCAATGCCAGGGCCAACGGCTGAACCGCGTGGCGCGGGCCTTCCGCTGGCGCGACCGCTCGATCGCCGAACTGGCCTCGATGCCCGTCAGCGACGCCCAGCGTTTCTTCCTGGGCCTGGGCGCCCAGGGCCGCGAGGCCGAAATCGCCCGCGACATTTTCACCGAAATCCGCGGTCGCCTGAATTTCATGATGGACGTGGGCCTGGGCTATCTGGCCCTGGACCGCGCAGCCCCCACCCTGTCGGGCGGCGAGGCCCAGCGCATCCGCCTGGCCGCGCAACTGGGCTCCAACCTGCAGGGCGTGTGCTACGTGCTGGACGAGCCCACCATCGGCCTGCACCCGCGCGACAACCGTATCCTGCTGGACGCACTGGCGCGCCTGGAAGGCAACGGCAACACCTTGGTGGTGGTCGAGCACGACGAGGACACCATCCGCCGCGCCGGCCACGTGATCGACATCGGCCCGGGCGCCGGAGTGCGCGGCGGCATGGTGGTCGCCCAGGGCACGGTCGAGGAAATCACCCGCAACCCGGCTTCGGTCACCGGGCGTTATCTGCGCGAACCGCTGGTCCATCCCATGAACGGCCGGCGCGCGGTGGACGCCGCCACGCCCAGTCTGGACATCGAGGACGCCACGCTGCACAACCTGCGCCAGGCCAACGCGCGCATTCCGCTGGGACGGTTGAACGTCGTCACCGGGGTGTCGGGCTCGGGAAAATCCACGCTGGCGCGCGACGTGCTGCTGGACAATCTGGCCCGCCGCGTCGGCCAGCGCCAGACCGGACCCTGGCAAGGCTGCCGGACGATTCACGGCTGGGAAGCCGTGGACCGGGTGCTGGAGGTCGACCAGACGCCCATCGGCAAGACGCCCCGCTCCTGCCCGGCCACGTACGTGGGTTTCTGGGACGACATCCGCAAACTGTATGCCGGCACGCGTGAATCGCGGCTGCGCGGCTGGACGGGCTCGCGATTTTCCTTCAACACCGGCGACGGCCGCTGCCCGGAATGCGAAGGCCAGGGCATGCGCACCATCGAAATGAGTTTTCTGCCGGACGTGAAGGTGCCCTGCGACGCCTGCCACGGCGCACGCTTCAACCAGGAAACCCTGGGTGTGCAATGGAACGGCCGCAGCGCGGGTGACGTGCTGCGCATGGAAGTCGACGACGCCATCGGCCAGTTCTCCGCCCACCGCCGCATCGCCCGCGCGCTGCAACTGATGCAGGACGTGGGTCTGGGTTATCTGACACTGGGCCAGCCCTCTCCCACGCTGTCCGGGGGCGAGGCCCAGCGCATCAAGCTGGTCACCGAACTGACCAAGGCGCATCTGGACGAGGGCGTGCTGCGCACCGGCCGCGCCTCGCGCGTGCCGCACACCCTGTACGTGCTGGACGAGCCCACCGTGGGCCTGTCCACGGCAGACGTGGAAAAACTGATCCGCGTGCTGCACCGGCTGGTGGACGCCGGCCACACCGTGGTGGTCATCGAGCACAACCTGGACGTCATCGCCGAAGCCGACTGGATCGTGGACCTGGGCCCCGAGGGCGGCGACCAGGGCGGCCGGGTGGTCGCCCAGGGCAGCCCCGAAAAACTCTGCACGGGCGTGACCCACACCGGACGGATTCTGGCGGAATTCCTGGCGGCCGGGCGCGCACGCGGCGCCGTGGGGGCCTGATGCCCTGCCTGTTCGAAGATCGGCTGGCCGGCCGCGCGCTGCGGCTGCTCGACCCGGTGGCGCGCATTGCCGTCCACCGCCGCGCCGAACTGCCCGCCGCCTGGGACGCCATCGAGACCGCCCGGAGGGCAGGCCATTGGGTCGCCCTGCTGCTGGACTATGAACTGGGTGAATGGCTGGAGCCGGAAGCCGCAGACGCGGCGGGCGACGCCACACGCGATGCCCTGCCCCGCCTGACGGCGCTGGTCCATGCCCGCGCCGAATGGGGAAACTGCGCGGAACCGGACACGGCGGACGCGACACTTGCCGATGCCCAGGGCCGGCCATGGCGGCCGGACCCGCAGCCGGCCATCTCCCGCGAACGCCACGCGCAGGCCATCGAATCCGTCCGCGCCGGCATCGCCCGGGGCGACTACTACCAGATCAACTACACCCTGCCGCTGCGCCTGAACTGGCCGCCGGGCCTGGACCCTGCGCGGGTCTACGCCTACCTGGCCGAGCGCCATCCCGTGGCCCACGCCGCCTGCATCCAGGACGGCGAACGCTGGATCCTGTCGCTATCGCCCGAACTGTTCGTCACCCGCGAAGGCGCACACCTGCGCGTGCGGCCCATGAAGGGCACCGCCCCGCGCCACGCCGATCCGGCCTGGGACCGGCAGGCCGCCGAGGCGCTGCAGCGCAGCGCCAAGAACCGTGCGGAAAACCTGATGATCGTGGACCTGCTGCGCAACGATCTGGGCCGCATCGCCGTGCCCGGCAGCGTGCGCGTGCCGGCCCTGTTCAGCCTGGAGGCCTATCCCTCGGTCTGGACCCTGACCTCCACCGTGGAAGCCGAGGCGCCGGACGTGCCGCTGGCCGAGGTGATGCGCGCCTTGTTCCCCTGCGGCTCCATCACCGGGGCGCCGAAGATCGCCGCCATGCAGGCCATCCAGTCGCTGGAAGCGCGCCGGCGCGGCATCTATTGCGGCAGCGTGGGCTGGTTGGCGCCGGACGGGGATTTTTCTCTCAACGTGGCCATCCGCACCATCGAACTGCGCGACGGCCTGGCCGAATTCGGCGTGGGCGGCGGCATCGTCTACGATTCACAGGCCGCCGAAGAATGGGAGGAATGCCTGTGGAAAGCCCGCGTGTTGAATCCGGACTGAGTCGTCCCGCATCGAACCTGCCCGTGCCCCCCGCCGCTGAAATCCGACGCATCGCGCCTGCGCTGATCGAGACCCTGCGCCTGGAACAGGGCCGCATCGCGCTCTGGCCCGGCCACCGGGCACGGCTGCTGAACTCGGCCCATGCACTGGGCTACCCCCTGGATGCCTCGGGGCTGGACGCGTGGCTGGCCGGGCAGATCCGGGGGATCATGGACGCCCCCCATCGCTTGCGCCTGCTGCTGGCGGCCGATGGCGGGCTGTCTCTGGAATCGGCCCCGCTGCCGCCGACGCACGAACCGGTCCGTCTCGCCCTGGCGACGGACGTCCTGGGACCGGACGCGATCCTGGACGCGGGCGATCCCTGGCTGCGGCACAAGACCACCCACCGCCCCCGATTCGCGGCGGCGCAGACGTGGCTGCACGCCCATCCCGATCATTTCGACCTGATCTTCGGCAACACCGCCGGGGATCTATGCGAAGGCAGCCGCAGCACGATCTACGTCCAGGATGCCGACGGGGCCTGGCTGACTCCGCCCCTGGCCAGCGGCCTGCTGCCCGGCGTGCGCCGCCAGGCCCTGCTGGACGAGGGCGCCGCGCGCGAAGCCCGGTTGAGCCTCGCCGACCTGCGCCAGGCCCCGGCGCTGCGCGTATCAAATGCGCTACGCGGCTGTCTGGACGCCCGTCTCGATCCGGCCCCAGCCGGACGCTAGCGTCCCGCCGCCAGCCCCTGGCGCAGCGCCCAATCGGCCGCCGCCATGCCCATGGTGGCCGTGATCGCCACGGCCGAACCATAGCCCGCGCAGGACAGGCCCTGCGGCGCTGCGACAGGCGCGGCAAGGCTTCCAGCCTCGTCCGCCGAGGCACCGGCAGGTCCGGTGGCCGTGCGCTGCCAGGCATCAGGCAGCACGACAGGCTGGTCGAACCACAGGCAGTGCACCCCCATGCGCGGCACCCGGCGGCGCGGTTTGCCGCCCGACGCCCCGCCCTTGGGATAGCCGTGGCGCTGGCGCAATTCCTGGCGCACCCGGCCCAGCAGCGCGTCGTGCGTCACGACCGACAGGTCGCCGGCCCGCAAGGCCAGCGGGTCCGTCTTGCCGCCCGCCCCGCCGCACACCAGCACGGACCAATCCGCCGCACGAGCCCGCAGGATCATGGCGATCTTGGCCGTCACCTGATCGGTGCAGTCCAGCAGCACGCCGGACGGCCCCGACAGGATCGCGTCCACATTGTCCGGGCCGATGAAATCGTCGACGCATTCGATGCGGCACCCGGGGTTGATGTCGCGGATGCGGTCCGCCATGGCGGCGACCTTGGCCTGCCCCAGCGTGCTCCCCAGCGCATGGACCTGGCGGTTGATGTTGGATTCGGCCACGTGATCCAGATCCACCAGCGTCAGCGCCCCCACGCCCGAACGGGCCAGGGCCTCTGCGCACCAGGCGCCCACGCCGCCGATGCCGGCCACCACCACGCGCAGGTCCGCCAGCGTCCGCCGGGTCCCCTCGCCGTACAGGCGGTCCAGGCCGCCGAAACGGCGCGCGGCATCCGTCTCTAAATTGGCATCGATGGAATCGGCAGGCAGGGGATCGGTCATCACGATGGCGCGGAAAAAGCGCAAAGAAAGGGAATGCTCCATTTTAGCCAGGGACGCTCCCGGCAAACTCTCTCGTCGCGCAGTCCTCTACAATAGGGCGTTGCCCTTTCCATCCATGCCGCCCACCCTCGTGAACATGCCCGCCGCCCGCGCCCGCCAGCTTCCGCCCCCGCCGGAAGCCCTCCACTTGAGAGACACGGCCTGGCACCTGGCATCCATCGAACAGCACCTGCAACACTGGGACGGCCATTCCGACCTGTGGGTGTTCGGCTATGGATCCCTGATCTGGCGGCCGGAATTTGATCACCTGGAAGCCCGCCGCGCGCGCATCCACGGCTATCACCGCGCCCTGTGCCTGTGGTCGCGCGTCAACCGCGGCACACCGGAACAACCCGGCCTGGTCTTCGGCCTGGACCTGGGCGGCTCCTGCGAAGGCACCGCCTACCGCATCGCCGCCGCCCAGGCGCACGACATCCTGCTGCCCCTGTGGGAACGCGAAATGCCCAGCGCGTCCTATACTCCACGCTGGCTGAACTGCCAGACGGCAGCCGGCCCGGTCTCGGGCCTGGTCTTCACCATGGACCGTCGCGACGAGGGCTACGTGACGGGCCTGTCCGTCGATGAGATCATCGCCATCGTACGCCAGGGGCACGGGCGCTACGGCCCCTGCACCGAATACGTGTTGCAAACCGCCGACGCCCTGGACGCCGCCGGCATCACCGACCGCCGCCTGCGCACCATCGCGCAAGCGCTGCGCCGCCCCCTTTGACGCCCTTTTTCGACCGGAACACCATGTCCATCGCCGATATCCGCCAGACTTATCAGAAATTCGAACTGCTCGAATCCGCTGCGGCCACCGACCCCTACATCCAGTTCGACCAGTGGTTCCAGCAGGCCCTGCACAGCGAAGTGCACGAGCCGACCGCGATGACGCTGGCGACGGCGGACGTGGCCGGCCGCCCCTCGGCGCGCATCGTGCTGCTGAAAGACTTCGACGCCCGAGGCTTCGTGTTCTACACCAACTATCAGTCCCGCAAAGGCCAGGAACTGAGCGCCAACCCTCAGGCCGGGCTGCTGTTCTTCTGGCCGGAACTGGAACGCCAGATCCGCATCGAAGGCCCCGTCAGCCCTGTCTCGGCGGCGGAATCCGACGCCTACTACGCCAGCCGCCCGCTGGGTTCGCGCATCGGCGCCTGGGCCTCGCCCCAGAGCCGGCCCATCACCCACGAAGCCCTGGCCGAACGCGTCGCCGAACTGAGCCGCACGCTGGGCGATGATCCGGCTCGCCCGCCGCATTGGGGCGGTTACCGCCTGGAGGCGACCCGCGTCGAATTCTGGCAGGGCCGGCCGTCCCGCCTGCACGACCGTCTGGTCTACGCGCGCGACGCCGAAGGCGACTGGGTGCTCGACCGCATCGCGCCCTGAAGCCCCATGCGCCCCCACCCTACGCCCGCCGACTTCCCGGCCCTGTTCTTTCGCTCGGCCCTGGGTCGATTCCCCACCGGCGTCACCGTGGTCACGGCGGAGCATCCCGACACAGGCGCCCCGCTGGGGCTGACGATCAGTTCTTTCAGTTCGGTCTCGCTGGAACCGCCGATGGTGCTGTGGACGCTGACGCACACGGCCGCCTCCCTGGCAGCCTTCAAGGCGCTGGATCGCTACGTCATCCACGTGCTGTCCGCCGGCCAGGTCGATCTGGCCCGACGCTTTGCCAAGGGGCCGCAGGATGAGCGCTTTTCCGGGCTGGAACTGGATCGCGCGCCCAACGGCACCCTGATGCTGGCCGACACCCGCTGCGCCGCCTGGTTCGAATGCCACAACACCCAGCGCCACGAGGCCGGCGACCACACCATCTTCGTCGGCCAGGTGGAACATTGCCACCGCCAGTTGCTGTCGCCGCTGATCTATCACGCGGGTGACTTCGAACTGACCCCTGGCAGCGAACCCCTGTCCCGCAACTGAACCCCGTCCCGCCCCACATCACAGCGCGGACCGGTGCCGCGCCACCCCTGACATCCATCATGCACGACTACATCCTGACGCTTTCCTGCCCCGACCGCATGGGCATCGTCCATACCGTCAGCGGCTGGCTGCTGACGCATCACGGCAATATCGTGCATGCCCAACAGTTCGGCGACCCGGATTCGTCACGCTTCTTCCTGCGCGTGCATTTCGCCCTGCCGACCGCCGAGCCGGTCGAGTCCCTGACGGACGATTTCGCCGGCATCGCCGCGCGCTTCGAGATGCAGTCCCAGTTCCACGACGCGGCCCGCAAGACCCGCCTGCTGGTGCTGGTCAGCCGCCAGGGGCATTGCCTGAACGATCTGCTGTTCCGGGTCAGCGGCGGACAGATGCCGGCCGAGGTGGCCGGCGTGGTGTCGAATCATGCGGATTTCCGCGCGCTGGCCGAATCCCACGGTCTGCCCTTCCATCACCTGCCCGTGACGGCGGACACGCGCGCCGCGCAAGAGGCGCAGATCCTGGATCTGATCGAGCGCGAGCGGATCGATCTGGTGGTGCTGGCGCGCTACATGCAGATCCTGTCGCCGGCGCTGTGCCGCGCCCTGGAGGGCCGCGCCATCAACATCCACCACAGTTTCCTGCCCGGTTTCAAGGGCGCGCGGCCCTATTACCAGGCGCATGCGCGCGGCGTGAAGCTGATCGGGGCGACGGCGCACTACGTGACCGAGGACCTGGACGAAGGCCCCATCATCGAACAGGACATCGAGCGCGTGGACCACGCCATGGGTCCGGGGGACCTGACGCACATCGGCAGCGACATCGAATCCGTGGTGCTGTCGCGCGCGGTGCGCTGGCACGTCGAGCACCGCATCCTGCTGAACGGCCACCGCACGGTGGTGTTCCGCTAGGGCGGGCGCAAAGCCGCCTTCAGGACTGCGACGTGTCCAGTTCAAACAGGTTGGTCACTTCGACTTCAAACACCTGAACCTCGTCCTGGTTGAACAGGCGCCAGGTCCAACGGACGATGCCCAGGTCGTCGCGTGTGGACGACACCCGCTTGGAATCCACCGTCGCCTCCAGGCGCAGCCGGTCGCCCGGACGCACCGGGTGCATCCAGCGCAGCCGATCCAGGCCCGGCGAGGCGAAACATTCCGAATCGTGCAAGACGGCCTCGACGGCCATCCGCATGGCCAGCCCGCAGGTCATCCAGCCACTGGCGATCAGGCCGTTCCAGCGGCCCTCACGGGCGAGTTCGGCGTCCACGTGAAACCACTGGGGGTCGTAGGTGCGGGAAAAGGCCAGCATCTCGGCCTCGTCCACGGTGACCGGGCCGTGACGGATGACCTGACCGGGTTCGAATTCCTTGAATTTCATCGAATCATGCTCCGGAAAGCGGCCACCGGGCCGTTGAATGGATCCTCAATCGAAGGCTGCCGACGCGCGCGTGATCCGGTCTTCGATACCCTGCCAGGCAGGCCCTGCAGGCGGACGTTGCAGCAGGATGCGATCATAGCCGGCCTCGTCGAGTTCGCGCAGCAGCGCATACAGGCGGCGCGCATACACGACGGGGTCGGCCGGCAGAACGACCCAATCCGCCCCGGCGGGTGCCGCGCCCGGCGCGGCACCCAGCACCACCGCAACCACGCGGCGGCGCTCGGTCCCCGGGATGCCTGTGCCCCCGACCCAGGCAGCCAGATCATCCGCCGACACCAGAGACACCGGCGTACGCGGCGCATAGTGCGCCCTGAGCGAACCCGACACCCGGGGCGCCGCCGCGTCGGGCAGGGCCGGCGCCACACCCAGCACCTCGGCAATCTGCGCGGCCGTCACGTGTCCAGGCCGCAGCAGCACGGGGCCAATACCCTGGTCGAGCCGCGACAGGTCCAGTATGGTGGATTCGATGCCGACTTCCGAGGCACCGCCTTCCAGGATCATCAGCGCCTGGCTGTCCAGATGCGGGAATTCGCCGCGCACGTGATCCGCGCGCGTGGGCGAGACCTGGCCGAACTGATTGGCCGAGGGTGCCGCCACCCCGCCAAAACCATGCGGCTTGAGGGCAGCAAAGGCATGCAGCAGCCGCTGCGCCACCGGATGCGAGGGGCAGCGCAGGCCGATGCTGTCCTGACCGCCGCTGACTGCGTCCGGAATGCGGGCCGCGCGCGGCAGGATCAGGGTCAGCGGTCCCGGCCAGAAGGCCGCCATCAACAGCCTGGCCTGGGACGAAATCGAGGCCGCCCAATAGCCCGGATCGGTGTCCGGCGACAGATGGACGATGACGGGATGGTTGGCCGGCCGCTGCTTGGCAGCGTAGATGCGCGCGACGGCCTCGGGGTTTTCCGCGTCGGCACCCAAACCGTAGACGGTCTCGGTCGGGAAGGCCACCAGCCGCCCCTGGGCCAGCCGCTGGGCGGCCTCCAGGATCTGATCGGGGCCAGCCTCGGCCGGGCTTGCGTCCGGACGCGGCGCGGCCGCGTCCCCCGCATCCGCGCACGGATCAGGCATCGGGCAGCCCCAGCACGGCCGACACCCGGGCGATGCGATCCCGCAGTTGCGCCGCGTCCGCGCCGAGGATGTTCACATGGCCCATTTTCCGGGCGCGCCGCGCTTCGGATTTGGCGTACAGATGCAGGCGCGTACCGGGCACCGCCAGCACACCCGCCCAGTCCGGCTCGCGCTGCCGCCCCTGGGCATCGAACCACAGATCGCCCAGCAGATTGAGCATGGCGGCCGGGCGCAGCGTATCCGTGTCGCCCAGCGGCAGCCCCCCCATGATGCGCGCCTGCTGCTCGAACTGGCTGACCAGGCAGCCGTCCTGAGTGTAGTGGCCGCTGTTATGGGGGCGCGGCGCCATTTCATTGGCCAGCACACGGCCATCGCGCAGCACGAAGAATTCCACGCACAGCACACCGTGGTAATCCAGGTGTCTGGCCAGGGACAGGGCATGGCTGCGCGCATGATCGGCCACGCCGGACGGCACCGAGCCATCCGCGACCGACAGCGCCAGAATGCCGTCACGATGCGCATTGCGCGAAGGCGGATAGCTGACGGCATGGCCACGCAGATCGCGTGCCACCACCACCGAAATCTCATAATCCAGAGGCTGCAGGGCCTCCAGTACGCACGGCACGCCGCGCAGCGTCTCGAAGGCCTGCCGGGCTTCGTCGCGCGAGGCCACACGGATCTGGCCCTTGCCGTCATAGCCCAGGCGAGCGGTCTTGAGGATGCCCGGGAACAGTGCATCGGAACAGGCGTCCACGTCGGCCACGGCCTGGATGGCCGCATGCGGCGCCACCGGCACGCCCGCCGCCTGGATATAGGCTTTTTCCGCCATGCGGTCCTGAGCCACGGCCACCGCATCCCCCGAAGGCGCCGTGACGCGCGTCCGAGCCAGGTGGCGCAGGCTGTCGGCCGGGACGTTTTCGAATTCCGTGGTCACGGCGGCACAGCGCCGCGCCAGGCGGTCGAGCCCCGCGATGTCGTCGTAGGCGGCGCGGATGTGCTCATCGGCCACCATGCCCGCCGGACAGGATTCTGCGGGGTCCAGCACGGCCACCCGGTAACCCAGGGCCTGGGCCGCCTGGCAGAACATGCGGCCCAACTGACCACCGCCCAGCACGCCCAGCCAGGCGCCCGGGGGCAGCGGCGAGGCGCCCCAGGCAGCGCCCGTGTCCGAGACACCACTCATGATTTCTCCGGCGGCACGACCATGGCACGCGCAGCGCCGGTCTGGCGCGCGCGGTAGTCCTGCAGTTTCTGCAGCAGGGCAGCGTCCGTCATGGCCAGATTGGCCACCACGTGCAGGGCGGCGTTGGCCGCGCCCGCCTCGCCAATGGCAAAGGTGCCGACCGGCACGCCACGCGGCATCTGCACGATGGACAGCAGGGAATCTTCGCCGCGCAGGTAGCGCGAAGGCACGGGCACACCGAACACCGGCACCGGCGTCAGCGCCGCCATCATGCCGGGCAGATGCGCTGCGCCGCCCGCCCCGGCGACGATGGCGCGCAGACCGCGCTCCACCGCCTGGGCGCCGTATTCGACCATGTCCAGCGGCATGCGGTGCGCGGACACTACCCGGGCCTCATACGCAAGGCCGAATTCATCGAACACCGCCGCCGCGTGGCTCATCACATCCCAGTCGCTGGACGAGCCCATGATGAGGCCGACCACCGGGGCGGCGGCGCCGCCGGCCACGCTCATTTCACCCCCTGGGTCAGCCGGTCCAGGGCTTCGCGGTACTTGGCCGCCGTGCGTTCCAGCACGTCGGCGGGCAGGCGCGGCGCCGGGGAGGTCTTGTCCCAGTCCTGGGTTTCCAGCCAGTCGCGCACGAACTGCTTGTCGAAAGACGGCGGGCTGATGCCCACGGCGTAGCCGTCGGCCGGCCAGAAGCGCGAGGAATCCGGCGTCAGGACCTCGTCCATCAGGTGCAGCGTGCCGCGCGCGTCCAGGCCGAACTCGAACTTGGTGTCGGCGATCAGGATGCCCTGGCTGCGCGCGTATTCGGAGGCCTCGGCGTACAGGGCCAGCGTGACGCGGCGCAATTCCGTTGCCAGATCGGCGCCCACCTGGGCCACGACGTAGTTGAAATCGACGTTCTCGTCGTGCTGGCCGAATTCGGCCTTGGCTGCAGGGGTGAAGATCGGTTCCGGCAGGCGTTCGGCCTGACGCAGCCCCGGCGGCAAGGCGATGCCGCAGACCGCACCACTGGCCTGGTAGTCTTTCCAGCCCGAGCCGATGATGTAGCCGCGCGCGACCGCCTCGACCAGGATCGGTTCGAGGCGCTTGACCACCATCGCGCGCCCGACTACCTGATCCCGCTCGCCGGGGGCGACCACGTCTTCCGGGGCAATGCCGGTGACATGCGTGGGAATCAGGTGTCCCAGGCGCTCCAGCCAGAATTCGGTCAGGGCCGTCAGGACCTGCCCCTTGCCGGGGATGGGATCGTCGAGAATCACGTCGAAGGCCGAGATCCGGTCGGTGGCGACGATGAGCAGCTTGTCTTCGCCCACGGCGTACATGTCGCGGACCTTGCCGCGCCCCAGCAGGGGCAGCGACTCGATGGAGGATTGGAGCAGGGCCTTCATGGGGATTTATTTCACCAATTGCTGGAGTTCACCGGACGCGTAGCGCGCGGCCATGTCGGACAGCGGGATCGCCTTGATCTTGGAGGCGTTGCCGGCAGTGCCGAACTGTTCGTAGCGGGCCAGGCAGACCTTCTTTGCAGCCTCGCGAGCCGGCTTCAGGTATTCGCGCGGGTCGAACTTGCCGGGGTTTTCCGCCATGAAGCGGCGGATGGCGCCCGTCATGGCCAGGCGGATGTCAGTGTCGATGTTGACCTTGCGCACGCCGAACTTGATGGCTTCCTGGAGTTCTTCCACGGGCACGCCGTAGGTTTCCTTCATGTCGCCGCCGAACTGGCGAATTTCCGCCAGCAATTCCTGGGGCACGCTGGAGCTGCCATGCATCACCAGGTGGGTGTTGGGCAGACGGGCATGGATGTCCTTGATGCGCTGCACCGACAGAATGTCGCCGGTGGGCTTGCGGGTGAACTTATAGGCGCCGTGGCTGGTACCCACCGCGATGGCCAGGGCGTCCAACTGAGAGCGCTTGACGAAGTCGGCGGCCTGCTCGGGGTCGGTCAGCAACTGTTCGCGGGTCATGGTGCCCTCGGCGCCGTGACCGTCTTCCTTGTCGCCCTTCATGGTTTCCAGGGAACCCAGGCAGCCCAGTTCGCCTTCGACGGTCACGCCCAGCTTGTGGGCCATCTTGACGACCTGCTGAGTCACGTCCAGGTTGTATTCATAGGAGGCAATCGTCTTGCCGTCGGCCATCAGCGAGCCGTCCATCATGACGCTGGAGAAGCCCAGCTCGATGGCGCCCCGGCACACCTCGGGCGACTGGCCGTGGTCCTGGTGCATGACCACGGGAATGTGCGGATAGGACTCGACCGCAGCCTGGATCAGGAGCTTGAGGAAGCCTTCGCCCGCGTATTTACGCGCGCCGGCCGACGCCTGCATGATCACGGGGCTGTCGGTCTGGTCGGCGGCCTCCATGATGGCCTGGACCTGTTCCAGGTTGTTGACGTTGAACGCGGGGATCCCGTAGCCGTGCTCGGCGGCGTGATCGAGGAGTTGACGCATGGAAACCAGGGCCATGGCTGGACCTCCAGAAAGAGTGGAATAGTGAAAAAAGCGGATTCCGGGATTTTAAGGCGGAACGGGAATCAGTGCTGACGCCGCGCGGACTTGGGCCGGAATGCCTTGACGATCTCGTCGCGGGTTTCCACATACGGGCCGCCGATCAGATCCAGGCAATAAGGCACGGCCGCGAAAATGCCGGGCACCTGGACGGCGCCATCCTCGCCGCGCAGGCCTTCCAGGGTTTCCCGGATGGCCTTGGGCTGGCCGGGCAGATTGATGATCAAGGCGGCGTGGTCCGGCAATTCGCGGATCACCGCCACCTGACGCGACAGAATCGCCGTGGGCACGAACTTCAGGCTGACCTGGCGCATCTGTTCACCAAAACCGGGCATCTCGCGGGTCGACACGTCCAGCGTCGCCTCGGGCGTCACGTCGCGCCGCGCCGGACCGGTCCCGCCGGTGGTCAGCACCAGATCGCAGCGCGCCTCGTCCACTAATTCGCGCAGCGTGGCGGCAATACCGGCACGCTCGTCCGGGATCAGCCGGGCGACCACCTGCGGCGGCCGCGTCAAAGCGGACGTCAGCCAGTCCTGCAGGGCGGGGATGCCCTGATCCTGATAGACGCCGGACGAGGCCCGGTCGGACACGGACACCAGCCCCACGATCAACTCATCGGGGTGGCTTCGGCGCAGCGGAAAGGAATCGCTCATGGGATAGACTGTGTGAAGATGGAAACCCATACATTCTATTAGGCCGCGTATCAGGCAGTGAAAGCGTGAACCCAAACACCCTGCTGCTCATCGGCGGCGACTTGTGCGCCCGCACCGCGAACACGCTGGCCCCGGACACCTGGGCCTGCATCGGCCTGCGGCGGCGGGCCATGGACGCCGCACCCGACGCCCGGATTCACTGGCGGCGCGCCGACCTGGGCGACCCCGCCGCCCTGGCCGGGGCGCTGACGACCGCCTCCATCACTCACCTGCTGTACGCCCCGGCGCCCGACGCCCGCACACCCGAGGCCTACGCCCGCGCCTATCCCCTGGGCTTGCGGGCGCTGCTGGACGCCCTGCCCGGCCTCGACCGCTTGCAACGCTGCGTGCTGGTCGATTCGACCGCCGTCTGGGGGCCGGACGCAGCCGACCCATGGGTGGACGAGGACACCCCCACGGCCCCGGCGGATTTTCGCGGCGCGGCCATGCTGGAAGCCGAATCCCTGCTGCACGCCCGGCTGCCCGGGCGCGGCGTCGCCCTGCGCCTGTCGGGTTTGTACGGCCCCGGACGGCTGCGCCTGATCGACGGCCTGCGCGCCGGGCGGATCGCCACGCCGGACGGGCCGGGCCACTGGGCCAACCGCATCCACATCGACGATGCGGCACGGGCCTGCGCGCACCTGCTGAGCCTGGATGCGCCCCTGCCCTGCTACATCGGCACCGACGACCGTCCGATACCCACGGCGGATCTGTACGACGCGCTGGCACGGATGGCAGGCGGGCCGCCCCCGGCCCGCGAACCCCGCCCGCCCGATGGCAAGCGCCTGTCGAACGCGCGGCTGCGGGCCAGCGGCTGGGCCCCCGTCTGGCCCAACATGCTCGACGGCTATGCGGCCTGCCTGGCTGGCGAGCAAGCCAAGTCCTGAATCCGCGCAAGCCCATACATGCACACGCCGCGCAGCCTTGAGCCACCCAGGACTGCCGCGTACACTGCCCTTCATGCCGAATACGCCTCCACCTCTTGAACTGAGCACCACGCTGAGCCTGCGCAGCGGCGACCAGAGCTGGGGCACGGAACGGCGCATGAACCTGCTGGCCGCCATCGGCACCGAAGGCTCGATCAGCGCGGCGGCGCGCAAAGTCGGGCTCAGCTACAAAGCGGCCTGGGACGCGGTGGACCTCATGAACGGCCTGGCCGGCGACCTGCTGGTCGAGCGCGTCACGGCGGCAAGCGCGGCGGCGGCGCACACCTGACCGACCGCGCGCGCGAACTGATCGCCTGGTACCAGGCCGCCCGGATCGAACACCAGCGCTTCATGGAAAGCCTGACACGCTTTGGCCCCAACGGCGCCCGCCACCTGGACCTGCTGCACCACATGACCTTGCAGACCTCGGCCCGCAACTGCTACGAGGGCACCATCGGCGCCATCGAATCCGGCCGCATCAACGACCGCATCCGGCTGGACCTGGACGAAGGCGTGTCCCTGAACGCCACACTGACCCACGCCAGCACCGAACGGCTGGGCCTGACCGAAGGCCGATGCGCCCTGGCGTTCCTGAAAGCCCAGGCCGTACGCATCCGCCCGCAAACCTCCGGAGACGCGGACTCGAATCTCTGGACCGGCCGGATCGACCATCGCGCGGATGACGACACACTGACGGAAATCAGTCTGGACATCACCCCCAAGGTCCGCATCACAGGACTGGCCGCTCCCGGCGCCCCACGCGGCAGCCTGCTGGCCGGCACCACCGCCACCGCCTGTTTTCAAGCCACCGACGTACTGATCGGTACTTTCGATTGAATTTCCCCGTGGGCAATGTGGAACACCTCGTCCGCCAGCGCCCCGACGTCGGCCTGATCATGCGTGATCAGCACGGTCGGAATGTCGATGTCGCGCTGCAATTGCGCCAGTTCTTTCCGCATCCGTACCCGCAAACCGGTGTCCAGGGCCGACAGCGGTTCGTCCAGCAGCAGCAGGCCCGGGTCGGTGGACAGCGCGCGCGCCAGGGCCACACGCTGGCGCTGGCCGCCGGACAACTCGGACGGATAGCGGTCCAGCAGCGTCGCCAGACCAAAGGCCCGCACCCAGCGTTGTGCCTGTTCCGGCAGATCGCGGCGGCCGTGCAGGTTCAACCACCCTCGCCGCAGGCCGAAGCCGATGTTCTGCCGCACCGTCAGGTGGGGAAACAGCGCATAGTCCTGGAACAGATAGGCCAGCCGCCGGGCGCGCGGCGGGACGTCCACCCCGGCATCGGCATCGAACAGCACCCGGCCGGCGACCTCGATGCGGCCCCGATCGGGGCGCAGCAACCCCGCAATGGACTGCATCGTCAGGCTCTTGCCCGAGCCCGACGGGCCGAACAGCGCCACACGCCGGGCATCGGTACGCCAGCGCGGCCGCAACAGGAAACCATCGTCGCCGCCGACGCGGCATTCGATATCGACCGACAGGCTCATGGCGCGCTCCGGCGCACGGGCCGCCCTGGACGACCGCCGCGCCCGCCGGGCATCAGCCAGGACGCCAGGCACAGAATCACGACGCAGGTCACCGACGTGACCAGCACCAGCACGTTGGCCGTGTCGTCATTGCCGGCCTGGACCGCCTCGTAGATGGCGATCGACAGCGTCTGCGTGCGGCCCGGAATATTGCCGGCCACCATCAGCGTCGCACCGAATTCGCCCAGCGCGCGCGCGAAGGCCAGCAGGACCCCCGCCAGAATGCCGCGCATCGCCAGCGGCAGACTGACGCGAAAGAACACGGCGGCGGGCGACACGCCCAGCACGGCTGCAGCCTGCTCCAGGCGATGATCCACATCCAGAAAGGCCGCGCGCGCGGCCTTCAACACCAAGGGCAACGCCACCAC
>NZ_JBASAD010000019.1:0-6765 GCF_049650445.1 Castellaniella sp. | reverse complement strand
CAGCAGGGGTTCCGCCAGGCCAAGCGAGGCAAAGGTAATCGAAGTATCCAAGAAAATGACTCCAGCGACCGCCTATCGCTCGAGCTGAGAGATACCAATCGAGGCCGACGTATGAAGAATGTCAGGGTAGGTGCCGCCAGCGGTGCGTATGCCCGCAGGGGCTGGTGAGGTCGCCTGGCGACTGGTTGGCCAAGCGAAGCCTGTGATTATAGCGCGTGAAGGCAGAGGCCAACACTCATTTCGCACATGCCGGATTCGAGCGTGCTTGCCGATGCCATTCCGAAGGCCGCGCCCCGAACCGGGCCTTGAATGATTTGCTGAAACCAGACTGATCCGCAAAGCCGCAGCGCCAGGAAATCGCCCCCAGGTTCAGGCGGGTGGCTTGCTCGATCATTTCACGGGCGCGCTGCAAGCGCATGTCGCGCAAGGTGCCCATCACCGTGGTGCCCTGCTCGGCAAAGGCTTCATACAAACGGGTGCGAGAGCAGCCGACGCCCTGAGCAATCGCCACAGCGTCCAGATCATGACGATGGAGTTCTCGCGCCATGAAGCGCACCGCCGCTGCATGGCGGCCCCGGTTCAGGTCTTCCGGTTCGTCGGGCAGACCCACGCCCATCCCATGGCGGCCCAGATTGCGCAAGGTCAGCAGCGCCAGCATCCGCGTGCTTTCCAGCAGGCCGGCGTATTCGGCGGCATCGATGCGGTGCGGCTGGCGCGTCATCCGCGCCATGTGGCTCAACTGATCGGCCAGCGCCGGGACCAGGACGCAGTGTGCCGGCGCAATGGCCAGATTGCCGGGGTCGCACCCCAACGCCGCCCGCACTGCGGATCGCGGCAAGGCCAGAAAGGCCTCACGCGCCCCTTCGCTATACGCATAACGTCCCATGCGCCAGGGGTCGTACAGGCCCAGCGAACCCGGCCCGTTCCGCCCACGTTCCCCAGGCGCGGCATCGCGCCGCAACTCGCCTGCCTGTATCAAGACCAGCACCACCATGTCCGGCGCATGCACCAGACGGCGCGCCGCCGCTTTCATCTCGTAAGCTGTCGAACGCATCGTGCCGAACACACTGCCGCCGCCGCGCAGCAGCGTCAGCTCGGCCTCCAGTTCGACTCCGGGTCGCGGGGGCAGCATTTCCACCCATTGGTGTGCACGTTCGCGCCAGGCGTCGAAGCGCAGCACCGACTCCACGTCATGCGTATGAAGACGCTCCGGGAGGCACAGTTGCAGGGATTGGGATGGCATACTGCAGAGTAGCAGGCCGCCCATGCGCCCGCCATGATTTTTATCGCCCGGATCGCAGTGCGAGTTCAGAACCTCACATTGAAATCCGCGCGCATGGATTGGCCGCTGACACCCGCGCCGAACTGGCCGTCATAGGCAATGCCCAGGGTGGCGTTCTGTGACAGGACATAGTCCAGGCCGGCTCCGATCACCGCCGTGTCGCGGCCGATCGGCGCGCCGCCGATGGTAAAGGCGTCGCCGCCCACAAAGCGCATGGCTGCGTCTGGCGTGCGGTCGCCCAAGGCGTGACGCCAGCCGATCGTGCCCTTGGCGGTTACTGTGGCTCCGCCCAGGTCGAAGCGGGTCGAGGCGCGCAGGCCCACGGTCGAGAACGTCGCCTGGGTGCGGGTCGAGTCGCCGGTCAATGCGGCTGCGCCGCCTTGCTCCGTGAAGCCGTCGGTCCGGACGTTTACATGGGCCAGGTTACCGAAGGGCTCCAGCGCGATCCGTCCGACTTGTATTTGATAGCCGAGTTCGCTGAAGACCTGCGTGGTGTCGGCGGTGTAGTCGCTCTTCAGGCGGCCCGTGAGGCCGGGCAGGGCAATCGAGCGGTTGGTGCTCAGATCGTGCAGGGTATAGGCGGCTCCGGCGCGCAGGGCCAGGCCCCCCCAGCGTGTACCACCGTAGAGACCGAGATGGTAGTTGTCATCCGATCCAGAGGACAGCCGATCCTGCGTGTTGAAGTGCGTGCTGCCGATCCCCGCGATGACGCCCACGCGACCGTGGCGCGACACCGGTGCATCGGCGCCGACGAAAAAGCCGTTGGTCTTGCGGCTGAGGGATGAGGCGTTGCCGTCGCTGCCGGTGCGGTCCCAGGCGCCAAAGCCGCGTCCCCAGAACACGGGGCGGTCGCTGTCCGCCGACACCGGCGTCGGCCGGCCGTCGGCATAGGTGACGACGGGATCGGCGCCTGCGCCCGTGCGGTCAAAGGCGGCCAGCAGGCGGTCATTGACGGCCTGGCGCAGGAAGCGGCTGTCTTCGATCAGCGTGGTCTGGGCCGAGGCGTGTACTTCGCCGGATAACTGATCGAATGCCTGCCGGGTGGCGGCCGGGTCGGCGGCCAGCGCGACCGAGCGCCAGATGGCGCTGGCGCTGCCCAGGCTTTCGATGCCCTGGGCGGCGGCGATCTGGTTGCGCGTGTCCCCGACCTGAGCGAAGTCCAGGTTGTTGCGCATGAGTTGCAGCGTGACATCGTTGCCGTCGCCGCCTGCATAGTTGATCAGCGTATCGAGGAACAGCAGGTTTTGAGTGATCGGGTTGAACGTGCCCGTCACGGCGCCGGCGCTTTGCTTGTCGATGATCGTGAAGGGGCCGGCCAGGGCGGTCCACCCCGAGGGGCTGGCCGGAGAAAGCACCAGATCGAGGGTGGCGCCGGTGATGTCGACCGCGCCGCCCACGACGATCTGGTCGGCGGCCGTGGGGTTGGCTTCGATCTGCAAAATCCCGTGGTTGATGTAGTCCCCAACGATATGCTGCACGCCAATGGAATTGCCGGGGGCATGCACCGCGCCGGGGTCGATCCACAGCTGCGAACCGGCCGAGCCGATGGTGCCGGTGCCGCCCAGCACGCTGCCGGACATCGCCGCCATGGACCCGCCCAGCACGCCATTGACGGACAGGGTGCCGCCGTTGACCGTCGTGGAGCCGGTGAACGCGGAAGAATCCCCCGTCAGCATCCAGGCCCCCGCCCCGGATTTGAACAGGGAACCCGAGCCGGACAATGCGCCGCCAAAGCTGCCGCTGCCGGCCTGATCAACCGTCAGAGCGGCCCCACCCAACGCCACCGTCCCGCCCGTGCCGGACAACGAGGACATCGTGAGGTGACGCCCAGAGAGGTCCAACGTGCCGCCGTTGACCACATAAGCCGTATGGCCGACGAAACCGCCGGCCGAGCCGGCGATCAACCGCCCGCCGTTGACAGTCGTTCCGCCGGTATAGGCATTCGTGCCGCTGAGGGTGAGATCACCTGCGCTGAGTGTCAGACCCAGCGTACCGGCGCCAACGCCGTCCCGGATGACGCCGGAAAATGCCGAAGCGCCGGCCGATGTGTCCACCGACAAAAGGCTGTCGGTCGCGCCATCGTTGGTGATGAGACCTGCTCCGCTATTTTGGCTATTGATGCGGCCGATGGTCGTGCTGAAGCCGTTGAGTCTCACGATTCCGCTGGAGGGCGAACCCACGTTTTTCACGAAGCGGATATGGGTCGTCGTTGCCAGCGCATTGGTCGCAAGCACATTCAGCGTGCCGGCCTCATAAAATGTCTGCATGCCGCCGGATATTGCGTTTTCAGCCCCGGCATTGAGCCTGCTTGTGCCATCAAAGGTCTGCGTGCCGCCAGCAATGGCGTTTACCGCAGACGCGTTGAGCGTGCTGTTGCCATAAAAATCCTGCCAACCGCCACCGATCGCACCGTTCGCCGTGGCGTTCAGGACGCTGTTGTCGTTGAACTCCTGCAAGCTGTCCGCGATGGCCCTTGCGGCCGAGGCATTGAGCACGCTGTTGTCATTGAATACCTGCATGCCGCCCACGATGGCGTCAGTTACGCCGGCGTTCAGCCGGCTCGTATCCCAGAATTCCTGCAGACCTCCGCTGACCGCGCCGGCAGCCGTCGCGTTGAGCATGCTGTTGTCGTAGAACGACTGTTGGTTGAAGCCGCCGATGGCGTCGGCGACGGCCGCCTCCAGCACACTGCTTCCAGAGGCCTCGATGGTGCCGCCCAGGATGCCATCGAGCACCAGTGTTCCCGCCTGGAGGCGGGTGGTGCCGCCGAAGGCGGAGGAATCGCCCGTGAGCGCCAGTACGCCAAGGCCGGTCTTGGTCCAGTCGCCCGAACCTGATAGCTCACCCGCGATGCTCGTCGTGTTTCCGTCCGTGATGTCCAGCGTCAACGCCCCCGCATTGAGCGCGACCCCGCCGCTGAAGGTGTTGGCCGTGCTGCCGCTCAGGGTCCAGTCCGTGCCGTCCATGACCAGGCGTTCCCAGCCCGACTCCAGCGCGGTGAGGGAGAAACTGCCGCTGTTGCTCAGCCGCACGGTATCCGTGCCGCTGCCGCCCAGCATGCGCGTCGTGCCGGCAGGCGTGGCGTTGAACTCCAACAGGTCGTCGCCAGCGCCAAAATCCACGAGGCTCAAACCAGAGAAAGTGCCGCCGTTGACGATGAATGCGTCATTGCCGCCACGCAGCGAGATGTAGCCGTTCGCCGAGGCCAGCGTTCCGGTGGACTGCAGCGTCAGCCTGTCCGCACCGTCCTGGCCGGTCAGCAGCGAGTTGACGCTTGTATTGCGGAGCGTGCCGCTCAGGTTGATGTCCCAACGCGGCGCGCCATCGGCAAAGGCGCTGATGACATCTGTGACGCTGACGAGCTCGCCGGCAATGTTGTAAGTGGTCAGGCTGCCGGGTGTGGTTGAAACAAAAATAGGATAAGAAACGGCAATGGACGCTGAGTTCCGTATGGACGCACCCGCAGCGACATTCACGGTGTAGTTGTCCGGCCCGCCAATCCTGAAAAGCGGATTGTTGAAACTCGGATACGTCAGCTGGGTCGTGCCATCGACGGTGATGGCGGGCGTGCTGTCGCTGCCGCCGTCGGCCCCGTAAGTGAAGGCGGGCGCGGTGCTGCCGCTGAGCGTGAAATTGCCATCGCCGTGATCCGTGACATCGGCATGAGCGGCACCTGCCAGCACCGCCGACAACAGCAGGGTGACGACCTTTTTTTCACTACAGTTCATAAGTATTGTTCTGCCATGCACCGGCCTCGATTCGCCCCCACGGGGCGAATTCGGGCAAATAGGATCATCAAAATTTTTGCATGGCGAGACGCGCTCACCGAAGGCGATCTCTGGCGCGGGCGTCCCGGCTCTGGTGAATACGTCCCACTTTTTTGTCGCCGGGCCGTCCCCAGGCAAATCCAGTTCACCGCGCACCGTTAAACCGTAAAATGGCCGCATCCGCCCCACCGGGGCGCCACACAAGAGGTCCGGATGTTCCGACGTTACTTGAACCTGGCTGCGCTGGCAGCCCTGACACTGCTGCTCTCGGGCTGCGGCTACAACGAAATCCAGAGCCAGGACGAGCAGGTCAAGGCCGCCTGGTCCCAGGTCCTGAATCAATACGAACGCCGCGCCGACCTGGTGCCCAAGCTGGTGTCCTCGGTCAACGCCTACATGGTCAATGAACGCACCGTGCTGCAACAGGTCACGGAAGCGCGCGCCCGCGTCGGACAGATCCGCGTCAGCGCAGACGACCTGGACGATCCGGCCCTGATGGCCCGCTTCGAACAGGCGCAGGGCGCCCTGTCCTCCGGCCTGTCCCGCCTGCTGGCGGTCTCGGAAAACTATCCGCAGTTGAAAAGCGACGGCCTGTTCCGCGACCTGATGACGCAGCTCGAAGGCACGGAAAACCGCATCACGGTGGCGCGTGAACGCTACGTCGGCGCGGTGCAGACCTATAACCTGACGGTCCGCCAGTTCCCCACCCTGATCACGGCCCGCATCTTCGGCTACCAGCCCAAGGCCCAGTACGGCCTGGACAAGGCCGACGCCGTCATGCGCGACCCCGAAGTGAAGTTCGACCTGCCCCAGGGACAAAGCAAATGAACCTGCCGAGCCTGCGCTGTCTGCTGGCCAAAGGCCTGCTGGCGCTGGGCCTGAGCGTGGGCCTGGGCATGGCGCCCGCCGTCTCGACGGCCCAATCCGCGCCCGCCCCAGCCGCGCGAACCGCCGCGCCGGACGCGGGCGGCATCCTCGCCGTCCCGGTCTGGACCGGACCGGTGATGGACCGGGCCGGCGCGCTGACGCCGGAACAGGTCCAGTCGCTGACGAGCCAGGTCAAGGCACTGGAAAAAGCGCACGGTTCGCAACTCTTCGTGCTGCTGATGCCCACCACGGGCAGTGAATCCATCGAACAATATGCACGCCGTGTGTTCGACCAATGGGCCGTGGGGCGCAAAGGCGTCGATGACGGCGTCCTGCTGCTGGTGGCCGTGCAGGACCGCCGCCTGCGCATCGAGGTCGGCTATGGGCTCGAAGGCGCGGTGACGGACGTGGACGCCGGGCGGATCATCCGTGAATGGATCACGCCACGTCTGGCCGAGGGCGACACCTTCGGCGGTATCGAAGCCGGCGTTGCGGCCCTGTCCGATCTGATCGCCGGCGAACCCCTGCCGCCGCCGGCATCCTCCGACGATGACGACGTGCTCGATGAGCGCGTGATGTTCCTGCCCCTGACGTTCTTCGCCTTGGTGATGACGCCGCCTATCGGCGCCCTGCTGATGGGCGGCTTCGTGTTCGTGCTGACCGAAAGCCTGCTGTGGACCGTGATCGGCGCGCTGGCCGGGCTGGCGCTGGGCATCCTGGGCCGTGTCCTGCACATCGCAGACCGCCTTCCGCGCGGCGGCGGGGGCGGTTCCGGTGGCGGCGGTGGATTCGGCGGAGGCTTTGGCGGCGGCGGCGGCGGGGGCGGCTTCGGCGGCGGCTCCTCAGGTG
>NZ_JBASAD010000018.1:0-9118 GCF_049650445.1 Castellaniella sp. | reverse complement strand
GGGGCGTCCGGGTGCTTCGGATCGGGGCGCTCGATCTGGTAGGCAACCCGGTAGCGCCGGGCCAGCGCCGCAATGGCCTTCTCGTCGCCTGTCAGGCCGATGGCATGGGGGTCGAACTGATCCACGTACGCCTGCAGGATGTCGGGCGTGTCCCGGTGGGGATCGACGCTGACGAACAGGATGCGGACCTGATCGGCTTTGGGCCCCAGGGCTTCGGTCACCTGGGCCAGTTGTGCCATGGTCGTGGGGCAGATGTCCGGGCAACTGGCGTAGCCGAAGAACATCAGCACCACCTTGCCGGCGAAGGCCTGCTGCGTGACGGCCGCGCCGCCCGCCCCCTGCAGGGAAAATTTCAGATCCGGCAGGAAGCCGCGCACCGGGTGGACGGCGGCCAGAGCCAGGCTCGTGCCAGCTAGCCACAACAGCAGTCCTGTCAACAGGCGTCGGATCGGAGTCATGCGTTTTCTTCCAGCAGTCCGCTATGCCGCAGCAAGGCGTCGATGCTCGGATCGCGGCCCCGAAATGCGCGGAAGGACTCTGCCGCCGGGCGCGAACCACCGACGGCGATGATCTCGTCCAGATAACGGCGGCTGGTGACCGGATCGAACACGTCGCGCGCCCCGTCCGGACCTGGCCTGGCCTGTTCCTCGAAGGCGGCGAAGGCGTCGGCCGACAGGACTTCGGCCCACTTGTAGCTGTAGTAGCCGGCGCCATAGCCCCCTGCGAACAGATGCGAGAAGGCATGCGGAAAGCGATGCCAGGCGGGCGGGATCAGCAGCGCGACTTCCTGGCGGACCTGATCCAGGGTATCCAGGACCTCGCTGATCGACAGGCCGCTGGCGCGAGTGTGGATCAACATGTCGAACAGGGAGAACTCCACCTGGCGCAGGGTCTGCAGGCCGCTCTGGAAATTGCGCGCGGCGATCATGCGGTCGTACAGGTCGCGGGGCAGGGGCTCGCCGCTGTCCACGTGGCGGGTCAGGGATTGCAGCACATCCCATTCCCAGCAGAAATTTTCCATGAACTGCGAAGGCAGTTCGATGGCGTCCCATTCGACGGCGGCAAAGGCCGCCGCGCCCGGTTCGTCCACGCGCGAAAGCAGCGTGTGCATGGCGTGGCCGCTTTCGTGGAACAGGGTGATGACGTCGTCGTGCGACAGCAGCGCCTCGCGGCCGTCCTGCGGCGCGGGGAAATTGCAGGTCAGCCAGGCCAGCGGCGTGTGCAGTCGTCCGGCATGCACGCGGCGGCTGCGTTCGCTGTCCACCCAGGCGCCACCCTGCTTGCCGGTGCGGGCGTACAGGTCGATGCCCAGACGGCCCAGTTCGCGGTCCTGCGCGTCCAGCACCCGGTAGATACGGGCGTCGGCGTGCCAGGCGGGTGCGGCGGTGGCCTCCAGGCGCACGCCGAACAGGGTGTGGATCACCTGGAACAGGCCGTCGAGCACGCGGGATTCAGTGAAGTAGGGGCGCAGTTCCTCGTCGGAATAAGCGTAGCGGCTTTCGCGCAGGCGTTCGGATGCGTAGGCGATGTCCCAGGGCTCCAGCGGGTCCAGTTGGAGCTCGCGGGCGGCGAAGTCGCGCAGTTCGTCCAGATCGCGCGCAGCGCTCGGCCGGGCCCGGGCGGCCAGTTCGCGCAGGAAGTCCAGCACCTGGCTGGCGCTGTCGGCCATGCGGGTTTCCAGGCGCAGGCTGGCGAAATCGGCATGGCCCAGCAGGGTGGCTTCTTCGGCCCGCAGGGCCAGCAGGGATTCGATGGACTCGGAGTTGTCGAAGGCCGGGTCACCCTGGTCCGAGGCCCGCGTGGCGTGCGCGCGATACAGCGTCTGGCGCAATTCGCGATCACGGGCGTGCAGCATGACCGGCAGGTAGCAGGGCATGTGCAGGCTCAGTTTCCAGCCGGATTCGCCTGCCGTCCGGGCTGCCTGGGCGGCTGCGGCAATCACGTCCGGTGGCAAGCCCTGCAGACGGGTCTCGTCGGTGATCGTCAGGGACCAGCCATCGGTGGCGTCGAGCACATTTTCCGAGAACTTCTGCGACACCTGGGCCTGCAGATCCGCGTTGCGGGCGTAAGTCTCGCGCGCGGCGCCCTCCAGTTCGACCCCGCTCAGGCGGAAATCGCGCAGCGCCAGTTCGATGATGCGACGGCGGGTCGGCGACAGCGCGGCGAAGGCGGGGCTTGCCGCCAGCGTGCAGTAACGTTCGTACAGGCCGCGGTGCAGTCCCACCCAGGTGGAAAACTCGCTCATCAGGGGCAGGCAGGCGTTGTAGGCGGCGCGCAGGTCCGGCGTGTTGACCACGCTGTTCAGATGCCCGGCGATCGACCAGGCGCGGTGCAGGCGTTCGGACGGGTCCTCGATGGCCTCGACCAGATTGTCCCAGTCGGGCGCGTCCGCGCATGCGGCGGCGGCCTCGATCGCGGCGCGCGAAGCCTCGATCAGCTCGCGCACGGCGGGCTCGATGTGTTCGGGTCGGACGGCGTCGTAGTCCACGAATGCCTCGGCCGGAACGAGGAGGGGATTGCCGGCGATGCGGGTGCTGTTCATGCGTACTCAGATGGGGGCGAAGCCCCCATTGTTCAAGCCTGCGGCGTCACACTTGCAGCGTGCGCTCGGCGGCTTCGGTGGTGTTGACCAGCAGCATGGCGATGGTCATGGGGCCTACGCCGCCGGGTACGGGGGTGATTGCAGAGGCGACGGCGGCGGCCGAATCGAAGTCCACGTCGCCGACGAGCTTGCCGGATTCGAGCCGGTTGATGCCCACGTCGATCACCACGGCGCCAGGCTTGACCATGTCGCCGGTGACGATGCCGGGCCGGCCCGTGGCCACCACCAGCACGTCGGCCCGGCGGGTCTGGGTGCCCAGGTCGCGGGTCTTGGAATTGCACAGTGTCACGGTGGCGCCCGCCGCCAGCAGCAACATGGCCATGGGTTTGCCGACGATGTTGCTGGCGCCCACGATCACGGCCTCGGCGCCGCGCAGCGGGACGGCTTCCGATGCCAGCATCTTCATCACGCCGTACGGCGTGCAGGGGCGGAACAGCGGCCGGCCGGTCATCAGCAGACCGGCGTTGCTGACGTGAAAGCCGTCCACATCCTTGGCGGCGCTGATGGTCTCGATGACCAGGCCGGTGTCGATATGGCCGGGCAGGGGCAATTGCACCAGAATGCCGTGAATGGCCGGATCGGCGTTCAGCGTCTCGATCACGTCCAGCAGTTCGCCTTCGGGCGTGTCGGCACCCAGCGGGATGACGCGCGAATGCATGCCGGCGGCGGTGCAGGCGGCGGCCTTGTTGCGGACATAGACCTGCGAAGCCGGGTCTTCGCCGACCAGCACGACCGCCAGTCCGGGCGTGATGCCCTGGGTCTTGAGCGCGCGCACGCGTTCGGCGACTTCGCCGCGCACCTGGGCGGACAGGGCCTTACCGTCGATCAAACGGGCACTCATGTCAGGCTTCCTCGGCGCGGGTCAGGGCGATTTTCATCAGATCCGCCACCGTGGTGACCTCGAGCTTTTCCATGATGTTGGCGCGGTGGGCTTCGACGGTCTTGATGCTGATGTTCAGATCGCCGGCGATCTGTTTGTTCAGACGCCCGGCCACGATGCGTTCCAGCACCTGCTGCTCGCGGGCAGTCAGACGGCTGAGCACCGCCTGCTGGTCACGCTGGGCGTGGGCTTCGCGCGAGCGTTCCTGGGCCTGTTCCAGCATGCCGGCCACCAACACGCGCAGATCGGCCTCGTTGAAGGGCTTTTCCAGGAAATCGACGGCACCCTTTTTCATGGTGGAGACCGCCATCGGCACGTCGCCGTGGCCGGTGATGAAGACGATGGGCAGCGGGGCCTTGCGGGCGATCAGGGCTTCTTGCAGTTCCAGACCGCTCATGCCGGGCATGCGGATGTCGGCGATCAGGACGCCAACCTGTTCAGGATCATAGGTGGCAAGGAATTCTTCGGCGCTGGCGAAGCTGCGCACCGCATAGCCGTTGGCTTCGAGCAGCCAGCGCAGGGAGTCGCGGACTGCCTCATCGTCGTCGACGATAAAGATGGTGCTGGGGATTTGGGTATCGCTCATGCGTGCTGTTCCTCCGTGAATTCTGTGTTCTGAGGGCCGGACGGGGCTTTTTGCAGGGTAACGCGAAAGATGGTTCCACCTTCCGGATTGGCGCTGGCCCACAGGCGTCCGTGGTGCGACTCGATGATGGTGCGGCAGATGTTCAGGCCCATGCCCAGGCCTTCGGACTTGGTGCTGTAGAAGGGTTCGAACAGCCGTTCGGGATTGCGCAGGCCGTGGCCGCGATCGATGACGGCGATCTCGACCTGGGGATGCTGGTCGGTGATGCGGACGTGCAGGCTGCGGTATTCGCTGTGTTCCATGGCTTCGACACCGTTTTTCAGCAGGTTCAGCAGCACCTGTTCGATCAGGATGGGGTCGGCCAGAACTTCGGGCATGGGATCGGGCAGATCCTGGATGATCTCGATGCGGCGCTTGCGGGCGTCGATGTCGGCGAAGCTGACGGCGTTTTCCACGATCCGGCCCAGGCCCACCGCCTGGCGGCGGGGTTCGCTGCGCTTCACGAATTCGCGGATGCGGCTGATGATCTTGCCGGCGCGTTCGGCCTGCTGGGAGGCCTTTTCAAGGGCCTGAAGCAGGGATTCGGTCGAGGCCTTGCCCGACTTGATCATCGCTACGGCCGCCATATTGTAGTTGCTGATGGCCGTCAGCGGCTGATTCAACTCGTGCGCCAGGGATGAGGCCATTTCCCCCATGGTGGTCAGGCGGCTGGTGAGCTGGGCCTTTTCCTGCTGTACGCGGGATTCTTCCTCGTGCTTGCGACGCTCGGTGATGTCGCGCGCCACCTGCAGGCGCACGCGGCGCGAATCGGTCCAGGCGAGCATGCGGTGGTGGACTTCGAACCAGCGCTGGGCCGTGGCCGAGAACAATTCCATGGTCTCGTCGGTGAAGCGGCCCAGGCGTCCACCCAGCAGTTCCGCGTGGCCGCCGGTCTGGGCGCCGAAGAGGCGCCGGTAGGTGCGGTTGGCAAACAGCAGTTCCAGCCCCTCGGGCGTATCCGCCACCACCGAGATTGCGTCGTCCAGCCCTTCGAGCACGGTCATGAACCGCTCGTGCGCGGCGGTCAGGGCCTCGCGGATGCGCTTGGGTTCGGTGATGTCGGTCATGGAGGTCATCCAGCCGATCTGTTCACCCTTGGGGTCGCGCAGGGGGGAAACATACATGCGCGCGGTGAAACGCGAACCATCGCGCCGCTGGGCCTCGATTTCCAGGCCGCTGCTAGGGGTGCGCCCCGACAGCAACTGGGCCAGGGTGTCGCGGTGATGGTCGTGACGCCCGGGCAGCCAATAAGGAAAGGGGGACGTGCGGCCGATCAGGTCGGCTTCGTTCCAGCCGATCATGCGGCAGAAGGCCGGGTTCACGTAGGCGATGCGCCCCTGCATGTCGAATACGCGCATGCCCGTGGACATGGAGTTTTCCATGGCCCGGCGGAAACCGGTCTCGGCGATCAGCGCGGCTTCGGCCTGGGTGCGAAAGCGGGTATAGCGCCAGAGCGCCAGCAGGCTGAATACAATCACCAGGGACAGGGCGAACACCACCATCATCAGGCGCTGCTGGCGGGTTTCCTGGTCGATGGTGACGAACATCACGCTGTCGCTCTGCAGGCGTTGCAACCAGATGAAAGCACCCATGACGCACAAATAGAGCACGAGCACGACCGCCGGCGTCAGCCAGTACAGGCGGCGGCTGTTGTGACGGGCATGTTCGTAGAACGTCGTCGGAATCAGGGACTTGCGATTCGGAGAGGCCATGGACTTGAGGGTATCGCGATTGCGCCATTTTAGACGCGAAAACCCTATTCAATTTTTCACATAATAAAAATACATATCATCTGATGAAATTTTGCTTGTGCTGAAGCAGGCTCTTTCCTAGAATGGCTGAAAGTGCCGGCTCCCGGGATGCACACGCGCCCGGAATTTCTGTTGCAGTGTCGCTGGCGCAGCACCCTTTTGCATCCCCTTTTAGTCAGGCTGGCGCGATGTGTGGTCGCGTCATCGAACCACACCACAGGAGACACACATCATGTCCTCTCTTGACCTAGTCCACGCGGCAGCGGCGGATGTCGATCAGCAGGAAACCCAGGAATGGATCGATGCGCTGGAAGCGGTGCTCGATCGAGAAGGCGCGGAGCGCGCCCACTATCTGATCGAGCGCCTGATCGATCTGGCCCGGCGCAACGGTGCCCACATTCCCTATTCGCTGAACACGGCTTACGTGAATACCATCCCCCCGGGGCTGGAACCTCCGCATCCGGGCAATATGGTGCTGGAAGAACGCATTCGTTCCTACATCCGCTGGAACGCCATGGCCATGGTGGTCAAGGCCAACCAGGTCGAGCCCCCCGATGGTGGCAGCCTGGGTGGCCACATCGCCTCCTTCGCCTCGCTGGCGACCATGATCGAATGCGGTCAGAACCACTTCTGGCATGCCGAATCGGCCGACCGCGGCGGCGACCTGGTGTACTTCCAGGGCCACTCGTCCCCGGGCATGTATGCGCGCGCCTTCCTCGAAGGCCGCCTGACCGAAGAAAACCTGAACTACTTCCGCCAGGAAGTCGGCGGCAAGGGCAAGGGGCTGTCCTCCTACCCGCACCCGAAACTGATGCCGGATTTCTGGCAGTTCTCCACGGTATCCATGGGGCTCGGGCCCATGTTCGCCATCTATCAGGCCCGCTTCCTGAAATACCTGCATGCCCGCGGCCTGGCCAACACGGCCGAGCGCAAGGTCTGGGTCTTCGTGGGCGACGGCGAGATCGATGAGCCCGATACCCTGGCCGCCATCGGCCTGGCTTCGCGTGAAAAGCTGGACAACCTGATCTTCATCGTCAACTGCAACCTGCAGCGCCTGGACGGTCCGGTGCGCGGCAACGGCAAGATCATCCAGGAACTCGAAGGCGCCTTCCGCGGCAACGGCTGGAACGTGCTCAAGCTGATCTGGGGCGGGTACTGGGATCCCCTGTTCGCCCGCGACAAGGAAGGTCTCCTGCGCCGCATCATGGAAGAAACCGTGGACGGCGAATACCAGGCCTACAAGGCCAACGACGGCAAGTTCGTGCGCGAAAAATTCTTCGGCAAGCATCCCAAGCTGCTGGAGATGGTCAGCCGCATGAGCGACGAGGACGTCTGGCGCCTGAACCGTGGCGGCCACGATCCGCACAAGGTCTACGCGGCCTTTGCCGCCGCCGCCGGCCACAAGGGCCAGCCTTCGGTCATCCTGGCCAAGACCATCAAGGGCTATGGCATGGGTCACGTCGGCCAGGCCAAGAACCCCACCCACCAGCAAAAGAAGCTGGACATCGATTCGGTGCGCGAATTCCGCGACCGCTTCAATATCCCTATCCCCGACGACAAGGTCGAGGAAATCCCCTTCTACAAGCCGGCCGAAGACTCACCGGAAATGAAGTACCTGCATGAGCACCGCAAGGCGCTGGGCGGCTACCTGCCGCACCGCCGCGTAAAGGCAGACCAGTCCCTGCCGGTGCCGGCACTGGAGAGCTTCAAGGCCGTGCTGGAGCCTACCGCCGAGGGCCGTGAAATCTCCACCACCCAGGCCTTCGTACGGGTGCTGAACCAGATCCTGCGCGACAAGGACCTGGCGCCGCGCGTCGTGCCCATCCTGGTGGACGAGTCCCGCACCTTCGGCATGGAAGGCCTGTTCCGCCAGATCGGCATCTACGCCCCCGAAGGCCAGAAGTACGTGCCGGTCGACAAGGGCCAGGTGATGTACTACCGCGAGGCGGAAAACGGTCAACTGCTGCAGGAAGGCATCAACGAAGCCGGTGGTTTCAGTTCGTGGGTGGCGGCGGCGACGTCGTACTCCGTCAGCAACACCATCATGATCCCGTTCTTCATCTATTACTCGATGTTCGGGTTCCAGCGTTTCGGCGACCATGCCTGGGCGGCGGGCGACATGCTGGCGCGCGGCTTCGTGCTGGGGGGGACCGCCGGCCGCACCACGCTGAACGGCGAAGGCCTGCAGCACGAGGACGGCCACAGCCACATCCAGGCCTCGCTGATCCCCAATTGCGTGGCTTACGATCCGGCCTTCGCCCACGAAGTCGCCGTCATCATCCGCAGCGGCCTGCAGCGCATGATGCATGACCAGGAAGATGTGTTCTTCTACATCACGTTGATGAACGAGAACTACGCGCAGCCGGGCCTGAAGGCCGGCGACGAGGCGGCCATCCTGAAGGGGATGTACAAGCTGCAATCCAGCGCCAAGCCCTCCAAGAAGACCCACGTGCAACTGATGGGCTCCGGCACCATTCTGCGCGAAGTCCTGGCTGCCCAGGAACTGCTGGAAAAGGATTGGGGCGTGACTTCGGACGTCTGGAGCGTGACCAGCTTCACGGAACTGCGCCGCGACGGTCTGGACGCCGAACGCCACAACCTGCTGCATCCGACCGAGCCGGTCCGGGAAGCCTACGTCACCCGTCAACTGAAGGACACCCAGGGTCCGGTCATCGTTTCGACCGACTACATCAAGGCCTATGGCGACATGATCCGTCCCTTCGTGCCGAACGGGCGTGCTCTCAAGGTCCTGGGGACCGACGGCTATGGCCGCTCGGACTTCCGTTCCGAACTGCGCAAGCACTTCGAGATCGACCGTCATTTCGTGGTCCTGGCCGCTCTGCGCAGCCTGGCCGACGAAGGCACCATCGACATCAAGAAGTGCGCCGAAGCGATTGCCAAGTACGGTATTGACGCCGACAAGGTCAATCCGCACTACGCCTGAGGAGGACGAACAACATGAGCAATATCGTGGAAATCAAGGTTCCCGACATCGGCGACTTCGACTCGGTCGAGGTGATCGAGATCCTGGTGGCCGTGGGCGATACGATCGAGGCTGAACAAAGCCTGATCACGGTCGAATCCGACAAGGCCTCCATGGAGATCCCCGCCTCGCAGGGCGGGGTGGTCAAGGCGCTCAAGGTCAAACTGGGCGACAAGGTCACCGAAGGTGCGGTCATCCTGGAAGTCGAGGCTTCGGACGCCGCCGCCCCCGGCCCCGCTGCTTCGGCTCCGGCCGCTGCTTCGGCTCCGGCCGCTGC
>NZ_JBASAD010000017.1:0-200112 GCF_049650445.1 Castellaniella sp. | reverse complement strand
TCGCCCTGCTTGAGCACCGCAAAAATCTGACTTTCGGTGAATCTGCTTTTCCTCATCGGAGGTCTCCATAGTCCAGGAGGCCCCAAAATTCTAACTTCAATTGTCTACCATACGGGGAAGCTTACGGATGCAGAAGTTGACGGGGCGAGGGCCGATGCGCTCGCCAGGTGCGCCGTCGCTTCGGTGTGAGATCGAACGTAGGTTCTGGGAGCAGATCGCGACTGGGATCACAAGCGAGAGGGCCGCCGAAGCGGTTGGGGTGTCACAGGCAGTAGGCTCGCGCTGGTTCCGCTATCGTGGCGGCATGCCACTTTTCATGTCGACCCCTATATCTGTAGATACTTGTCGTTCGGTGAGCGAGAAGAGATAGCATTGCTGTCGGTCCAAGGCGTCGGCGTGCGCGAGATCGCTCGCCGTCTTGGACGAAGTCCGTCAACAGTTTCACGGGAACTGACACGTAATGCCGCAACTCGCACGCTGTACCTTTCGTCGATGTGTTGGTGGGCAGTTTTGGCGCGCCATCTGACCGCCAGGGATGGCGGCTACTGGGGCCGCCCCGCTTCGATCCATTGCCGGACTTGCCCCATGGTCAGCCGGTAGCGGGCGCAGTTGTGAAGTTCCAGCACACGCAGCTCCTGCGCGAGCATGGGCTGAAAAACCCGCGTATCTTCCTCGGACAGGGCCAGCGCGGCCACCGCCTGGCCAACTGTCTGCCCATCGCGAACCACCTGGCCGATGGCTTCATTCAGCGCCTCCCGGAACCGCAGCCGCGTTGGGTCGGGCACGCCCGTCGCTTCGAGCTGGACGGCGTACTTGCGGATCGAGCGGCGATAGGCCCACTCGAACAGCTCCACCGCCAGCGTCACGTCGCGCTGCTCGTACACGCCCATCATCGCGTCGGCATAATCCTGGGCCTCCACGTCCATGAAGGACAACGGCGCACAGTTGTAGAGCATCAGTGGAATGTTGGCCGACAGGCGGCTGGTGCGCTTGTTCCCGTCCTCGAACGGTTGCAGGTAGGCCAGGCTCACCCACAGGAAGAATGCCGCTTCCACCGGGTTCTTGATCTGGCGCGCCTTGTCCACGACGTGCTCGAACATTTCCTCCAGCAGCAGCGGTGCCTGCGCCGGAACGTAGGTGGTATCACGGATGTTGACCACCTTGCGGCGGATGTTGCCAAGCCCTTCGGCATCGGCCAGCAGGTCCTGCATCAGAATGGCGTGCAGGTTGCGGATCACGGAGGAGGTCAGGCCGTAGTTGGGCACGGCATCGACCATGAACTCGATGGCGGCCTTGTGGTTGAGCAGCATCACCGCGTCCAGGTCGCTGGCGGCCGTCCCACGCTTGAACAGCTCTTCCGTGGCGAGCAGGGAATAGCGGTTGCCCTCCAGGCGAGAGGAAGACCAGGACAGGTCGATGAGCAAAGGCCCCAGCACGTTGCGCGCATAGGTGCCGGCGGGCTGCTGGCCCCGCATGCGCCCCTCGCCAGCCAGGGCCTGAGCCAGGTTTTCGGGCAGCAGGAAACTTGCATTCGGGACGTAGTCGTCCACGAAGGCACGCTGGTAGCCGACCGGCTGGCGCGCGGCCAGCGGCCGCTGGAGCTGCGCCAGCAACGCCTGCCCGGATGCGGACCAGGCCATCCCTGCACTGGGGGGCGGGCTGTCAACGGCGGTGGGGACGGCGGGCGGTGCGTCGGCAATCCTGTAGCGCGTCGCGCGGCCTCGGCCCTCGCGCAGCAGCTTGCCCGCCTTGAGCAGCGCATCGAGTTGCCGCTTGACCGTGGCCCGGCTGATGGTGGTGAGCCTGGCGGCCAGTTCGCCGGTGCTCTGCCAGGGCTGCTCTGTTCGTGCCTGGGCATGCAGAAGATCAAGTAGTTCGTTCCCGCTCGTCATGTTTCGGCTCAATTGGCTCATAATTGGCTCATGATTGGCTCAATTTATCATGTTTCCGTTCAAATACGGCTCAAAAATGAGCCAAATAGTCAGAGTATGAGCCGATTTTGAGCCAGAATACAGACTGAATGGCAGGCAAGGCTCCTCAGCGGGCTTGCACCGTGATCGTAAGCGCCATAAACCCATCAGCAAGCCGCGTCGTCGGCGTCGCACCTATACCGCACAGATCAAGACCGATCTGGTCGCCCAGTGCATGGACCCGACAGTCTCATCTGACGGCCACGGCATCGCCTTCACCGCACCCTCAACCCATCCAGTTGCCAGACAGACAGTTCGAAAGACTTCTCGCGCATCTCCAGCGGCAGCCGGTCATAGGGATACACCACGAACAGCGGCCCCTTGTCGCGCGGCGACATGGGCTTGCCGTCCATGCGCAGCGCAATGATCACGTCATAGGCCTCGGCATGCTCGAAGGGAATGTCGGCGGTGTAGTCGTTCACCGCGACGGCTTCGATATGGGTGCCGCCGGCGCCGGCGGCGGCCAGCACGTCGCGCAGCAAGGGCCCCCGGAACGTCACGGGGCGCAAGTACCAGGGCGTGGTCACACGATAAGTGCGTTGCGGCAGCGCCTCCAGCGTACGCATGTCGAATCGCGTCTGGCGGCCCTGGCTATCCACCGTCAGCACGATCCTGCCGAGAGACTTCGAGTGCGCAGGCACTACGATTTCCCGCGGATGGATGAAGGCCGCGGCCAGGACCGCCGCGACCGCGAGCGACACGAGGCAGAACCCGCCGAGCAGCGCCAGGCGCCTGCCGCCCACTCGGCGACGGCACCCGCACGGGGCCTGTGGCTTGCGACGCGGAAAGGGGATCATGCCGATGCCTCCGGTTGCGAGGCACGTGCGAGCGCCTCGGTATCCACGCCGTCGATCTGCTCCGGACGCATGCAGGCCCGCGCGTAATCCAGCCATACCCGACTGCGCACGAAATACCGGTACAGCTCGGGGTCCAGATGCCCGTCCCTGCACATGGCTGCCATGATGCCCAGCGACTCGGACAAAGTCTTGGGCGGCTTGTAGGGACGGTCCGCCGCCGTGAGCGCCTCGAACACATCCACCAGCGCCATGATCCGCTCGGTGGTGCCCAGTTGATCGCCGCGCAGGCGCCGTGGATAGCCTTTGCCGTCCATGCGTTCATGGTGGTTGGCCGCAATGTCGGGCACCCTTCCCAGGTGGCCCGGCCAGGGCAGTCGCTTGAGCATGATGAGCGTCTGCACGATATGGTCGTTGATGGCGAAGCGGTCCTCGTCGGTCAGTGTGCCGCGCTGGATGGCCAGGTTGTGCAATTCACCCATGTTCCGCCGATGCTCGGGCAGCGTCATGTCGAAACCCCACGTGTTGCGCGGATCGTCACGCTCTACGGCCGGGCGCCGCGCATCATCCCAGGGCACGACGTGCTGGGGCTGGTCGGCCAGCAGCCGTTCGGTGGCGGGCAGCGGAGACGGCGCGGGACGGCTGCCGGCAAGTCGGGCGCCTTCCTGCGCATCCAGGCCCAGCGCATCGTCGAAATGGCGCTGCCAGGTCTGCGCGCCGATGGCGTGCAGATGTCCGATGGCGTCATCGGGCAGGAATTCGCCGCCGATATTGCATTCCGCGACGAAACGGAAATCGTCGCGCAATTGTGCCTGGCGCACATCGCGCCGATCCTCGGCAGCGCGCGCATCCTCGCCACGCAATCGGCCCTGCAGGCAGTCGATCTCGGCATCCCGCCAGAGCACCTCGAAACGCATGCGGATCTCATGAATGCGGTTGTAGACGACTTCCAGCTTGGTGGCCTTGTCCATGATGTGCCCGGGGCTGGTCACCTTGCCACAATCGTGCAGCCAGGCCGCCAGCCGGAAGGCCTCGCGCTCGTCCTCGCTCAGATGGAAGCCTGCATAGGGGCCATCGACCTCGGTCTGCATGCGATCGGCCAGCAGGATGGCCAATTTCGGCACTCGTTCGCAATGCCCGCCGGTGTAAGGGCTCTTGGCGTCGATGGCATCGGCCAGGATATGGGTCACGGACTCGAACAGCTTGCGCTGCGCCTCGATGAGCTGGCGCGTCTCGATGGCTACGGCCAGCATGCCGGTCAGGCGATCGGCGAAGGCCACGAATCCGGGCGCCGCATGATCCCGGTCCGAGTCGTGGACCAGCATCAACAGGCCTTGCGACTGCTTGTCGCGCCCCCGCAACTCGAACGCGATGCGACGACGACTCCGACCCGGATCCTGGTCCTGCCCCTCGGCCAGCACCGCGTCCCCTTCGCCGGCACTCATCGACTCGCTCAGCGCGCCCCGCTCTCCGAACGCGGCTACACGGACCAGGCGCTGACGCTCGCGGTCGAGGAGGTACACGGCGCCGCCCTCGCAGCGCGTCGCCTGGACGAATTTTTCCAGCACCTGTGCCAGCATGGTCTCGATCCGGGGCTCAGAGCCCAGCACACGGCTGATTTCAAGCAAGGATTCCATCGAGCCCGCGACCTTGTCCATCACGTCGTTGAGCGCTTCCACCTCGCGCAGCGCCGAAGCGGGCCGCTCGCGCCACCGGCGGAAACTGAACCGCGACATACGCAGCGCCTGCGCCGCGATCCCCTCCAGCGCGCGCCCCACGGTGCTGCCCACCAGCCAGCCGAGCGGCAGGAACAGCAGGATCAGTCCGATCGAGATCAGAATCATGCGCGTGCGGTTGAGCGCCAATGCGCCCAGCAACTCACCGAGAGGCGCAGTGGTCAGCAGCCGCATGCCTGAGCCGTCGAGCCCATCGAACGGCAGCGCCGCCCCGAACCACTCGCGCCCACCGGACTCGTAGGAGACCACCCGGCCATCGGCGGAGGCAACCCGCCACAAGCGTGTCAGCGCATCGATGCCCAAGGCATCCAGCGTCCGCACCTCGAATTCATCCGAACGGCCCCTGTGTACCAGCAACGCATCCATGTCGCGGTAGCCGATCACCGCACCGCCCGCGTCCACCAGCGCCAGTTCGGCGTTGGGCGTCATGCGCAGGCGGTCCAGCGCCTCGCCCAGATCCTCCAGCGCCACGTCCACCGCCACGACGGCTCGCCCCGAGTGCGACAGGCGGGAGAGCGTGATGCCCACCTGGCGGGTCGAAAAGAAGACGTAGGGGTTGGAAGCGACGGCGGACACCGTCTCCATCGCGTCGATGTACCAGGGCCGCTCGCGCGGATCGAACCGGTAGTCGGCCTCGGGCCGGCGCATCACGAGGTCGTGCTTGGCGTCGTAGAACAGGAACAGTCCGTGCCGTTTGCCGTCATCACCGAGCGTCACCGACTGCACGAGATAGTTGGCCTGGGGCGGGGCCTGGAAGCGCTCGCGGATATCGCGTCGGTCCAGCGCCCGCATCAGCAGGAAGTCGCCATTCTCGTAGCCGACATGGATGGCCGACAACAGGGGATTCTCAGCAAGTTCGGTCGCCAGGACACTGCGCCGCGCCAGCCGGTCGTCGAGCCGCTTCGCATCGACCACAGGATCGAATGCCAGGATGCGTAACGACGTCGAGCCGGGCTCGACGATACGGCGCACCCGTTCGGCCACGATCTGGCCCGTGTCGCGCGCCGCCATTGCGGCCATGTCCAGCAGGATGGCCCGCGACCCGTACCAACTGAGCGTGATCAACGCTACAGCGACAAGCGTCATGGCCGCTACCGCGATACCGGCAATGACGAATCTGACCGGCCATGCGCGCGTTGCATGAAGGGCTTGTGACATGGACCTCTCCGTGGTTCGTCAGGAGAAACCGCGTGGCCCCGCCATGGGCCCGACGCCCCCTGTCTTCCCATGTCACCGAACTGCGGGAAGGCGATGCCTCCAGGGTATCGCCAGTATCCACCTGTTCACGGCAAGACGCCACTGATCGCCCGCGTTCGGCAAGCGTCTATCCGCTTCGACCCAGTTTCCGCGCCCGAAACGCAGCGACCTTCATCCGGTTCCCGCACACCGCCATGCTGCACCACCGCCGGCGATGAGACTTCGTCAGGTCGCAGAACAGCAGAGAGCAGCCGTCGCCCTCGCATTGCTTCACCCGGTCCAGCGACCCGGCGGCCAACAGGTCCGCCAGCGCGGCCGCGACGGGCTCCAACAAACTGGCGGCATCGGTGCCGCGCGGTTTTTCGACCAGGGTGAACCGGGCTGCCGCCTGATCCCATTCCAGCGCCCGGGATCGCCGGCCCTGCTCCAGGATCTGGTTGACGAGGGTGGTCGGCGCACACGCCCCGGCCTTGGCGCCATCGATCAGGGCCTGCGCACCGGCACGCAGCTCAAGCGCCAGCGCGCACAAACCCTGAGGCGCTTCCTGGGTGCTCGCGGGCACTACACCGGCCGATTTGAGCCAATCCAGCACGGCGCGGTCGTTGACGAAACACTCGCGGGACGCCGTCCCCACGCCATAGCGGGCGTTGAGGAAGTCGATCGCGAGGTGATCCGCGATGAAGAGCGGGACGGATGCAGTCGAAGTCATTTCGTTCATGCCATGATTGTAACCTCTTAAATTAATGTTGACAGGTTATTCATGCATCAGTAACCTTTAAAAATCATAAAATAGGTTACCTAAGGAGAACCCTATGCAATCCAACTCAATGCTCGCCGCGACCAGCCAGGCCGGTGCGTTCATGGCGGCCGGAGCACACGCTGCCGGCACGGCGGTGGCATCTTTCCCGGTTCACTACCACTATGAGCAGGTGGACGAGGTCAAGGTCTTCTACCGCGAGGCCGGTCGCCGCGAGAACCCGACGGTCCTGCTGCTGCACGGATTTCCGACCTCCTCGTTCATGTACCGCAATCTGATTCCCCTGCTGGCAGACCGCTACCACGTCATCGCGCCGGATCTGCCCGGGTTCGGTCTGACCCAGGCGCCGGAGGATGGACGCTACGCGTACACCTTCGATCAGTTGTCCAGGACTCTGGGGCGCTTCACGGAACAGCTTCATCTAGACCGCTATGCCATCCAGGTCTTCGACTACGGCGCACCGGTGGGCTGGCGTCTGGCGATGGCACACCCCGAACGCATCACCGCGATCATTTCCCAGAATGGCAACGCCTATGAGGAAGGCCTGTCCGAAGGCTGGAAGCCGATCCGGGAATACTGGCGCTATCCTTCGCCCGAGAACCGGGCCTCGGTGCGGGCATTCATGACGCCCGCCGCGTTGAAATGGCAATACACCCACGGGGTCGGCGACGAAAGCCTGATCGCGCCGGAAACGTACCTTTTAGACGTGGCGATGATGGCCAGCCCCGGAAACCTGGACATCCAGTTGGACCTGATCCTGAATTACGCCAGCAACGTCGCCCAGTACCCGGAATACCAGGCCTACTTCCGTCGCCACCAGCCGCCGCTGCTGGCGGTCTGGGGCCGGAACGACCCGTTCTTCCTGCCGGCCGGAGCCGAGGCCTGGAAGCGCGACATCCCCACGGCGGAGATCCGCTTCCACGACACCGGCCATTTCGCGCTGGAGACCCACGCGGCGGAAATCGGCGCGGAGATCCACGACTTTCTGGACCGGCATCTGCGACATTGAATCCAGGCCCCATGCTAGGATGCGGCTTCGGCCCGATGCGGGCTTCCCGCCCGGGCTCGCCCACCCTCATGAAAAACAGCACCTTGACCGCCCTGCTTTCGGGCCTGCTTCGCGGTCTTTCCGCCCTGCCCTACGGACTGGTCGCCCGGCTGGGCGAGACGTTGGGATCTCTGCTGTATCTGATCCCTGGAAAACGCAGGCATATCCTGCACACCAACCTGCGCCTGTGCTTTCCGGAACAATCCGAAGCCCAGCGCGAGCGCCTGGCGCGGGCGAGCTTCCAGCACGTCATCCGCAGCTACCTGGAACGCGGCCTGCAATGGTACGGCAGCGCGCAGGCCATCACGGACCGGATGGAGCTGGACAGCGCCATCGACTTGCAGGATCGCTACGACCAGCCGACCATATTCCTGGGGTTCCATTTTGCCGCCATCGAAGCCGTCTGCATGTACTACTCGATACTGCATCCGGTCGCGTCCATCTATACGCCGATGTCGGATGAAGTGGCGGAGACGATTTCAAGAGAACGGCGTTCGCGGTTCGGCTCGACGATGATTCCGCGCCACGGCAGCGCCCGCGACATCCTGGGCATCCTGAAATCCGGCACACCCATCATGCTGGCAGCGGACATGGACTTCGGGCTGCGCGATTCGGTATTCGTGCCGTTCTTCGGCGTGCAGGCCTGCACCCTGACCGCCGTGTCGCGCCTGGCGCACTTGAGCGGCGCCCGCGTCGTGCCCTTCGTCTCGGAAGTCCTGCCCGACTACCGAGGCTACAAGCTGCGGATCTATCCGCCTCTGCCCGCGTTCCCCAGCGGCGACGTCCGGACCGACGCGCTGGCGATGAACCAGTTCCTCGAGGCGCGCATCCGCGAGACACCCGATCAATACTATTGGGTGCACCGCCGCTTCAAGCGCCGCCCGCAAGGCGAGGCGTCGGTCTACTGAACATCCTGCGAGAAAGACGACATGAGCGATTCACCTTCCCCCAAGTCCCCTCCGTCCCCCGAGCCCATTTCCGAGCCGCCCGCCGGATGCCCGGGCGGACCGGCGATGAATCCCCCGCTGGACGAGGCCGCGCGCCTGCGCGCCATCCTTGAGTCGCCCACGTACCGCCTCGCCTACGAGGACATGGATCTGCTCACCCAAGAGGACCTGCGTCCCTTGCGTCTGCAGCTTGAACTGCTCAAGCCCGAGCGCATCTTGAACGAGCAGGGCGTGCGCTCGACCGTGGTGGTCTTCGGCAGCGCCCGCGTGCGCGATACCGCCACCGCGCGCGATCGGCTCGCGGCGCTGGAGCGGCAACAGGACGTCGCAACGGCGGATCCGGCGCGGGAGCGGGAACTGGCCCAGGCCCGCCGCCGCGTGGAACAGGCGCGGTACTACGAAGAAGCGCGGCGCTTCGCCCAACTGATCTCGGCGCGCTTCCAGCAGGAAAAACGCTGCGATTTCGTCGTCGTCACGGGCGGTGGACCAGGCATCATGGAGGCCGCCAACCGCGGCGCGTACGACGCCGGGGCGCGCTCGATCGGACTGAACATCACCCTGCCGCACGAGCAGGCCCCCAATGCCTACATCACGCCGGAACTGGCCTTCCGCTTCCACTACTTCGCCCTGCGCAAGATGCATTTCCTGATCCACGCGCGCGGCCTGGTCGCCTTTCCGGGCGGCTATGGCACGCTGGACGAACTGTTCGAAGTGCTGACCCTGATCCAGACGCACAAGATGGACCCGATCCCCGTGGTCCTCGTCGGGCGCGCGTTCTGGCGCCGCGCCATCGACTTCGACTACCTGATCGACGAGGGCTATATCGCGCCGGGAGACATCAATCTGTTCGAGTACGCCGACGACGCCGAGGAAATCCTCGCCGCCCTGGAGCGCTTCCACTCGGCCTCGACGGACAAAACCGCTCCGGCCTGATCCAGCCCGATCGCCCCTCGCGGGCGTCTACCGGTCGCGGAGTCGCACGGTCAGGCTTTTCGCCGCCGTGCCCACGGGCCCGTGGATGTCGCTCAGGACGGAAAACGTTTCGCCCAGCCCGGTCGGACCGAAATTCACCCGCGTGTCGAACCCGACCCAGCCGGCTTCGGGCTGGCGCATGAGATGGATGGTCAGATCGACGTTGGCGAAAAAAACTTCGCTCGGATTCTCGCGCACCACCAGTCCGTTGGCGGTATCGACCAGTTTCACAAAGCCTGCGACAGGCGGATCGACCTCGCCGGCCACCAGCGGATAGGACGTGCGCAACCAGCTCTGCCCCTGGCCCGGGCGGGCGTCGCTTTTTTGACGGGCTTCCAGTGACGCAATGAAACCACCGTCCCAGACCGATGAGAATGTCAAGGGCGGCATCTCGTCGGGCGGCGGCAGCGGCGTCCATTCGGAGCCTTGCACCCGCGTCGTATCACTCGCGGCCAGGCGCCAGATCCGGGCCTGAACGCTGACCTGGTCCCCATGGCGCATGCTGGCTTCGATCAATTCGATCGAGCGGCCCGGCCGCACCATCCGGACATCGATGGAAAATGGCCCGGAATGGATGACGCCCAGCACGTCGAACGACACCCTGGACACCAGCTTGTCGCTGGGCAGGCGGCGTTCCGCCTCGGCCAGCACCAGGCCGGAGGCCGCCGCCAGGTGCTGCTCGCCGGCCTGCCAGGCGCCCTGGGCATGCAGGGTGGACAGGAATTCGGTTTCTCCACGGCGCACGTAGAAGGCATCCGGATAGGATGCGCCATCATGGCCGAGGTGTCGGTTAGGGGCAGTAGGCATGCGCAAGAGTATAGCGTTCACTGAATGCGGCAAAAGCATACACTGACGGTCATTCAATCTTTTACGGTTCTACAAACCGTCCTATCGTGACCGACACGGCCTTTTCCTCCCTGCCCCTTCTGCCCGCCCTGCTGGACAATCTGCAAGGCCTGGGCTTCGAACACATGACGCCCATCCAGGCGCAAAGCCTGCCGCTGATCCTGGCGGGCCGCGACCTGATCGCACAGGCCAAGACCGGCAGCGGCAAAACAGCCGCCTTCGGCCTGGGCGTGCTGCAGAAGCTGAATACCGATCGTTTGATTCCGCAGGCCCTGGTGGTCTGTCCGACCCGCGAACTGGCAAACCAGGTCGCCCAGGAATTGCGCCGGCTGGCCCGCCTGATTCCCAACGTCAAACTGCTGACGCTGTGCGGCGGTACCGCCGCGCGCCCCCAGGCTGAATCGCTGGGGCGCGGCGCTCATCTGGTGGTGGGCACGCCCGGCCGCATCCAGGACCACCTGGAACGCGGCAGCCTGGATCTGTCCGGCCTGAACACCCTGGTGCTGGACGAGGCCGACCGCATGGTGGACATGGGTTTCTACGACGACATCGTCGCCATCGCCGCGCACTGCCCGACCCAGCGCCAGACCCTGCTGTTCTCGGCCACCTACCCCGACAACATCCGCAAGCTCAGCGCCCGCTTTCTGCGCGATCCGGCCGAGGTCAAAGTCGAAGTCCTGCACGACGCCGACCGCATCGAACAGATCTTCTACGAAATCGACGAGGCCGAAAGGCTGGACGCCGTGGTCAGGTTGCTGAACCACTTTCGCCCGGTCTCTACGCTGGCCTTCTGCAACACCAAGATCCGCAGCCATGACCTGGTCGAGCGTCTGCAGTTCGAGGGCATCAGTGCCCAGGCGATCCACGGCGATCTGGAACAGCGGGAACGCGACGAGATCCTGATCCAGTTCGCCAACCAGAGCTGCACCGTCCTGGTTGCCACCGACGTCGCTGCGCGCGGTCTGGACATCCAGCACCTGGGCGCCGTGATCAATGTCGATGTGACCCGGGACACCGAGGTCCACGTGCACCGCATCGGCCGCAGCGGCCGGGGTGAGCAGAAAGGGCTGGCGCTGAGCCTGTGCACACCCGAGGAAATGCGCTGGGCCGACATGGTACAGCAGTACCAGGGCACTGCGCTGAAATGGGCTGATCTCAAGTCGCTGCGCCCCCAATCGGGTCACCCCCTGCGCACGCCCATGATCACCTTGTGCATCCAGGGCGGCAAGAAAGACAAGCTGCGCCCCGGCGATCTGCTGGGCGCCCTGACCGGCGACGGCGGCCTGACGTTCGAACAGGTCGGCAAGATCAACATCACCGAGTTCCGCGCATACGTCGCGCTGGACCGCCAGATCGCCAGGCAGGCGTTTGCACGGATTGCCAATAGCCCGATCAAGGGGCGCCGGTTCCGCATGCGGTTTCTGGAGGAATTCTGAGCCCGCCGGCACGGGGGCTGGAACCCACGGCCCGGTCAGAAACCCCGACTGAAAGATGCCGACCTGGACACGCTGGTGGCCCGGGCCATCCAGCGTTGCGCGGACTGACACGGCACGCCCGAAGTGTGCGTGAGTCGCACAGAGCCTGCCGCGTTGCTGCCGCGCTTGCAGGACGCTTTCCGTCCTGGGACGGCACGCCCCTGAAAGAGCCCCTAGCGCGCGCCGGTCTTCGACTGCCCGGCCATCGGCAGCGTCTCGGTGCCGCCACTCAGGGCGCGCTGCATCAGCACCGTATCCACCCACTGGCCCAGCTTGAAGCCGACTCCGGTCAGAATCCCGACATGGCGGAACCCGCAGTTCTGGTGCAGGATGATCGAACTGGTATTCGCACGATCGCCGATCACCGCGACCATCTGACGCCACGGCCCCTGCTCACACCGCGCAATCAGCGCACGCAAGAGCGTGCTGCCCACCCCTCTGCCGTCCATGCCGTCTTCGACGTAGACGGAGTTTTCGATGGTGTACTGATAGGCGGGGCGCGGACGATAGGCGGTCGCATAGCAATAGCCCACCACCTTGCCGCTTACCTGCGCCACCAGGTACGGCAGCCCGCCCTGCAAGACGGCGGCGCGCCGGTCTGACATCTCATCGACCGAGGGAGGAATTTCTTCGAAGGTCGCGATGCCGTTGAGCACATGATGCGCGTAGATGCGCTGGATGGCTGCGACATCCTCCGGGGTCGCATCCCGCACCTCGATCCCGCCGCCTGGGCCGGAAGCATTCAAGTCAAACATTGGATTCATTCCATCGTCCAGTCGTCTTGGAAAACTGGCGCCCACGGTTCGTGGCCGCGCCAAAGCCTCCATATTGCATGAGATTTCCTAAAAGCAAAATCAGTGATCTCATCGAGAAGGTCGCCTCAAACTCCTCACCCCCCAGCCGGGCGCACCTCCCATCAACTGCAGGAAATAAGCCAGGCCGAGCAGAAGGTGACCGGCGGCAAAGACGTCCGTACCCATTTTCCTGCCATTCAGCCGGACACTGATCAGCAGGAACATCAGGCAAAAGCACATCAGGTGCACGCAGAGCATGCCCAGGATAACGGTCGCATTCATGGATCAGGAAACCTTTCCGCTCTTGCGAACTGTTCCAGTATGGCGTTCATGCATCTGGTGCGGGAAACGCATCATTCTTGTTGTTGAGATGGCACTGCGGCATGGTCAATCACCGATTGAACAACGAACGCCCGATTTTATCCTCCTTATGCAGGCACTCAACCGAGCGGCGATCCGGCAATTGCTACCTGCGCGTCCGGGTTGTTTTATGTGTCATCTGCCCATTTGGCAGAAACAACACGCGCTTCTTCAGGCTGATCAACGACAAGCACGAGTTGATGATCGTGGTCGCTGTAGAGCACTTCAATGTTGATCCCGGCATCGGCCATTCGGCGGGTCAACTGGCCTAGCTGTCCCGGCACCTCTTGTTTGAGGCGCTGGACGACGACATCCCGGACTTCAAGCACTTCGATTCCGTGGTTACCAACGCGCCAACTGGGTGATCTGGATGATGTTGCCGCAGGTGTCATGCAACTGGGCGATTGTCGAGCCGGTCACCTCGGTCGGTGCCATGGTGAAATTGCCGCCACGCGCTTTGATGCGCTCATAGTCAGCCTTGACGTCATCGGTGTAGAAATTGACCGCAGGCTGACCCTGCTGGAAGATAGCTTGCTGGTAGGCATTGCCCGCCGGATTGTCATTGAGTGCGAGTTGCAGCTCAGTCCCATCCGGCTCGTCGGGTGAAACCACCGTCAGCCAACGAAACGATCCGTTGCTGAAGTCTGCCTTCTTGGTGAAGTCCAGAATCTGCGTGTAGAAGTGCAAAGCCTTCTCTTGGTCATCGACATACACGCTGGTCAATTTGATCTTCATGAGTGCTTCCTTTGCTATTTGCGTGGTGAGGTTGCGCCCAGGGCAACAGACGCATCGTTTGGAATCGTACGGATGGTTCTTTAATCGGTTTGGGGCAAGACCTGCTCCAGCTTCTCGAAGAAATTCTGCCACCCGGCCTGCGCGCCGCCGAATGCCCGCTTTTGATCGGGCCGGAAGCCCGATTGCTCCATACGCAGGCGGGTTCCTATGCTCGTGGGTTCGAGCGTGAAGGTCACGACACTCTTCAGATCGAAGGCGGGATCGTCGTGCGTGAAGTTCCACGTATAGGACAAAGTTGTGTTCGGATCGACGACGAGCACTTCGCAGTCCAGCACGCCTCCCCAAGCGCCGCGAAGGTTGAAACGGTGGCCCACGACCGGACTGAAATCATTTTTCATGAGCCATTCTTCGATCAGATGAGGCCGGGTGAGCGCCCGCCAGATTTTTTCTGGTGGATGGGCAATTTCGCGCTCAACAACGACGGAGCGTGTCTTGGTCGATATGTCGTTCATTGATCCATCCGATTGAGCAGGTCTTCGAGGTCGTCAAACCTGCCTTGCCAGAAGCTTGTCATCTGGTTTGTCCAGTCGATCAGCGGGGCAAGGGCGCCGAGTTGCGCACTGTAGTGCGTCTGTCGCCCTGCATGACGGTCTCGCACCAGCCCGGCCTGCTTCAGAATGCCGAGATGCTTCGACACCGCCGGCTGCGAGACCCCTGCCCGGGCCGTCAGTGCCCCGACCGTCTGCTCGCCCTCGCGGCACAGCCGTTCGAAGATCGCCCGGCGCGTCGGATCGGCAAGCGTTCTAAACAGTGCGTCCTGAGTGTTCACTGTCCCACTATCCAAATTCATAACCATTTAGATATATGATAACCAATCAGATATGTATCAGTCAAGTCGGAATTGAAGCGGTAAGATCCCCTTGCCGGCACCAGGACTTGCTTCTGAAATCCCCAAACCGGACGGCCACTGACGAAAAAACCGTCCAAGCAGAGCAGTTTCAAGCCGGAATCAAAGGGCCGGCCTTGTCGGGAGGGACAGACGGCCTTTGTTCATGGCACAACACCATTTCGATTTTGTCAGGGAAGTAAACTCAAATGACGTCTCACGTCAAATTACGGCTGTTGAGCGGTGCATATGGGGTGGCCCGTCTACCCTCTTCCGATCCTGTTCCGGCGTGGGCCGATGGGGGCGGATTCGCCAGCATCAGCCGTACCGACGACGAGCTTTCCATCGTCTGCCTGCAAGATCGCATCCCGCAAGATGTGCAATCGGATGGCGGTTGGTCATGCTTCAAGTTTCAAGGCCCGTTTGCCTTTGATGAAACCGGCGTCGTGCTCTCCGTGATCGAGCCTTTATCAACCAACGGCATCGGGATTTTTGTGGTTTCCACCTTCGATGGAGACCACATGCTTGTGAAATCGAGTGACCTGAAAAAAGCGCGTGGTCTGCTGGAGAATGCGGGTCATGCTCTGTTTTGAGTATGCACACCCGTGGGCCGCACGCGGTCCGTGTCACGCCGATCCCATTGCTCAGACGCGACACGCCAGTCAACGGTTCTTTGAATGGCTGCAACAGACTGGTGAGGCGGCGCTGGTGGCGCGCAGGGCAGTATCTCGCGCTCGGATCGTCAAAGTGGTGGTGAAAGAACTGAATACCTGAGGGGGCTGAACATGAACGAAAAGGATCTTCTTCTCGGACCGGTGCTGTCGTTCCGCGGCATCGGTAAAGGCGATGTATGGAAGGTGAGTGCGCTGGTGGGCCTCAAGGCAAGCGCTGCCGTTCCGACGATGCAGATGGATGGCAAGGCCTGCCCCACGCCGAAGGAGTTAATGGCCATCCAGGGCGAACGCTATCTGCGCTACGACCTGTCCTGCAAAGTCTTGAAGAACGAGCGCACGGTGAGTTACGGCATTCCAGGCGGGCTGACTTGGAGCATGACGGTGCCCGGCAAGGATTTCTCGCCGCGCATGGCCTATGTGTCCTGTAACGGTTTTTCCGATCCGGCAGTGATGCGCAAGCTAGTTCGCACATCCGATGCGGTGTGGGAAGACCTGCTCTACAGCCACGACCGCACGCTACGCAGAAAACAAGGTGTAGGCGAAACCAAACTGCTGGACAAGGAGCAGCTGTGGCATGAGAAGCGCATCCACGACAAAGGCTTGCAGCGCTTTCATCTCATGCTCATGGGAGGCGACCAGATCTACTTCGACTCAATCTGGGAAGACATCAAGGCATTGCGCCAGTGGGTGGCCCTGCCTCGGCAGGCGCAACTGGACTTCAAGATCACCAAGGCGCTGGATCGCGAGATAGAGGCCTATTACTTTGGGCTGTACAAGCAACGGTGGCTGCCCAGCGAGAGGAAGCCCTGGTCGTCGCCTACGGCCACGCTGGACGCGAGTACTGCGATGGCGTCCATCCCCACAGTGATGATGTGGGACGACCACGACATCTTCGACGGCTGGGGCTCGTACAGCTGCGAAATGCAGAACAGTCCGCTCTTTCAAACGTTGTTCCGCCACGCCCGACGCGCCTTCTGGGTATTTCAGATGCAGCATGCGCTGAACGACCTGCCCGAGCTGGAAGACACGACGCCGGCGGGCTTTTCCCGCCAGGACCCTTTGCTCAAGCCCTTCGCGTGGAGCCAGGTGCTCGCAAATGATTCGCTGGCGTTGCCCCTGCTAGATAGCCAACCGGGATTCACTTCCGCCTATTCCATCGGCCCAGTGGCCATCTTGGCGGCTGATCTGCGCACCGAGCGCTCACGGGCGCAAGTGATGGGTTCGGAAACCTGGAGCCAGATCAAGAAATGGACCCGAAATCTGGAATCTGGCAACGCGAACGCACAACCCAAGAGTGCCTGCCAGCACCTGCTGTTCATGTCCTCGGTCCCCGTGGTGCATCCGAAGCTGCCCCTGGCCGAGTCGCTTATGGACAAGTTTGGGCAAGACCACGTCACGGACAGCAATGCCGACGACCTGAAGGATCACTGGTCCCACGATGACCACGAAGGTGAGCGCAAGCGCCTTCTGGAAGTGTTTTCCCACTTGGCGCGCGACAAGAAGATCAGGGTGTCTCTTGTGTCGGGCGACGTGCACGTCGCGGCCTGGGGCACGGCCTACCGGAAAGACTTGCCTGCTTCAGAAACCTGGTCGCAGATCCACCAATTCACCTCGTCGGCCGTGGTTCATCCCTCGCTCATGGGCGTGATGGAGCGGCTGTTCCTGTCCTGGCTGAACACCAACGCCAAGCAACCGCAAAACATCGACGTGCAGTATGTAGCGGAGGTGATGCCTTTCCCGGGGTATGACAAGCACATCATGGCAGCGCGCAACTGGCTGGCCTTGGAGCTGGACATGGGCGTGACCGAGGGATGCAAGCTGTGGGCGACTTGGCGATGTGAAACCGAAAACAGCTTCTCGAATCACTTGCTCGCAGTTCCACCGGTTGCATGACTCTCGTAAAGTCCGCTGTTCGGTCTAGAGTTCGCATATCTCATTTCCCGAGAGCTATCTGCTTCTTAAAGATAGGGTCCGCACCCCATGAATTCTCAAAACACCAGCATAGAAGCGATTCCTGCCAACTCCAGCATCATCAAAGTACGCCTGCAAGAGTTGAACAAGCTGTTCGATCTCATGGACCCGGCTCCGCCATACAAACAAGACTTGCATCCCAATGTGGCGGAGCACATTGTCGAAAGCGCGAGAGAGCTTCCTGCCAAAGCCCTACTGGCACTGGTTCTCCATGTGGATCAGGCAGCCCCTCTGGCCCGAAGCGATCACGCGGTGAGTGATGCCACCCGAGCCTACTTCGCCCACCGATCGACCCAAGTCCAGCGCAAACTACGACTACACCTGCGACGCGGCGTCATCAGCCTGATCATCGGTTTGGCATTTCTTGCCACGACTTTGACCACATCTCAATTGCTCGGCGTAGGCGGTTTTGCGACAACGCTACGCCATAGCCTGGAGATTGGCGGATGGGTGGCTTTATGGCGCCCTATGGAGATGTTTCTATACGATTGGTGGCCCATCTTGGGCGATAAGATTCTTTATCGACGACTCGCCCGGATGCCCGTGCAAATCAAATACTCCGCAAACAATAGATAAATCTAAAGAAATTTGTTTATTTAAATCGATTTCTTAAAAACCCGCCCTTATTTCCACTCATTCCCACTCGATCGTCGCCGGCGGCTTGCTCGACACGTCGTACGTGACCCGATTGATCCCGCGCACTTCATTGATAATCCGCGACGACACCTTCTTCAGCAGCGAATAAGGCAGTTCCGCCCAATCCGCCGTCATGAAGTCGGTGGTCTGCACGGCGCGCAGGGCCACGACGTAGTCGTAGGTGCGGCCATCGCCCATCACCCCCACGGACTTCACCGGCAGGAAGACGGTGAAGGCCTGGGACGTCAGGTCGTACCAGGACTTGCCGGTTTCGGGATCGATGGTGTTGCGCAGTTCGGTGATGAAAATGTCGTCGGCGCGGCGCAGCAGGTCGGCGTATTCGCGCTTGACCTCGCCCAGGATGCGCACGCCCAGGCCAGGGCCGGGGAACGGGTGGCGGAACACCATTTCGGGCGGCAGGCCCAGGGCCAGGCCCAGGTGGCGCACCTCGTCCTTGAACAGTTCGCGCAGCGGTTCCAGCAGCTTCAGATTCAGGGTCTCGGGCAGGCCGCCGACGTTGTGGTGCGACTTGATGGCGACGGCCTTGCCGGTCTTGGAGGCCGCCGATTCGATGACGTCGGGGTAGATGGTGCCCTGGGCCAGCCAGCGGGCGGACTTGAGCTTGCCGGCCTCGACCTGAAAGACTTCGACGAATTCGCGGCCGATGATCTTGCGCTTGGCCTCGGGGTCGGCGACACCGGCCAGCTTGCCCAGGAACTGCTCGCTGGCGTCGATGTGGATGACGCGAACGCCCAGATTGCGGGACATGACGTCCATGACCTGCCGGGCTTCGTTCAGGCGCAACAGACCGTGGTCGACGAAGACGCAGGTCAGTTGATCGCCGATGGCCTTGTGGATCAGCGCAGCGGCGACGGAAGAATCCACACCACCGGACAGGCCCAGGATGACTTCGTCGGACCCGACCTGCTCGCGGATGTGGGCGACGGCCTCGGCCACATAGTCGGGCATGTTCCAGTCGCGCGCGCAGCCGCAGATCTCGGTGACGAAACGCGCCAGGATGGCCTGTCCCTGGAAGGTATGGGTGACTTCGGGATGGAACTGGACGGCGTAGAAGCCGCGCGTCTCGTCGGCCATGCCGGCGATCTCGCACGACGGGGTGGAGGCCATGCGCTTGAAGCCCGGCGGCAGCGCCGTGACGCGGTCGCCGTGGCTCATCCAGACCTTGAGCATGCCGTGGCCTTCGGGGGTCTCGAAGTCCTGCAGACCGGTCAGCAGACGGGTATGGCCGTGGGCGCGGACTTCGGCGTAGCCGAATTCGCGGTGGTCGGAAAATTCGACCTGGCCGCCCAGTTGCAAGGCCATGGATTGCATGCCGTAGCAGATGCCCAGTACCGGCACGCCGGCCTGGAAGACGGCGGCGGGGACTTTCAAGGATTCATCGGCATACGCCGAGGCATGACTGCCCGACAGAATGATGCCCTTCAGGCCCTGCGCTTGCTGTTCACGGATGAAATCGTCGCTCACGTCGCCCGGGTGGATTTCACAATACACACCGGTATCGCGGACACGGCGGGCAATGAGCTGGGTGACCTGTGAACCGTAGTCCAGGATGAGGATGCGCTGGTGGTGCATGATGGGCGATTCGGATGGGCTGTTCAAGGCGTTAATGTAACCCAGGGACGCCCCGGATGTCGCGGCGCGACGGGACACTGATGGGATTAAAGTAGAGGGCTCAAGGAGATCACCGCCCATGGCATCCCACGCCTCTCGCATTCCCCTGCCCCTGGCCGGGTTGCTGGCCCTGGCCGTTGCCATGGGCATCGGCCGCTTCGCCTTCACGCCCGTCCTGCCGATGATGCAGACCGATCTGGGGCTGAGCCTGTCCCAGGGCAGTTGGCTGGCCAGCGCCAATTACCTGGGCTATCTGCTGGGGGCGCTGCTGGTCACGCATCTGAGCTGGTCACCCGCGACGCTGTTGCGGGCCGGCCTGTGGACGGTGGTGCTGGCGACGGCGGCGATGGGGCTGGACAGCCACTGGCTGGGCTGGCTGTCGTGGCGGCTGCTGGCCGGAGTGGCCAGCGCCTGGGTGCTGATCGGGACGTCCGCGCTGTGCATCGCACGTCTGAATGCCACCGGGCAGACGGAACGCAGCGGCGTGGTCTTCGCAGGTGTGGGCTGCGGCATCGCCTTTGCCGGGCTGGCCTGCATGGGCCTGACGCTCGCAGGGACGACGGCGTCGCACGCCTGGCTCTGGCTGGCGACCGCCGCCCTGGCCGGGCTGCTGGGTGCGTCGATGCTGTGGCGGACGGTGGACGCCGCAGCACCCACGCCGGCCCCAGCCCCAGCCTCGCCGGCGACAGCCGCGGCGGAATCCAGCCATGCCACGACGCAGGCGACGGCCTGCGCCGCCCCGTCTCTGCACTGGGGCCTGATCCTGTGCTACGGGGTCTACGGCTTCGGCTACATCCTGCCGGCCACCTTCCTGCCGGCCCAGGCGCGGCTGCTGGTGCCGGACCCCTGGCTGTTCAGCCTGGCCTGGCCCGTCTTCGGCGTGGCAGCCGCACTCTCCACGGTCATTTCCAGCCGTCTGACGCGCCGCTATACCCGACCGCAGATCTGGGCCGGCGCCCAGGTCGTGATGGCGGTGGGCGTGCTGGCGCCCGTCTTGTGGCATGCCCTGCCGGCCATCCTGCTGGCCGCCTGCTGCGTGGGCAGCACCTTCATGGTGATTACGATGGTCGGCCTGCAAGAGGCCCAGGCCGTCGTCGGTCAGGCCGGCGCCAAGCGCCAGATGGCGGCGATGACGGCCTCGTTCGCCCTGGGGCAGTTGATCGGCCCGATCTTCTTCAGCCTGACGCACGCCTGGTTCGGTGCATCGCTGGAATTTGCCCTGGTGCTGGGGACGCTGGGCCTGCTGGCGGGCGTCCTCCCGATTATGCGGCTGGGGCGCCCTGCCTGAGACCTGAGACCTGAGTCAGACCAGGCCACTGCGCGCAGGAATCACGGGAAAACGGCTCCCCTGCCCTCAGCCCGCCAGCCGCTGGTAGACCAGGGTGGCAAAGATCGCCGCGCCTTGTGGCAATAGCGCATCATCGAAATCGAATTCGGGATGATGGCAGGTCAGACCGTCATGGCCCAGGAAGAAATACGCACCCGGACAATGGTCCAGCAGGTAGGCGAAGTCCTCGGACGCCATGAGCGGGGTGACCGGGTCCACGATCTGCTCCGCGCCCAGCACGGTCGCCGCCGCGCGCTTGACGTGCTCGACAGGCCCGGCCTGATTGATGGTGGGCGGCGAACTGAGCAGATGGCGGAATTCAAAGGCGCAGCCATAGCCGCTGGCCATGCCTTCGCACAGCGCGCGCAAGCGTTCCAGCACCCGGGTCTGCGCTTCGCGCGACAGGGTGCGCACGGTGCCCCGCAACACGGCATGGTCGGCAATGACGTTGATGGCGCTGCCGGCCTGAAACTGGCAGACGCTGAGCACGGCCGTATCAAAGGGGCTGACGTTGCGGCTGACGACGGACTGCAGGGACTGCACCAGCGCCGCGCCAGCGACGATGGGATCGTTGGCCTGATGCGGCATGGCCGCGTGACCGCCCACCCCGCGGATGTGGATCTCGAACAGGTCGCAGGCCGACAGGATGGCGCCGACACGCACACCGACCTGCCCCGGGCCGATGCAGTTGTTGTTGTGCAGGCCGTAGAGTTCGTCGCAGGGAAAGTCGCGGAACAGGCCGGCTTCGACCAGGGCCTGGGCGCCCGTCAGGGGTTCCTCGGCCGGCTGGAAGATGAAGACGACCCGGCCGGCAAAATCGGGGTTCTCCGCCAGATGGCGGGCGGCGCCCAACAGGATGGCGGTATGGCCGTCATGGCCGCAGGCGTGCGCGACCCCGTCGCGGATCGAGCGGTGATCGTGCGCGCCCGCGTCCGACATGGGCAGCGCGTCCATGTCGGCGCGCAGCCCCAGGGTCGGCCCTGCGCCCAGGCGGCCATTCAGGACACCCAGAACGCCGGTGGTGCCGCCGTAGCCTTCGTGGACCACGATGCCCCAGGACCGCAGCAGTTCGGCGACGCGTGCCGCCGTGCGGTGTTCCTGGTGCCCCAGTTCAGGGTGGCGGTGAAAGTCCCGGCGCCAGGCCTGCATGGCCTGGGCCAGTTCGTCGCCGATCCGCACGCCCTCAGGGACGCCGGACGCGGCGTCGATCAGGACGTCGCTGATCGGCACGCGATCAGTCCGCCCGATAGTTGGGGGCTTCCTTGGTGATCTGCACGTCGTGGACGTGCGATTCACGCACCCCGGCGGCGGTGATTTCCACGAATTCGGATTGAGCGTGCAAGTCCGCGATCGTGGCGCAACCGCAATAGCCCATGGAGGCCCGGATGCCGCCCACCAGTTGGTAGATGATGGCGATGACGCTGCCCTTGTAGGGGACGCGCGCTTCGATGCCCTCGGGCACCAGCTTGTCGACGTTGTTGTTGGGATCCTGGAAGTAGCGGTCGGCGGAGCCGTCCGCCATGGCACCCAGGCTGCCCATGCCGCGATAGGACTTGTATGAACGCCCCTGGAACAGCACGACCTCGCCAGGGGCTTCTTCGGTGCCCGCGAACATGCCGCCCATCATGCAGGTGGACGCACCCGCCGCCAGGGCCTTGGAGACGTCGCCGGAATAGCGGATGCCGCCGTCGGCGATCAGAGGCACACCGGTGCCTTCCAGGGCCTGGGCCACGTCGGCGATCGCGGTGATCTGCGGCACGCCCACGCCGGCCACGATGCGGGTGGTGCAGATGGAACCCGGGCCGATGCCGACCTTGACGGCGTCGGCGCCAGCCTCGACCAGCGCGAGCGCGGCGGCGGCGGTGGCAATGTTGCCGCCAACGACCTGGATGTTGGGATAGTGCTTTTTCACCCAGCGCACGCGCTCGATCACGCCGGCCGAGTGGCCGTGGGCGGTATCGACCACGATCACGTCCACGCCTGCGGCAGCCAGCTTTTCGACGCGCTCGTCCGTGCCCTCGCCCACGCCGACGGCGGCGCCGACGCGCAACTGGCCCTGGTTATCCTTGCAGGCCAGGGGGTGTTCGGTGTTTTTGACGATGTCCTTGACCGTGGCCAGACCGCGCAACTGGAACTTGTCGTTGACGATCAGCACACGCTCCAGGCGGTGGCGGTGCATCAGGGCCTGGGCTTCTTCCAGGGTGGCGCCCTCGGTCAGGGTGACCAGGCGTTCCTGCGGCGTCATGATTTCACGCAGCGACACGTCCAGGCGATCCTCGAAGCGCAGGTCGCGGTTGGTGACGATGCCCACCAGCTTGCCGCCCTCGACGACCGGCAGGCCGGAAATGCCGTGCTGGCGCTGCAGCGCGATGGCGTCGCGCACCTTCATCGTGGGGGTGACGGTGACCGGATCGATGACGATGCCGAATTCGTGGCGTTTGACACGCGCCACTTCGCGCGCCTGTTCTTCGGCGCTGAGATTTTTATGAATGATCCCGATACCGCCTTCCTGGGCCATGGCGATGGCCAGACGCGCTTCGGTCACCGTATCCATGGCGGCGGACACGAGCGGGATGTTGAGCTGGATGCCCCGGGTCAACTGCGTAGTCAGGCGCGTATCGCGCGGCAGGATTTGGGAATAAGCCGGGACCAGAAGGACATCGTCAAAGGTCAGGGCTTTCTTGATCAGACGCATGGATGAACTCCGCACAAAGATCGATTATACCGTCAGGCCAGCCAGGCCCGCGCGTTGCGGAACATCCGCATCCACGGCGTGTAGCCGCCGTGCGCGGTATCGTCCCCACCCTGGTCCGCCGTGCCCCAGCGTTCGGGACGCCAGGACATCATGACGTTGCGCGTAACGCGTTCCGGGTGCGGCATCATGACGGTGTAGCGGCCGTCGGCCGTGGTCACCGCCGTCAGGCCGGCGGGGCTGCCGTTGGGGTTGGCCGGATAGGATTCCGTGCGCGCGCCCCGGTGATCGACGAAGGCCATGGCTTCGGTCACCCGGGCGACGTCGCCCTGGCGGCTGAAATCGGCGAAGCCTTCGCCATGCGCCACGGCGATGGGCACGCGCGCACCCGCCATGCCGGCAAAGAAAATGGACGGAGAGTCCAGAACCTCGACCAGCGACAGGCGCGCCTCGTACTTCTCGGACACGTTGCGCGTGAAGCGCGGCCAGGCGTCCGCGCCCGGAATGAAGTCGGCCAGCGCCGCCATCATCTGGCAGCCGTTACACACACCCAGCGCAAAGCTGTCCGGACGGGCAAAGAAGGCGCCGAACTGGTCGGCCAGCGCCGCGTTGAAGCGGATGGTACGCGCCCAGCCCTCGCCCGCGCCCAGCACGTCGCCATAGCTGAAGCCGCCCACCGCCACCAGACCGCTCATGCCGTCCAGGCGGATGCGGCCCGACAGCAGATCGGTCATGTGCACGTCCACGGCCTCGAAACCGGCGGTGTCGAAGGCCCAGGCCATTTCGACCTGGCTGTTGCAGCCTTGTTCGCGCAGGATGGCCATGCGGGGACGCGCGCCGGTCGCGATGAAGGGCGCAGCCACGTCGGCCTGGGGATCGAAGCCCACGCGCGGCGACAGGCCCGGGTCCTCGACGTCCAGCCAGGTGTCGTATTCGGCCTGGGCGCAGTCGGGATGGTCGCGACGCGCCATGATGCGCCGCGTGGTCTCGCTCCAGATCTGGCCGAGTTCGGCCAGGGGGCGCTGGTAAATGACGGTGCCGTCGCGGAAGACCTGCAATTCCCGGCGCGTATTGGGCATGCCCACCACGTGGGTGCAGTTCGACAGACCCGCCTGGCGCAGGTGGCGCAGCACGTCGTCGCGCCGCGCACGCGGCACCTGCAACAGCCAGCCGGCCTCTTCATTGAACAAGGCCGCCAGATTGCGTTCATGGTGCTGGACGGACACCTGATCGGCGCGGATCTTGTAGTCACCGGCATCGGCCGTGTGCGGGTCGATGGTCAACATGTCCAGATTCAGGGACACGCCCAGACGGCCGGCGAAAGCCATTTCGGCCGCCGCCGCCAGCAGGCCGCCGTCGGCGCGGTCGTGGCATGCCAGGACCCAGCCCTGGGCCGCCAGTTCGCGCAGCGTCAAAAAGGCCGTGCGCAGCAGGGCCGCGTCGTGCAGATCCGGGGTTTCCGTGCCGATGGTGCCGTAAGCGTGGGCCAGCACCGAGCCGCCCAGGCGCTGGCGCCCTGCGCTCAGATCGATCAGCAGCAGCACGGAGCCGTCGGCCTGGTCACGCAATTGCGGCGTCAGGGTGGCGCGCACGTCGGCCACCGGCGCGAAGGCCGTGACCACCAGCGACACCGGCGACACGACCTGGTGGTCGCCCGCCTCATCCTGCCAGGCGGTCCGCATGGACAGGGAATCCTTGCCCACCGGGATGGACAGGCCCAGGCTCTGACACCAATCGCTGACGGCGGATACCGTGTCGTACAAGGCCGCATCCTGGCCAGGCGCGCCGCAGGCGGCCATCCAGTTGGCGGACAGCTTGACGTCTTCCAGGCGGGCGACGCCGGCAGCGGCCAGGTTCGTCAGCGCTTCGGCCACGGCCATGCGGCCCGAGGCCGCCGGGTTCAGGACCGCGATCGGGCTGCGTTCACCCAGGGCCATGGCCTCGCCCGCCACGCCCTCGTAATCGCGCAGGGTGACGGCGCAGTCCGCCACCGGCACCTGCCAGGGGCCGACCATCTGGTCGCGGGCCGTGAGGCCGCCCACGGTCCGGTCGCCGATGGTGATCAAAAAGGATTTGCTCGCCACGGTGGGATGGCGCAGCACGCGATCGATCGCATCGGGCAGTTCGATGTCGCCGAGATTCAGGGCCTCGCCCGCCACGGCGGCGCGCTCGGCACTGCGCTGCATGCGCGGCGGTTTGCCCAGGATGACGTCCACCGGCACGTCCACGGGCCGCATCCCGACCGGGTCCACCTCGCCCGCCGGACGGTCCAGGCCGGGCAGCCCTTCGTCCAGGGTGACGCGCAGGCGACGTTCCTCGGTGGCGATACCGACCACCGCGTAGGGGCAGCGCTCGCGGTCGGCGATGCGCGCAAAGCGGTCCAGGTCGTCCGGCCGAATGGCCAGCACGTAACGTTCCTGGGATTCGTTGCTCCAGATCTCGGCGGGCGACAGGCCGGATTCTTCCAATGGCACACGGCGCAATTCGAATTCCGCGCCGCGCCCGGCGTCGTTGACCAGTTCCGGGAAGGCGTTGGACAGGCCGCCCGCGCCGACGTCGTGAATCGCCAGGACGGGATTGGACTCGCCCTGCTGCCAGCAGCGGTCGATGACTTCCTGGGCACGGCGCTGCATTTCGGGATTGCCGCGCTGCACGGAATCAAAGTCGAGTTCGGCCTGATTGGTGCCCGCCCCCATGCTGGAGGCCGCGCCGCCGCCCATGCCGATGCGCATGCCCGGTCCGCCCAGCTGCACCAGCAGCGCACCCGGCGGCAACGGGTCTTTATGCGTCAGGCGCGCGTCGATCTGGCCCAGGCCGCCGGCCAGCATAATGGGCTTGTGATAGCCCCAGCGCGTGCCGCCGGCCTCTTGTTCAAAGCTGCGGAAATAGCCCAGCAGGTTCGGGCGGCCGAATTCGTTGTTGAAAGCAGCCCCGCCGATGGGGCCCTCGATCATGATGTCCAAGGGCGTGGCAATGCGGGCCGGCGCACCGCCCGCGTCTTCCCAGGGCTCGACGGCGTCGTCCACACGCAGGTTCGATACGGTAAAGCCGGTCAGGCCGGCCTTGGGCTTGGAGCCGCGCCCGGTCGCGCCCTCGTCGCGGATCTCGCCGCCCGCGCCGGTCGCCGCACCCGGAAAAGGTGCGATGGCCGTGGGGTGGTTGTGGGTCTCGACCTTCATCAGCGTATGGGCCACCACGTCGTGACGCCGGTAGACGGTGTCGGCGGCATCCGCCGCGTGAAAGATCTGCGCCGGGCCGCCGGCCATGACGGCGGCGTTGTCCGAATAGGCAACGATCGTGCCTTCGGGCTGGGCGGCATGGGTGGCGCGGATCATGTCGAACAGGGTCTGCGCCTGAGGCTGGCCGTCCACGGTCCAGTGAGCGTTGAAGATCTTGTGGCGGCAGTGTTCGCTGTTGGCCTGCGCGAACATCATCAATTCGACGTCGCTGGGATCGCGCCCCAGGTCGCGGTAGGCACGCAGCAGGTAGTCGATCTCGTCGTCCGACAGGGCCAGGCCCAGGCGCGCGTTGCAGGCCTCCAGGGCGGCACGGCCCTCGGCCAGCACCGGCACGGCCTGGACGGGCTGCCCGTCCAGGGAAGCGAACAGCGCCTGGCCGTCGAAATCATCCGCCACCACGGTTTCGGTCATGCGGTCGTGCACGCAGTCAGCCACGGCGGCCAATTGGTTCGCGTCCAGCGCGCGCGCGCCCAGCAGACGGCGTTCCGGCACGATGGTGTAGCGCACCCCGCGCTCGATGCGGCGCACCTGCGACAGGCCGCAATGGCGCGCGATGTCGGTCGCCTTGCTGGCCCAGGGGGAAATCGTCCCCAGGCGCGGAATCACCAGAAAATGCGCCGCGTGCCGCTCGGCGGATTGCGGCTTGGCCGTGCGGCCGTCATCCAGCAGCGCCCGCAGGCGCGCCTGGTCCGATTCGCCCAGAGTGCCGTCGATGCCGACGAAATGGCAGGCCTGGGCGCGGACGTCGGCCACCGGCAGATCCCGGGCAGCCAGGGTGCGCAACAGGCGTTCCCTGCGAAAGTCGGACAAAGCGGATGAACCGGGGATGATCAGTACGGTAGTCACGGCGGGACGGCTCGAAGGCATGGAAAACTGTCTATTTTAGCCGCCTTCCACCGTTCAGGGGTCTGGATAGCCAACGTCCAGAATGTCCAGTTCCTCGATCCCCGCGGGGGTGCGCAAGGTCACGGTGTCGCCCTCGCGCGCCTTGATCAGCGCACGGGCCACGGGCGAGACCCAACTGATCTTCCCGGCCAGGGGCTCGGCCTCGTCCACACCGACGATGGTGACGGTGAATTCCTCGCCCTGGCTGTCGCAGTAGTGCACGGTTGCGCCGAAGAATACCTGGTCGCGGTTGGGCTGCTGGGCAGGGTCCACGACCTCGGCCGACTCCAGGCGGCGCGTCAGGTAACGGATGCGGCGATCGATTTCCCGCAGCCGCTTCTTGCCGTACAGATAATCGCCGTTTTCCGAGCGGTCACCGTTGGACGCCGCCCAGGACACGACGGACACGACCTCGGGCCGTTCCACATTCATCAGACGCATCAGTTCGTCGTTCAGCGCCCGGTAACCGGTCGCCGTCATGTAGTTCTTCGTCCCGGCGGGCAGCGCCTGGGATTCGGGCAGGTCGTCGTCCTCGTCGTGATCCGACTCTTTGACGAAAGCCTTGTTCATATGATGTTCCTCAGATCCAGTCCCGCCAGACCGGTGTCAGATCGTCTGGCAGCGGCGGCACCCGGCCCAGTTCTGTACGGGGGATGCCGGGCGCATGGAAATCCGAACCGCGCGAAGCCTCGAAACCGTAGGCCTGCGCGACACGGGCGTAGCGGCTGCACTGGGCAGGCGTATGGCCGCTGGAGACGACCTCCAGGCCGACGCCGCCCTGCGCCTTGAAGGTGTCGAACAGCGCGTCGAACTGCAGCGGTGTATAGCGGTAGCGCCCGGGATGCGCGATCACCGCCTTGCCGCCAGCCGCGCGTATCCACGCCACCACCGACCCCAGATCGGGCCAGCGGGTCGGCACGAAGGCGCGCTTGCCCTCGCCCAGGTAGCGGTCGAAGGCCTGCTGCAGGGATTTGCAGTGGCCTTGTTCCAGCAAATGGCGGGCGAAATGCACGCGGCCGATCAAGTCCGGGTTGTCCGCGTGCCGCAAGGCCCCCTCGTAGGCATCGGCGAAGCCGCACTCGTGCAGCCGTTCGGCGATGACCCCGGCGCGCTCGAAGCGGCTGCGACGGATGCCGGCCAGGCCCACCCGCAGATCGGACTGAGCCGGGTCGATGTTCAGCCCCAGCACGTGGATCGTGCGTTCGCAGAACGTCACGGAAATCTCGACCCCCGGGATGAAACCCAGGCTCAGCTCGCGCGCCGCAGCGGCTGCCTCGGCCAGTCCGGAGGTCTCGTCGTGGTCGCTCAGCGCCCACCAGTCCACCCCCTGCGCATGGGCGCGGGCAGCCACCTGCGCAGGCGGCAGGACCCCGTCAGAGCAGGAGGAATGACTGTGCAGGTCGACGTTCAAAGGCATGGACTACCGGTACGCAGGCTGCCCGCCGGGTTCGTGCGGGCTCGACAATCAGGGCGCAAGCAGGAAATCGCGCACCATCGCGATCTGCGCCTCGTTGCGCAAGGTGGGCGCATGCCCCACGCCATCGAATTCGATCAGGCGGGTGCGCGTATTGCATTCCAGCATCCGCTGCGCGGTGGCCTGTGTCAACAGATCGGACTGCGCACCGCGCAGGATCAGGGACGGCACGGGCAGGTGGGTCCAGGCCTGCCACAACAGGGCTTCGGCGGCAACCGTGGCTTCGGGTGTCTGCAAGGCAAAGGGCTGGGCCAGGCGCAGATCGTAATGCTTGACCCAATGGCCGTCCTGTTCGTGGAACACGTGCTCGGTCAGCGCATTCCAGCCCTCGGCGTCGTGCGGCCCAAAACTGGCGGACACCGTCCGCACATAGTCCACCGCCTGCTCGTAGCGGTCAAAGCGCAGGTCCTGGCCGACGTACTCGCCGATCCGTGCCAGGCCGTCCGCATCCAGCGCGGGCCCGATGTCGTTGAACACCATGCGGCCCAGCGGCAGATCGGGCATGGAGCCCAGGCCCCACGCCCCCCGGGCGGGACGCAGGACGGGCGACACCGTCGCCATGCCCGCCAAGCCCAGTCCGATCAAGCCCCCCATGGAGGTCCCGACCCAGTCCAGCCGCGCCGGCCGCAGACGGGCGATCAGAGTCGTCAGATCCGCTACGTATTGAGGAATCACGTACGCCAGCGGATCGATCAGCCAGTCCGAGCGCCCCCGTCCGACGACGTCGGGGCAGACCACGCGGTATTCCTGGCTGAGCGCGCGCGCCAGCGGATCGAAATCCCGTCCGGTACGCGTCAGCCCGTGCACGCAGACCAGCACCCGGTCATTGTCCGGATCGCCCCATTCCCAGTACGCCATGCGGTGCAGGCCCGACGGACTGGCACAGGCGACAAAATCCAGGCGGGGCTCGTCGACCGGATCGAATTGAACGGCGGGGAAAGCGGAAGGCATGGAGCACCTCGAGTCGAACGGACTCCTTATTTAAACATGGTGCCGTCCGGACGCATGGAATCAGGCCGCGCCGCCGGTCCGGCGGCGCGGCCAGGGCTTCGGCTCGTCAGATATGCAGCGCCTGCCCCAGCGCCCGCAAGGCGGCTTCCTGGATCGCCTCGCCCTGGGTCGGATGGGCGTGGATCGTGTGGCCGACATCTTCCAGCCGCGCGCCCATCTCGATGGACTGGCCGAAGGCGGCGGCGAATTCCGACACGCCCCGCCCCACGGCCTGCCAGCCCAGGATCAGGTGGTTGTCGCGCCGCGCCACCACCCGCACGAAGCCGTCGGTGGACTCCAGCGTCATCGCCCGGCCGTTGGCTGCCAGCGGGAAGGACGCGTCGATGGCGTCGATGCCCGCCTGGGCCGCCTGCTGCGGCGACAAGCCCGCCGTGACGACCTCCGGGTCGGTGAAGCACACCGCCGGGATCGCCGCCGGCACGAAGCGCCGCGTATGGCCGGCGATCTGCTCGGCCACGCACTCGCCTTGTGCCATGGCGCGATGCGCCAGCATGGGCTCGCCCGTCAGGTCGCCAATGGCCCAGACCCCGCTCATGGAAGTGCGGCAACGGTCGTCCACACGCACCGCCAGACCGTCCATGTCGAGCATCAGGGAACTGAGCCCGAAGCCCCGGCTGCGGGGCTTGCGGCCGACGGCCACCAGTACTTGCTGCGCGGGCAGGACGCCTTCTGTCTTGCCCGACTGGACCCGCAGGCCCTTGACGTCCTCGGCCAGGCCCAGGACCTGGGTCTGCAAGTGCAGGCCGACGCCCAGGGATTTCAGCGCGGCATGCACCGGCCTGACCAGATCGGCATCGTAGACGGGCAGGATGCGGTCCTGGGCCTCGATCACATCGACCTTCACACCCAGCTTGCGGTAGACGATGCCCAGCTCCAGGCCGATGTAGCCCGCGCCGACGATGGCCAGGGATTTCGGCAATTTTTTGGGCGACAGGGCCTCGGTCGAGGAAATCACCGGGCCGCCGAAGGGCATGAAGGGCAGCGCAACGGGCTCCGAACCCGTGGCGAGCAGCAGGTGTTCGCAGCGGATGCGCTGGGGCGCGCCGGCCTTGCCCTTGACGACGGGATCGACATCCACGGTCTTGCCGTCGACGATGCGCGCCCAGCCCTGGACGACCGTGACCTTGTGCTTTTTCAGCAGCGCGCCCACGCCCGTGGTGAGTTTCTTGACGATGCCGTCCTTCCAGGCAACGCTGCGCGCCAGGTCGAGTTCCGGCGCCTGGGCGCGGATGCCCAGCGGCGAATCGCCGGCATAGCCTTGCAGAGCGTGGAACTGCTCGGCCACATGGATCAACGCCTTGGACGGGATGCAGCCGATGTTCAGGCAGGTGCCGCCCAGGGCGGCGCCTTCGACCAGCACGGTGGGAATGCCCAACTGGCCGGCGCGGATGGCGGCCACGTAGCCGCCGGGGCCGCCACCGATGATGAGCAAAGTCGTATTGATGGGATTGGACATGCTGCTTACTCCACGAACAAGAGCGCCGGGCACTCCAGATAACGCCGGATGCACTGGATGAACTCGGCGGCATGCATGCCGTCGACCACGCGGTGATCGAAAGACGAGGACAGGTTCATGAGCTTGCGCGCCACGACCCGGCCTTCCTGGAAGACCGGGCGTTCGACCACGCGGTTGACGCCGACGATGGCAACCTCCGGATGGTTGATGACGGGCGTGGACACGATGCCGCCCAAAGGCCCCAGGCTGGTCAGGGTGATGGTCGAACCCGTCAGTTCGTCGCGCGCCGCCTTGCCCTGTCGGGCAGCCTCGGCCAGGCGCGCGACTTCCGCCGCGCAAGACCAGAGATCCAGCGTCTCGGCATGATGCAGCACCGGCACCATCAGGCCCGACGGCGTCTGCGCCGCCACGCCCAGGTGCACCGCCCCATACTGGGTCACCACCCCCGCCTCATCATCGTAGCGGGCGTTGATCTGCGGGAATTCGCGCAGAGCCAGCACCATGGCGCGCGCCAGGAACGGCAGCAGGGTCAGCTTGCCGCGCCGGGTGCCGTGCAGGGCGTTCAGACGCGCGCGCAGCGATTCCAGTTCGGTCACGTCGATTTCCTCGACGTAGGTGAAATGCGGAATGCGTCGTTTGGATTCCTGCATCTTCTGGGCGATCTTGCGCCGCAGGCCGATGACGGGGACTTCGGTTTCCTCGTCGTGGGATGCGTAGAGCGCCCCGGTGGTGCGGTTCGAGGTCGCATTGCGATCGCGCGCCAGCCAGGCGTCCAGATCGCCGTGCGTGATCCGGCCGGCGGGGCCGGTGCCCGGCACGTACTGCAGGGTGATGCCCAGGTCCCAGGCACGGCGGCGCACGGCCGGTGAAGCCAGCGGACGCTGCCCTTCGGGCCGCGACGGAGCATGCGAGGCCGCATGCATGGCCTGACCGCCGCGCGCAACGGGCACCGAATCGGACTCATGTTCGGCCCCCGCCGGGGCCGACGCCCGATCTGCGGGACGGGACTCGACGAATTCAGGCCGGGGTTCGGGCCGGAATGCAGGCTCGGGTTGCGGCGCGGCGGGCGCCGAGGCTGCAACGGCCGCAGGCGCCGAGGCCGCCCGGGACGTCGCCCCGATCATGCCTTCATTGCCCTCGCCCTCGACCTCCAGGCGAATGAGTTCCGAACCCACCGCCATGACGTCGCCGACCTTGCCGCCCAGAGACACGACACGCCCATGCACCGGGGACGGCACCTGGACGGTGGCCTTGTCGGTCATGACGTCGGCCAGGATCTGGTCCTCGACCACGGCATCGCCCGCTTGGACGTGCCATTCAACCAGTTCGACTTCTGCGATGCCTTCGCCGATGTCCGGCATCTTGATGATGTGGATACCCATTATGCCTCCCGGAACACGCGCTTGAACGCCTCCGCGACCCGCTTGGGGCCGGGAAAATAAGCCCATTCGTGCGAATGGGGATATGGCGTGTCCCACCCCGTGATGCGTTCCACCGGGGCCTCCAGATGATAGAAACAATGCTCCTGGACCAGGGCGCACAGTTCGGCGCCGAAGCCGCTGGTGCGGGTGGCCTCGTGCAGCACCACGCAGCGGCCGGTCTTGCGCACCGAATTCAGGATCGCGTCCATGTCCAGCGGCCAGAGGCTGCGCAGGTCGAGGATGTCGGCCTCGATGCCGGCCTCGCGGGCGGCGACCTCGGCCACGTACACCATGGTGCCGTAGGTCAGCACGGTCAGTTCCCGGCCTTCGCGGTAGAGCGAGGCCACGTCCAGCGGCACGGTGTAGTAGCCCTCGGGGACATTGCCCAGCGGGTGCTTGGACCAGGGCACGACGGGCTGGTCGTGATGGCCGTCGAAGGGGCCGTTGTACAGGCGCTTGGGCTCCAGGAAGATGACCGGATCGTCATTTTCGATGGAGCTGATCAGCAGGCCCTTGGCGTCGTAGGGGTTGGACGGCATGACCGTGCGCAGGCCGGCGACGTGCGTGAACAGGGCCTCCGGACTCTGGCTGTGGGTCTGGCCGCCGAAGATCCCGCCGCCGCAGGGCATGCGGATCGTCAGCGGCGCGGTATAGCCGCCCGCCGAGCGGTAGCGCAGACGCGCCGCCTCGGAGAAGATCTGGTCGGCTGCCGGGTAGAAATAGTCGGCGAACTGGATCTCGACCACCGGCCGCAGGCCGTAGGCCCCCATGCCGATGGCCGCCGCCACGATGCCGCTTTCAGAAATGGGCGCGTCGAACACACGCGAAGAGCCGTACTTGGCCTGCAGGCCTTCGGTGCAGCGGAACACGCCGCCGAAATAGCCCACGTCCTCGCCGAAGACGACGACGTTGTCATCCCGTTCCAGCATCACGTCCATGGCCGAGCGCAAGGCCTGGATCATCGTCATGGGACGGGTCTTGCCCTTTTCCTGTGCCATGCTCATACCCCCAGTTCCTGGCGCTGCCGGCGCAGGTGCTCCGGCATGTCCTTGTAGATGTCCTCGAACATGGTCGCGACGCTGCTGGTGCGCCCCGTCGCCATCGTGCCATGGGCTTCGGCCCTTTTCTGTGCGGCGACGACCTCGGCCTCGCAGTCTTTCTGCAGCGCCTGGTGTTCCTGTTCAGACCAGATGCCGCGCTTGATCATGTATGCCTTCAAGCGCGTGATCGGGTCGCCCAGCGGGAAGCGCGACCAATCGTCGGCCGGCCGGTATTTGGACGGATCATCGGAGGTGGAGTGCGGCCCGGCCCGGTAGCTGACCCATTCGATCAACGTGGCGCCGTGGTTGTTGCGCGCCCGTTCGGCGGCCCAGCGGGACACGGCGTACACGGCCAGGAAATCGTTGCCATCCACCCGCAGCGAGGCCACGTTCGAGCCGATGCCGCGCGCCGCCAGGGTGATGCCCTCGCCGCCCGCGACGGACTGGAAGGTGGAGATGGCCCATTGGTTGTTGATCACGTTGAGGATCACCGGTGCCCGGTACACGTGTGCAAACAGCAGCGCCGTCTGGTAGTCGGATTCGGCCGTGGCGCCGTCACCGATCCAGCCGCAGGCGATGCGGGTGTCACCCTTGATCGCCGAGGCCATGGCCCAGCCGACCGCCTGGGGCATCTGCGTACCCAGATTGCCCGACAAGGTGAAAAAGCCTTTTTCCGGCACCGAATACAGCACCGGCAACTGGCGGCCTTTCAGCGGATCCTTGTCGTTGGAAAAGATCTGGCACAGCATGTCGAACAGGGGATAGTCCTGCGCGATGAGCAGGCCCTGCTGGCGATAGGACGGAAAATGCATGTCGCCGTCGCGCAGCGCCAGCGATTGGCCGATGGCGATGGCCTCCTCGCCCAGACACTGCATGTAGAACGAGGTCTTCTTCTGGCGCTGGGCGATGACCATGCGGGCATCGAAGATGCGCGTCTTGACCATGGCGCTCAAGCCCCGGCGCAGCAATTCGTCGTCCGGCGGGTCTTCGGCCCAGGGGCCCTGAGCCTCGTCCTGATCGTCGAGCACGCGGATCAGCCCCATGGCCAGGTCGCGGGTGTCGTAAGGGGTGATGTCGATGGGAGGTTTGCGCGCGGCCCCTGCAGGCTGCAGGCGCAGATAGGAAAAGTCGGTTTCCTGACCGGGACGCCCCGAGGGCTCGGGCACGTAGAACTTCAGAGGTGTCTGTGTCATGGTCGCAAAAATCTTTTGGATTTTTCACAAGCCCTTTGAACCCCCCTGGATGCCAGGCGTTTTCACAAGGACCACAGTCGTCTTATGGACGGCTGCCGGATCATCGCCGATCCCGCGCTCTCGCGCAAGACCGCGAAAACCACTAGGGATCCGTTCACGATATCCCTACGGGCGCCGTCCGTGCCAATAACGACGGGACGACTCCAGAACACTGTACATCGTCAAGCCGGTGCCGCGCGACCGGGCATTTACCCCGCCTTGCACATCCGTGCGCCAGAGGGCCGAACCGGATCGATGCCAGCGATCCAGCACGGCGGCGTCCGGATGACCGTGGCGGTTCCAGGCGCCCGCCTGGAAGATCACGTGCCGCGTCGCCACGGTATCGACGAAGGCGGCGGACGAGGACGTGCGCGAGCCGTGGTGCGCGGCCACGACCACGTCCACCGGCGTCAGGCCGCGTTCGACCAGGGCCATCTCGGTGCGCAGTTCGATGTCGCCGGTCAGCAGCACGCTGTGATGCGCGCCTCGCACCCGCAGCACACAGCTTCCGGCGTTGGCCTCGACACCCGTGCGGCGGGCGCGCACGTCCAGTGGCCAGAGAAATTCGAATTCGACTCCATCCATGCGCCAACGGTCACCGAAGCGGCACGGGACCGCCGCCTGAGGCAGTGGCGTGTGCTCCGCACCCAGCTTGCGGGTTTCGGCATTCAACCAGGGCTCCAGATCGAAGGAACTGAAGGCCTGCACCACGGGCACCGCCGCCAGTGCGCTGCGCACCCCGCCGGCATGGTCCAGGTCGGCGTGAGACACGACCAGCGCATCCAGGCGGCGCACCCCCAGGGCTTTCAGGGCCGGAACGATCGTACGGGCGCCCTCGTCGGCATCCCGCGCATGGCGCGCACCCGCGTCGAACAGCAGGGTGTGCCGCGCCGTACGGACCAGCAGCGCACTGCCCTGTCCGACGTCCAGCGCGTGCAGATCCCATTCCCCTTCACCGGGGCTGTCCTGCGGCCACAGCAGCATCGGCAGCAGCGCCATCCAGGCCCAGGCACGATGGCGGCCGCACAGGGCCATCCAAAACGACGCTGCCCGATGCCCGCCCCGCTTCCAGCCGACGAGGGCCGCCGCCCCGTGCCCGCCCCCTGGCCAGAGCGCCACCGCCACGCCGGCCATCGCCAGCGCATACACCCACGCAGGCCCGGCGGGCACGGGCCAGGCGGGCAAGGCGGCCAGCCATTCGGTCGGCCACATCATCAGGCTCAGCGCCCCATGCGCCAGCCAGGACAGGCCGGCGGCGACGGGCTCCAGGCCCGGTGCGAGCGCCACGGCGGCCAGCAGCAGCGACAGGGGCGTGACCAGCAACTCGATGACCGGAATGGCATAGGCATTGGTCAGCGGAGAAATCAGCGAGACTTCGTGAAAGGTCCAGGCCAGCAGCGGCGCCAGGGCCCAGGTGACCGCCCACTGCAAACGCGCCGCGAGTTTCAGGCCGCGCAACCAGCGATCGCGCCGCCGCTCGGGCCCGGGCGCAGGCTGCACCGCGTTTCCCGACGTGCCCTGCGCCGGATCGGCGCGGGCCGCCGCACCGGATTCGACCACCGCTTGCGCCCTCGCCCCAACCGCCAACAGCACGGCCACCGCCAGAAACGACAGCCAAAACCCGCCTGCCAGCACGGACCAGGGATCCGTTGCAACCACGGCCACGGCTGCCAGGGCCAGCACCCGCGAACCGCTGATGCGCAGTTGCAGTGCCTGGGCGCCCGCCACCACCGCCAGCATCATGAAGGTGCGCCGCGCGGGGACCCCCCAGCCCGCCAGCAGGCAATACAGCCAGGCGACCAGCAGCGCCGCAACGGCACCCGCCCGGCGGGCCGGCCAGCGCTCTGCCAGGCAACGGCCGCGCCAGCGCAGACGGCGCCACAGGGCCGACACCGCCAACGCACCCGCTCCGGCCAGCAGGGTGATGTGCGAACCGCTGATGGAAACCAGATGGGTGATGCCAGTGCGGTTGAAGACCGTCCAGTCGGCATCGTCCACGCCGTCCTGGTCGCCGATGGCCAGGGCCCGCAGCACCGGCCCGTAGCGCAGGTTCTCCAGGTAAGGGGCCATGGCCACGCGCACCGCATGGCGCGCGCGCCCGGCAACGACGGACAGGCCGGCCCAGTCTTCATCCCGCAGCCACTCCGGCGCACCCCGCACCGTGCCCTGCGCGCGAATACCGGCAGCGAAGGCATGGGCCTCGTAATCGAAAGCATGCAGATTCTGCGCGGCGCGCACTGGCCGCAGCACCAGGGCCATGCGCCAGACCTGGCCGGGGCGCACCTCGGGAAACGGCGGATCGGGCGGCCGCGCAGGCGCATAAGGACCGCGCCAGCCACCGGCCGGCCAGCGCACCCGGATACGCTCCGGGACACCACCAGGCCGGGCGTCCAGCACCACAGCCTCGAAAGCCAACTGGTCCGGCTGCAACCGGGGCAAGCTGTCGACGCGCAACGTCACGCGCGATACCCGGTCCACATTGCCATCGGCCAGCGTCTGATCCAGGCGCGCCTGGGCGCACCATACCGTCAACACGAAACCCGCCCAGGCGCTCAACAGGCACAGGATAGCCACACGCAGCAGGACGAATCCACGCGCTGGACCTGACCCGCTTTCTTCGACCGGCCCCGCCGGATCGATCCGGCGGCCGGCCACCCCCAGCCGCCCCGCTGCGCGGCGCCCTGCGCGCCACATCCCCCACGAGGCCAGCCCCAGCAGACCAGACACCAGTGCCAATGTGCCGCCACCCGGCAGATCGGCCAGACGGTGGGCACCGAGCACACCAGTCAGCCCCGCCGCCGCCATCGCGCGCCCAAGCATGCGATCCCCCCGAAACGAACCCTGCTTCAGCTTAGGGGGTGAACAGACCGCCGCGACGCCTCACGCGCATTGCTGTCCAGGCGGGAAACTACGCAGTGCCGGCTTCGCCCAGCACCATCGCCAGCCGGGGCAGTACCCGGCGGGCATTGGCGGCGCACTGCGCGGTCAATGCCTCGGCATCGAGGCCGCGCAACTCGGCCAGGACGCGGGCGATCCCGGCCACTTCCGCCGGTTCGTTGCGCGCCGGTTGCGGCCGACCATCCGGGCCGCGCCCCAACCAGGCGGGCGGGATGTCGGGCGCATCGGTCTCCAGCACCAGGGCCCCGGCGGGCAACTCAGTCGCCAGACGGCGGATCTGCAGGGCGCGCTCGAAGGTCATGGCACCACCCAGCCCCAGCGCGAAACCCAGCCCGAGGAACTGCCCGGCCTGCTGGAAACTGCCGTTGAAGGCATGGGCGATGCCGCCGATCTGCGGGCGGCGGCGCAAGTGCTTGAGCAAGGTGTCCTGGGACCGGCGCACGTGCAGCAGCACCGGCAGGCCGTGACGTTGCGCCAGGTCGAGCTGGCGTGTGTAGAACTGTTCCTGGCGCACGCGCAGCTCCGGCGTATTGACCGCCGCAACAAAAAAATCCAGCCCGATCTCGCCGATTGCCACCAGCTTGGGGTCGTCCCGCGCCGCCGCCAGCGCCGCGTCCAGCGCGTCCAGATCGTCCTCGCTGGCCCGATCGACGTACAGCGGGTGGATACCCAAGGCATAGCAGACGCCCGGCGTGGCATGCGCCAGGTCCCGCACGACCGTGAAGTTGGCGCGCATGACTGCCGGGACCACGATACCCCGGACACCCGCCCGCCGCGCCCGTTCGATCACGGCCGCCCGGTCCGCGTCGAATTCAGGGGCGTCCAGATGGCAGTGGGTATCGATCAGCATGGGAACTCCGTGTGAACAGCCCGCGCCCTACCCGGCCTCTGCCGTGTCTTCGGCGAGCCGCCCCGCCTCCATGTGGAAGCGCCGGTGCGCCAGGGCCGCCAGCGCCGGATCGTGGGTGACGATGACGAAGGCCGTACCCAGGTCCTGATTGATACGGGCCAGCAGATCGAACATGGCGGCGGCCGTATGGCGGTCCAGATTGCCGGTCGGTTCGTCGGCCAGCACGCAGGCCGGCTGCGTCACCAGCGCCCGCGCCAGGGCCACACGCTGGCGTTCACCGCCCGACAACTGGCCCGGGAAGTGCGCGGCCCGAGCGGACAGACCGACCTGATCGAGCATCGCGGCCGCCTGCTCCCGGGCCTCGGGGCGCGTGCAGCGACGCACGATCAGGGGCATGGCCACATTGTCCAGCGCGGTGAATTCCGGCAGCAGGTGGTGGAACTGATAGACGAAGCCCAGGGCCTGGTTGCGCAAGCGGCTGCGGCGACGCTCGTCCAGCCCCGTGGCGGCCTGGCCGGCAATCCACAAGCGCCCTTCGTCCGGCTCGTCCAGCAGGCCCAGCACGTGCAGCAGCGTGCTCTTGCCCGATCCCGAGGCCCCGATGACGGCGACCATTTCATGGGCATGGACGGCCAGGCTGACGTCCCGCAGGACCTCGACCCGTCCGGCGCCCTCGTCATAGGTCTTGGCCAGGCGCTCGGCGCGCAGCACGGCGTCGGCGACAACGGAATCAGTCATGGCGCAGCACTCGGGCGGGTTGCAGACGGGATGCCCGCCAGCTGGGGTACAGCGTGGCCAGCAGGGACAGGATCAGGGACGTGCCGCCGATCACGGCGATGTCGCCCAACTGGGGGTTGGACGGCAGTTCGCTGATGAAATAAATCTGCTGCGGCAGGAACTGGATGCCCAGCAGGCCCTCGATCCAGGGAACGATCACGTCCACGTTGTACGCAATCAGCGTGCCCAGGGCGACGCCCGCCAGTGTGCCCACCACACCGATCAGGGCGCCCTGGATCAGGAAGATGCGCGCGATCTCGGCCGGCGTGGCTCCCAGGGTACGCAGGATGGCGATGTCCGAACGCTTGTCCTTGACCGCCATCACCAGCGAGGACAGCAGATTGAAGGCCGCCACCGCCACGATCAGCGTCAGGATCAGGAACATCATGCGCTTCTCGGTCTGCACGGCGGCGAACCAGGTGCGGTTGTTCTGGGTCCAGTCCATGGCCCGCACGCCCGCCGGCATCCGGCCCAGCAGCGCATGCGCCACCTGGGGCGCGCGCTGCATGTCGGCGATGCGCAGGCGCACACCGCTGACGCCGCTGTCGCGGAACACCTTGGCGGCATCCTGCACGTCGACGAACACCAACGAGGCGTCATATTCGTAATAGCCCGAGGAAAAGATCCCCGACACGGTGAACTGGCGCATGCGCGGCGAAAAACCGGCCGGCGAGATCGAGCCCTGAGGCGCAAGCAGCAAAGCCGTGTCGCCGACGTTCAGGCCCAGGGACTGGGCGATCTGGCTGCCCACCACCATGTTGAAGGAACCCGGCGTCAGGCTCTTGAGCGTGCCTGTGCTCATCTGGCCGGCCAGATCGGACACCTCCGGCTCGATGGTCGGATCGATGCCACGCACCTGGACGCCGCTCAGGCCCTGTCCGCGCGCCAGCATGCCCTGGGCCGCGACGAACGGTGCCGCGCCCCGGACCGCCGGGTCCTGGCGGGCGGCGTTGGCCAGGTCGTGCCAATGTTCCAGCACCTGCTCGTGACCGGTGCCCGGCACGTACAGTTCGATGTGCGGCAGCACCGACAGCATGCGGTCGCGCACCTGGGTCTGAAAGCCGTTCATCACCGACAGGACGATGATCAGGGCCGCCACCCCCAGCCCAATGCCCGCCATGGAACTGGCCGCCACGAAGGACACGAAGCGGTCGCCCCGGCGTCCGCCCCGTCCCGCGCGGGCCAGGCCCGCGTAGCGCGCCCCTATCCACCATTCATACGCCATGCGTATCGTCATCCTTGTCCGATTGACCCTACAATTCCGCCATGCACATCGTGATACCCGGGGCCTTGCCCGAACCCGAGGTGGCCGCCGAGCTGGCGCCTCATCTGGCGCAACGCGCCCCCACCCTGGCCCGCTGGCTGGGCCTTGGCACGCCCCGATCGACGGCCTGTCCGGCCGCCGAATCCTGGTGTATGCCGCTGGAACACTGGCTGCTCCAGGCGCGCGGATTCGCGCCAGCACAAGAGGAGCATATTAGCGCAGGTCTGGGGCCGCTGCGCCTGTCCGGCACGGATGACGCACCGGTCTGGCTGGCGGAATTGATCCATATGGCGCCCTCGCGCGACGGCGCAGCCCTGCTGCCGGCCGACACACTGGCGATCACGGCCGAACAATCCGCCGCCCTGCTGGAATCGGCCCGCGAACTGATCGAGGACAGCGGCATCATCCTGACACCGGACACCCCCGACACCTGGCGGGTGCGCTGGCCCGAACCCATCCATCTGGCCTGCGCCAGTCCGGCGCTGGTCGCCGTCAGCGCCGTCAACGACTGGTGGCCGCAGGACCCGGTGGCACGGCCCTGGCGGCGCCTGGTCAACGGCCTGCAGATGGCCTGGTTCGAACATCCGGTCAACCAGCAGCGACAACAGGACGGTCTGGCCCCGATCAACAGCCTGTGGCTGTACGGCGGCGCGCGGCGCAGCCAGTTGAGCCGTCCGTTGCCGGACGATCTGAGGATCGAAACCGCGCTGCAGCCTTACGCCGCCGCCCAGGACTGGGGTGGCTGGATCGAGGCGCTGGCGAACCTGGAACAACACCGCTTCGCGCCCCTGGCCGGCACCGCACCGACCCTGGTGCTGACCGGACGCGAACAGACTGTGGAACTGGACACGCGCGCAGGCTGGCTGCGGCGCCTGCGTCCGCTCGACTGGAGGCGCTGGTGGTGCAACCGCTGATCCTTGCGCGTGCCGCCGATGCGGCCCGGACCCGGGCCCTGATGCAAGCCGGCGCCCATCCTCTGCTGGCTCGCCTATGGGCCGCCCGCGGGCTGGAGCAGGCCGGCCCGACCGAATGGGCCGCGCTGATTCCTCCGAACAGACTCAGTCATGTCGCCCAAGCCGGCGAACTGCTGGCCGACGCCATCCAGGCCGGACAACGGCTGCTGATCGTGGCCGACTACGACTGCGACGGCGCCACGGCCTGCGCCGTGGCCGTGCGCGCCCTGCGCGACATGGGCGCGCGGGTCGACTTCCTGGTCCCCAACCGCTTCGAGACCGGCTACGGCCTGTCCCCGGCCGTGGTTGAACTGGCCTGCCGCCATCCGGCCGGCAAGCCCGATCTGCTGGTGACGGTGGACAACGGCATCGCCAGCCTGGAAGGCGTCGCAGCGGCACGCGCCGCCGGGATCGAGGTCATCGTCACCGACCACCACCTGCCCGGTCCCGAACTGCCCGACGCCCTGGCCATCGTCAACCCCAACCAGACGGGCTGCGGCTTTCCCTCCAAGCATCTGGCGGGCGTGGGGGTGATCTTCTATGTCATGCTTTCCCTGCGCGCCGCGCTGCGCGCGCGCGGCGCCCTGCCGCCCAAGGGCGGACCCAGGCTCGAATCCTACGCCGACCTGGTGGCCCTGGGCACGGTGGCCGACGTGGTGCGCCTGGACGCCAACAACCGGCTGCTGGTCGGCCAGGGGCTGCGGCGTATCCGCCAGGGCCGGATGCAGGCCGGGCTGGCCGCGCTGTTCGAAGTCGCCGGCCGCGATCCGTCTCGGGCCGGCACGGACGATCTGGGCTTCGCCCTGGGGCCGCGCATCAACGCCGCCGGCCGCATGGCCGACATGAGCCTGGGTATTCACTGTCTGCTGGAAGACGACCCCGGCCGCGCGCTCGAACTGGCCCGGGCGCTGGACGAAATCAACCGCGAACGCAGAGTCCGGGAAACCGTCATGCGCGACGAGGCCCTGGCGCACCTGGACACGCACGCTCAGGAAACCCGCGCCGCCAGCGTCTGCGTCTGGCAACCCGGCTGGCACCCGGGCGTGATCGGCCTGGTGGCCTCGCGCCTGAAGGAAACCTACTGGCGCCCTGCACTGGCCTTCGCGCCGGACGATGGCGACACCCTGCGCGGCTCGGGCCGTTCGATCCCCGAGATCCATCTGCGCGACGTGCTGGACCTGGTCAGCAAACGCCTGCCGGGCGCCATCCTGCAATTCGGCGGCCACGCCATGGCGGCGGGCCTGACCCTCAAAGCTGCCGCCTTCGACGATTTTGCGCAGCAGTTCGATGAGGCCGTCCGCACTCTGGGCGGACGCGAATCCTTCGAACCGCGTCTGGACACCGACGGGTCGCTGGAACCGGACTACCTGACCGTGGAAACCGCCGGGCTGCTGGCCGACCAGATCTGGGGCGCCGGATTTCCGCCACCGTTATTCCAGGATCGTTTCCGTGTCCTGCATCAACGTCTGCTGAAGGACAAGCACCTGAAGCTGTTCCTGGAACGCGACGGCCTGCGCCTCGACGCCATCTGGTTCAATCACGCGGAACCCTTGCCGGACACCATCGAAGCCGTCTACCGGCTGGATTGCAACACCTGGGGGGGCCACAGCAGCGTGCAACTCCTGATCGAGGATGCCCGGGACGCGGCCTGACAAGGCCCGCCAGACCGTCGGCGGCCTGGCTCAGCCCGCCGCGCGCCCCGACTGCGCAGGCCAGGCGGCCAAGAGCAGACCCGCCAGGGCCAGGCCGAAGGCCAGGGCCTGCGGGCCGCCGAAAGGCTCGCCCAGCATCCAGACACCGACGCAGGCCGAACCGATTGGCAACATCACGGTGAACACCCCGGCCCGCGAGGCCTGCACCCGGCGCAGGCCCGTCATCCACAGCCAGACGGTCCAGCTCGACGCCAGACCGTAGAACAGCAACAGCCCCCACACCGCCCAGGACACCATGCCAAAATCGAAACGCCAGGCCGCCCAGGCGCCTGCCGGCAGCATCAGCACGAAGCCCCACAGATTCATCAAAGCGCTGATGCGCCGCGCCGACAACACGGCCGTCAGGCGCTTGCCGATCACGGCATAGCAGGCTTCGCACAAAACCGCACCGAACAGCAACGCATAGCCCAGCCAGTGTTCAGATCCGACACCTGGCCCCAGACTGTCTCCGGATTCGGGCCGGATCAAGGCCAGCAGTGCAATGCCCGACACTGCGCAAGCAATGGCCACCAGCACCCGGGGGCGGATCGCCTCGCGCAACACCACCCGGCTGAGCACCGCAATCGCGGCCGGGATGGCCGACATCACGACCCCGGCGGCCACGGCGCCGCTGTAGCTGACACCCAGCACCATGAAGACCGTGAACAGAAAGCTGCCGATGAAGGCTTCCAGAAACACCAGCAGACGCACACGCGGCGTGGGCGCAGGTTCGGCGGCCGGCCGGCGCAGCCAATGCAGCATGCTCGCGCCACCGATGCCGAAGCGCAGCCACCCCAGCAGGAAAACGGGAAACACCGCAGCCAAAGGTTTGCTCAGAGCCACGCAGGCACCGACCACGAACATGCTGGCCGCCAGGCAGCCGTAGGACAGCAGCGGCGCCCCTTCGCTCTCCCGGGCACTCACACTCATGCGCGCGGCTGCCGCGACGACAATACGATGCCGCCGATGATCAGGGCGAAGGCCAGCGCATGGAAAAGCCGGGGTGTTTCGCCCAGCAGGCTCAGCGACAACACGGCCGCGAACAAGGGCGTCAGGTTGTTGAAGAAGCCCGCCAGCGTCGGGCCGACGCGCTGCACCCCCGCGCCCCAGCAGCGAAAGGCGATGATGGCCGGGCCGATGGCGACGAAAGCCACGGTCAGCGCCAGGGGCCAGCCCCAGTCGATCCGCCAGTCCGTCAGCCCCCACTCCAGCACCGCGAACAGGCCCGACCAGACCGCGCCGTAGAGCACTTGTCCCAGCAGAAAGCCGGCCCAATGCGCCCGCACGGGCGCATCCGCCGGGACCCGGGTCAATTGCCAGCTATAAAAAGCCCAGATGATGGTGGCCAGCACCATCAGCAGATCCCCGGCCACGAAACGCAGCGCCAGCAACTGATTCCAATCGCCCTGGGACAGCACCACGGCGACCCCCACCAGAGACAGCGCCGATCCTGCCACCTGAGCCGGCCGGATCGCCACGCCGTGAAACACCCGGCCCACGATCAGCATCCACACGGGCATGCTGGCCGCCACCAGCGTCACGTTCATCGGCGTCGAGGTGTGCAAGGCCAGATATTGCAACGAGTTGTAGAGCCCCACCCCCAGCAGGCCCAGCACGGCGTAGCGCCGCCATTCCCGCCAGATGGTGCTGCCGGCGCGCAACACCTCATGGCCCAGGGGCAGGAGCAGCAGCAGCGCCAACGCCCAGCGCAGGAAGTTCAGGGTCAGCGGCGGCACCATCTCGGCCACCGCCCGGCCGACGACTGCGTTGCCCGCCCACAACAGGGGCGGAACCAGCAGCAAGGCCACCGTGCCGGGGCTCAATCGTTCGTTCATGCGGACTTGGAAAACAGAGGGTCAGCGGGAATTCTAACCGCACCGGTTCCCCGCACGACCGTACAGCCCCTGATTGAGTCCTGATTCAGTCCTGATTTCTTGACATGATGATGCTTCAAGCCTTATCATTAAGTGTTTGATAATCAGCGGTTTTCAATGCTGGCTTTTTCTTTTGCCAGTCTACGCGGGATTCATTCCGCCGTCCCCTCGGGGGGTTTCACCCCTGCCCGGATCTGATCGTCTTCAAGACCCCATCCGCATGCCACGCCTGGCCACCGGCGAAGCGCATGCCCGCTGATCTTTTGTCCCCTCACCGGAGCACACACAATGGCTAAAGAAGAACTGCTCGAAATGCACGGGTCCGTGACGGAAGTCCTGCCGGACTCCCGTTTCCGCGTGACCCTGGACAATGGGCATCCGGTCATCGCCTACACCGGCGGCAAGATGCGCAAGCACCACATCCGCATTCTGGCGGGCGACCAGGTCACCCTGGAAATGTCGCCCTACGACCTGACGAAAGGCCGCATCACCTTCCGTCACCTGAACCGCGGTCCCGGCACCGGCAACGCTCCGGCTCCCCGCCGCCGGTCCTGATCCATCGCCGGTCCTGATCCGGCGACACCCGGCGCGGCCGATCCAGGTCCGCGCCCTGCGCATACGGCGGCGCGTCAGCGTCCACCCGCTTTCCCAGAAAATTTCAGTGGCAGTCCGGCACCGTCTGGTCCAGGTAGACCTCGAAGGCGATGTCCCGGGCCTGCTGGCGCGCCAGTTCGCGCACGCGCTCGGCCGAGGTGGCCTGGCGCACGGCCGCCTTGCGCGGCGCCGACAGGTCGTCGCGCATCAGCCGCGTCAAGGCCTGAGTCCGATAAGGCGCCAGTTGCGCCGAAAACTTGCGCCACTCCGGAAACGTCAGCAACTGCTTCATGAAGTCTTCGTCCTGCACCGCCGCGTCGCACTGACCAACCCGCAGGGCCAGCAAGGCATCAGCCGCCGAAGCGTAGATCTGCTCGATCGCGCCAAAGCGCGCCGACAGTTCGCCGGACACACGGCCGTCCGCGCTCAGGCACACGGTCCGACCGCTCAGGTCGGACCAGGCATGAATATCGGTATCGGTACGCATGATCGCCATGGGGGCGGCCGACCAGGCCAGCCGCGTGGCGCGCACACCCTCTGGCGACGCGTCTTCATCGGGCCACACGCCCACCCAGGCATCCAGCGCACCATCGGCGAGTTGCTGCGCGGCTTGCGCCGCAGCCACCGCCTGCAGGGGCGCACCGCCCTGCCCCAGTTGCCCCGCCAGGACCTCGATACGGGCCGTGGTGCGGACCTTGGCGCCTGCCGCATGAGGCGCAGGCACCTCGGCCACGCCCAGACGCCAGCCATCGCCCGCGGCGGGCAGGGGCGCGGGATCCGTGGACGCCGCAGCGGCGGCCCCGGGCATCGCCAGCGTAGCGGCCACCAACCCGGCCAGCAGGCCGGACCTAAGAGATGAATGGGCTAAGTCCTTCATGACGTTGCACGCCCCGGCGGCCTGCCGGTCCTCACACGTATTGATAGCGCAGCACTTTGCGCTTGATGTTTTCCAGGAAGACCTGATCGATCAGCGTCGCCAGGATGGCGATGGTCAGGATGTTGGCCATCACGCCCACCATGTCCGCGGTTTCACCCGCGTAGGCCAGCGAACGCCCCAGTCCCTGACCGAAACCGATCAGCATTTCGGCCGAGATCAGCGCCCGCCAGGCGTTGCCAAAGGCCAGTTGGGCGCCGGTGATGAGTTCGGGCATGACGGCGGGCAGATAGACACGCCGCACCATGTCCCAGGGGTTGGCCCCCATGACGCGCGCAGCCGACACATGGGTCTGCAACACGCTCTCGGTCGCATTCATGACCGACAGGGCCGCCGGGAAGAACGCCGCCAGCGCAATCACGACGATGATGGGCACGTTGCCAAAACCCATCAAAATGAGGAACAACGGCACCCAGGCGATCGACGGAATCGATTGCAGGATGATGATGGCGGCCTTCAGAACCTCGCGGAAGAACAGCAGCAGCCCGCCGGCCAGGCCAAAGCCGATGCCGAACAGCAACGCAAAGCCGTAGCCCACGCCCAGCCGACCCATGCTGCCGGCCAAGGTGGCGCGGAACTCGGCGGTCTGGATGTCCTGCCACACGCGCTCCAGCACTTTGGGTACGCCCGGCATCAGAAAGTCCGGCAGGGTCCAGGCGGCCATCTGCCAGAACAACAGAATGGCTGCAATGGCGATCAGCATGGCCAGCTTGCGGGCAGCGGGAGAAAGACGTTGTTTTTTACTCATGGATTCCAGGCATGACATGGCCGGGTATCAGGGAATCCCTGACCCGGCCATCGGGATATTCAGGTCTGCTCACGCGCTGCTGCAAACGGCATGACGCGGACAAGACCCTGGTGGCGGGGTGCCATTATCGCACCCGGCCGCCCCACACATCACAGCTTGCGGGCCTGCTGCCAGTCCAGATCGACGATGGACTTCACCTCGTAGGGCTTGCCGTCCTGGGTCTTCAAGGCGCCCTGGGCCTGCATGATGTCAGCCACTTCCTGCATGCGCGACAGGTCCTGCGGTGTCAACGCAGCGTTGAAGGTCTGGGTCTGGATCGCCTTGCTGATGATCTGTTCGCGCGGCACCTCGCCGTGCTTCAGTGTCTTGAGCGTCGGCTCGGCGATGAAGTAACCGGCAATCAGCCTGGCGGCTTCATCGGGCTTTTTCTGCAGCAGATCGATGGCCTCGCGCTGGGCGTCCAGAGACTTCCAGACCAGATCCTTCTTGTTCTTCAGGGTCTCGCCAGAGGTGATCGTCACCATGCAGGGAAAGGGCCAGACTTCGCCGATCTCGTAAATCTGCTTCACCGGCGCGATCAGTTGGGCGATGCTGGCCTGGGGCTCGAACAGAAAGGCCGCATCCACGCGCTTGCCGACCAGGGACTGCACGGCCACCTGCGGGCTCACCCCCATGACCGTCACGTCTTCGGGTGTCAGACCCGCGTTCTTCAGCACCACGCCGCGCAGCACCGTATCGGCCGTGCTGCCTTCTTTCTGCGAGGCCAGGGTGTGGCCCTTCAGGCCGGCCACGTCCTGGATGCCCGTGTCTTCACGCACCACCAACGCATGAAAGCCCTGCTGCGCACCGCCCACGACCTTCAGATCCGCGCCACGCGAGGACCAGGAAGCCGCGTTGGTGAAGCCCAGCACGCCGGTGTCGAGCTGGCCGCCGACGATGGCCTTGATCAGGTCGGTGCCCGACTTGAACTCGACCAGTTGCACGTCCAGCCCCTGCTTTTCATAGAACTTGCCTTCGTAGGCAGCGATGGCCTGGGCGTCGTCCATGACACGGATGTAGCCGACCTTGAAGGGTTCGGCGGCCTGCGCCTGGGACGCCAGCGCCAGCGCAGCGGCCAGGGGAATCAGAAAACGATTCAGTTTCATGCTGCAAGTTCCTCGGGGATGAAAGTGGAGTGTCCGGTGTCGTCGACGATACCCAGCAGGCCCAGGATTTCCCGGCGCATGGCGGAAAAGTTCGACAGGTCGTGGGTCTTTTCAGCGTCCGACAGGTGAAATTCCTTCAGCACGCGCGACGGCCGGGCGCTGAAGACCAGGATACGGTCGGCCAGGAACAGCGCCTCGTCCACATCGTGGGTCACCAGCAGCACCGTGGGCCGGGTTTCACGGATCAAGGTGCGCAGCGCGTCCTGCAGCGTCATGCGGGTCAGCGCGTCCAGCGCGCCGAAAGGTTCGTCCAGCAACAGCACCTCGGGGTGCGTGATGAACGCACGCGCCAGGGCGCAGCGCTGACGCATGCCGCCCGAAACCTGATGCGGGAAATAATCCTCGAAGCCCTTGAGCCGCACCTTGTCGAGCCACAGCCGTGCCTGGCGCTGAGCCTCGGTCCGGCCCACCTTCTGCAATTCCAGCGCCATGGCGACGTTCTGGACCAGGGTCAGCCAGGGATACAGTGCGTTTTCCTGAAACATCAGCATGCGGCTGGGATCGGGCTTGCGCACCGGCTGGCCGTCGACCAGCACCTGGCCGGACGAAGGCTTTTCCAGGCCTGCCGCCATGTGCAACAGGGTGGACTTGCCGCACCCCGACGGGCCGACCAGCGCCACCAGTTCCCCCGGGGCGATCTCACGCTCGAAGCGTTCGACCACCCGCAGATCGCCGAAGTGCTTTTCAACCTGTTTGAAGGAAAGATTCATATGCAGAAAATCGCCGGAAAGGAAGCGGTTTAATAATGTTCGATACTTTAACGACCCACCTTAATGAGCAACAACGATTTGTTCACCATTTCATTATTCCTTATGGAAATATAAAGATTCGGGACCGAGCGGAATGAGTCCGGACACAGTGCCGTCCCTGCAAGAGCGCTACGATAAGGAACCCACACTCCGGAGGCCCCCAATGTCCAGCCCGTCCTCCCCGGACCCGATCGCCCGGTTGCTGGCCGTCCACGCCGAAACACGCACGCGTCTCCAGGCTCTCGCCGCCGGCGGCGCGGCCGTCCCGGCCGACTTCGCCGCCCTCGCCGCCTGGGTCGACGGTCCGGCGCACATCGCCCACGACATCCTGGAACAGCGCCTGTTTCCTGCGCTGATCGAATCCATGGCGGGATCGGACGCCGTCTGCCTGAAAGGCATGACCGGCGGCCTGGCTCAGAGCCGCACCGATCTGGACCGGCGCTGGCACCAGGCAGCCCGCCTGCTGGAGCGCACCGCCCCGGACGATCCAGCCAATCCGGCAGCCCGGGACGCTCTCGCCGCCTGGGCGGACGACACCCTGGCCTGGCTGAAACGCGCAGACGAGGAACTGCTGCCGATGGCGGACCGCCTGTTGGACGGCACCGCCCTGGCCGAACTGGCCGCTGATTGCGCCCGGCTCGATGACGGCGCATGAGGCCATCATGCGCAACCTGATCCTCATTCGACACATCAAGAAACAACCAGTCTTCCCGCGCTTATCCAGGCATGCCTGCCCCGAGAAGCGCGCTGTGCCTGAACATTTGAGGCCTCATCTTCCAAGCCCCTGTCTCCACGGCCTTGACCCGACACAAAGCAAGGTCACTTCTAATGGTTTGCCCGTGTCGACGGTGCCATTCGTTTCTGTCTATACTCCGCACGTTCAACTGCCGTTCAGTCAGTCGGCCATCAGCCAGACGCCATGAATTTTCAGCATGACGCATCCCAACCCCGGAGATATCCCCAATGAAATTTGCGACCACCCGCATCGCCACCGCTATCGGCCTGTCCCTGACCCTGGGACTGGCCGCCGCCACCGCTCACGCCGCCCCCATCGTCGTCAAGTTCAGCCACGTCGTCGCTGAAAACACCCCCAAGGGCCAGGGCGCGCTCAAGTTCAAGGAACTGGCGGAAGCCGCTCTGCCGGGCAAGGTCGAGGTGCAGGTGTTCTCCAACTCCCAGCTCTTTGGCGACGGCAAGGAAATGGAAGCCCTGCTGCTGGGCGACGTGCAGATCATCGCCCCCTCGCTGGCGAAATTCGACCGCTACACCAAGAAGATCCAGATCTTCGACCTGCCCTTCATGTTCGACGACATGGCTGCCCTGGACCGCTTCCAGAGCGGCCCCAAGGGTCAGGAACTGCTGGATTCGATGAAGTCCAAGGGCATCAAGGGCCTGGCCTACTGGCACAACGGCCTGAAGCAACTGTCCACCAACAAGGACAAGCTCACCCGCCCCGAAGACGTCAAGGGCCTGAAGTTCCGCATCCAGTCCTCCGACGTGCTCGAAGCCCAATTCCGCCAACTGGGCGCCAACCCCCAGAAGCTGGCCTTCTCCGAGGTCTACCAGGCGCTGCAGACCGGTGTGGTGGACGGCGCGGAAAATCCCTGGTCCAACATCTATTCGCAAAAGATGCATGAAGTCCAGAAGACCATCGCGGTCACCAACCACGGTGCGCTGGACTATATGGTGATCACCAACTCCGGCTGGTGGGACGGCCTGCCCGAAGACGTGCGCGCCGGCCTGCAAAAGGCCATGGCGGGCGCCACGGAACACGCCAACAAGCTGGCCGCCGACATCAACGACCGCGACCGCCAGCGCATCGCCGATGCCGGCAAGGCGAAAATCCAGGAACTGTCCAAGGAAGACGTCGCCGCCTGGCGAACCACCATGCGCCCGGTCTGGGACAAGTTCCAGGATCAGATCGGCAAGGACATCATCGACGCCGCCGTCGCCTCGAACCAGCAATAAGGCACGGGGATACACCCCTCGTCCATTCACGGCCGCTCTCCAGCGGCCGTTTCACGTCCACCTCGCCGCTTGCATGCGGCTCGGATTCGTCAGGCACCGGGCAGTCCGCAGGGACTACCCAGTGTCCGGACCCATCCTGAAAAGGAGATCCTTCCATGCTGAAAAAATGGCTGGAACACATCGAGGAAGGCCTGATCGCCTTCCTCCTGGCCGCGATGACCGTGGTGACCTTCGCCCAGGTCGTGGCCCGCTACGTCTTCAACTACAGCTTCGTCTGGGCGCTGGAACTGACCATGTTCTTCTTCGGCGCCCTGATCTTTCTGGGCATCTCCTACGGTGTGCGCGTGGGCGCGCACATCGGGGTCGACGCCCTGGTGCGCGCCCTGCCCGCCCGCGCCGCCCACAAGCTGGCCATCGTCAGCACCCTGCTGTGCATCCTGTACGCGGCCATCGTCATCTACGGCGGCTGGATCTACGTCGACAAGATCTACACCATCGGCATCATGGCGCAGGACCTGCCGATTCCCCAATGGGTGCCACGCGTCGTGCTGCCGCTGGGCTACGCCCTGCTCATCTGGCGCCTGGGCGAGGTGCTGTGGAATCTGTTGCGCGGGGGCAATGCCTCTCTGCTGGGCGACGAAGTCGCTGACGCCATGAAACTCCTCGACGAGAACGATTCCAAGGGAGACGCCGCATGACCACGCTAGCCCTTTTCATTCTGCTGTTCGTCTTCATGTTCATCGGCATGCCCGTGGCCGTGGCCCTGGGCCTGTCGTCCCTGTTGACCATCATGACCTTCGGCCACGACTCGCTGGCCTCGCTGTCTCTCAAGCTCTACGAGACCTCCGAACACTTCACCCTGATGGCCATCCCCTTCTTCATCCTGGCCGGCGCCTTCATGACCACCGGCGGCGTGGCCCGACGCATGATCCGCTTCGCCATCGCCACGGTCGGCCACCTGCACGGCGGCCTGGCAATCGCCTCGGTGATGGCCTGCGTGCTGTTCGCCGCGGTCTCGGGCTCATCGCCTGCCACCGTGGTGGCCGTGGGTTCGATCGTGATCGCCGGCATGGTGCGCGCCGGTTACTCGCAGTCCTTTGCTGCGGGGGTGATCTGCAATGCCGGCACCCTGGGCATCCTGATCCCGCCGTCCATCGTCATGGTGGTTTACGGCGCGGTCACGGAAACCTCGGTCGGCGCGCTGTTCATGGCCGGTGTGATCCCCGGGCTGCTGCTGGGCCTGGTGCTGATGGTGGCGATCTACATCGTCGCACGCGTGCGCAACATGCCACGCCAGCCGCGCGCCAGTCTGGGCGAGGTCCTGGTCGCCGGGCGCGACTCGATCTGGGGGCTGCTGCTGATCGTCATCATCCTGGGCGGCATCTACGGCGGGGTCTTCACCCCGACCGAGGCCGCCGCCGTGGCCGCCGTCTACGCCTTCGCCATCGCAGTGTTCGTCTACCGCGACATCGGCATGAAGCAGGTGCCCGAAGTCCTGATCGACGCGGCCAAGGTGACCATCATGCTGATGTTCATCATCGCCAACGCGCTGCTGTTCGCCCACGTGCTGACCACCGAACGCATCCCGCAGGCCATTGCCGAACAGATCATCGCCTGGAACATGAGCGACTGGCAGTTCCTGATCGTGGTCAACATCCTGCTGCTGGTGGCCGGCGCCTTCATGGAGCCGACCGGCATCATCCTGATCCTGGCGCCGATCCTGTTTCCCATCGCCATGCAACTGGGCATCGATCCGGTGCACCTGGGCATCATCATGGTGGTCAACCTGGAAATCGGCATGATCACCCCACCCGTGGGCTTGAACCTGTTCGTGACGGCGGGCATCACCAAAATGAGCATCGGCCAGGTCATCCGCGCCGCTCTGCCCTGGCTGATGATCCTGCTGGCCTACATGGTCTTCATCACCTACGTGCCGATCGTCAGCCTCTGGCTGCCGAATCTGCTGGGCTGAGCCCCCGGCCGCCCCGGTGGCCGACATACAACTGTCACACGCGACCGCCATAATCCCTGCGCAAGCCCGGGCCTCCAGGCCCGGGCGTCTCAATCAAAGGGATTTGTCCGCATGCGGTTTGCGTTCACACTCAAGACCCGTTTCATCCTGTTCATGACCGTGCTGGCGCTGTGCGCCGGCCTGGTCATGGGTGCCGTCACCCATCTGCGGCGCACGACCGACACCTTGCGCGACGCGGAGGCCGCGCGCTACCAGGCCAGCCAGTTGGCCGGCTGGTACCAGGCTCAGGCCGCCGCCCTGTCCCGGGACGCCGCCGCCTTCGTCGCCAGCGAGCAGCCGGAATTCGAACAGCGCTATCTGGACCACCTGGCCGTTCTGGAGGGCCGCGCACCCGACGCCCGAGGCGTCCAGGCCGATGCCCGCGCCCGCTTCCAGCAGGCCGGCCTCGACGGAGACGAACTGGCCCTGTTCGAAGACGCCCATGCGCGGCTGCTGGCTCTGGCCGCCACCCAGCGCGAAGCCATCGGCACCGCCAAGGGCGAATTGGACGATGGCCAGGGCGGCATCCGCATCGCCCTGCCCAACGCCCTGCTCGCCAAGGCACTGGTCTTCAGCCAGCAATATACCCAGGCGGAAGCAGACATCACCACCCTGATCGACGCCTTCGACACTCGACAGGCGCAGCGCATGGAACAACGGGTCGCCCGGGCCTCGGCCGACGGCGGCATGGCCGGGCGCATTGCCGTCGGCGCGGTGCTGGCGCTGCTGCTGTGCGGCATGCTGGCCCTGCGCAGCCTGTACCGCTCGGTCAAACGCCCCCTGGACCGGAGCGTGGCGCTGGCCGGCCATCTGGCGGCCGGCGATCTGTCCATCCCCATCGAAGGCGCAGGCCGCGACGAGATGGGACACCTGATGCACGCACTGGAAGGAATCCGTCAGGGCCTGAACCGCACGCTCTGCCGGGTCTCGGACCACTTCGCGCACGTCAATGCCGGTGTGGACGTCCTGTCCTCCGGCCAGGAAATGGCGCTCGGCGACAGCCACGACCAATGCGCCATGGCCGGACAGATGGCCTCGGCCATGGACAGCCTGGACGACACCGTCCGCCTCAACCACGACCGGGCGATCGAGGCCCGGAACCTGAGCGAGCAAGGCGACCGCGAGGCCCGGACGGGCGCCGAGACCGTCGCGCGGCTGGCGCAAGCCATGGACGGCATCGCACAAGGCGGTCTGCGCGTCGAGAAGGCCGCACGGCAGATCGGCGAGATCGCCTTCCAGACCAACATCCTTGCCTTGAACGCCGCCGTCGAGGCCGCCCACGCAGGCGCCCATGGGCGCGGCTTCGCCATCGTCGCGGCCGAGGTCCGCTCGCTGGCCCAGCGCTGCGACCAGACCGCCGGACTGATCCAGTCCACGATCGAGGAAGCCATCCGCGACAGCCGCCGGGGGGCCGATCTGGCCGCCGAAGCCCGCGCAGCCATGGACCGGGCCGTCCAGGCCACCGGTCGCGGCCGCCAGATCATGGACGAAGTCGCCGCCGCCACCGAATCCCAGGCCCAGGCCATTCACGAAACGGCGCAGGCGGCGCGTCGCCTGGAGGCCATCGGCGCACGCGGCGCGCGACAGGCCAAGGCCGCGTCGCAAGTGATGGCCGAACAGCAGTCCCGCGTCACGGATCTGCACCGGACGCTGACGCAATTCAGGCTGGAAGCGGCCGAGGCCCCCGCCAGACTGGCGGCCTGATTCAGGCCTGTGGCGCCCTCGGGGGCCTCAGGAGAGATCCGCTCGCCCGCACGCCCGGCGCAGCAGGCGGCGGACCATGGCCGCGAAGGTCAGGAGCCAGCCCAGCCAGGCGGCATACAGGAAGGTGTACGGCAGGAAATCCAGAAAGCCGAAACCCATCACATGATTCATCTGCCAGGTGCAGGCCGCGTACATGCCCAGCGGGAAGATCGCCCCCCAGTACAGCGGATCGTAGCGGAACGGAAAGCGCTGGAAACCGTAGCGCCAGACACCCAGCAGGAGCAGCATCGGAATCCACCAGGTCCCGGTGGCCCAGTAGAACACGGTGAACCCCTTCAGAAAGGGCAGCATGGACTCCAGGTACGGCGCCTGAGGCGCATTCAGGATCAGCAGCGAACCGGCCAGGGTGGAAATCGCCATGGCGCCCATCGTGATCCAGGTCGGCGGCAGCAAATCACCCGGCGACAGCGCAAAGAAACTGTAGCGGTAAAAGATCAGCGACATCATCCAGATGTACAGCATCCCGCCCCACAACCACATCGACAGCGCCACCAGATTCAGTTCCAGACGATAGGGTGGCCCGCTGTGCGCCGCCAGCAGTGCGCTGGACACCGCCAGCGCCTGGGTCGCCACCACCGCCAGCAGCCAGCCGCCGTTGATGCTGCGATCCAGCGACGGCTTTTCTTTCTTGACCGTGAAGGCGGTGAAGATCGTATAGGTCAGCCCCACCCACAACACCACGGCCAGCACCCACAGGGCAAAACCCACGGTCAGGTCACCACGCAGCAGGATGAACTGACTGGCCAGAATGCCGGTGGCTGCCACCAGCGTGAAATAACCCGGCCCCCGGGCATGGTCAATCATGTCACCGAAAAAGCGCCGGGGAAACCGCCCCGCGCGCCACAGATAGGCCAGCCACAAGACGAGGTACTGGACCGCGTTCAAGGCGAACAGGATCCGCGCCAGCAGCGGATGGCCCATCATGTCCGAGGCCAGCGAGACGATGCCGGTTGCCATCACCAGACCGAAATACGCCGGCGACAGTTCGCGCAGGGACGCGTGCCACCACGGCGGCACGACGGCTGCGGGGCTCAGACCCCGAGGGGGGGCGGGCGCGGGCACGCTGCGATCCGGTTCCGGTGCTTGCATGACGGAGGCTCCTGTGGCGATGCACCGCCCTCCGGCGTCTCTGTCCCGGGCGCGCTAAAATGGCGGATTGACCCGCATTTTAATGCGTGCGCCCGCCACAGGATTCGAGGCGTGCCTAATACACACAGACACACAGGACACCACCATGGAAGCCGAACGCCAGAACCAGCTCATCGCCCGCATCGACGACTACACCGAGCGCCAGGATCTGCTTCGGAGGTATCTTTGACTACGATGCCAAGTCCGAACGCCTGATCGTCGTCAACGCCGAACTGGAAAGCCCGGACGTCTGGAACGATCCGACGCATGCCCAGGAACTGGGCCGTGAAAAGAAATCCCTGGAAAACGTCGTCGGCACCCTGACCGATCTGGAACAAGGCCTGAACGACGCCCGCGACCTGTTCGAGCTGGCCAGCGCCGATGACGACGACGCCACCCTGCACGCCATCGAGCAGGACTGCGCAGCCCTGGGCGAGCGTCTGGAAGCACTCGAATTCCGCCGCATGTTCAACAACCCGGCCGACCCCCTGAACTGCTTCGTCGACATCCAGGCCGGCGCCGGCGGCACCGAGGCCCAGGACTGGGCCTCCATGCTGCTGCGCCAGTATCTGCATTACGGCGAACGCAAGGACTTCAAGGCCGAGATCCTGGAAGAATCCGAAGGCGAAGTCGCCGGCCTCAAATCGGCCACCATCAAATTCGAAGGCGAATACGCCTATGGCCTGCTGCGCACCGAAACCGGCGTGCACCGCCTGGTGCGCAAAAGCCCCTTCGATTCATCCAACGGTCGGCACACGTCCTTTGCCAGCGTCTTCGTCTACCCGGAAATCGACGAGTCCTTCGAGGTCGAAGTCAACCCGGCGGATCTGCGCATCGACACCTACCGCGCCAGCGGCGCCGGCGGCCAGCACATCAACAAGACCGACTCGGCCGTGCGCATCACCCACCAGCCCACCGGCATCGTCGTGCAGTGTCAGAACGACCGTTCCCAGCATCGCAACCGTGCCGAAGCCATGCAGATGCTGAAATCACGCCTGTACGAGCTGGAAATGCGCCAACGCATGGCCGAACAGCAAAAACTGGAAGACGCCAAGAGCGACGTGGGCTGGGGCCACCAGATCCGTTCCTACGTTCTGGACCAGAGCCGCATCAAGGACCTGCGTACCGGCGTGGAAATCTCCAACACCCAGAAGGTCCTGGACGGCGATCTGGACCCCTTCATCACGGCCAGCCTGAAACAAGGCGTCTGAGCACCGCACGGGGTCGTGCCCAGCATGGCACGCCCCGGCTTTCTCCCCCGACGCCCTCGCCTCTCTTTCCTCAACAGCACGACATGACCTCGCAGACCGACATCCAAGCCCCCGACGAGAACCGCCTGATCGCCGAGCGCCGCGCCAAGCTGGACGCGCTGCGCCAGGTCGGCCCCGCCTACCCCAACGACTTCCGCCCCGATACCCACGCCGCCGACCTGCACCGCGACTGCGGAGAACTGGACGAAGACGCGCTGCTGGCCTTGGGCCGGCAGGCTCGCGTCGCCGGGCGCATGATGCTCAAGCGCATCATGGGCAAGGCCAGCTTCGCCACCCTGCAGGACAGCAGCGGTCGGCTGCAGCTCTATCTGGACCGGGGCGTGCTGGGTGACGAGGCCTACGCCGCCTTCAAATCCTGGGACATCGGTGATATCGTCGGCGCCGAGGGCGAGGTCTTCAAGACACGCAAGGGCGAACTGTCGCTGCGGGTGCAGTCCCTGCGCCTGCTGTCTAAATCCCTGCGCCCCCTGCCCGACAAGTTCCACGGCGTGGCCGACCAGGAATTGCGCTACCGTCAGCGCTACGTCGACCTGATCATGACCGAAGGCACGCGCGAGACCTTTCTGGCGCGCAGCCGTATCGTCACCTCGATCCGCCAGATCATGTCGGAAGCCGAGTTCCTTGAAGTCGAAACCCCGATGCTGCACCCCATTCCCGGCGGCGCGGCGGCCAAGCCTTTCATCACCCACCACAACGCGCTGGACATGGACATGTACCTGCGCATCGCGCCGGAACTGTATCTCAAGCGCCTGATCGTCGGCGGCTTCGAACGCGTCTTCGAGATCAACCGCAATTTCCGCAACGAGGGTGTCAGCCCGCGCCACAACCCGGAATTCACGATGATGGAATTCTATGCGGCGTACACGGACTACCGCTGGCTGATGGACTACACCGAGTCCCTGATCCGCGAAACCGCGCAGCGCGTGTGCGGCACCGCCAGCCTGAACTACCAGGGCCAGCCCCTGGACCTGGACCGCGCCTTCGACCGCCTGACCATCGTCGAGGCCATCCTCAAATACGCTCCGGGCTACGCGCCCGCCCAGTTGGCGGACGAGGCCTGGCTGCGCGGCGAACTGCGCCGCCTGGGCGCAGACGTGAACGGCCCGGCCCTGGCCCACGCCGGCCTGGGCGCGCTGCAACTGGCGCTGTTCGAGGAAACCGCCGAAGCCAAGCTCTGGCACCCGACCTTCATCATCGACTACCCAGTCGAAGTCTCGCCGCTGGCGCGGGCCTCCGACACGCAGGCCGGCATCACGGAACGCTTCGAACTATTTGCCTGCGGGCGCGAAATCGCCAACGGTTTTTCCGAACTGAACGATCCGGAAGACCAGGCCGCGCGCTTCCAGGCCCAGGTGGCCGCCAAGGACGCCGGCGACGAAGAAGCCATGTACTACGACGCGGACTACGTGCGCGCCCTGGAGTACGGCATGCCCCCCACAGGCGGTTGCGGCATCGGCATCGACCGCCTGGTCATGATGCTGACCGACAGCCCCAATATCCGCGATGTGATCCTGTTCCCGCACCTGCGCCGGGAAGACTGAACCGGATCGCGCATGAAAAAAGCCGGGTAACCGGCTTTTTTCATGCGCCGTGGCGAGACGCCGACCCTGGCCGCCAGAATTTCGATGGACAAGGCTGCCAGCCCGCCTTCGCAGGCCAGGTCATAGGCATTGTCGAGGATGCGATCGCGTGGAGACGCGAGGCGGCGCCCCCACGCGATCGACGAGACGAGCGTCTCAGACCGTGAACGATTCCCCGCAGCCGCATGCGGCTTTTTCGTTGGGATTGTTGAAGCGGAAGCCTTCGTTCAAGCCTTCGCGGGCGTAGTCCAGTTCCGTGCCCTGCAGATACGGCAGGCTGTCGGACGGCACATACAGGCGAGCGCCGAACTGCTCGAAGATCTGATCTTCGGCGACCGGGTCGTCCACGTATTCCAGTTGATAGGACATGCCCGAGCAGCCCGAAGGTTTGACCCCCAGGCGCAGGCCCAGGCCCTTGCCGCGTTTTTCCAGATGGCGCTGAATGTGTTCAGCAGCGCGTTGTGTCAGCGTGATTCCCATGATGTACCTCAGGAACAGTATGTTTGTCGGTGTAATCGGCCACGGCCGCGCGGATCGCATCCTGGGCCAGCAGCGCGCAGTGCAGTTTTTCGGCGGACAGGTCCAGCGCCTGGACGATGTCCTGGCTGCGGATCGCCAGCGCCTGTTCGAGATCGCGCCCGCGCAGCCATTCGGTTGCCAGGGAACCGGCCGCGATGGCTTCGCCGCTGCCGAAGGCCCGGAAGCAGGCAGACTCTATGGTAGCGCCATCCAGACGGATCTGCAGTTTCAGGATCTGACCCAGTTCGGGCGAGCCCACCAGCGCGGTGCCCACCCGGGGATCGCCCGCGTCGAAAGAGCCGACGTTGCGCGGATGCAGGTAATGTTCCAGGACCTGCGGCCCGTACGACGGACCGGTCATCAGCAATGCTCCGCCCAGGCGCCCAGAGTGCCCTGCTGGCGCATTTCCCACAACGGGGACAGATCGCGCAGCCGCCCGATCTGGGCGCGCAGCAGCCGTACGGCGCGATCCACCTCGTCCTGCGTGGTATAGCGCCCCAGGGTCAGGCGCAGCGAGCCGTGCGCCAGGGTGTCGCTGCGCCCCAGGGCACGCAGCACGTGGGACGGTTCCAGGCTGGCCGAGGTGCAGGCCGAACCCGAGGACACGGCCAGTTCCGGCACCGACATCAGCAGGGCTTCGCCCTCGATGTGGGCCACGCTGAGGTTCAGGGTGTGCGCCACGCGCCTTTCCGGATCGCCATTGAGATAGACATCCGGGAGATCGCGCAGACCGTCCCACAGACGGTCGCGCAACGCGCGGATGCGCGGAATTTCGGTCTCCATCCGTTCGCCCGCCAGCGCATAGGCTGCGCCCATGCCGACGATCTGGTGGGTCGGCAGTGTGCCCGAGCGCAGACCGCGTTCGTGGCCGCCGCCGTGAATCTGGGCCTCCAGGCGCACACGCGGCTTGCGGCGCACGTACAGTGCGCCAACCCCTTTGGGGCCATAGGTCTTGTGGGCCGACATGGACATCAGGTCCACACCCAGCGCCTGGACGTCGATCGGCAGCTTGCCGGTAGCCTGGGCCGCATCGGTATGAAACAGGATGCCGCGATCGCGGCACAGCGCCGCCAGCGCGGCAATGTCCTGAATGACGCCGATTTCATTGTTGACCAGCATCACCGACACCAGGATCGTATCGGGGCGCAGAACGGCGGCCAGCGCATCGGTGCCGACCAGGCCATGGGCGTCCACATCCAGCCAGGTGATCTCGAAGCCCTGGCGTTCGAGTTCCAGACAGGGGTCCAGCACCGCCTTGTGCTCGGTGCGGACCGTGACGATGTGTTTGCCCCGGCCGGCATGGAAATGCGCCACACCTTTGATCGCCAGATTGTTCGACTCGGTGGCGCCGGAAGTCCAGACGATCTCACGCGGGTCGGCATGGATCAACGCCGCGACCTGAGCACGAGCCCGCTCGACGGCTTCCTCGGCATCCCAGCCCCAGGCGTGGCTGTTCGAGGCCGGGTTGCCGAAGCGTTCGCTCAGCCAGGGCAGCATGGCCTGGAGGACGTGTTCGTCGACAGGCGTGGTGGCGGAATAGTCCAGATAGATGGGGCGATCCGTGGGCAGATCCTGTTGAGGCATTGAAACTCCGGTAAATCAGACCGATAGGGGCTCCTGGGCCTGGGAATCGGCCGCCACCGGCGTGATCGGGATGGTCGTGCGGCCGTTGCGCATGTGACCGGATTCCTGCCATTCGCGCAAGCGTTGCTGATCGACCAGATCCTGCAGCGAGACCGAGTCCAGGTATTCCAGCATTTTACGACTCAAAGTCGCCCACAGGTCGTGAGTCATGCACTTGCCGCTGTGGCCGTTGCGGCCGATGTCGCAGTTTTCCTTGCCGCCGCAACTGGTCGCGTCCAGCGGCTCATCGACGGCGAAGATGATGTCGGCCACGGAAATGTCGCGCGCATGCCGGGCCAGCGTGTAGCCGCCCCCCGGGCCGCGCACACTGTCGACCAGTTCGTGCCGGCGCAGCTTGCCGAACAACTGTTCCAGATAGGACAGAGAAATGTTCTGGCGCGCACTGATGGCGGCCAGCGTCACCGGCCCACTGTGATGGCGCATGGCCAGATCGATCATGGCCGTGACGGCGAAACGCCCCTTGGTCGTCAAACGCATGGTGAAGTCCTCTGTGGATGCGGAGCATTCCCGAATGTGGCGAATACCCGACTGTTCGAGTCAAGTGTACCCCTTTACCCGACTAAAACACTCGGTTTTAATGCACGAAAATTGACGAAACTTGATGCTTGTCAATTTTGACCCTCTTGCCGGGAGGGGATGACCCGCACAATGTGTCCAGAGGAGCCCTGGAAACACAAAGGGCGCCTGAGGCGCCCTGCACACGAGAAAGAGAAGGATCAGGCAGCCTGATATTGCAACGCGCGCTTGCGCACCAGTTCGAGTACGCCCTGGCAGGAGTCTTCGATGTAGTCCAGAACCTTGTTGAAGCCTTCGGGGCCGCCATAATAGGGATCGGGCACGGTGGCTTCCTCGAATTCGTTCGAGAAGCGCATCAACAGCATGAGCTTGTGCTGGTAGATCTTGGGGCACTGCTGCTGCAGCGCGGACAGGTTTTCCCAGTCCATGGCCAGGATCAGGTCGGCATCGCGGAAGTCGTCAGCGCGGATCTGGCGAGCCACCAGCGCCGACAGATCATAACCACGCTTGCGCGCAGCGGTCTGGGCGCGCGCGTCCGGGGCCTCGCCCACATGGAAGTGATGGGTCGCGGCGGAATCGACGGAAATCGCGTCGGACAGGCCGGCCTCATCGACGATGTGCTGGAAGACACCCTGGGCGGTGGGAGAACGGCAGATATTGCCCGTACAGACAAAAAGTACCTTATGCATGATAGGTGAAAGTGTGCGGGAAAACCCGGAAGTTGGCAAGCATTTTCTGTGGAAAACTACAAAAAAACCTGATACTTGAAGCACTTCCGAAACAGCCCTTCGGGCGTCCCGTCATTCCATCAAGGCGCGGGCCTTCAGGGCGCGCAGGGTGTCGCGCACCGCAGCCGCCTGCTCGAATTCCAGGTTGCGGGCATGCTCGTTCATGCGCTGCTCCAGGCGGCGCATTTCCCGCGCCAGGGATTTCTCGTCGTGCAGGGCCGACTCGTCGTACCCGGCCTCGGCGGGCGCCGCCGCTGTCACGGCCACCCCGTCGATCAGGTCGCGCACCGCCTTGCTGACGCCCCGGGCCGTGATGCCATGTTCGAGGTTGAAGGCCTGCTGCTTTTCCCGGCGGCGAGCCGTCTCGTCCATGGCCCGACGCATGGAATCGGTCACCCGGTCGGCATACAGGATGGCGCGCCCATGCAAATTGCGCGCCGCCCGACCGATGGTCTGGATCAGGCTGCGTTCCGAACGCAGAAAGCCTTCTTTGTCGGCATCCAGGATCGCCACCAGAGAGACCTCAGGGATGTCCAGACCTTCGCGCAGCAGGTTGATTCCGACCAGCACGTCGAAAGTCCCCAGGCGCAGGTCACGGATGATCTCGACCCGTTCCACCGTATCGATGTCGGAATGCAGGTAGCGGACCTTGAGGCCGCTTTCGTTCAGGTATTCGGTCAGATCCTCGGCCATGCGCTTGGTCAGCGTGGTGACCAGCACCCGTTCGTGGCGCGCGATGCGCAGCTTGGCCTCGCCCAGCAGGTCATCGACCTGGGTGACGGCCGGACGCAGATCGACTTCCGGGTCCACCAGGCCGGTCGGGCGCACGACCTGCTCGACCACCTGATCCGCATGCTCGGCCTCGTAGGGGCCCGGAGTGGCGGACACGAACACGCATTGCGGCATGCGCGCCTCGAATTCCTCCAGGCGCAAGGGCCGGTTGTCCAGCGCCGAGGGCAGCCGGAAGCCGAACTGCACCAGCGTATCCTTGCGCGACCGGTCGCCCCGGAACATGCCGCCCAACTGACCGATCGTGACGTGACTCTCGTCGATGAACATCAGGGAGTTGGCGGGCAGGTAGTCGATCAAGGTGGGCGGCGGCTCACCCGGCAAGGCACCCGAGAGGTGTCGCGAATAGTTTTCGATGCCCTTGCAAAAACCCAGTTCCTGCAGCATTTCCAGGTCGAAGCGGGTGCGCTGTTCCAGCCGCTGGACTTCGACCAGCTTGCCGGCCTCGGTCAGTTCGGCCAGGCGCTCGCGCAGTTCCACCTTGATGGTCTCGATGGCGCGCAGCACGGTTTCGCGCGGCGTCACGTAGTGCGAACTGGGGAAGATCGTGAACCGCACCAGGCTCTGGACCGGCTTGCCCGTCAGGGGGTCGAACAGGTCCAGGGATTCGATCTCGTCGTCGAACAGGGTGATGCGCAGGGCATGTTCGGCGTGTTCGGCCGGGAAGACATCGATGACCTCGCCGCGCGCCCGGAACGTCCCCCGGGAAAATTCCATGTCGTTGCGTTCGTACTGCATGGACACCAGCCGCGCCAGGACTTCCTGGCGGCCGACCCGGTCGCCGGTGCGCAGCGTCAGCACCATCGCGTGGTAGTCGCCCGGATTGCCGATACCGTAGATGCAGGACACGGTGCCCACGATGATGGTGTCGGGTCGCTCCAGCAGACTTTTGGTGGCTGACAGGCGCATCTGTTCGATGTGCTCGTTGATGGACGAGTCTTTTTCGATGAACAGGTCGCGCGAAGGCACATAGGCCTCGGGCTGGTAGTAATCGTAGTAGGAGACGAAATACTCCACCGCATTGCGGGGGAAGAATTCGCGCATTTCCGCGTAAAGCTGGGCGGCCAGGGTCTTGTTGGGGGCCAGCACGATGGCCGGGCGCCCGGTACGGGCGATCAGATTGGCCATGGTGTAGGTCTTGCCCGAACCCGTCACCCCCAGCAGGGTCTGGCACATGAGCCCGTCGCGCACGCCCGCTTCCAGCGCATCGATCGCAGCCGGCTGGTCACCGGCCGGCGGATAGGGCTGGAACAACTGAAACGGGCTGTCCGGGTACTGGACAAACCCCGGTCCGGCCTCGGGGGCATCCGGGGACCGGGTTTGCCGGAGGGGTTGCCGGGTTTCGGGCTGGGTTTCGTGCTGGGTTTCGACCTGATGGGACATGGGCTCAACTAGACACTGTTCGGGTAAACCCCTTATTATCACATTGTTGGCCCACGTGACCAAGACCTCCTCCTTTGTCCTCCCGGTAACCATGTCCTCCATATTCGCAGCTGTCGAACTCGCTCCGCGCGACCCCATCCTGGGCCTGAACGAACAATTCAAGGCCGACACCCGGTCCACCAAGGTCAATCTCGGCGTCGGTGTCTACTATGACGACGCGGGCCATATTCCCCTGCTGAAGGCCGTCCGCCAGGCCGAAGCCCGCCTGTTCGAACGGGCAGAACCGCGCAACTACCTGCCGATCGACGGCATCCCCGGCTACAATACGGGCGCCCGCACCCTGCTGCTGGGCACCGGCTCGCCGCTGATCGCCGAGCATCGCTCGTTGACGGTCCAGACCCTGGGCGGCACCGGCGCACTGAAGATCGGCGCCGACTTCCTGAAGCGGATTCTGCCTCAGGCCCAGGTCGCCATCAGCAACCCCAGTTGGGACAACCACCAGGCCCTGTTCAGCGCCGCCGGCTTCCCGATCATCAGCTACGACTACTACGACGCCGCCACGCACGGCCTGAACTTCGACGGCATGCTGGCCTCGCTGCGCGCCCTGCCCGCCGGCACCGTCGTGGTGCTGCACGCCTGCTGCCACAACCCCACGGGTGTCGATCCCACCATGGATCAGTGGCAGGAAATCGCCCGCACGCTGCAGGCCGGCCAACTGGTGCCCTTCCTGGACATCGCCTACCAGGGCTTCGGCAGCGGTATCGAAGAAGACGCCGCCGTGGTGCGCCTGTTCGCGGACCTGGGCATGACCATGTTCATCAGTTCCTCGTTCTCCAAGTCCTTCTCGCTGTACGGCGAGCGCGTCGGCGCCCTGACCCTGGTGACCGGCGGCGACGAGGAAAGCACCCGCGTGCTCAGCCAGCTGAAGCGCGTCATCCGCACCAACTACTCCAACCCGCCCACCCACGGCGGCGCCATGGTTTCGACCGTGCTGAACACGCCCGAACTGTACGCCCTGTGGGCCGAAGAACTGGCCGGCATGCGTGACCGCATCCGCACCATGCGCCACCAACTGGTCGAAAAAATCCAGGCCCAGGGCGTGGATCAGGACTTCAGCTTCGTCAAGGCCCAGCGCGGCATGTTCTCGTTCTCCGGCCTGACCAAGGCCCAGGTGGACCGCCTGCGTGAAGAATTCGGCATCTATGCCGTGGGCAGCGGCCGCATCTGCGTGGCCGCCCTGAACAGTGGCAACATCGACTACGTCGCCCAGGCCGTGGCAAAGGTGATCAAGCACTGATCGCCCCTGCGCCTGCTTCGGCCGGCGCGTTCGACGAACAGTCACCGACGACGGGACCCTTGCAAGGGTCCCGTCGTCGTTCACGCCCTGCCTGCTTCCGGTGCGGCGTTCTGCAGCGGCTTTCCGCTTGCGCCGCACGCATCCTTCCGTCACAATACGGGCTGTGTTTCCATCCAGTAGCGCGACATGGCCCTGAAACTCACCGCCCGACAGTCCCAGATCCTGGATCTCATCCAGCAGTCCATTCAACGGACGGGCCGCCCCCCGACCCGGGCCGAGATCGCCCGCGAACTGGGTTTTCGTTCAGCCAATGCGGCCGAAGACCATTTGCGCGCGCTGGAACGCAAGGGCTACGTCCTGCTGTCGGCCGGCACCTCGCGCGGCATCCAGCTCACCGAACAGGCCCAGTCCGCCTCCCTCGCTGACGAGGCCGATGCGGCTGGCGCCTCCGGGACTCCCGACGCAGCCGGGCAGACCGCCCGCCCCCGTCCGGCCTCGGGCAATACACCCGGCCCTCTGCCCGGCGCTCCGACCTGGATCGAACCCTCCGACAGCCGCCTGGTGCCGCTGGTGGGTCGTGTCGCCGCCGGCAGCCCCGTCCTGGCGGCCGAACACGTCGAACGCGAAATCCCCCTGGCCCCGCACCTGTTCGAAGCCGCACCCGACTACCTGCTGCGCGTGCGCGGCAGCAGCATGCGCGACGCCGGCATCCTGGATGGCGACCTGCTGGCCGTACGCAGCACGCCCCAGGCCCGCCATGGCCAGATCATCGTCGCCCGCCTGGGCGACGACGTCACCGTCAAACGCCTGGACCACCAGGGCCGCCGCATCCGCCTGCTGCCCGAAAACCCCGACTTCCAGCCCATCGACGTCGGCCCGGGCGATGACTTCGCCATCGAAGGCATCGCCATCGGCCTGATCCGCACGACCGCGCTGCACTGAACGTCGAACGTCGGGCGCCGCCCTTGCCTGAAAACACAAGGGCTCCCTGAACAGGGAGCCCTTGTCACATCGACCGAGGCACGGTTCAGTGCTTCATCACCCCGCCACTGCCGGACTCGGCCGGCTTGGCGGCAGCCACCGCCTCGGCCGCCAGACGGGCGACTTCCTCGTCCGACAGCGGCACGGGCATGCGCTGCAGGGCGACTTCCAGCACCCGGTCGATCCAGCGCACCGGGATGATCTCCAGGTGGTTTTTCACGTTGTCCGGGATTTCAGCCAGATCCTTGACGTTTTCCTCGGGGATCATCACGGTCTTGATGCCGCCGCGATGCGCCGCCAACAGCTTTTCCTTCAGGCCGCCGATTTCCAGGACCTCGCCGCGCAGGGTGATTTCCCCGGTCATGGCGACGTCGGCGCGCACGGGGATGCCGGTCAACGCCGACACCATGGCCGTCGTGATCGCAGCCCCGGCCGAGGGACCGTCCTTGGGCGTGGCGCCTTCCGGAAAGTGGATGTGCAGGTCACGCTTTTCAAAGGTCTGGTCGGCGATGCCCCACTGGCGGGCGCGGGCGCGCACCACCGTGCGGGCGGCTTCGACCGATTCCTTCATCACGTCGCCCAGCGAGCCCGTGCGCAGGACCACGCCTTTGCCCGGCATGTCGGCCGCCTCGATGGTGAGCAGGTCGCCGCCGACTTCCGTCCAGGCCAGGCCGGTGACCTGGCCGACCTTGTCTTCCTTTTCGGCCACGCCGAAATTGTAGCGACGCACGCCCAGGAAATCGGCCAGATTGGCGGCATCCACCACGATCGCCGCCTGGTCGTTGGTCTTGCGGGCCGATTCGGCAGGGTTGCTGAGCAGACGCTTGACGGCCTTGCGGCAGATCTTGGAGATTTCGCGCTCCAGTGCGCGCACCCCGGCTTCGCGCGTGTAGTAGCGCACGATGTCGCGGATGGCGTCCTCGGCGATGCTCAGTTCGCCGTCCTTCACGCCGTTGTTCTTCATCAGCTTGGGCAGCAGATGGTCAAAGGCGATGTGGACCTTTTCGTCTTCGGTGTAACCCGACAGGCGGATGACTTCCATCCGGTCCAACAGGGCCGGCGGAATGTTCAGCGTGTTGCTGGTGGCCACGAACATCACGTCCGACAGGTCGAAATCGACCTCGATGTAGTGATCCTGGAAGGTGTGGTTCTGCTCCGGATCGAGCACTTCGAGCAGGGCCGAAGACGGGTCGCCACGGAAATCAGCACCCAGCTTGTCGATCTCGTCGAGCAGGAACAGCGGATTGCGCACGCCGACCTTTGCCATGTTCTGCAGGATCTTGCCCGGCATGGAACCGATGTAGGTGCGCCGGTGACCGCGAATCTCGGCCTCGTCGCGCACGCCGCCCAGCGCCATGCGGACGAACTTGCGATTGGTCGCACGGGCCACGGACTGGCCCAGCGAGGTCTTGCCCACGCCCGGGGGCCCGACCAGGCACAGAATCGGCGCCTTGAGCTTGTCCACGCGCTGCTGCACCGCCAGGTATTCGACGATGCGCTCCTTGACCTTTTCCAGGCCGTAGTGGTCGGCGTCGAGGACTTCCTCGGCGTTCTTCAAGGCGTTGTTGACGCGGCTCTTTTTACGCCACGGCAGGCCCACCAGCGTGTCGATGTAGTTGCGCACCACGGTGGCTTCGGCCGACATGGGCGACATCAGCTTGAGCTTCTTCAGTTCGGCGTCGGCCTTCTTTCGGGCTTCCTTGGGCAGATGCGCCGAGGCGATGCGACGTTCGAGTTCCTCGATGTCGGCGCCTTCCTCGCCCTCGCCCAGTTCCTTCTGGATGGCCTTGACCTGCTCGTTCAGATAGTAGTCGCGCTGGCTCTTTTCCATCTGCTTCTTGACGCGGCCACGGATGCGCTTTTCGACCTGCAGGATCTCGATTTCCGATTCGAGCTGGGCCAGCAGCGCCTCCAGGCGCTGCGCGGCGCCGGGCATGTCGAGCAGGGACTGCTTTTGCTCGATCTTCAGGGGCAGATGAGCTGCGATGGTGTCGGCCAGCCGGCCGGCGTCCTCGATCCCCGACAGAGAGGTCAGAATCTCCTGGGGGATCTTCTTGTTCAGCTTGACGTACTGTTCGAACTGGGCCACCACGGCGCGGCGCAGGGCCTCGGCCTCGGCCTGACCGGACTGGTCCTCGTCGATACCGGAAACACGCGCCGCGAAATGGGTTTCAGCGTCGGTGACTTCGTGGATGCGGGCGCGCTGCAGGCCTTCGACCAGCACCTTGACGGTGCCGTCGGGCAGTTTCAGCATCTGCAGGATGTTGGCCGCGCAACCGATCTCGTACAGATCGTCAGGCGTGGGCTCATCCTTGCCGGCGGATTTCTGGGCCACCAGCATGACACTGCTGCCGGCCTCCATGGCCAGCTCGAGTGCCTTGATGGAACGCGGCCGCCCCACAAACAGCGGGATGACCATGTGGGGAAAGACCACGACGTCACGCAGCGGCAGCAACGGCAGTTCCACAGGTTCCTGGGTCAGAATCTGGCTAGCAGACATGGTTGATTCCTCAAACGATTGAATCTGAAAGAAAAAGGAAGCGCGGGCTTCCTTTTTCGTATAGTGCCTGCTGATGAATATGGTGCCGTACGGGCGCTTTTCAAGAGCCGGGGCACACTGCCAGTATACGGGAACCGGCTCCGGGCCGCCCCCGCCCGGAGGACAGGAACGGCGCCGGATGCAGGATCAGGCGGCGGCCGAGCGCAGGGGCTTTTCTTCGACCTGGCGTTCGGGCCGGGGGCCCTGAACCAGCGTCGGCGTGTCCTGGCCCTCGACCGCGTCCTTTTCCAGGACCACGCGGTTGATGTCCTGACGCGAAGGCAGTTCGTACATCGTGCCCAGCAGGGACTGCTCCATGATGGAGCGCAGGCCCCGGGCGCCGGTGCGGCGCTTGATGGCCCGGCGGGCGATCGCCGTCAGGGCCTCGGGGGTCACGTCGAGTTCGACGTCTTCCATTTCGAACAGCTTCTGGAACTGCTTGACCACGGCGTTGCGCGGCTCGGTGAGGATGCGCACCAGCGTGTCCTCGGTCAGCTCTTCCAGAGTGGCCACCACCGGCAGACGGCCGACCAGTTCCGGGATCAGACCGAACTTGATCAGGTCTTCGGGCTCGACCTCGGCGAACAGTTCACCCACACCACGCTCGGAGCGCGCGCGCACCGTGGCGGCAAAGCCGATGCCGGAGCGCTCGCTGCGATCGCGAATGATCTTTTCCAGACCATCGAAGGCGCCGCCCACGATGAACAGGATGTTGGTGGTGTCGACCTGGACGAAGTCCTGGTTGGGATGCTTGCGCCCGCCTTGCGGCGGCACCGAGGCGACCGTGCCTTCGATGAGCTTCAGCAGCGCCTGCTGCACACCCTCGCCCGACACGTCGCGGGTGATGGAGGGGTTGTCGGACTTGCGCGAAATCTTGTCGATCTCATCGATGTAGATAATGGCGCGCTGGGCCTTTTCAACCTCGTAGTTGCAGTTCTGCAGCAGCTTCTGGATGATGTTCTCGACGTCCTCGCCGACGTAGCCGGCCTCCGTCAGGGTGGTGGCGTCGGCCATCACGAAAGGCACGTCCAGCATGCGCGCCAGCGTCTGGGCCAGCAGGGTCTTGCCCGAGCCGGTCGGCCCGATCAGCAGGATGTTGCTCTTGGACAGCTCGACGTCGCCGTCCTTGGCGTCCTGATAGCGGATGCGCTTGTAATGGTTGTAGACCGCCACCGCCAGGTTGCGCTTGGGCGTTTCCTGGCCGATGACGTAGCCGTCCAGAAAGGACTTGATTTCCTGCGGCGTGGGCAGTTCCTTGCGCACGGCGGCCCGCGCCGCGTCCTGGGACTCTTCGCGGATGATGTCATTGCACAGGCTGATGCATTCATCGCAGATGAAGACGGAAGGACCAGCGATCAGCTTGTGGACTTCATGCTGGCTTTTATTGCAGAAGGAGCAATGCAGCGCCTTGTCCTCGCTGGAACCCTTTTTTTCGGTCATAGCTATCCAATCACTTGGTGTCGTCAGTGCGCGAAACCAATACTTTGTCGATCAGTCCGTATTCCCGCGCTTCGTCGGCGGACATGAAATTGTCACGTTCAGTATCCACACCGATACGCTCGATGTCCTGGCCGGTGCGTTCGGCCAGAATGCCGTTCAGGCGCTCGCGCAGGCTGAGGATTTCCTTGGCCTGGATCTGGATGTCCGACGCCTGGCCCTGGGCACCGCCCGAGGGCTGATGAATCATGATGCGCGAATTGGGCAAGGCGTAGCGCTTGCCCTTGGCACCTGCAGCCAGCAGGAACGCGCCCATGCTGGCAGCCAGACCGGTGCACAGGGTGGAGACCTCGGGCTTGACGAACTGCATGGTGTCGAAGATCGCCATGCCGGCGTAGACCGAGCCGCCCGGGGAATTGATGTACAGCGAGATATCCTTGTCAGGGTTCTCCGATTCCAGGAACAGCAGCTGTGCCACGACCAGATTGGCCGACTGGTCGTTGACCGGACCCACGAAGAAGATCACCCGTTCGCGCAGCAGGCGCGAATAGATGTCGTAGGACCGTTCGCCACGACCGGACTGTTCAATGACGATGGGCACGTAGCCCAGGCCGGTGGGGACGACCGAGTCCCCGCCGTACATCGACGCGTAGAAATCGGTGAACCGGTTCATCTCAGCGGGCACCCATCAAAGTATCGAAATCAACGGCTTCGTCAGCCACCTGGGCAGCCGCCAGAACGTGTTCAACCAGATTGTCCTCCAGGACCAGCGATTCGATCTCGGCGCGGCGCTGGCGGTCGGACAGGTAGTAGGCCACGACCTGAGCGGGCTGCTCGTAGCTCTTGGCGAACTCTTCGATGCGGGCGCGGACCTGTTCCGGCTTGGCCTTGAGGTCGGCGGACTGGACGAGTTCGCTGACCAGCAGGCCCAGGCGCACGCGGCGCTCGGCTTCCGGACGGAAGGTGTCTTCCGGGATGGGGATGCTGTCGGCGTTGGGCAGGCCACGCTGCTTCAGTTCCTCGCGGGCGGCAGCAGTGCGGTTGGCGACTTCGCCGTCCACCAGAGCCTTGGGCAGGTCGAAATCGCAGGCGGCCGCCAGGGCGTCCATGACGCTGGCCTTGGTGCGGTTTTTCGCGCGGGCCTGGGCCTCGCGTTCGACGTTGGCGCGCACGTCGGCCAGCAGGGCGTCGACGTCGCCTTCGGCCTGGCCCAGGGCACGGGCGAAGTCGGCGTCGATTTCGGGCAATTCGGGCTCGGCGACTTCCTTCACGGTGATGGTGAATTCAGCCTGCTTGCCGGCCACGGCGGGGCTGCCGTAGTCTTCCGGGAAGGCCAGCGGGAAGACCTTGGTCTCGCCGGCTTTCATGCCGGTGGCGGCGGCTTCGAATTCGGCCAGCATGCGGCCCTGACCCAGCACGAAGGGGAAGTCCTGGGCGGTACCGCCCTCGAAGGCTACGCCGTCGATGGTGCCGGCGAAGTCCAGGGTGACGCGGTCACCGTCCTGGGCGGCGCGGTCGGCGGCCGGTTTGAAGATCGTGCGCTGGCGGCGCAGGATGTCGATGGTCTGCTGCACTTCGGCATCGCCCACCTGCACGGTGTTGCGGGTGATCTTCAGGGAAGCCAGGTCAGGCAACTGGATCTCGGGATAGACCTCGAAGGTGGCGGAAAACGACATCACGCCTTCTTCGGTCTCGTCGACCTTGGGTTCCAGGCTGGGGGTGCCGGCCACGCGCAACTTGGCGTCCTCGATCACCTTGTCCAGGGATTTGCCGATCTGGCTGTTGATCACGTCATAGCGGACCGACGGGCCATGGCTGCGTTCTATGACCGACAGGGGCGCCTTGCCGGGACGGAAGCCCTGCACCTTCGCCGTCTTGGCGACGCGCTTGAGCTGCGCCTGGACTTCTTTTTCGATGTCGGCGACCGAGACGGTCAGCTCAACGCGGCGCTCCAGGCCGGACAATTTTTCAACCACGGGCTGCATTCGGAACCTATTGAAAGATGGACAATAAACGGGGTATTTTAGCGGAAAGTGAAGAGCCCCGTAGGCGCCCCGAAAGACCCGTCAAATCACGTTATAATGATCGGCTTGTCTGGCGAACGTGGCGGAATTGGTAGACGCACCAGATTTAGGTTCTGGCGCCGCAAGGCATGAGAGTTCAAGTCTCTCCGTTCGCACCACGCGGCTTCCATCCCATCACTCGGGCTACGCCCCCTCCCCCCCGATCCCATCGGCTGAAAACCCCGGCCTAGAACGCGCTTTCCAGCAGGTTCTGCCGCTCCATGATTTCCTGCAGCCCGTTGGTCATCTCCCCCTCGCACGCGAACCGGCAATCCTGATCCAGCGGATAGTTGCCCCGGCACTTTTCCATCAGCACACACCCCTGGAAGACCTCGGTGATCCAGTCGACGAACACGTGGACCTTGGACGACAGATGCCGGCTCTGCTGATAGACGATGGAAATCGGCATCGGCGGCGGTGCCCAGGGTTCCAGCACCTCGATCAGCTCACCAGAGTCCAGATAGGGCTCGACCATGTAGCGCGGCGGCTGGATCATGCCGAACCCGCTGAGCCCGGCACTGACGCAGGCCTCGGCATCGTTGACGGACAGTGAGCTTTTCATCGGCAGATTCACGATTTCGCCATCCACCTGGAAGCTCCAGTCCACCGTGCGCCCCGTCCGCGCCAGGAAATAGTTGACCGCCCGATGTCGGCCCAGATCCTCGATGCGTTCCGGTTTCCCGTAGCGTTCGATATAGGAAGGCGCCGCGCACGTCAGCGTCCTGAAGACGCCGATGCGCTTGGCGATCAGGGTGGAATCCCGCAGCTCGCCGATGCGCAAGACGCAGTCGACGGCCTCCTGCACCATATTGACCACCCGGTCGCTCATGCCGACCACCAGCTCGATATCCGGGTAGCGGCGGTGAAATTCGCACAGCCGAGGCATCAACACCAGCCGGGCCAGATAAGGCGGCGCATCGATGCGCAGACGGCCGCGCGGGCCGCGCGCGCGGTCGCGGAAGGACGACTCCGCATCATCAACGTCGGCCAGGATACCGGTGCAACGCTCGTAGTAGGACGCCCCGTCCGGCGTCAGGCTCAGACGGCGCGTGCTGCGGTTCAACAGCCGCGCGCCCAGGTGCTTTTCAAGCTTGCGGATGATCGTGCTCACGGTCGCCCTGGGCATGCCCAGGCTGTCGGCGGCCAGGGTGAAGCTGTTGGCGTCGACGACCCGCGTAAAGACACGCATGGCTTGCAGATGATCCATTTCAGTGCTCCTGGCATGTGACAAGAGGGCCACACCGCCATTGTTTGCTGAATTTGAACAGTGATAACAAAAATTGTGTATTTATCCAAATTTGCGAATAACAAATAATAGCGCACTCTTCAAAAGGAATCCCGCCATGCCTTCTTTCCACGCACGACACGTCGCTCTCGCGCTGGCCGGACTGCTGCTCGCCGGCGGTGTGCTGCTGATGCGCGAAAGCGTCGGCACACCCGCCGCCGGCGGCAAGCCGTCTACGGCGCCCGCGATCCAGGTAGACGTCGCCACGATCCAGTATCAGGCCATCACGGACTGGCATGAATATTCCGGACGCCTGGAGGCGGTGGACCGGGTCGAAATCCGGCCCCTGGTGTCCGGCACCCTGACCCAGGTCCACTTTCAGGACGGTGCACTGGTCCAGCGAGGCGACCCGCTCTTTACCATCGACCCGCGTCCCTACCAGGCCGCCGTCGACGAAGCCCAGGCGCAGTTGACGGCGGCTACGGCGCAGGCCGCCTACACCGGGGCGGATCTGTCCCGGGCCCAGCGTCTGCTGGCCGGCAACGCCATCGCCCGGCGGGACTTCGAGGAAAAGCGCAACGCGGCGCGCGAGGCTTCTGCCCGCGTGCAGGCCGCGCAAGCCACGCTGCAGTCGGCGCGTCTCGATCTGGAGCACACCCGCATCGTCGCCCCCATCAGCGGACGCGTCTCGAAGGCTGAAGCGACCGAGGGCAACGTCGTCGGCCTGGGCAGCGCACAGCCCCTGACCACCGTGGTCTCCGTCTCACAGCTCTACGCTTCGTTCGAAATGGACGAACAGGCCTTTCTGGACATGAACGGCGCGGCAGCCACGAACGCCGGGACGACCATCCCCGTGTCCATGGGACTGGCCAATGAACAGGGATACCCTCGTCAGGGCCGGCTGGCATTCCTGGACAACAGCCTCGACCCTCAGACCGGAACGATCCGCGTGCGAGCGCTATTCGACAACCCGGACGGCTTGCTGCGGCCCGGGCTCTACGCCAGGGTCCGCCTGGGCGCGGGCGCGCCTCACCAGGCCGTACTCCTGCGAGAACAGGCCATCGGCACCGACCAGTCCAAGCGTTTCGTCATGCTCGTGGACGACGCGAACACCGTGAGCTACCGGGAAGTGACCCTGGGCGCCAGCCGGGAAGGCTGGCGAGTCGTCCAGGCCGGCCTGACGGCCGGCGACCGGGTCGTCGTTAACGGCCTGCAGCGCGTCCGCCCTGGTGTCACGGTCGCGCCGACCCCGGTCCGCGAAGATGACGCACTCGCGGCGGGCGACGCCTCCACCCTGCCCGGCCCGGCGCCGGATGCACAGCACCGATCTTGAGCCGCTTCTCATGAACATTTCCAAATTCTTCATCGACCGGCCGATCTTCGCGGCGGTCCTCTCCGTCCTGATCCTGCTGGCCGGCCTGCTCGCCGTCTTCCGCCTGCCGATTTCCGAATACCCGGCGGTCGTGCCGCCCTCGGTCGTCGTGCGCGCGCAGTTTCCCGGCGCCAACCCCAAGGTGATCGCCGAAACGGTGGCGGCGCCACTGGAGGAAGCCATCAACGGGGTCGAAAACATGCTGTACATGCAGTCACAGGCCAACAGCGACGGCAACCTGGCGGTGACGGTCAATTTCCACCTGGGCATGGACCCCGACAAGGCCCAGCAACTGGTGCAGAACCGGGTCGCGCAAGCCCTGCCGCGCCTGCCCGAGGACGTCCAGCGCCTGGGAGTCACCACGGTGAAGGCGACCCCCACCCTGACCATGGTCGTGCACCTGGTCTCGCCCGACCAGCGCTATGACCTGACCTATCTGCGCAACTACGCCGTCCTGAACGTCAAGGACAAGCTGGCGCGCATCCCGGGCGTGGGCGAAGTGCAGCTCTGGGGCGCGGGCAACTACGCGATGCGGGTCTGGCTGAATCCGGAAAAAATCGCCGAGCGAGGCCTGACCGCCAGCGACGTGGTCGCCGCCATCCGGGAACAGAACGTGCAGGTGGCCGCAGGCGTCATCGGCGCATCCCCCAGCAGTCCCGACGTCGCCATGCAATTCTCGGTCAATGCGCAGGGCCGCCTGCGCACGGAGGAGGAATTCGGCGACATCGTGCTGAAGTCCTCCTCCGACGGCGGCATCACCCGGCTGCGGGACGTGGCGCGCATCGAGCTCGCGGCATCCGAATACGCCCTGCGCTCCCTGCTGGACAACAAGCCGGCGGTCGCCATGGCGATCATGGAAGCCCCGGGCGCCAACGCCCTGGCCATTTCCGATGCCGTGCGCGCAACCATGCAGGAGCTGTCGGCCGATTTCCCGGCTTCGCTCGAAAGCCGCATCGTCTACGACCCCACGCAATTCGTCCGGTCGAGCATCGAGGCGGTGATCTCGACCCTGCTCGAGGCCATCGCCCTGGTCGTGCTCGTCGTCATCGTCTTCCTGCAGACCTGGCGCGCATCCATCATCCCGCTGCTGGCGGTGCCCGTCTCGATCATCGGCACATTTTCCCTGATGCTGGCGTTCGGCTACACCATCAACGCACTGTCCCTGTTCGGCCTGGTACTGGCGATCGGCATCGTCGTGGACGACGCCATCGTGGTCGTCGAAAACGTCGAGCGCAACATCGAGGCCGGCCACAGCCCCCGCGATGCCACCTATCGCGCCATGCGCGAAGTCAGCGGCCCGATCATCGCCATCGCGCTGACGCTGGTCGCCGTATTCGTGCCGCTTGCCTTCATGACGGGGCTGAGCGGTCAGTTCTTCAAGCAGTTCGCCATGACGATCGCCCTCTCGACGGTCATCTCGGCGTTCAATTCCCTGACGCTGTCACCGGCGCTCGCGGCCCTGCTGCTGAAACCCCATGGCGCCAGGCCGGATGCGCTGACCCGGGGGATGGACCGTGTTCTGGGCGGCTTCTTCCGTACCTTCAACCGCGCGTTCGGGCGGGCTTCGGACGGCTATGCGCGCGGCGTGGGCGCAGTCGTGCGGCGCAAGGGCACGACTCTGGGCGTCTACCTGGTCCTGCTTGCGCTGACGGCGGGAGTCGCCTATAGCGTCCCGGGCGGTTTCGTACCTGGCCAGGACAAGCAGTACCTGGTCAGTTTCGCGCAACTGCCCAGCGGTGCCTCGCTGGAACGCACGGACGCCGTGGTCCGGCGCATGAGTGACATTGCGCTGGCCCAGCCGGGCGTCAAGAACGTCGTCGCCTTCCCGGGCCTGTCGATCAACGGCTTCACCAACAGTTCGAGCGCGGCCGTCGTCTTCATGACGCTCGATGATTTCGACCAGCGCCGGGACGAGGCCACGTCCGCGCAGGCCATCACGACCGCGTTGAGCCGGCAATTCTCCGGCATCCAGGAAGCCTTCATCGCGGTATTCCCGCCGCCGCCGGTGATGGGCCTGGGAACGGTCGGCGGCTTCAAGCTGCAGATCGAGGACACGGCCGGCCTGGGCTACGACCGCCTGAACGACGCGGCCCAGGCCTTCATGGAAAAAGCGGCGCGCACGCCTGAACTGGGGCCGGCGTTTTCCAGCTACCAGATCAATGTGCCGCAGCTCGACGTGGATCTCGACCGGGTCAAGGCCAAGCAGTTGGGCGTGCCTGTCACGAACGTGTTCGACACCATGCAGATCTACCTGGGCTCGCTCTACATCAACGACTTCAACCGCTTCGGGCGCGTCTACCAGGTCAAGGCTCAGGCCGACGCGCCCTTCCGGTCCAGCCCCGAGGACATCCTGCGGCTGAAAACGCGCAGCACCTCGGGCGCCATGGTGCCGCTGGGCTCTCTGGTGTCGTTGACGCCGACCTACGGGCCGGAGATGGTGGTGCGCTACAACGGCTATACGGCCGCCGACATCAACAGCGGCCCCGCGCCCGGCTATTCGTCCGGCGAAGCCCAGGCGGCAGCCGAACGCATTGCAGCGGAGACCCTGCCCAAAGGCATCAAGTTCGAGTGGACGGACCTGACCTACCAGCAGATCCTGGCCGGCAACGCCGGGATCTGGGTGTTCCCCATCAGCGTTCTGCTGGTCTTTCTGGTGCTGGCCGCACTATATGAAAGCCTGACCCTGCCCCTGGCGGTCATCCTGATCGTGCCCATGAGCGCGCTGGCCGCCCTGGCCGGTGTCTGGCTGACCCGGGGCGACAACAACATCTTCACCCAGATCGGGCTCATGGTCCTGGTCGGCCTGGCCTGCAAGAACGCCATCCTGATCGTCGAGTTCGCGCGCGAACTGGAGGCGCAGGGCCTGTCTGCGGCACAAGCAGCCCGGGAAGCCAGCCGTTTGCGCCTGCGTCCCATCCTGATGACCTCCATCGCTTTCATCATGGGCATCGTGCCTCTGGTGCTGTCCACCGGCGCAGGCGCGGAAATGCGCCATGCGATGGGCATCGCCGTCTTCTTCGGCATGCTGGGCGTCACGCTGTTCGGCCTGTACCTGACCCCGGTGTTCTACGTGCTGTTGCGCCGTCTCGCCAGTCGATCCAGACCGGCCCGGCACGCCGGGTCGGAAACCCCCGACACCCTCGTTTCCGCCGCGAACCCCCACGTGGAATATCACTCATGATCACACGCCTCTCTCATGCCGCCGTGTCGGGCCTGCTGGCCACTCTGCTCGCCGGATGCGCCGTCGCCCCCAAATACGAGCGGCCTGCCGTCGAAGTACCCGGTGCCTTCAAGGAAGCCCGTCTGAGCGCCGACGAACAGCAACGCTGGAAGGCGGCCCAACCGGCCGACGATCTGGCGCGAGGCCGCTGGTGGGCCATTTTCAAGGACCCGGCACTGGATGCCCTGCAGGAACACGCCATGCAGGCGAACCAGGACCTGCAAGCCGCCGCCGCGCGCGTGAAGCAGGCGCGCGCGATGCAAAAGAATGCGCGCGCCGACCGCTTTCCAGAGCTGACGGCCGGCCTGGGCGCCAACCGCCAGCGGACCTCCGAGGCCGCCGGGGACCCCGCCAACGCAGGCAGCACGGCCACGCTCTGGCGCGCACAGGCCGGCCTGTCCTACGAGGTCGATCTGTTCGGCCGCGTGGCCTCCGAGGTCGACGCCGCCGGCGCCGACACCCAGCGGGCCCAGGCTCTGTATCACTCTGTGCTGCTGGCGCTGCAGGCCGACGTCGCGCAGGCCTATTTCCTGATCCGGCAACTGGACGGCGAAGCCCTGCTGTATGCACACACGATCACCCTGCGCCGTCTGAGTCTGGATCTGGTCGAAACCCGTTTCCGGGAAGGTGACATCAGCGAACTCGACGTCGCGCGGGCCCGGTCCGAACTCGCGGCGGCGCGCGCCGAGGCGCTGGGTGTCGAGCGGCAGCGCGCCGCCGCCGAACACGGACTGGCGGTATTGCTGGGACGGCCGCCCGCCGATTTCTCCCTGTCGCATCAGCCGCTGACCCGGATCGCGATGGCGATTCCAGCCGGACTGCCTTCATCCCTGCTTGAACGGCGTCCCGACATCGCCGCCGCCGAAAGAGCCCTGGCTGCCGCCAATGCCCGGGTCGGCGCCGCCCGGGCCGCCCTGTTCCCGCAGCTCGCCCTGACCGGCTCCTTTGGTTTCGAATCCTCCGAACTGGACGAACTGCTGCGCTGGTCGAGCCGCAGCTTTCTGCTGGGCCCGTTGATTGGCACAGCCCTGACCTTGCCGATCTTTGACGGGGGCCGACGCCAGGCCGGCGTGGACCGCGCCCGCGCCCGCTACGAAGAAGACGTGGCCCTGTACCGGCAGAGCGTGCTCAAGGCCTTCGGGGAAGTCGAGGACGGTCTGTCTGCGCTGCGCCTGCTGGGCGAGCAGACCGAAGTGCAGGACACGGCCGTGGCCGCCGCAGCCCGCGCGGCAGAGCTGTCCAGAACGCAATACGAGGCCGGGTCCGTGAGCTATCTGGAAGTCATCGACGCCGACCGCGAAGTGCTGCGGCATCGGCGTGCCGTCGTGCAACTGGACGGCCTGCGCGCACACGCCGCCGTGCAGCTCATCCGCGCGATCGGCGGCGGCTGGGAGGATCGCCTGGGGTGATCGTCCCAGCCGCCGCCAGACGCCCGGAATCAGTCCAGCATCAGCCAGATGCCGATGCCGGCGATCAGGGCGCCCGAGATGCGATTCATCAGCCGCACATTGGAGCGGCTGGCCAGCAGCCTGCGGGCGACCGAACCACCCATGGCATACAGGATCAGGCAGCACAGTTCCATGCTCAGGATGATGGCCAGCAGCAGGCTCAGTTGCGGGGCCATCGGCTGGTCGAAATTCAGGAAAGGCGGCAGCAAGGCGATGAAAAAGGCCCAGCCCTTGGGGTTGGCGATGGCCGTCACCAGCCCCTGAATGGCCAGTTGCATGCGGCCTGGGGGCCGAGCGCCATCCGCCATTTCCGGGATGGCCAAAGACCCCCTGGAGCGCCACATCTCGATGCCCAGCCACACAAGATAGGCGCCACCGCCCCATTTGAAGGCCGTGAACAGCGGCGGATATTGCAGCAGCACCGTGGCCACGCCCAGCACGGACCCCGCCGCCACGATGCCGACACCGATCAGTTCCCCCGCCCACATCCAGGCGGTGCGCCGCACGCCGACGCTCATCCCCAGGCTGAGCGACAGCATCATGCACATGCCCGGTGTGAGCGACACCAGAAAAAAGGTCAGCAGAAAAAGCGAGAATGTCGCCGATGTCATGATGAGGTGGCCTTTGAATCCGGACCCGCGCTCCCACAGGACGACAGGTATCCGCAACGAGCCGGCCGCACAGGGCGAGCAGGCCGGCTCAGAATGGATCAGTGTACTGCCGCCACGCGGTCCTCGGCACTGAACCATCAACACGCACGGGATGCGCTGATAAAATTCCAGATTCCGCTTTTCTCCGTGATCCAGGATCTCGCCCGTCATCATGCACTCCACCCTCCAGAGCCTCATCGACACCGCCTGGGAAGACCGCGCGGCCCTGAATCCCGGCCAGGCGCCGGACGCCCTGCGCCTGGCCGTTGATCAAGTCATCGCCGGCCTGGACGACGGCACGCTGCGCGTCGCGGAAAAAATCGACGGCCAATGGCAAGTCCATCAGTGGATCAAAAAAGCCGTACTGCTGTCTTTCCGTCTGGCGGACAACCGCGTCATGGGCCAGGCGCCCCAGCTGTATTACGACAAGGTGCCGCTGAAATTCCAGGATTACGGCCCGGACGACTTCCAGCGCGGCGGCTTTCGCGTGGTGCCGACCGCCACGGTGCGGCGCGGCGCGTACATCGCGCCCGACGCGGTGCTGCTGCCCTCCTACGTCAACATTGGTGCGCGCGTGGGCGAAGGCACGATGGTGGACACCTGGGCGACAGTGGGTTCGTGCGCGCAGATCGGCCGCCACGTCCACTTGTCGGGCGGCGTGGGCATCGGCGGGGTACTGGAACCGCTGCAGGCCGGCCCCACCATCATCGAGGACAACTGCTTCATCGGCGCGCGCTCCGAAGTCGTCGAGGGCGTCATCGTCGAAGAAAACTCCGTGCTGGCCATGGGCGTCTTCATTTCCCAGAGCACGCGCATCTACGACCGTGCCACCGGCGAGATCCACTATGGCCGCGTACCGGCGGGCTCCGTAGTGGTGCCGGGCGCCCTGCCCGCCGCCGACGGCAGCCACAGCCTGGCCTGCGCGGTGATCGTCAAGCGGGTGGATGCGAAGACCCGCGCCAAGACCAGCATCAACGATCTGCTCCGGGCCTGAGGCCCGGCCACCCACTCAAGGAACCGCGCACCATGGCAGACGCCGACGTCCGCGCACTGGCCTGCGCACTGATCACCCGCCCCTCCGTCACGCCGGACGACGCGGGCTGCCAGGAACTGATCGCCGAGCGCCTGCGGCCGCTGGGCTTCGTCTGCGAGTCGCTGCCCAGCGGGCCGGTGAGCAATCTCTGGGCGCGGCGCGGCACGGCGGCCCCGCTGCTGGTGTTCGCAGGCCACACGGACGTCGTCCCCACCGGGCCGGAGACCGAATGGCCCAGTCCCCCCTTCGTTCCCACGGAAACCGGCGGCCTGCTGGTGGGCCGGGGCGCCGCCGACATGAAGACCTCGATCGCGGCCTTCGTGGTCGCGGCCGAAGAATTCATCGCCGCTCATCCCGATCATCCGGGCTCGATCGCCCTGCTGATCACCTCTGACGAGGAAGGCCCGGCGACCGAGGGCACGGTCCACGTCTGCCGCACCCTGGAAGCACGCCATGAACGGCCCGATTACTGCATCGTCGGCGAACCGACCTCGGTGAAAGCGCTGGGCGACACGATCAAGAACGGCCGCCGGGGCTCGATGTCGGCCCGGATCACGGTACGTGGCGTCCAGGGTCACGTGGCCTACCCGCACCTGGCCCGCAACCCGATCCACGAACTGGCGCCCGCCCTGGCCGAACTGGCCGCGACCCGCTGGGACGAGGGCAATGAATACTTTCCGCCCACCACGTTCCAGGTCTCGAACCTGCATGCGGGCACCGGGGCGGGCAACGTCATCCCCGGCACCGCGACGATCGACTGCAATTTCCGCTTCTCGACCGCCAGCACGCCGGACGTGCTGCAGGCCCGCGTGACGGCCCTGCTGGACCGCCATGGCCTGGACTACGACATTGCCTGGACGATCAGCGGCCTGCCCTTTCTGACCCCCCGGGGTACACTGTGCGCGGCTTTGCAGGCCGCCATCGCCGAAGAAACCGGCGTCCAGGCGGAACTGTCCACGACCGGCGGCACCTCGGACGGACGCTTCATCGCCCGAATCTGCCCGCAAGTCGTCGAATTCGGCCCGCTGAATCAGACGATCCACCAGACAGGCGAACACATTCCCCTGGACAGCCTGGCACCGCTGAAAAACATTTACCGCCGCACGCTGGAAAAGCTGCTGGCCTGACCACCACGCCTGTCCGCCGGACCGGCACGGCCGAACACATCTCTTGCACACCATGCCCTCTCCCCACACCGAACTCCTGACCCTGCGTGACCTGCTGCGCTGGTCCATCAGCCGCTTTCACGCCGCCGACCTGGTCTTCGGCCACGGCAGCGACAATGCCTGGGACGAGGCGGTCTACCTGCTGCTGCACGGTCTGCATCTGCCGCCCGACACGCTCGACCCCTTTCTGGACGCGCGCCTGCTGGAACGCGAGCGGCAACGCTGTGTCGACCTGATCCACGAACGCATCAATACCCGCAAGCCCGCCGCCTACCTGACGGGCGAAGCCTGGCTGCAGGGTGAACGCTTTCTGGTGGACGAGCGGGTGATCGTGCCGCGCTCGCCGATCTCGGAACTGCTGGCTGAGGGCCTGGCCCCCTGGATCGACGACCCGGACGCAGTCGAACAGGTGCTGGACCTGTGCACCGGCTCGGGCTGCCTGGCGATTCTGGCGGCCCACACCTTCGGCAACGCCGCCGTGGACGCGGTGGATGTGTCCGCCGACGCCCTGGCCGTCGCACAGTCGAACATCGACCTGCACGGCCTGCGGGATCGCGTCCAGGCGCTGCGCAGCGATCTGCTGTCCAAGGTGCCGCCAGACCGCCGCTACGACCTGATCGTCTGCAATCCTCCGTACGTCAATGAACAGTCGATGAGGGCGCTGCCGCCCGAATACAAGCACGAACCCCGGCTGGCGCTGGCCGGCGGCAACGACGGCATGGACCTGGTGCGCCGCATTCTGGCCGATGCGCCCGCGCTCATGGCGCTCGAGGGCCTGCTGGTGCTGGAAATCGGCCACGAGCGGGCGCACTTCGAGGCCGCCTTCCCCGGACTGGAACCCATCTGGCTGGACACCGACGCCACCACCGACCAGATCCTGCTGCTGCGCCGCGCGCAGCTCGCCTCGTGATCCGCGCCAGTGGCCTGACCCTGCGGCGCGGCGTCAAGGTCCTGCTGGACGACGCCGAATTCGTCGTCCACCCCGGCGAGCGCGTCGGTTTCGTCGGCAAGAACGGCGCGGGCAAGTCCTCGCTGTTCTCTCTGTTGCAGGGGCAGATCGACCCCGACGCCGGCACGCTGGACATGCCCGCGTCCTGGCGACTGGCCAGCGTCGAGCAGATTCTGCACGACACCGACCGCCCGGCGCGCGAGTTCGTCATCGACGGCGACCGCCACCTGCGCGAACTGCAGGCGCGCCGCGCCGCGCTGGACCCGGAACAGGGTCAGGCGATCGCCGAACTGGAATCCGCCCTGGTCGATGCCGAAGCCTGGAGCGCGCCCTCGCGCGCCGAACAGCTTCTGGCCGGCCTGGGTTTCGCCCCCGACGAATGGGCGCGCCCGGTCGCCAGTTTTTCCGGCGGCTGGCAGATGCGGATCGCCCTGGCGCGCGCGCTGATGGCGCCGTCCGACTTGCTGCTGCTGGACGAGCCCACCAACCACCTGGACCTGGACGCCATGCTGTGGCTGGAGCGCTGGCTGGCAGGCTATCCGGGCACGGTGCTGCTGATTTCTCACGACACCGAATTCCTGGATGCGGTCGCGCGCGTCATCCTGCATTTCGAACAACAGTCGCTGGTGCGCTACAAAGGCAGCTATGAATCCTTTCTGGAACAGCGCGCCGAGCGCCTGCGCCAGAACCGCCTGACCATCGAACGCCAGTCGCGCGAGGCGGCCCACCTGCAGTCCTTCATCGACCGCTTCAAGGCCAAGGCCAGCAAGGCCAAGCAGGCGCAAAGCCGGGTCAAGGCCCTGGCGCGCATGCAGACCCTGGCGCCTCTGACCGCGGAATCAGGCATCGACATCCGCCTGCCCGAACCCGTGCAGACGCCCGACGTGCTGCTGACCCTGGAAGACGCCGTCCTGGGCTACCCGGCAGGCGGCACCGGCACCGCGCGCACCATCCTGGAAGATGTAAGTCTGATGGTGCGCGGCGGCAGCCGCATCGGCATCCTGGGCGTCAACGGCGCCGGCAAGAGCACCCTGGTCAAAACCCTGGCACGCGAACTGCATCCTCTGGCAGGCGGCTACCGGCCGGCCAAAGGCCTGGAGATCGGCTACTTTGCCCAGCAGCAACTGGACGTGCTGGACCCGGAACTGAGCCCGCTGCAGCACTTCGTGCGCATCGCCCCCGACACGCGCGAACAGGAACTGCGCAATATGCTGGGCGGCTTCGGCTTTGGCGGCGACATGGTGAGCCAGCCGGTGGCGCCCTTTTCCGGCGGCGAGAAGGCCCGTCTGGCCCTGGCCCTGATCGTCTGGCGCAAACCCAATCTGCTGCTGCTCGACGAGCCCAGCAACCACCTGGACGTGGACACCCGCGAAGCCCTGGCACGGGCACTGGCGGAATTCCCCGGCAGCGTGCTGCTGGTCTCCCACGACCGGCACCTGCTGCGCACCACCGTGGACAGCTTCTGGATCGTCGCCGACGGCCGGGTCCAGCCCTTTGACGGCGACCTGGAGGATTACCGCGACTGGCTGCAGCAACGCCAGGCGCAGCGCAACCAGACCGCACGCGCGGCGAGCGGTCCGGCCCCGGGCCAGGACCGCAAGACCCAGCGCCGCGAGCAGGCCCAGGCGCGCCAGGAACTGGCCGCTCACCGCAAGCCGCTGGAGACGCGTCTGAAAAAGATCGAAGACGCCATGGCCAAGGCCCAGGCCCGCTTGAAGGAACTGGATACGCTGATGGCTGACCCGGACTTCTACACCGACGCCCACAAGGACACCCGCCCCGGCCTGATGGCCGAACATGGTGAGCTGAGCAAAGCCTTGCAGACCCACGAGGAAGACTGGCTGGAAATCCAGACGGAGATCGAAGCGCTGGAAGCTTCATATTCCAAGGCTGAATAATTTAATACTCTTATATTCGTTCGGTATGAGGATGGCGATCCTTAGAATGGGCAGGTCTTATAACCTCCCGTTCAGAAGATCTGCACCATGAGCCGCCTCCCCATCCAATCCGTCGAATCCGCTCCTACCGAAGCCCAGGACCGCCTGCGGGCCGCTGCTCAGGCCAACGGCTTCCTGCCCAACCTGCTGGGCGTCCTGGCCAACGCACCCACGGCTCTGGAAACCTACCAGGTCGTCGGCGCCATCAACGGCCGCAACAGCCTTACCCCCACCGAACGCGAAGTCGTGCAGATCACCGCCGCCACCTACAACGGTTGCGGCTTCTGCGTCGCCGGCCACACCAAGCTTGCCTACAAGAAGCTGCAACTGCCCCAGGAACTCGTCGAGGCCTTGCGCGGCACCCAGGCCCTGGCCGATCCCAGACTGAACGCCCTGGCGCAATTCACCCTGCAGGTCCTGGAACATCGCGGCCAGGTGCCCGACGAGGCCCTGACCAGCCTGCGCGCGGCCGGCTACAGCGACGCTCAAGCGCTGGACGTGGTACTGGGCGTGAGTCTGGCCACGCTGTGCAACTACGCCAACAACCTGGCCCGCACCCCCATCAACCCGGAATTGCAGGCCTACGCCTGATCCTGGAGATCCGCATGTCCACCGATCTGCTGCCCGCCGTTCACGGTGATGGCATCGACGCCCTGATCCAAGAATCCCTCGCGCCCCTGGCGAACGCCATCGACCAGGGCCAGTATCCAGGCGACTTCATGCGTGCGCTGGGCAGCCTGAGCGGCTTCGGCGCCGCCCTGCCTGCCGAATCGGGCGGCCTGGGGCTGGATCTCGCGGCCCAGATCGACGTCATCGCCCGGGTCGGACGCGTCTGCGGCTCCACCGCCTTCCTGGCCTGGTGCCAGTCGGCCTGCGCCTGGTATCTGCAGCAGACGGACAACGCCACTGCACGCGCACGCTATCTGGCCCCCATCGCCCGAGGAGAAATCCTGGCCGGCACCGGCATGTCCAACTGCGTCAAGCATCTGGCCGGCATCGAACGCATCAATCTGCGCGCACGGCGCGAGGACGCCGGCTACCGCGTGAGCGGTGCCCTGCCCTGGGTTTCGAACCTGGGGTCCGGCCATCTGCTGATTGCCGCCGCAGCCGTGGAAGAAGGCGGCTACATCATGTTCGCCATCCCGCCGGGCTCGGACGCGCTGACGTTGCGCCCCTGCCCGGCCTTCGCCGGCATGGAAGGCACCGGCACCTACGGCGTTCACCTGAAAAACGCCTGGATTCCAGCGGAAGACGTACTGGCCGAACCTTCGGCCTTCGAAGACTACATCAGCCGCATCAAGCCTGGTTTCCTGCTGATGCAGATCGGCATGGGCCTGGGACTGACGCAAGCCAGCCTGGAGACCATCCGCGCAAGCAACCAGCGCCTGAGCCACGTCAACACCTTCCTGGACGACCAGGACGAGTCATTGGAACAGGACCTGCAGGCGCTGCAGGCGGAAACCGTACGCCTGGCTCGCCAGGGGCTAGACGCGCTGTTGCTGGACATCCTGCGTGCTCGCGCCCGGGCGTCCGAACTCAGCCTGCGAGCCACACAATCGGCCGCGCTGCATGCAGGCGCCGCCGGTTATCTGATGAGCCACCCCGCCCAGCGCCGCCTGCGCGAAGCCCTGTTCGTCGCCATCGTGACGCCCGCTCTGAAACATCTGCGCAAGGAAATCCATGCGCTCGAGCAACAGGCAGCGTAAGCAATGAGTCTCGCCACGGCGCTGTCCGATCCGGCTGTCGAATCCGCCCCCGCCGGGACCGGCGTGCTCAGCGCGGCGGGCGTCGCCCTGGGCTATGCACGGCCCGGGTCCGGCATCCATCGTATCCTGCAGGACTTTTCCCTGGAGCTGCAGGCCGGCGAGATCGTCGCCCTGCTGGGCCCCAGCGGCGTCGGCAAGTCCTCGCTGCTGCAAGTGCTGGCGGGTCTGCAGCGCCCCCTGGCCGGCCAGGTCCGCCTGCACGGCCGGCCTCTGGCCGGCCCCGCGCCCGACGTCGGCTTCGTCTTCCAGGACCCCTGCCTGCTGCCCTGGCTGACCCTGGAGGAGAACGTCGCCTTCGGCCTGGATTTCCGCCACCAGCCCCGGCTGAACGACGCACTGCGCCACCAGCGCGTCCAGCAGGCCATCGCCGAAGTCGGCCTGATGCACGCCCGGACGCGCTACCCGGACGAGCTGTCGGGCGGCATGGCCCAGCGCACCGCCCTGGCCCGCAGTCTGGCGCGCGCACCCGAAATCCTGTTGCTGGACGAGCCCTTCAGCGCCCTGGACGAAGTCACCCGCAGCGAGATGCAGACGCTGCTGCTGGAAGTCAGCGCGCGCCACCACGCCGCCGCGATCCTGGTGACCCACGACATCGACGAAGCCCTGCTGCTGGCCGACCGCATCCTGCTGCTGGGCGGCCAGCCGGGCCGCCTGATCGGCCAATGGCGACCCGACCGCCCCCACCCCCGCGACGAAACCGATCCCCACCTGACGACGCTGCGCGTCGAGATCCTGCAATCCCTGCGCGCGGCCCGCCCCCCGAAACAAAACGCCACACCATGACCCTGAAGCTCATCGACCCCTGCTGCGGCGCCGCCGCCAGCGCCCAGGCCGGCCGCCGGCAATTCCTGAAACTGTCCTCGCTGTTCACGATGGCCGGTGCCCTGCCGCTGCTGCAGGCCGGCCAGGCCGCGCGCGCCGCCGAACCCGACGCGCCGGTGCGCATCGGCTACCTGCCGATCACCGACGCTACGCCGCTGCTGGTGGCCCACCACAACGATCTGTTCAAAAAGCGCGGACTGCAGGTCGAGAAACCCCGGCGCTTCCGTAGCTGGTCGCAGATCGTCGAGGCCTTCCTGAGCGGCCAGGTGAACGTGGTCCACCTGCTCATGCCCATGACCATCTGGTCGCGCTATGGCAGCAAGTCCCCCGCCAAGGTGGTCGCCTGGAACCACATGGAAGGCTCCTGCCTGACCGTGCGGCCCGACATCAACAGCCTGGCCGATCTGGGCGGCACCACGGTCGCCATCCCCTTCTGGTATTCGGTGCACAACATCGTCCTGCAGGCCATGCTGCGCGAGGCCGGGCTGGAATTCATCAGCGATGGCGAACCGACGAAGCAGCAGGTCAAGCTGGTGGTCATGTCGCCCGGCGACATGCTGCCCGCACTGGGCACGAAACGGATTTCCGGCTACATCGTGGCCGAACCGTTCAACGCCAAGGCCGAAGAGCTGGGCGTGGGCAAGGTCTGGCGCTTCACCGGCGACGTCTGGCGCAACCATGCCTGCTGCGTGGTCACGATGCACGAACGCGACCTGCAGGAGCGCCCCGCATGGTCACAGAAGGTTGTGGACGCCATCGTCGAGGCCCAGGCCTGGACGCGCGGCCACCGCGAGGAAACCGTGAAGATCCTGGAACGCGGCAACCCCGCCGACTACACCCCGCACGAGCATTCGACCCTGGCGCGCGTGTTGCTGGCTTCGCCCGAACGCGATGCGGAATACGCCCGCAGCGGTGCCATCCGCCATGCCGACTGGAAAGAACAGCGCATCGATTTTCAGCCCTACCCCTTCCCCAGCTATACGGAAAAGCTGGTGGAGCTGCTGAAGACCACCTACGTGCTGGGCGAAAACGCCTTCCTCAAGGATCTGGATCCCGCCGAGGTCGCCCGCGACCTGGTGGACGAGCGCTACGTGCGCAAGGCCATCGAAGCCCAGGGTGGTCCGGCCGCTTTCGGCATTGAAGGCTATACGCGCACGGAAACTTTTTCGGTCGCCTGAGCGGTCGGTCCCGCCGCACGAGATCCCCCGATCATGAAAACACGCACCGCACCACTGCCCGCCCCCAGCCGCCTGGCCCTGAGCCTGGGCGGTCTGCTGATCCTGCTGCTGCTCTGGGCCGCCGGCATCGGTCTGATCGGCGAAGACACGGCCATGGCCGGTCTGTTCTCGCCGCTGAAGGCCCTGCCCAGCCTGGCTCACCTGGTCCTGGACAACCAGTTGACGGCGCACACCCTGGTCAGCCTGCGGCGCGTGGCCGTGGGCCTGTTCTGGGCAATGGTCTTCGGTATCCCCCTGGGACTGGCCATCGGCGCCTCGCAAAAACTGGAACTGGCCACCAGCGGTGCTTTCCAGTTCCTGCGCATGGTCTCGCCCCTGTCCTGGATGCCGGTCGCCGTGATGCTGTTCGGCATCGGCGACGCCCCCATCTACTTTCTGCTCAGCTTCGCCGCCGTCTGGCCCATCATCCTGAACACCAGCGCGGGCGTGCGACAACTGGACGCGCGCTGGCTGATGCTGGCGCGCAGCCTGAGCGCCACGCGCCGGGAAATCCTCTGGAAGATCGTGATTCCCGGCTCTCTGGGCCACATGCTGACCGGGCTGCGCCTGGCCATCGGCATCGTCTGGATCATTCTGGTGCCCTGCGAGATGCTGGGCGTCAGTTCCGGCCTGGGCTATTTCATCCTGGACACCCGCGACCGACTGGCCTATTCAGAACTGATGGCCGTGATCGTGCTGATCGGCGCACTGGGTTTCCTGCTGGATGCGACCGCACAGCGGCTGCACCGGCGCTGGGGGCGGGGGCGCTGATCGTTGGTCACTGATCACGCCCTGACGATGTGATTACGATCTGCCGGCGGACTCGCCGGCAGATTCATCCGTCCCGAACACACGATCCCAGAACGGGGTAGTGACGCCGTACCAGCCTTCGGCGCCCGGCCGATGGTGCCGGGCATGGTCGCGCTTGCGGGCCTGCATCCAGGAATCCGGCCGTGCCCGCCAGTGGTGGGTGGCGTGATGGACGACCACGTACAGCAGATAGCCGGCGGTCATGCCCAGCGTCGCCGCCAGGGCGATCCATGTTCCGACAACGGCGGACAGAGGCCAGAACACCAGCACGGCAAACGCCGTCATGCTGACCGGCGTAGACGAGCCGATCAACGCGAAAGGTCGTTCGTGATGCGTTTCGTGCCAGCTTTTGAACGGCGGCAAACCATGCAGCACGAAGCGGTGCAGCGCATATTCGACGAGGCTCCAGGACAGAAACCCCAAGGCTGCGGCGGCCAACAACACGCCGATCGAGCCGGATCCGTACTCGGTCAGCAGGATCGCTCCACCCACGATCACCAGTGGATACAGCACGAAGTCCGCAAAATACATCGCGGGGTGCTGCTCGAATTTGAACGATCCCATGGCCCATCCGCAGTCGAAGCACTACGGTCAGTATAGACCTCGCCCTGGGGATTTCCCTAGTGCCTGACATTCCGCCGGGGTCAGCCGCACCGCCGGCAGCCGCACGATCACTCGGGTTTCGGGTTCAGTCCAGGACGTCCAGCTTCGCTACACCCAAGGCCAGGGTCTTGGTACCGGCATCGCGAAACTCGATCCGTGCCTGGGCCTCGGTGCCGCTGCCGCTCAAGGCCACCACGGTGCCTTCGCCGAAGCGGCCATGGCGCACCCCCGTGCCGATCCGGAAGGATTGCTCGCCCACGGTGACGCCCGCCGCCTGCGTGCGCGGCGCGCGTGGCGCGAAGCTGCTGCCCTCATCCCGCAAGCCCCCCAGGCCGCGTCGGAAGGCGCCGCTCCAGGGCGGCGGGTCGGCAGCGGGACGCTGGCGCGGGGTGATCCATTTCAGGTGTTCTTCCGGGATCTCGTCCAGGAAGCGCGAGCGCAGGCCGTAACGCGTCTGGCCATGCAGCATGCGGCTTTGTGCCAGGGTCAGCGTCAGGCGCTCGCGCGCCCGCGTAATGGCCACGTACATCAGGCGACGCTCTTCTTCCAGCCCCCCCGGGTCCAGCAGGCTGTTCTCATGAGGGAACAGGCCTTCTTCCAGCCCGGTGATGAACACCGCATCGAATTCCAGGCCCTTGGCCGCGTGCACTGTCATGAGCTGCACGGCATCCTCGCCCGCCTGCGCCTGATTGTCGCCTGCTTCAAGCGAGGCGTGACTGAGGAAGGCACCCAGAGGCGACATCACGACAGGCGAAGGCTCCACGCCGTCGCCAAACGCCAGACCGGGATCGGCAGCCGCCGAAGCCGCGATGGCCGCACCCTCGGGAATCCGGCCGGAGGGCAAGCCCTGGAAGCCTTCCTCGGCCACGAAAGCAGCGGCGGCATTGACCAGTTCCTGCAAGTTTTCCAGGCGATCCTGGCCTTCACGATCGGCTCGGTAATGGGCTTCGAGACCGCTGTGATGCACCACATGGCCGATCAGTTCGGGCAGGTCCAGCGTGCGGGCCTCCTCGGCCAGTTCTCGGATCAGGGTGGCGAAACGGGCCAGGCTGGCGCCTGCCTTGCCCGGCACGAAGGCGACCGCCCCGGCCAGGCTGGTGCCCTGTTGCGCCGCCATGTCGGCCTGCTGTTCCAGGGTACGCGCGCCGATCCCGCGCGTGGGGAAGTTCACCACCCGCATCCAGGACGTGTCGTCGTTCGGATTGTCGATCAGGCGCAGATAGGCCAGGACGTGCTTGACCTCCTGGCGCTCGAAGAAGCGCTGGCCGCCGTAGACCCGGTACGGCACCCGGGCCGAGAACAGGGCATGTTCGATCGGGCGCGACTGGGCGTTACTGCGGTACAGGATGGCGATCTCGTGGGCCGGACGGCCTTCGCGGATCTGGGCGCGGATCTCGTCCACCAGCCACTGGGCTTCCATTGCGTCGGATGCCTGCTCGACCACGCGCAGGGGTTCACCCTCGCCCGCATCGGTCCACAGGTTTTTGCCCAGGCGGCGCGTATTGTGCGTAATCAGGGCGTTGGCCGAGTCCAGAATATGACCGTGCGAACGGTAGTTCTGTTCCAGACGGATGACACGTCCCTGGGCGTGGCGCTGTTCGAAGTCGGCCATATTGCCGACGTTGGCACCACGAAAGGCGTAGATGGACTGGTCGTCGTCACCCACCGCGAACACTGGCGTGTGCGCGCCGGCCAGCAGCATCAGCCAGCGGTACTGCAGGACGTTGGTGTCCTGGAATTCGTCGACCAGAATCTGCTGAAAACGGCGCTGATAGTGTTCTCGGATCGGCGCCTCGCGCTGCAGCAATTCGTAGGCGCGCAGCAGCAATTCGCCGAAATCGACCACGCCCTCGCGTTCGCACTGGTCCTGGTAGCGCTGATACAGATCAGCCAGCCGCCTGGCGTGCGGGTCGCGCGCGTCCAGGTCATGGGGCCGCAGGCCGTCTTCCTTGGCGCTGCCGATCATGCGCTGTACGTCGCGCGGCGGAAAGCGTTCGTCGTCGATGCCGGCGGCCTTCAGCATGCGCTTGATGGCCGAGAGCTGGTCGGCACTGTCCAGGATCTGAAAGGTCTGCGGCAGCCCGGCCTCGCGGTGATGCGCGCGCAGCAAGCGGTTGCACAGACCATGGAATGTCCCGACCCACATGCCCCGGGTATTGATGGGCAGCAGCGCCGACAGGCGCGTCAGCATTTCCCGCGCGGCCTTGTTGGTAAAGGTGACGGCCAGCAGACCGTGGGGGCTGACCTGCCCGGACTGGATCAGCCAGGCCATGCGGGTGGTCAGGACGCGGGTCTTGCCGCTGCCGGCGCCGGCCAGCACCAGCGCATGTTCCGCCGGCAAAGTGACGGCGGCCCGCTGCTCCGGGTTCAGGCCTTCCAACATCCCATCCATCATGCCGCGTAACGCCCCAGCCGCAAGGCGAATTCTTCCAGGCCTACGATGCCGCTGGCCTGGGCGCGCTGGCACCAGGCGCGCAGGTCGGTCAGCAATTGTTCACTACTGGCGCTGGAGGATTCCCATAGCGCGGTCAATTCGCGGCGCATCTGCACCAGGGTCGAGAGCGCGGGCGCCAGCGACAGGGCACGGTCCACCTGGGCCTGCTCCCCGGGCGCCAGCGCGGCGGCGTCGCGTACCAGCCATTTGCGGCAGCGCCGCAGCAACAGGCGTTCACCGCGCCGCTGGCGCAGTTTCAAGGCCTTGAGTTCGTGCGCCACAGCGGCCTTGATCACCCCGGAATACCGGGCCAGGACTTCGTAGCGGTGGGCGATGATGCCCTGGAGCTGGTCCGGCCCCAGCGTATCGGCGGCAACCGGCGTGCGCAGCCGCAGACGGGGCGCGACCCGGCGCACCTTGGCCAGGCCCAGCGCCTGCAGGACGCGGATGTAGGCCCAGCCCAGGTCGAACTCGTACCAGCGCGAGGAGAATTTCGCCGAGGTCCCGTAGGCATGATGGTTGTTGTGCAGCTCTTCCCCGCCGATCAGCAGGCCCCAGGGCACGACATTGGTGCTGTCGTCCGGGCAGGCAAAATTGCGATAGCCCCAGGCATGGCCCAGACCGTTGACCACGCCGGCCGCCCAGAACGGAATCCAGGCCATCTGCACCGCCCAGACCGTGAGGCCGATGACACCGAACAGGGCCAGATCCACGATCAGCATCAGGCTGATACCCAGCAGATTGTGACTGTACAGCGTGCGTTCGATCCAATCGTCGGGCGTGCCATGGCCGTAGCGTGCCAGGGTTTCGGCGTTGCGGGCCTCGTCGCGGTAGAGCTCGGCCCCCCGGAAGAAGACCTGAGCCAGGCCGAACACGGCGGGCGAATGCGGATCGCCTTCTCGTTCGCACTTGGCGTGGTGCTTGCGGTGGATGGCGACCCATTCGCGGGTCACCATGCCGGTGGTCAGCCACAGCCAAAAGCGGAAGAAATGCGCCACGACGGGGTGCAAGTCCACCCCCCGGTGCGCCTGGCTGCGGTGCAGGTACAGGGTCACCGCCGCGATGGTGACGTGAGTCAGCGCCAGGGTCACGCCGACCAGGGCCCAGGGGCCCAGGTTCAGCATGCCGCCCTGCAGAAAGGAGAGCCAGGTATTCATCGTGTCCGGGCCGGGCCCGCGTGATACTGAAGATATTCTCAGTGTAGCCCACACGGTTTGCCCGCGTCAGGGGGACAACCCCGACACGGGCGCTCCTCCCGGGCGAGGCTCAGGCGGGATCGTCGGTTTCGGCGGGCATGTCGGGCGCCGGCCGCTCGGCCTTGGCGCGCTGCATCACGGCGGCAAAAAAACCATCGGTGCCGTGCACGTCGGGTCGCAGCTTCAGGAAGGGCCCCTCCAGGGCCAGTTCGATGTTGCGGTCAGCCAGCACGGCGCTGGCATCCAGCAGGGAAAATTCCGGATGTTCAGCCAGGAAAGCCTCGACCTGCCGCTCGTTTTCCTCCGGCAGGATGCTGCAACTGGCATACACCAGCCGCCCACCCGGCATCACGCAGGCGGCCGCATCGCGCAGGATCGCTGCCTGGGTCTCGCGCAACTGGTCCAGCGACTCGGGGTGCTGACGCCATTTCAGATCGGGATTGCGGCGCAGCGTACCCAGGCCGCTGCACGGCGCGTCCACCAGCACGCGGTGGGCCTTGCCGCGCAGCCGCTTGACGCGCTGGTCATTGCGCTCTGCAATCACTACCGGCACGATGTTGGACAGGCCGCTGCGGGCAAAGCGCGGCTTGGCCCGGGCCAGGCGGGCGGCCGATACGTCAAACGCGTACAGCCGGCCGGTAGAACGCATCAGGGCGCCCAGCAGCAGGGTCTTGCCCCCCGCCCCGGCGCAGTAGTCGATGACCATCTCGCCGCGCTTGGGCCCCACCAGCGCCGCCAGCAACTGACTGCCCTCGTCCTGGACTTCGATTTCGCCGCGCTCGAAGGCGCGCCAGCGGTTGACGGGCGGGCGTCCCTGGATGCGGATGCCCCAGGGGGAATACGGCGTCGGCTGCGCCGCCCAGCGGGCCTCGGGGCCGGCCGCCCAGGCGGCCAGCAGGGCCTCGCGCTCGGCCTTGAGCGGGTTGATCCGCAGGTCCAGGGGCGCGACCGCATTCAGGGCCTGAAGCAGGGATTCGGCATCCGGCAGATCCGTCAGACGCTCGTCCAGCCAATCCGGCACGCTGTGACGCACCGCCCGAGGCAAGCCGGCGGCGGACAAGGACAGGACGTGATCCAGCCAGGCGCGCTCGGGCTCTTCCAGGCCGGTGTCCAGGGTCTCGCGCGGCCAGACCGACGCCAGGCCCAGCACCGCCAGGCGCCGCGTGCCCGAGCCTGCGCCGATTTCGGCAAACTGGCGGTAGCGCCGCAGATGGCGCAGTACGTCGAATACGGCTTCGGCGATTTCGCCCCGATCGCGCAGCCCGGCGTTGGTGTGGGCGCGGAACCAGTGCGACAGCACGGCGTCGGCCGGATATTTCCATTGCAGGACTTCACCCAGCACCTGGCGCACCTGCTCGATGCGCGCCGCCGCCATGACGTAGGGCCGCGCGGACTCGGTGGACGCGGCACTGCGGCCCGTGTCCTTGCCCCGAGGCGCCCGGGCCTCTCCGCCGCGCGCGGACTGACCGCCCCGCCCATGACGGGGGCGATCCGTCGGCGCGGCACGGCGGCCGTCTTCTGCGACGGCCGTGCGGCCCCGCGGTCGGGAACGGGAACCGTCCCGCGTGTCATTCCTGCTCATGATGTTCCTCTTGGAAAAGCGTCGTGCCGGCCCAGGCCCGGTGCGGCACGTCCGCGACCGCGACCCGACCGTCGGCTCCCAGCCGCACGCGGCCCTGCGCCAACCAGCGCAGGGTCTGGGTGTAGACCTGATGTTCGACCGGCAGCAGCCGTGCTGCCAGCGTGTCGGGGGTGTCATCGACCTGCACCGGAATGGCGCCCTGGGCGATGATCGGCCCATGGTCCAGCACCGGCGTGACGAAATGGACGGTGCAGCCGTGCCATTGCACGCCCTGGGCCAGGGCCTGTTCGTGGGTATGCAGACCGGGAAAGGCCGGCAGCAGCGAAGGATGGATATTGACGATGCGGCCGTCGAAATGATGCACGAAATCGGCGCCCAGCACCCGCATGAAGCCGGCCAGCAGAATGTAGTCGGGCGCCAGAGCGTCCAGCCGCGCCTGCAAGGCGGCGTCAAAGGCCTCGCGGCTGGCAAAATCGCGATGCGCCAGGACTTCGGCAGGCAGGCCGCGCGCACGCGCCCAGTCCAGCCCCGCCGCATCGGCACGGTTGGACAGCACGGTACAGATATCGACGGGCAGGCCTTCGGCCGCGACGGTCTCGGCCAGCGCCTGCATGTTCGAGCCGCGACCCGAAATCAGGATGGCCACCCGGATCGGCCGGTCGGGGGAATGCGGCATGCGCAGGGTCTCCAACGGATTAAAAGCTGTGGTCCGCCCAGCGAACGCTTTGGGCATAAACGTAAAATTGTAAACTCTCGCCTGTGAATACCGAACTTCGCCTCTATCGCCACCTGCCCCGGCACGATTCCACGGCCCCCAGCGCCGTGACCATCGGCAATTTCGATGGCGTGCACCGGGGCCATCAGGCCATCCTCGCCCAGGTCCGGGAACAGGCCGGCGTCCTCGGGCTCGTGCCCACGGTGATGACCTTCGCCCCCCACCCGCGCGCCTTCTTCGCCCACAAGGGGCAGCGCCCGGAACTGGTCCCCACGCAGATCAGCAGCCTGCGCGACAAGGTCGCCCTGCTGGCCGAGCAGGGCATGCGGCAGATCGTGATCCAGCGCTTCGACCAGCACCTGGCCGACATGGCCGCCGAGGACTTCATCCGTCACCTGCTGGTCCAGGGCCTGAACACCCGCTGGCTGCTGGTCGGCGAAGACTTCCGCTACGGCCACAAGCGCAGCGGCGACATCGATCTGCTGCGCCGCATGGGGCGCGAACACGGCTACCAGGTGCAGACCCTGGCCGACGTGGCCGACGAGCAGGGCCAGCGCATTTCCAGTTCCGCGCTGCGCACCGTCCTGGCGGTGGGCAATCTGGAACGCAGCAGCGAGCTGCTGGGCGCGCCCTACTGCATCGGCGGGCACGTCATCCACGGCCGCAAGCTGGGCCGCGACCTGGGTTTTCCGACCCTGAACCTGCGCGTGCCCGAACCCTGTGCGGCCCGCTCCGGCATCTACGTGGTGCGCGTGCACGGGCTGGACGCGCAGCCGCTGCCGGGCGTCGCCAGCCTGGGCGTACGCCCTACGATCACCCGTGACGGCGCGCTGTTGCTGGAGACGCACATCCTCGATCGACGGGTGGACGCCTACGGTAAACTGGTGTGCGTCGAATTCCTCGAATTCCTGCGCGACGAGGAATCCTTTCCCGACCTGACCACCCTGACCGCCGCCATCCGCCAGGATGCGCAAGGCGCTCGTGACTATTTTGCCTCCCATGGACTATAGAGACACCCTGAACCTGCCTGAATCCCCCTTCCCCATGCGCGGCGATCTGCCCAAGCGCGAACCGGGCTGGATCAAGGAGTGGGAGGAAAAAGGTCTGTACAAGCGGCTGCGCGACGCCCGCGAAGGTGCGCCGCTGTTCATCCTGCACGATGGCCCGCCCTACGCCAACGGCAAGATCCACATCGGCCACGCAGTCAACAAGATCCTCAAGGACATGATCGTCAAAAGCCGCCAGCTCGAAGGCTTCGACGCGGTGTACGTGCCGGGCTGGGACTGCCACGGCCTGCCGATCGAGAACGCCATCGAAAAGCTGCATGGCCGCAACCTGCCGCGTGACGAGATGCAGGCCAGGAGCCGCGCCTTCGCCACCGAACAGATCGCGCAGCAAATGGTGGACTTCAAGCGCCTGGGCGTGCTGGGCGACTGGGATCACCCCTACAAGACCATGAACCACGCCAACGAGGCGCTGGAACTGCGCGCGCTCAAGAAGGTGATGCAGCGCGGTTTCGTCTATCGTGGCCTCAAGCCCGTGTACTGGTGCTTCGACTGCGCCTCGTCGCTGGCTGAATTCGAGATCGAATACGCCGACAAGAAAAGCCAGACGCTGGACGTGATGTTCCCCGCCGCCGAGCCTGACCGGCTTGCTGCCGCCTTCGGCCTGAACACGCTCGACAAGCAGGCCTTCATCGTCATCTGGACGACCACGGCCTGGACCATCCCCGCCAACCAGGCGCTCAACGTCAACCCGGCCCTCGAGTACAGTCTGGTCGATACCGAGCGCGGCCTGCTCATCGTCGCCTCGGCGCTGGTCGACAAGTGCCTCGAACGCTGGAAACTGCAGGGCCATGTCATTGCCACGACCCTGGGTGAAAAGCTGGACCACATGCCCTTCAAGCACCCGCTGGCGCACGTGGACAAGGGCTACGACCGCATCTCGCCCGTCTACCTGGCCGACTACGCCACGGCCGAGGACGGCACGGGTATCGTGCACTCGTCGCCCGCCTATGGCCTGGACGACTTCAATTCCTGCCTGACCAACGGCCTGGCGTACGAAGACATCCTCAACCCGGTGCAGGGCCAGGGCGTGTACGCGGACGACCTGCCGCTGTTCGGCGGCCAGCACATCTGGAAGGCGGTGCCCGTCATCCTCGACACCCTGAAGGCTGCAGACCGTCTGCTGGACACCACGACCCTCACTCACAGCTACCCGCACTGCTGGCGCCACAAGACGCCGGTGATCTACCGCGCCGCCGCGCAGTGGTTCGTTCGCATGGACGAGGGTGAAGGCGTGTTCACCGACCCGGCCCAGAAACCCGCCAAGACGCTGCGCCAGATCGCGCTCGAAGCCATCGAGCAGACCAGTTTCTACCCTGAAAACGGCAAAATCCGCCTGCGCGACATGATCGCGGGGCGGCCCGACTGGTGCATCTCGCGCCAGCGCAGTTGGGGCGTGCCCATCCCGTTCTTCCTGCACGTGGACACGGGCGAACTGCACCCGCGCACGATGGAGATCATCGACCAGGCGGCCGACATGGTCGAACAGGGCGGCGTGGAAGCCTGGAGCCGTGTGACGGCCGAGGACATCCTGGGCGCCGAGGACGCGAAGCACTACACCAAGAGCACCGACATCCTGGAGGTCTGGTTCGATTCCGGCTCCACCTTCTGGCACGTGATGCGCGGCTCGCATCCGGCCATGCACCACGACAGCGGCCCCGAGGCCGACCTGTACCTCGAGGGCCATGACCAGCACCGCGGCTGGTTCCACAGTTCCTTGTTGCTGGCTTCAGCCATCTTCGGCCGCGCGCCCTATCGCGGGCTGCTCACCCACGGCTTCACCGTGGACGGCCAGGGCAAGAAGATGAGCAAGTCGCTGGGCAATACGGTGGCGCCGCAGGAAGTCAGCGGCAAGATGGGCGCCGAGATCATCCGCCTGTGGGTGGCCTCGACCGACTATTCGGGCGACCTGGGCATCGACGACAAGATCCTGGCTCGCGTGGTGGACGGCTACCGCCGCATCCGCAACACGCTGCGCTTCCTGCTGGCCAACACCAGCGATTTCGACGCGGCGACGGACGCCGTGGCCTACGAAGACCTGCTGGAGATCGACCGCTACGCCCTGGCGCGCACGGCCCAGTTGCAACAGGAAATCCTCGGCCACTATCAGGTCTATGAATTCCATCCCGTGGTCGCCAGGCTGCAACTGTTCTGCTCCGAGGACCTGGGCGGCTTCTACCTGGACGTGCTGAAGGACCGCCTCTATACCACGGCCCCCAAAAGCCTGGCGCGCCGCAGCGCCCAGACCGCACTGCACCAGATCACCCACGCGCTGCTGCGCTGGATGGCCCCGTTCCTGTCGTTCACGGCCGAGGAAGCCTGGAAGCTGATCGGCCACAGCGACAGCATCTTCCTGGAAACCTTCACCACTCTGCCCGAGGGAGACGAGGCGCTGCTGGCCAAATGGACGCGCATCCGCGAGATCCGCGATCAGGTCAACAAGGACATCGAGACCGTGCGCGCCGAAGGCAAGGTCGGTGCCTCGCTGCAGGCCGAAGTGACCGTGGCGGCCCAACCCGAAGACCTGGCTCTGCTGCACTCGCTGGAAGACGACCTGAAGTTCGTCTTCATCACCTCGGCGGCCCAGGCCGTGGCGGGCGACGGCGACCTGCACACCACGGTGCAGGCGACGACGCACGCCAAGTGCGGCCGCTGCTGGCACCACCGCGCCGACGTCGGACGGGATCCGGCACACCCGGAACTGTGCGGTCGCTGCGTAGACAATCTGTACGGCGATGGCGAAGCCCGCGCCCATGCCTGATCCGGCGCCGGACCAGAACCCCCGTCTGCCGGGCGCAAGTCCGGCAGACGCGTCAGCCGGGCTGCGCGCATCCCGCCTGCGGCCGTTGGCCGCCTGGCTGGCCTGGGCGCTGGTGCTGGTGCTGCTGGACCAGGCGACCAAGGTCTGGGTGTCGGGCGCGCTGGGCTACGCGCAGCGCATCCCCGTGCTGCCCGTCTTTGACCTGACCCTGCTGTACAACACCGGCGCGGCCTTCAGCTTCCTGGCCGATGGCGGCGGCGCTCAGCGCTGGCTGTTCACCGGCATCGCCGCAGTCGCAGCGGTCCTGATCCTGCGCTGGCTCTATACCCACGCCACGGATCGCCTGCTCTGCGCGGCCCTGGCCAGCATCCTGGGTGGTGCCCTGGGCAATGCCATCGACCGCCTGCTGCACGGCCACGTCGTGGACTTCCTGCTGTTCTACTGGCGCGACTGGTATTTTCCGGCCTTCAATCTGGCCGACGTGGCCATCACCTGCGGGGCCGCACTCTTGATCCTGGACGAAATCCTGCGCGCCCGCCGCGCGCGCCCATCCTGAAGGAGGCCCCCATGGACCTGTCGGGCAAACGCATCATCCTGGGGCTGACGGGCGGCATCGCCTGCTACAAATCGGCCGAACTGCTGCGCCGCATGCAAGACCAGGGCGCCACGGTGGACGTGGTGATGACCGAGGCCGCCACCCGCTTCATCACGCCGGCCACCCTGCAAGCCCTGTCCGGCCGCCCCGTCTGGGTGGACGCCTGGGACGAACGCATGGACAACCGCATGGCGCACATCAATCTGACGCGCGGCGCCGACGCGGTCCTGGTGGCGCCGGCCAGTACCGATTTCCTGGCCCGCACCGCCCACGGCCTGGCCGACGATCTGCTGACCACCTTGTGCGTGGCGCGCGGCGCCGTGCCGCTGCTGGTCGCCCCCGCCATGAATCACGAAATGTGGACACACCCGGCCACCCAGCGCAACGCGGCGCAGTTGCGCGCCGACGGCGTCGCGCTGATCGGCCCGGACGCGGGCCCCCAAGCGTGCGGCGAGACCGGCTCGGGCCGCATGATGGAACCCGACCAGATCCTGCGCGCCCTGATCGCCTTCTTCCAGCCCAAGGTGCTGGCGGGCCGCCGAGTGCTGCTCACCGCCGGCCCCACCAGCGAAACCATCGACCCGGTGCGCGTGCTGACGAACCGCTCGTCCGGCCGCATGGGCTATGCCCTGGCCCGCGCAGCAGCCGAGGCCGGTGCCGAAGTCACCCTGGTGTCCGGCCCCGTCGCGCTGCCCTGCCCGGACGGCGTCGAGCGCATCGCCGTACGCAGCGCCGCCGACATGCATGCCGCCGTGATGGCGCACGCCGGCACGGCCGACCTGTTCATCGCCGTCGCGGCCGTCGCCGACTGGGGCATCGCCAACCCTTCGGCGATCAAACTCAAAAAACAGCCCGGCGGCCAACCGCCGCAATTGGACTTCGTCCAGAACCCCGACATTCTGGCCGCAGTCGCCGCTCTGCCGGGCGGCCCCTGGTGCGTGGGTTTTGCCGCCGAGACCGACCACCTGGCCGAACACGCCCAGGCCAAGCGCGCACGCAAGGGCATCCCCGCCATCATCGGCAATCTGGCCCAGGACGCCATGGACGCCGAAGACACCGCACTGGTGATCTTCGACGACGCAGGCGCCCATCCCCTGGCCCGCCAGCCCAAGCTGCACGCCGCACGCCAATTGATCACCTGGATTGCCGGGCGTCTGCCCGGCTGAAAACCCGAACGGCTGAAAACCGGCCAGGCAACCGGCATCGCCGCCATTCGCCGGCCTCATCCGACAAACCACGCGGCCCTCCCGGGGCCGCGCCCCGCCCTTTCACCACGGATCACCTCACCATGCAACGACGACTCATCCAGGCCCGCATCGTCAACCCCCTGCTGGGCACCGACGCGCTTCCCTTGCCTGACTACGCCACCGGCGGCTCCGCCGCCCTGGATCTGCGCGCCTGCCTGGAAGCGCCCCAAACCCTGGCCCCCGGCGCACGCCTGCCGGTGCCGACCGGCCTGGCCCTGAACATGATGGACCCCGGCCTGGTGGCCATCGTGGCCTCGCGCTCGGGCCTGTCGTTGAAGCACGGCATCCGCGTCGCCCAAGGCATCGGTGTCATCGACGCCGACTATCACGGGGAAATCAAGGTCCTGCTGACCAATGACAGCAACGTCCCCTACGACATCCAGCCCGGCGAACGGATCGCGCAACTGCTGTTCCAGCCGGTCGTGCAGGTTGGCCTGCACGTGGTCGACGCCTTCGACACCGTCACCGAGCGCGGTGAAGGCGGCTTCGGCAGCACCGGCCGGCATTGAGCAGGGTTTATCCCAGTTCTTATGGAAAATATTATCAATATATTATTGAGCCGATTCAGAATGACTGAATGAAACTGAGAGAATCCGCGATTCCAGGAAGATTCAAGAGGGATGCAACTAAGCGATTTCCCTGGTTGCACTCGCGGATTTCAGATAGTTATACTTCGCCCATCTTTCGGGTTGCTCCTTTTGCATCCAGCAAAGGTTTACCCGATTGACGGGGTTAACCAAACTCCTCGCACGGCCTTGCCGCCCCACCGGCAGCAGGACCCGAGAGGCCCCGATCCTCTTTCCTCCGAGACAAGGGTATCCCCCGGAAAGAGGTTGATTGCATCGCACGCGCTCTACCCGACCTACCACGCGATTGGATCCGTCACAAAGGAGAATCCAGACATGAGCAGCCTGACCAAACTTTCCACCCTCACCGCAGCGATCCTGATGGCGACCGGCGCCGGGACGGCGATGGCCGCCGACGGTCCGATCAAGATCGGCGTGCAGGCCCCCATCACCGGCGAATACGCCGCCGAGGGCCAGGGCATCGAAAACGGCGTGCAACTGCTGGTCAAGCAGCAGAACGCCGCCGGCGGCCTGCTGGGCCGCCAGATCCAGGTCATCGTGTGCGACGACGAAGGCAAGGCTTCGCAAGCCGCCATCTGCGGCCGCAAGCTGGTGAACGACGGCGTGATCGCGGTGATCGGCACCTACACCAGCGGCGCCGCCCTGGCCGCCGCCCCGATCTATTCCGCCGCCAACGTCATCCAGACCTCCGACGGCACCAGCGACGAACTGACGCAGAAAGGCTGGAAGACCTTCTTCCGCAACGCGCCGCCCAACAGCGACGAAGCCGAATTCGTCGCCAACTACTTCGTCAAGGTCAAGCAATACAAGCGCATCGCCGTGCTGAGCGACCACTCCAGCTACGCGACCGGGCTGGCCAAGGCCACGACCGAAGCCCTCAAGAAAGTGGGTGGCAACCTCGTGGGCGAGGACTTCATCAACGCCGGCACCCAGGACTACAGCGCCGTGCTGACCAAGCTGAAGTCCAAGAACCCGGACGTGCTGTTCTTCTCCGGCTACTACACCGACGGCGGCCTGATCCGTGCCCAGATGAAGCAGCTCGGCATGGAGACCGTGTTCGTGGGCGGCGATGCCAACCAGAACGAAAACTTCGCCAAGATCGCCGGCAATGCCGCCGCGGGCGCTGTGATCGTCAACGTGCCGGCGCCGGAAAATCTCCCCTACCCGGAAGCCAAGCAGTTCCTGGCTGACTACACCAAGGCCTTCGGTGCGCCGCCCCCCAGCATCTACACCTTCACCAATGCGGACGGCCTGCGCGCAGTCTTTGCCGCCATCGAAGCCACCAAGAGCACGGACACCGCCAAGCTCATCCCCTGGCTGCATGACATGAAGCAGCCCTTCAACGGTCTGACCGGCCCCTTCACCTGGGATGACAAGGGCGAACGCATCGGCAGTCCGATGTCGGCCTTCGAAGTCCAGGCCAACGGCGGCTACAAGACGCTCTACCCGGAAGCCCAATAAGCCCCCGGGAACCTGACGCCGGTCCGGCTTCGCCGCCGGCGTCGTGCTTTCGCTTTTGACCGCGCCCGGGGCCATTCGGCCCCGGGGTCGCGGCTACCACGCGGCACGGGCCGCCTCTCAGCCTCGGCGCCTCGCGAACCACCACGGAAACCGATCGATGGACTTTATCCTCCAGCAATTCATCAACGGGGTCACGGTCGGAGGCATCTATGCCCTGATCGCCCTGGGCTACACGATGGTCTACGGGGTGCTGAAGATGATCAACTTCGCCCACGGCGACTTGTGCATCCTGGGTGCCTTCATCGGCCTGACCACCCTGACCTCGGGCGTCTTCGCCGGCCTGCCCACCCCGCTGCTGCTGGTCCTGGCCTTCCTGATCGCCATGATTCTCGTGGCGGTCGTCGGTACGCTGCTGGACCAGTTCGCCTACAAGCCCCTGCGCAAGGCGCACCGCCTGTCGGCCGTGGTCTCGGCCCTGGGCGCCTCGATGCTGATCGAAAACGGCATCATGCTGATCTGGTCCCCCAACGTGCAGGTCTTCCCCAACAACCTGTTGCCCAACATCACCTGGCAGATCGGCGGCGCGTACCTCAGCTTCGTCCAGTTGCTGATCATCTTCTGCGCCTTCCTGCTGATGGCCAGCCTGTATTTCTTCGTGCACCACACACGCCTGGGCACCGCCATCCGTGCCACGGCCATCGACCAGGACGCCGCCCGCCTGATGGGCATCAACGTCAACCGCGTGATCGCCATGGTGTTCATCATCGGCCCGGTGCTGGGCGCCATCGGCGGCCTGTTCGTCGGCCTGTACTATCGCCAGACCTTTTTCACCATGGGCTGGTCCTACGGGCTCAACGCCTTCATCGCCGCCATCATCGGCGGGATCGGCAACATCCCCGGCGCGATGCTGGGCGGCCTGGTGCTGGGATTGTTCAACGCCTTCGCGGCGGGCTACATCTCCAGTTCCTGGCAGGACGCCATCACCTTTGCGCTGCTGATCGGCATTCTGCTGGTACGCCCCTCGGGCCTGCTGGGCGAACGCGTTGCCGAAAAGGTCTAAGCCATGACTCAATCCAAGCAAACCTCTGCTGAAATGTCCGCCGCCATTCCCGCCAGCGCGGCACCGCCCGCCAGCGCCAGCACCCGGTTCCTGCGCGTGCTGGGGCCCGTCCTGTGGATCATCGGCCTGGCCATCCCGTCCGTCATGTCACCCGCCTGGATCACGATCGGCGGCATCTTCGCCATCTATTCGATCGTCGCCCTGTCACAGGACATCGTTCTGGGGCGCGCCGGCATGTACGACATGGGCCATGCCGTGTTCTTCGGCATCGGCGCCTACACCAGCGCCATCCTGTCCCTGTCCTTCAACTGGCCGATCCTCTGGACCATCCCCGTGGCCATCGTGATGTCGGCAGCGCTGGGGGCGATCCTGTCGGCCCCCATCGTCAAGCTGCGCGGCGACTACCTGCTGGTGGTCACCATCGGCTTCAATGCCATTTTCGTGCTGGCCATGAAGAACAATCTGTTCGGTCTCACGGGCGGGGCCGACGGCCTGTTCGGCGTCAGCGGCCCGACGGTCTTCGGCCATATGTTCGGCACGCAAAGCGATCTGTTCTACCTGAACTGGGTGGTCCTGGCCATCGTGCTGTGGCTGATGCGCAATCTCGACCGCTCAGCGCTGGGGCGCACCTTCCGCTACATCAAATACGACGAGCTGGCCGCCACCACGCTGGGGGTCAACGCCCGCAACTACAAGGTCGCCGCCTTCGCCCTGTCGGCCGGCATCGCGGGCCTGGCAGGCACCCTGTTTGCCATGCAGCTCTCGGCCGTCAGCCCGGGTTCCTTCCAGTTCACGGACTCGGTCGTGCTGTTCGCCATCGTGCTGGTGGGCGGCCAGGCCTCGGTGCCCGGCGTGCTGCTGGGCACGGCCATGATGTTCGTGGTTCCGCAGATCTTCACGGAATTCGCCCAGTACCGCTATCTGGTCTTTGGCATCGCCATGATCCTGGTCATGATTCTGCGTCCGCAGGGCATCTGGCCCGCACGCAAGGGAGCCCTATGAGTTCGCCTCTGTCCCCTACCCCGTCCTCCGACGTCCTGCTTGAACTGGACCGGATCGGCATCAGTTTTGGCGGCCTGCGGGCAGTCGATGACCTCAGCTTCCAGGTCCGGCGCGGCGAGATCGTCGGCCTGATCGGCCCCAACGGCGCCGGCAAGACGACAGTCTTCAACATGATCACCGGCGTCTACCGGCCTACGGACGGCCACATCCGCTGGCATGGCCGCGACGTGACCGGCCTGGCCCCCCACCGGGTCGCCGAAGCCGGCATCCGCCGCACCTTCCAGACCATCCGCCTGTTCACCGACATGACGGTGCTGGAAAACGTCATCGCCGGCCAGCATCTGCAGATGAAGCAATCCTGGTGGCAGGGCCTGCTGCGCACGCCGGCCCAGCGCCGCGAGGAACACACCCTGGTCGAGCGGGCCATGGCCGTGCTGGAACAACTGGACCTGGCCGACGTCGCCCAGGAAATCGCCACATCCCTGCCCTATGGCGCCCAGCGCCGCGTCGAAATGGCGCGCACCCTGGTGGCACAGCCCGAACTCATCATCCTGGACGAACCGGCCGCCGGCCTGAACGAGCAGGAATCCGCCGGGCTGAACGACACCATCCGCGCCATCCGGGACCAGGGCATCACCGTCATCCTGGTCGAACACGACATGAGCGTGGTGATGAACGTCACCGACAACATCGTCGTCATCAACTTCGGCAAGAAGATCGCCGAGGGCAAGCCCGCGGACATCCGCACCAATCCGCTGGTGATCGAGGCCTACCTGGGCCAGGACGATGACGACGAAGACGATCCCCTGATGAACGCCATCCACGAAGAACAGGCCCAGTCATGACTGCTCTGCTTGAAATCGAAGACCTGCGCGTCAACTACGGGCACATCCAGGCCCTGAAGGGCATCTCGCTGCAAGTCCGGGAAAAGGAAGTCGTCGCCATCCTGGGGGCCAACGGCGCGGGCAAGACCACGCTGATGCGCACCTTGAGCGGCCTGCTGACCCCGCATTCCGGCAAAATCACCTTTGCCGGCCAGGACACCACCCGCATGGGCGCCGACCGCATCGTGCGCCTGGGCATCGGCCAATCCCCCGAAGGCCGGCGCGTCTTCGGCACGCTGTCGGTGGCGGAAAACCTGCGCATGGGCGGCTTCACCCGCCCGCCGGCGGAAATCACCGAAAGCTGCGAACACGTCTACAAGATTTTCCCACGCCTGTACGAGCGCCGCGCCCAGTTGGCCGGCACGCTGTCGGGCGGCGAACAGCAGATGCTGGCGATCGGCCGCGCTCTGGTCACCAAACCTCGCCTGCTGCTGCTGGACGAACCCAGCCTGGGCCTGGCCCCGATCATCGTACGCAACATCTTCCAGGTGCTGCGCGACGTGCGCGACACCGGCGTCACCATCCTGATCGTGGAACAGAACGCCCGCATGGCGCTGAAGCTGGCCGACCGGGGTTACGTGCTGGAAGTCGGCAAGCTGTCACACGAGGGCTCCTCGCGCGAACTGCTGTCCTCGCCGGAAATCCAGGCGGCCTATCTGGGGCATTGACCGGCGTCATATCTCCGGGGCCTTGACCGGCGTCAGATGCTGCTAAGCTTCTCCCATGCAGAACAGCACAGTGAAGAAGCTCCACGAGCATTGGCGAGCCGGATACGGTCCCATCCGGCATCGCGACGATACGATCACCCGCATGGACGCGCTGGTGGACCGCCTGGCGGCCGACGGCCGCATCGCCAGCGCCGACGATGCCTACGCCATGCTGGCCGCAGCCGACCGGCTCAGTTGCGCGGCCATGCGGGTGGTGGCGCACATGACCTATGCCCGGCGCATCGATCCGGCCGGCGCGCCGCTGGCCGCCGGGGACTTCAAACCCGATCCCGAAGGCCATACGGGCGGATCGCTGAACATGGTGCCCGCCTTCGTCGCCTACCTGCTGGCCAACGCGCTGACGGGCAAGACCCGTGGCTGGCTGATGGGCCAGGGCCATTGCGTGGCCGCCATCGAAGCCGTCAACACACTGACCGGGGATGTCTCTGCGGCACAGCGCGGGCGTTACGACCGCAGCGAAGCCGGGCTCGGGCGTCTCGTCATGGACTTCTACTCCTACGCCATGGACGGCCGGGGGCTGCCCGCCGTTCCGCTGGGCAGCCACGCGGGCCCCAACACGGCCGGCGCCGTCTCGGAAGGCGGGTATCTGGGCTTCGCCGACCTGCAGTACGTGCACATGCCACTGCCCGGCGAAAACCTGGTGGCGTTCCTGAGCGACGGCGCCTTTGAAGAACAGCGCGGCGCCGACTGGGCGACGCGCTGGTGGCGGGCCGAGGACTGCGGCCAGGCCGTGCCCGTCATGATCCTCAACGGCCGGCGCATCGAACAGCGTACGCAGATCATCCAGGAAGGTGGCGCGCATTGGCTGGCCGAGGATCTGCGGCACAACGGCTTCGATCCGATCATCGTCGACGGCCGCGATCCCTCGGCCATCGCCTGGGCCATCCTCGCGTCCGAGGAACGACTGGCCGCCAGCCTGGCGGCGGCGGATTTCCATTATCCCGCCCGCTTGCCCTACGTCATCGCCGAAACCGAAAAGGGCTTCGGCTTCCCCGGGGCCGGCACCAATGCCGCGCACAACCTGCCGCTGAACGGCAATCCGAGTATCGACCGCGCAGCCCGCGACGCCTTCAACGAGAGCGCTCGCGCCTTGTTCGTGCCCGGGCTGGAACTGGATGCCGCCATCGCCACGCTCGTCAATCACCACGACCAGGAACGGCCCCTCGAAAGCGAGCATCCCATGGCGCACCGCCGTCCCGGCCCGCCCGCGCTGCCCGCGCCCGCCTGGGAAACCGTCGGTAGCCAGGGCAGCGCCATGACCACGCTGGATCGCTGGTTCGTGGCGCTGGTCCGGGCCAACCCGCAACTGCGCGTACGCATCGGCAACCCGGACGAACTGGCCAGCAACAAGATGGGCGGCACGCTGGCCCTGCTCAAACATCGCGTCAACCGTCCGGAAGCCGGCGTTCCCGAGGATCTGCTGGGTTCCGTCATCACGGCCTTGAACGAAGAAGCCGTGGCCGCCGCCGCGCTCGCGAACAAAGCCGGCCTGAACCTCATCGTCAGCTACGAGGCCTTCGCGGTCAAGATGCTCGGCCTGCTGCGCCAGGAGATCATCTTCGCGCGCCGCCAGAAGGAACTCGGGCAGCCGCCGGGATGGCTGTCGGTGCCGCTCGTGGTCACTTCCCACACCTGGGAAAACGCCAAGAATGAACAATCGCACCAGGACCCCACCATCGGCGAAGCCTTGCTGGGCGAGATGGCCGATACGTCCCGCGTGCTCTTTCCGGTGGATGGCAACAGCGCCGTGGCCGCCCTGCGCGCCGTCTACGCACAACGCGGCCAACTGGCCTGCGCGGTGGTCTCCAAACGGGATGGCGTGCATCACTTCGATGCGCAAGCCGCCGAGGCTCTCGTCGAACAGGGCGCGGCGCATCTCGCAGGTGATCCGTCGACCAGCGCGCTGCAGTTCATCGCCATCGGCGCCTATCAACTCGAAGAGGCCCTGAAAGCACGTGCCCATCTGGCTCGCCTTGGGCACGAATGCTGCGTTTCCGTGGTACTCGAACCCGGCCGCCTGCGCATCCCACGCGACAGCCTCGAAGCCGCTTTCGTCCTGTCCGATGCCGCCGTGCACGCCCTCTTTCCACCAGGCCTGCCGCGTGTGCTGCTGTGCCATACGCGCCCCGAACCCATGCTGGGCGTCTTGCGCCGGCTGGACGACGGCCCGGCCCGGACACGGGCGCTGGGCTATATCAGCCGAGGCGGCACACTGAACGTGTCCGGCATGCTTTTCGCCAACCGCTGCACCTGGGCACACGCGGTCGATGCGGCCGCCGCCACGACGGGCTGGCGTCGCGAAGACGTCCTCGACCCATCCCTGCTGCGCGCCATCGACGGCCTGGGCGACCCCGCCGATCTGCTCGTTTCTCAAGATCGATGATACCCACCATGCTCTCACTGACCTGCCTCGGCGGCGCCGGTACCGTCACCGGATCCAAACATCTCCTGAGTCACGGCGATACCCGCCTGCTGATCGACTGCGGCCTGTTCCAGGGCCTGAAGAACCTGCGAGAACTCAATTGGCAGCGCCTGCCGCTTTCGCCATCCGACATCGACGCGGTGGTGCTGACCCACGCCCATCTCGACCACTGCGGTTACCTGCCGCGATTGGTGGCCGATGGGTTCAAGGGCAAGATCCACGCCACGCCCGCCACCCGCGACATCGCCAGGCTGATCTTGCTGGACAGCGCCGGTCTGCAGGAGAAGGACGCGGATTTTGCCAATCGCAAAGGCTTTTCCAAACACCAGCCCGCCTTGCCACTCTATCGCGTCGTCGATGCCGAACGCGCGCTGACGCACTTTTCAAACACCGCTTTGCATCAGGAAACCGCCTTGCCAGGCGGTGCGACGCTGACGCTGCGCCGGGCGGGCCACATCCTGGGTGCGGCAACGGCACAGATCGAGATCGGCGGCCGGCGTATCGTGTTTTCCGGTGATCTGGGGCGTTACGACGATCCCGTGATGCACGATCCCGAGCCGGTGCCGCAGGCCGATTACGTTGTCATCGAGTCCACCTATGGCAACCGGCACCATGACGCAGCCGACCCTGTCGAAGCGCTGGGCAACATCATCGAACGCACCGTACAGCGCGGCGGCACGGTCGTCATCCCCGCCTTTGCCGTAGGCCGGGCGCAGACCTTGATCAATCACCTCTGGAGACTGCGCCAGGCGGGCCGCCTGCAAAACGTGCCGGTGTACCTCGATAGCCCGATGGCGACCAGCGCCACCGAATTGCTGCACCGGCATGCCAGCGAACACAAGCTGCCCGCGCACGAATGCGAAGCCGCCTGCGCGGCGGTGACGTATGTCCGCGAAGTCGAAGAATCCAAGGCTTTGTCGGCCAATCGCTATCCCAAGGTCATTATTTCAGCCAGCGGCATGGCCACCGGCGGACGCGTGCTGCATCACATCGCCGCCTTCGGCGACGATCACCGCAATACCCTGCTCTTTTCGGGATTCCAGGCCGCCGGCACGCGCGGCCGCAAGCTGCTGGAAGGCGCGACCGAAACCAAGATCTACGGGCAGTGGATGCCCATCAAGGCAGAAGTCGCCGAACTGCCGATGCTGTCGGCGCACGCCGACAGCGATGAACTCATGCGCTGGCTATCCGGCTTCCGGCACGCGCCGCAGCGGATCTTCATCGTCCACGGCGAGCCCTCGGCCTCCGAAGCCCTGCGCGAACGCATCCTGCGCGAACTCGGCTGGCAGGTCACCGTGCCGCTGCAAGGGCAGGTGCACGAGCTGTGATCCCATGCCCCGCAGCATCCCGGCAATCAGCCTAGAAAAAATGCCGGGATAGCGCCGCCACCGCGATGCCGGCGGCGATCGCAGGCAGCGGTTTCTTCAGCAGCAGCATGACGATCGCCGTGCTCAGCAGCGCCAGCCGCGCGCCATGATCGCCATTGACCGCCAGCGGTGCCAGCAAGGCCACCAGCACCGAGCCGGACATGGCGCTGATGAAGCGGCGCACCCCCCGCCCGATGGGCACGAAGGACATGACGAAAATCCCGCCCCAGCGGGTGACCAGCGTCACCACCGCCATGATCAGGATGATGGCCAGGGTACCGAGCGCGGATGTGTCGATGCTCATGATTTTTCCTCTGTCCAGCATGCCCCCAGAATACCGCCTGCCAGGGCGCCCACGACGACATGGCTGTTTTCCGGCAGATAGCGGTAAGCCAGCAGCGATGCGCCGGCCGCGACGGTCCAGATGACGAACATGCGCGTATTCTTCTGCCCGCTCACCACCATCGCCAACAAGAAGCAGCCCATCACCATGTCCAGCCCCCAACTCACGGGATCGTGGATCGCGCCGCCAAAGTAGAGGCCCAGCCAGGAGCCCAGGATCCAGGTGGACCACAGCGCAAGACCGCCGCCCAGCAGCAGGCCCAGGCCCGACTCGCCCCGCTCGAAGGCCTGCATGGCCATGGCCCAGTTGGCATCGGAGACGACGAGCATCACACCGTAGCGCTGGCCGGGCGGCAGATGGCGCAACCACGGATAGAGCGTGGCCCCCATCAGCAGGTGGCGGGCGTTGACGGCGAAGACCGTGACGACCAGAGGAATCAGGGGCACCTGAGCGCCCCACAGATCCAGCACGGCAAACTGCGACGCACCGCCAAAGACCAGGGCGCTCGCGAGCACGATCGAAATGCCATCCAGCCCGGACTGCACGGCGGCCAGTCCGAACGCCAGGCCAAAAATCACGACAAAAAGAGAAATGGGCAGCAACTGTTTGAAGCCAAGCCACACGTCGCGTCGATCGAGGCGGTATGCCGTTACAGGGGTGTTCGTCACAGCGCAGTCTCCTTGATGCGCGCCTGCCGCAATCCGCCAGTCGGTGTCGGACGGCCGGATGTTCGAGTCAAGCTTCGGGTTAAGCTATGAGGCTTGCTTTTCAAGCATCACCCTTTCATACACAGGAAAATCTCATGACCCAAGCCTCCGCCCGCCACATCCTGGTCGACAGCGAAGAACAGTGCCTGAAGCTGAAGGCTGACATCGAAGGCGGCGCCGACTTCGCGGCGGTCGCCCGCGAACACTCGAGCTGCCCGTCCAGCCGCGACGGCGGCAATCTGGGCACCTTTGGCCGCGGCCAGATGGTACGTGAATTCGACGAAGTCGTGTTCAGCGCGCCGGTGGGCGTGGTCCAGGGGCCGGTCCGCACCCAGTTCGGCTATCACCTGGTGGAAGTGACCGATCGGCAGGATTGACGATATCGATCGAACGGCATGCACAAGGGGCCCCATCGGGGCCCCTTGCATTTTGGGCTCATCCACCGCGCGGCCTGCGGGCCGCTTGGATTCGACAGGCTGGGAATGGTCCTCAGGGACCATTCCCAGTCCAGTTTCACCCTACCATCATCAGGCTTGCATTGCCGCCAGCGGCGGCGGTATTGATGCAGACCGAGACTTCGCGGACCAGCATTTCCAGCGGATAGGCATGGCCGGTGGACAGTTCGTCGGCGCGACGGGCCAGCACCGGGACGATCGGGCCGGGACGGCCGACGATCTCGCGGGACAAGGCCTGCAGGCCGTCGCTGTCGCCCTCGTAGAGCACCGCCTGGAAGTCGGCCGTGACGGCGGCATCCGCCGCCACCCAACGCACGGCCGTGCCTGCAGGATGCGCCGCGTGGAATGCGCGCACCTCCGGATGATCCACCCACAGCATCTCATTGCCCGTACGCTGGCAAGCGTCCAGTTGCGCCTGCGCGCCGGCTGCGCTGGCCGCATGGCACAACACCGTACCGCGCGGCTTCAGGTGGTACTGGTTGGTCTCGCCGGTGGGGCCGGGCAGCGTCAGCGGCCGGGCGCCCTTGCCCACCACGCCCTCGACCGGCAAGGCACTGGGGGCGGCCGACAGCAGACGCTGCAGGTACAGGGGGCCGCCGGCCTTCGGGCCCGTGCCCGACAGACCCTCGCCGCCGAAGGGCTGCACACCCACGGTTGCGCCGACGATGTTGCGGTTCACGTAGATATTGCCCACCTGGATGCGCTCGGTGACGTGACGCACGGTCTCGTCCAGGCGGGTATGGACGCCGAAGGTCAGGCCGTAGCCCCGGCCATTGATGGCATCGATCACGGCATCGAGATCTTCGCGGCGGTAGCGCAGCACGTGCAGGACGGGGCCGAAGACCTCGCGCTCCAGTTCGGCGATGTCGGAGATTTCGATCAGGGTCGGCGCCACGAAGGTGCCCTGACGCGTCTGCTCCTCGTCCATCGGATGCCGATCGACGGCGTGGCCCGCAGCCCGCATGGTCTGGACGTGACGCTCGATCACGGTCTGGGCTTCGGTGTCGATCACCGGACCGATGTCGGTGGACAGCAGTTCGGGACGTCCGACACGCAATTCATTCATGGCACCGCGCAGCATCGCCAGGGTGCGGTCGGCGCAGTCCTCTTGAACGCACAGCACGCGCAACGCGGAACAGCGCTGGCCCGCCGAGTCGAAGGCCGAACTGAGCACGTCGAAGACGACCTGTTCGGTCAGCGCCGAGGAATCCACGATCAGGGCATTCTGCCCACCGGTCTCGGCGATCAGGGGGACGGGATGACCCGTGCCGTCCAGGCGGTCCGCCAGAGTGGCGGCGATCAGCCGGGCGACCTCGGTCGAGCCGGTGAACATGACACCACGCACCGCCGGGCTGGCGACCAGGGCTGCGCCAACGGTCTCGCCCCGGCCCGGCAGCAACTGGATCGCATCGGCCGGGACACCGGCGCGATGCAGCACCGACACGCCGTAGGCGGCGATCAGCGCAGTCTGCTCGGCCGGCTTGGCCAGCACGACGTTGCCGGCAGCCAGCGCGGCGGCCACCTGACCGGTGAAGATGGCCAGGGGGAAGTTCCAGGGGCTGATGCACAGCACCGGACCCAGCGGCCGGTGGCTGTCGTTGGAGAAGGATTCCTCGATGCGCACGGCGTAGTAGCGCAGGAAATCGACGGCCTCGCGGACTTCGGCGATGGCGTTGGGGAAGGATTTGCCGGCTTCGCGCACGATCAGACCGATGGCCGACTGCATTTCGTCTTCCATCAACTGCGCGGCATGCCGCAGGCACTGTGCCCGTTCGGCGGCCGGCGTGGCCTGCCAGATCGGCGCCGCGTATTCGGCCCGCTTCAGGGCGGCCTGGACGTCCGCCTCGTCGGCCTCGATCACCTGGCCTACCACGTCGCGGCGGTCCGCCGGATTGAGGACGGCGCAAGCACGCTCGTCCTGCCATTGGAGGCCGGCCGGTGCGGCGCGCCAGGTCTGGGCTGCGCCGCCCAGCAGCGCGGCCGCCAGCGAACCCAGGCGATGTTCGTTGCTGAGGTCCAGACCGGCCGAGTTGGCACGGTCTTCGTGCGCCCGGTACAGATCGCGCGGCAACGGAATGCGGTCGTGCGGCGCTCCCAGGGGGTGGAGCGCGCGGGCCTTGCGGACCGGGTCTGCGATCAGCGTATCGATGGGCAGATCGCGGTCGCCGATCTGGTTGACGAATGATGTGTTCGCGCCGTTTTCCAGCAGGCGGCGCACCAGATAGGCCAGCAGGGTTTCGTGGGTGCCCACAGGCGCGTAAACACGGCAGGGTCGGTTCAGGCGGCCCTTGGAAACCGGACCCACGACCTCTTCGTACAACGGCTCGCCCATGCCATGCAGGCACTGGAATTCATATTGCCCGGGATAGTAGTTCTCGCCCGCCATGTGATAGATGGAAGCCAGCGTCTGGGCGTTGTGGGTGGCGAACTGGGGAAAGACAGCCTCCGGGGCGGACAGCAGCTTGTGCGCGCAGGCCAGATAGGACACGTCGGTGTGAATCTTGCGCGTGTAGACCGGATAGCCTTCCAGGCCATCGACCTGGGCGCGCTTGATCTCGGAATCCCAGTAGGCGCCCTTGACCAGACGGACCATCAGGCGATGCTTGCTGCGGCGCGCCAGATCGATCACGAAATCGATCACGAAGGGCGCACGCTTCTGGTAAGCCTGAATGACGAAGCCGATGCCGTTCCAGCCGCGCAGGCGTTCGTCGAAGCACAGGGCTTCCAGCAAGTCCAGAGACAGTTCCAGGCGGTCGGCTTCCTCGGCGTCGATGTTCAGACCGATATCGTAGCGGCGCGCCAGCGCGGCCAGTTCGACCATGCGCGGCAGCAGTTCATCCATGACACGGTCGCGCTGGGCGCGCGAATAGCGCGGATGCAGCGCCGAGAGCTTGATCGAAATGCCAGGGCCTTCGTAGATGCCGCGCCCCTGCGAGGCCTTGCCGATGGCGTGAATGGCCTGCTCGTAGGACTGATAGTAGCGATCCGCGTCCTGCGCCGTGGTGGCGGCCTCGCCCAGCATGTCGTAGGAATAGCGGAAGCCGATGTCCTCGAACTTGCGGCTGTTCGCCAAGGCCGACGAAATCGTCTGGCCGGTGACGAACTGTTCGCCCATCAGGCGCATCGCCATGTTCACGCCACGCCGGATCAGTGGCTCGCCACCCTTGGCGATCAGGCGCGTCAGCGCCTGAGACAGATTCTGTTCGCTGTTGACGCTGACCAGCTTGCCTGTAACCAGCAGGCCCCAGGTGGCCGCGTTGACGAACAGCGAGCGGGATTCGCCCACGTGCGCCCGCCAGTCGCCATGGCTGATCTTGTCGCGGATCAGGGCATCGCGCGTGGCCTGGTCGGGAATCCGCAGCAGCGCCTCGGCCAGGCACATCAGGGCCACGCCTTCCTGGCTGGAGAGCGAAAATTCCTGGATCAGCCCCTCGACCCCACCTCCGGTGCGTTTGTCGCGCAGGGTCTGCACCAGGCGGCGCGCCAGGGCCTCGACCTGATCGGGCTGCGCCGATTCGGCCTGGTCCACCAGCATGGCCACGCACTCGGGCTCCGGGCGGCGGTAGGCGGCGGTGATTGCGGCGCGCAACACGGACTGCGGCAAGACTTCCTGGGCGAATTCGTGAAACGGTGCCGAAGGTTCGGATTCCACCGGAGCGTCTGCGGAATCGGCATCCGCACGCCGGTCGATCTCGGCGGGCACCTGGCCGCGCTCAATGGCTTCGATATAGCTGAGCAGGGCCTGTTTGTGCAGCCAGTGCGGCGTGCAGCCCAATGAATCCGCCAGGGTCCTCAGGCGCTCACGCAGCGCCTCATCGACCTTTACACCCAAAGTAACAGTAGCCATGTTCGGGGTCATTCCACGTTGATCGTGCCGGCTGGAGAACCCTGCCTGCATCAGGCGAAATGCTAAAAGGTTGCACCTGTTTTCGCCATAATGGTTAACCCCAAATTGACTAGGTGCAACCAGACTCCGACAGGGTTGAACCACCTTGTAAATCGGCTGGGGAGTCCGAGGCCTCAGCCGCGATCAGCGCTGCCAGGTGGTCCAGCGCCTGGCGCTGGGCCTCGACCAGCGCCGCCACGCTTGCGGTGGCAGGCAGGCGCACCGAAGCCCGACACAGGCGAGGCCCGTCAGCCCCGGGCGCACGATCCGTCCAGTCCGCATCCAGCGCGACAAAGCGCCCCCAGACCAGATCGAAACGGTCGATCCGCACCTCGATGCGCCGCACGGACCGGGTTTGTGCATCAGACAGCCGGCGCGCATCCACGGCCCCCAGCCGGCGACCAAGCCCTTCGGCCAGGACAGCGTGAATCTGGTCGCCCAGCGGTGCCGCCCAAAGTGAATCGTTCAGTACCTGCACCGCCGGGTCCCGGGCCGGATCACGCACCACCAGTTGAGGACGCTCGGCCTCAGCCGGAATCTGCGTCACCACGAGCGACAGGCCTGCCTGTACTGCAGTGCCGGCCACACTGGACACGGGCTGGTCCGTCGCGGGTGCCGCCAGGCTGTAATACCGGATCGGCGCCGCCGCGCACCCCCCCAGCAGCCCGACCAGACCCAACTGACACACCCAGGTCGATAGCGTCCGTCTCATGGCGTGGTCCTCATGCTTGTCTTCTCATCAACGTATCGCATCGGGTGCCCGCCCCCGGATCAGGGCGTCGGGCCGGGCCTGCAAAGTATCGGCCAGCAGACGCAGGGCCCGCGCCGCCCGGTCCAGTTCGCCCAGGGTATCCCGCAGCCCGCCCAGCAAGGGTGCGTCGGGGGCCAGCACCTCGCCGATGCGGTCCAGCGACGTGGTGGCCGAGGACAGCGCCCGACTGGCCTGAGGCGCCACCTGAGTGTCCAGACGCCGCAACAGACGGTTCAGGGCCGACAGGCTGTCGCCCAGATCCCGGCCGATCGTCTCGATCGGCAGCTTGTCCAGCTTGGTGACGATATTGCCGAGTTGCCCCTGCAGCCGGTCGAAATCCCCTTGCACCGTGGGTACCAGATAGCCCGTGGCGCTGCCCGGATCTCCCAGCATCACCAGGGGCTTGTTCACCTCGCCGGCAAAGAAATCCAGCGCCACGTACTGCTGACCGGTCAACAGGCTGGCGGTGCGCAACTGGGCCCGAAGGCCACGCTTGATCAATGGCTGCAGCAGGGCCTCGCCCCCGAGACCGCCAGCCGCGTCCATGAGCCGCTGATAGGCTTTGTTGAAGCGCATCGGATAGAGCTGAGCCCGCACTCGGGAATAGAAGCGCTTGTGCTCGTCGTCGAACTCGAGATCGATATCGATCACCTTGCCAATCGCAATGCCACGGAAATCGACGCCAGCCCCCACGCTCAAGCCCCGGATCGACTGGTCGAAACGCAATTCGATGGGTACGGGGTCGCCATCCGGGTCAGCCAGCGCATCGGCACGCGTACCGAACAAGCGATACGCACTGCCGGCAGCGGCCGGTGCGGAATCCACGGCTCCCTCGTAAGCGGTGGACTCGTCCGCCTGGGCAAAGGCAATACCGCCGTCCAGAATCGCCGACAGGCCGCTGGTGCGCACCTGGACACCCTCCGGCGATACCGACATATCCACGCCGCTGTCGTTCCAGAAACGCGTGTCCGGCGTCACATAGCGGTCATAGGGCGCTTCGACGAAGATGTGCAGATTGACCGAACGGCCGTCCGGCGTCATCTCGTAGCTGACGACACGACCAACCTCGATGCGGCGGTAATGGATGCGCGATCCGACCCGCAACGAGCCCAGCGTATCCGAGTGCAACACGAAACGAGTGCCGACCTGACCACTGAGCACCTCCGGTGAATTGCTCAGGCCCTGGAATTTGCGGACTGGATCACCCGTGGGCAGCACGGTGGGCGCGTCCACGCTGAGATAGACCCCCGACAGCAGCGTGTCCAGGCCGGAAACTCCCGCCAGGCTGACCTGGGGACGGACGATCCAGAACTTGGAGTCCTTCTGCGTGATGTATTCGGCCCCCTCGCGGCGCAGTTGCACGTCCACCTGTACGTGCTGGCGGTCTCCGGCCACCCGCACGTCCGCCACCTCGCCCACCACCACGTCGCGGTAGCGCAGTTTGGTCTGGCCGACCTCGACGCCGGCCGCCGACAGAAAATCGATGGTGATCACCGGCCCGTTGCGGACCCAGACCGAAGCCAGCAAGGACAGCCCCACCGCCAGCGCCAGCAACGGCACCAGCCAGACCCAGGACCAGTGCAGCGACCGACCGGGCCGGATCACGGGCGCCGCGGCGCCCTGAGAGGAACGCGTGTCCTCGTTGGGGCGCACGGCACCGACCGGATCGTTCGGGGCTTGAGCGGGCGTGTCCTCAGTGTCCATGGGGTTCCTTTGCCAGCCAGGTGTCCCGCAGGACATCCCAGCCTCGACGCGGATCATAGCGCATCGCCGCCACCATCGTGAGCACGACCACGGCACCGAAATTCAAGGCGGCAGGCCCGGCGCTGATCTGCGACAGGCCTGGGAAATTCGCCATGCCCGCCATGAGCACGACGACAAAAACGTCCAGCATGGACCACTGTCCGATGAATTCGACCACCTCGTACAGGCGCGTGCGCTGTCGCTGGACGCGCGCGCCCATGGGACGATCGCGCAGCAGCAAAAAAGCCAGTGCGAACAGCTTGGTCACCGGCACCAGGACGCTGGCCACGAAGACGATGACGGCCAGATCCCAGGAGCCATAACGCCACAGCTCGATCACCCCGCCCAGAATGGTGTGATCGCTGCGGCCCAGCGCCGTCCGGACCTCCATGATCGGCAGCGCATTCGCGGGAATGTAGAAAATGGCCGCCGCCAGGACCAGGGCCCAGACTTGCGCCACACTGCCGTGACGGGCGTGACCCATGTCCGCGCCGCAGCGCAGGCAGTGGCCGGATGCGGGATGGGGCTGGACGCAGCCGCAGGCGTCGCACACCCGCCCCCGCCCCTGCGCGCCGGACACCGGCACCAGACCGGCGTCCTCCGCCTGACGCCACAAGGCGTGAGCGTCCCAGCGACCCAATCCGGTCAGCAGGAAGCACAGTGCGAGAAAACCCAGCATGCCGGGTTCCACCTGCAGGCGCGCCAGGCTGGCGACCTTGACGACCGACACCAGGATGGCCAGGATCAGCACCGTCGCCATCGACCAGGGCGCCAGCCGCCCCAGCAGGCGCAACACACGCCCCAGGTCGGGCGGCGGACGCCGCGCCGCGATCGCCTGCATCACCCACAGCGTCAGAGCGATCTGCAACAGCGGGAACCAGAATCCGGCCAGCCCCGTCATCAGCGAGACCCCGTAATAGCCGCGATCCCAGCACAGACGCAGCGCCTGCCAGTAAGTCAGGCTGAGGTCCAGCCCCTGGATCGACAGGCGAACGATGGGAAACCACTGAGCGATGGCGAACACCACCAGGCAGGTCCAGCCCAGCGCCACCCATTGAGCCAGTGACAGCCAGCCGCGTCGGTAGAGTTCGGTGCCGCAACAGCGGCATTCGGCCCGACCGCGCACGCCCGGATCGAGCCGGACGTGCAGCGTGTCGCAATGCGGACAGGCGATCAGGGGCCCGCGCGGCATCAGGGCCTGTTCACGTGCATCGGCCCGGCCCTAGTCCACGAGCTCGGGCTCGGGCCGGGAAGGCTCGGGCACGACCCCCGTGCCCTGGTCACCCTCGGGGAAGACCAGCACGACCTGCTCGTTGGCGTCCAGATCGACCTCGACCCGCCCGCCGTGCACCAGACGACCGAACAACAGTTCATCGGCCAGGGCCCGACGGATGGTGTCCTGGATCAGGCGCTGCATGGGCCGTGCGCCCATCGCCGGATCGAAGCCTGCCCGGGCCAGATGGTCGCGCAGCGCCTGCGTGAACAGGACATCGACGTGCTTGTCGTGAAGCTGGTCCTCGAGCTGCATGAGGAACTTGTCCACGACCTGGAGGATGACCTCGCGCGGCAGCGACTCGAAGCCGATGATCGCATCCAGCCGGTTGCGGAACTCGGGCGTGAACTGGCGCTTGATTTCGGCCATCTCGTCGCCCGTGCGCTGCGGCGCGGCGAAGCCGATGGCGTTGCGGTTCAGCGTGTCGGCGCCCGCATTGGTGGTCATCACCAGGATCACGTTGCGGAAGTCGGCCTTGCGGCCATTGTTGTCGGTCAGCGTGCCGTGGTCCATGACCTGCAGCAGGATGTTGTAGACGTCCGGGTGTGCTTTTTCGATTTCGTCGAGCAGCAGCACGCAATGCGGCTGCTTGGTCACGGCCTCGGTCAGCAGGCCGCCCTGGTCGAAACCGACGTAGCCCGGCGGCGCGCCGATCAGGCGCGACACGGTGTGGCGTTCCATGTATTCGGACATGTCGAAGCGCAGCAACTCGATGCCCAGGACGAAGGCCAGCTGGCGCGCGACCTCGGTCTTGCCCACGCCCGTCGGGCCGGAAAACAGGAAGCAGCCGATCGGCTTGTCAGGGCGGCCCAAGCCCGAGCGCGCCATCTTGATCGAGGCAGCCAGCGCAGAAATGGCCTGATCCTGACCGAACACGACAGCCTTCAGGTCGCGTTCCAGCGTGGCGAGCTTGTTGCGGTCGTCCGTGGACACGTTCTGCGGCGGGATGCGGGCGATGCGCGCCACCGTGGTCTGAATCTCGGCACGGCCGATGAGTTTTTTCTGGCGCGACTTGGGCAGCAGGCGCTGGGCGGCGCCGGCCTCGTCGATCACGTCGATGGCCTTGTCCGGCAGGAAGCGGTCGCTGATGTGGCGCGCGGCCAGTTCCGCCGCCGCCGTGATCGCCGCCCCCGAATAGCGCACCTGGTGGTGGGCCTCGAAGCGCGCCTTCAGGCCACGCAGGATGCGGATGGTCTGCTCGACGGTCGGCTCGGGGATGTCGATCTTCTGGAAGCGCCGCGCCAGCGCATGATCCTTTTCGAAGACGCCGCGGTATTCGGTGTAGGTGGTCGCTCCGATGCACTTCAGGTAGCCGGAGGACAGCGCCGGCTTGAGCAGGTTGGAGGCGTCCAGCGTGCCGCCCGATGCGGAGCCCGCGCCGATCAGCGTGTGAATTTCATCGATGAACAGCACCGCATGGCGGTTGTCCTTCAGGGCCTTGAGCACCAGCTTCAGGCGCTGTTCGAAGTCGCCCCGGTACTTGGTGCCCGCCAGCAGCGCGCCCATGTCCAGCGCGTAGACCTGGGTCTCGTTCAGGACTTCGGGCACGTCGCCCTGGGTGATGCGCCAGGCCAGGCCCTCGGCAATGGCGGTCTTGCCGACTCCGGCCTCACCCACCAGCAGAGGATTGTTCTTGCGCCGGCGGCACAGCACCTGGATGACGCGCTCGACCTCGTCCTCGCGACCGATCAGCGGATCGATGCGGCCCTTGAGGGCCTCGGCATTGAGGTCCGTGGCATAGGTTTCCAGGGGCGACTTCTGCTGCTCGGCCTTCGGGTCGGCGGCAGGCGGCTCCAGACGCGGATTTTCCGCCGCCGGAGGTTCCTCGGAGACCTTGGTGATGCCGTGGGACAGGTAATTGACCACATCCAGCCGGGACACCCCCTGCTGCACCAGGAAATACACCGCGTGCGAGTCCTTTTCGCCATACATGGCGACCAGCACGTTGGCACCGGTCACGGCGTTCTTGCTGGACCCGTTGGAGGACACGTGCATGATGGCGCGCTGGATCACGCGCTGGAAACCCAGCGTGGGTTGCGTGTCGACGTCGCCCTCGCCGGGGAAGACCGGCGTGTTCTCGACGATGAACTTGCGCAAGTCCTGACGCAGCAATTCGACGTCCGCCGCGCAGGCGCGCAGGACTTCGACGGCTGAAGCATTGTCCAGCAGGGACAGCAGCAAATGCTCCACGGTGATGAATTCGTGTCGAGCGGCGCGGGCCTCGACAAACGCCATGTGCAGGCTGACTTCGAGTTCTTCGGAAATCACGCTTCCTCCATTGCATATCGGAGCGGATCAAGCAATCCGTTATGCCTATTCTATGACTAAAACAGCCCGCCGTTTGGCGCACGGGAACTCGGGATCGTCCCTAGGACTGGTTCTCGGGTCTTTCAAAGCGCACGTGGGCACTGAGCCGGGGAGAGGAAAAGGCCCGGCGTCAAAAAAATGGCACTGGTTCCATCAGGCATTGCAGGGGATGCTGGTCGGCATGGGCCAGATGCAGTACGGCATCGACCCGGGTGGCGGCCACGTCACGCGTGTAGATGCCGCAGACGCCCCGACCCTGGTGGTGGACCTGCAGCATGATCCGCTCGGCTTCCTCGCCGCCCTTGTGAAAGACCCGCTGCAACACGTGGACCACGAAATCCATCGGTGTGTAGTCGTCGTTCAGCAACACGACCTGATACATCGGCGGCGGCGCGAGGCGCACCGGCGCGGCTTCACGCACCAGTTGCTGCTGATTTTGAATATCGGTCGGCATGTGAATCAGAACCTAGTGGTTTCCATAGTTGACTGAACGATGCGGAATTCAGCATGATCGTCGTGTCCCGCAGGCCACCCTATGGGTAGCCGGGGTCCGTTCAAACCCTACACTATAGTCGAGAGGCAGTTTGCATGTCGGAATCCATCGAAAACGCCGGAGAGTCACAAAAGCTGACTGGAACGGTCAAATGGTTCAATGACGCCAAGGGCTTTGGCTTCATTACCCCCGACAACGGGGGCGAAGACCTTTTCGCACATTTTTCATCCATTCAGATGAACGGCTTCAAGACCCTGAAAGAAGGGCAGAAGGTCGTTTTCGATATCGCGCAGGGTCCGAAAGGCAAACAGGCCTTGAACATCTCCGCCGCCTGAAACACAGGGTCGGAATACTCTCTTTCATTTTAACGCGATGCGGGGATGAGGCGGGACATAGGGCATTCCAGACGGACTGTCCTATGTCAGACGAATCCGAGCGGCATGCAGGCCGCGGTGGGTGCAAGCCGAGGGCGCAGCGAAGCGCCCTATTTTTTTGCCTGTAATATGGCTTAATGAAGAGAACCCCAGCCACCGTTTTACTGCTGACAGGCCTACTGGCCATCTGTTCAGCGACCGCACAGCCGCCGCTGCCGACCGTGACGCTGCAGGTGGGCGGTCATGCCATTCAAGCGGAATACGCCGCCACGCCCGAGGCACTGAGCGAAGGGCTGATGCACCGGAGCACGATGGCGGCCGACGCCGGCATGCTGTTCGAACTGGGCGAGCCGGACATCCATTGCTTCTGGATGAAGAACACCCTCATCCCCCTGTCCATCGCCTTCATCGACCGGGACGGGCGCATCATCGACATCCAGGACATGCAGCCACGCAGCCTGGACCCACATTGCCCGCCGGGCCCCATCACCCAGACCCTGGAAATGAACCGGGGCTGGTTCGCCCGTGCCGGCGTCCGGGTGGGCGACCGTGTGACGCGCTGAAGCACCGTATCGCCCCGCGCCGCAGGACGGCACCGCCCCGGGTCCCCGAGGATCAGGACGCTGTGTTCTCCTGCTGCTCAAGGTCGGAGTCCTTGCGCCCGGCCATCATGGCCAGCGCGGCGAAGGCCAGCACGAGCGGCGCAAAGGACACCCACAACACCACATCCCAGCCATAGGCGGCGAGCAGCCCGCCCGACGAGAACGAACCGATCGCCATCAGGCCGAACACGATGAAATCGTTGAGCGACTGGACCCGGGTCTTTTCCTCGGGCCTGTGGCATTCGAGCACCAGCGCGGATGCGCCCAGGAAACCGAAGTTCCAGCCCAGCCCCAGCAGAATCAGCGTCACCCAAAAATGCGACACGTCCACGCCACCCAAGCCGACCGCAGCGGACAAGCCGGTCAGCACCAGGCCTGCCGCCACCACGCGGTTGGCACCCCAGCGCGTGATCAGGCTGCCCGTGAAAAAACTGGGTCCGTACATGGCGATCACATGCCATTGCAGGCCCCAGTTGGCGGATTCCTGGGAATGCCCGCTCATGTGCATCGCCAGCGGGGCGGAGGTCATCAGAAAATTCATCAGCAGATAAGTCACCGCCCCGCACGTCGCCGCAGCAATGAAACGCGGCTGGCGCGCGATGAATCCCAAAGGCCGCCCACCGGCGATTTCCTGAGCAGTGGGCAGGGGCAGCTTCACCCCCAGCAGGATCAGGGCGGACAGTGCCGCCACGACAGCCTGCATCAGATACGTGGCCGTGAAGCGATGCGGCGGCCACCAATCCATCGTGTAGGTGACCAGTTGCGGCCCGACGACCCCTGCCGCGACGCCTCCGGCCATGACCAGCGAAAGCGCGCGGGCACGCCGGCCCGGCGCGACGCCGTCGGTGGCCGCAAAGCGAAACGACAGCACCACGGCGGCATAGCCGCCACCGAAAAAGGTCGACAGGCAAAATAGCCAGAACGATCCCAGCAACACGGCGCACATGGCCAGCAGACCGGCCAGCACACCGGCACCGGTCCCGGCCAGGAAGGCTGCAAGCCGCCCATGCCGTCGGGCAAGCGCGCCCGCAGGCAGAATGCAGGCCGCCATCCCCACCACGAAAATCGAAATAGGCAGCGTCGCCAGCACCGGCGAAGGCGCCAACTGGTCGCCGACGATGGCACCCGTGGCGTAGACCACCACCGCGTTCGCGCCGGCCAGCGCCTGGGCAATCGACAAGCGCCAGATATTTTCGTTCTGAATCTTTTCCGGCAACAGATCGGGGGCGTCAGCGTGAGCGTGCGTCATCATTGGTTCCATACATAGAACAGGCCCCCACGCTGCACAGGCTTCGCCTGCTTGCTGCCCCCCGAGGGGGTGCCTTTTACCTTGGGGCGGCCCTGCGGTAAAAAAACGGCGGACGCAGTGTCGCGTTCGCCGTTTTTGCGGAGGTGATCCACACCTGGATTCGTCAGGCTGGAGCCACTTCCAAATTGTGGCATCCCCCCACGTCGCGCCTTGCAAGGCGCTCCGATTCGATAGGCATGAAATGGTCCGCAGGGACCATTTCATGCCCGATCTCATCCGAGGTTGGCCGCCGCGAAGTCCCAGTTCACCAGGTTCCAGAAATTTTCCAGGTACTTGGGACGGGCGTTGCGATAGTCGATGTAATAGGCGTGTTCCCACACGTCACAGGTCAGCAGGGCCTTGTCGGCAGTGTTGACGACGGTGCCGGCGTTGCTGGTGTTGACGATGTCCAGGCTGCCATCGGTCTTCTTGACCAACCAGGTCCAGCCGGAACCGAAGTTGCCGGCGGCGGATTGGGTGAAGGCCGTCTTGAAGGCATCCACACTGCCCCACTTGGCTTCAATGGCCTGGCGCAGCGCACCGGCAGGCTCACCGCCGCCCTTGGGCGACAGGCTGTTCCAGTAGAAGGTGTGGTTCCAGACCTGGGCCGCGTTGTTGAACACGCCGCCGCTGGACTTGCGGATCACGTCTTCCAGGCTCAGGGAGGCCATATCAGTCCCTTCGACCGCCTTGTTCAGGTTCGTGACGTAGGCCTGATGATGCTTGCCGTAGTGGTATTCCAGCGTTTCTTGGGAAATATGGGGCGCCAGAGCGTCCATTGCATAAGGCAGCGGCGGCAGAGTAAAAGCCATGACAGTTCCTTCAAAGAAAATCAGTTCGGGTGACCTCGGCCTGGGCACGGCCCTGGCCAAACTCGATCTCGATGGGCTCATGAATCTTCAAGTCTAACGCATTTTTGACGATCGTCCCGTCGACCTGGCGAACCAGTGCATAGCCACGCCCCAGCACCCGATGCGGGTCCAGCGCACCCAAGGCGGCCAGGACCGCATCCAACCGCCGATGGCGGCGCTGCAACAGACCATCCAGGCCCGAAGACAGACGCTCCAGCGCGACCGGCGGGCGCTGGCGGCGTTCCCGCAGCAGGCGATCCAGACCCGCCTGCAACCGCCGTGCGGCGAGTTCCAGGCGCTGACGCCGCAATTGCAGACGCTGGGCCGGGGACACGAGTTGGGCACGCGCCCGGTCCAGGCGGATGGCCGCGTGTTCCAGACGGCGCTGCTGGCCCCGGATCAGCAGATCGCGCGCGGCCCGCAGGCGGCCCAGAACCTGCGTACGATCCTCGCAGCACAGTTCGGCCGCCGCCGTCGGCGTGGGCGCACGCAGGTCGGCCACGAAATCGGCGATGGTGAAATCCGTTTCGTGTCCTACCCCGCTGACGACCGGCACCGGACTGGCGGCAATGCGGCGCGCCAGCGCCTCGTCATTGAAGCACCACAAGTCTTCCAGACTGCCGCCGCCACGCACCAGCAGCAAGGTGTCGATCTCGGCCCGCTCGGCGGCCCGGTCCAGTGCCGCGCACAGTTGTGGCGCAGCGTCGCGCCCCTGGACCTGAGCCGGATAGATGATGACGCGCACGTGCGGCGCACGCCGCGCCATGACGGCCAGCACATCGCGCAGGGCCGCCGCCGACAGCGAGGTCACGACCCCCACCGTCCGGGGCAGGACCGGCAACGGTCGCCGCCGCGCCGGATCGATCAGGCCCTCGTCCGTGAGCCGGTCGCGCAGGCGCAGGAACGCCTCGTGCAGATCACCCCGCCCCGCCTGACGCAGGGAATCGACCTGCACCTGGTAATCGCCCCGGGGCTCGTACAGCGAGACCTGAACACGGAACTCGTAGCGTCCACCGATCTCGGGGACGAATCCCACCGCCTGGGCGCGCCCGCGAAACATCACCGCACGCACAGCGGCAGCCTCGTCCTTGATGGAGAAATACCAGTGTCCGGAAGCCGCCCGGGTGAAGTTGGAAATCTCGCCTGCCACCCAAAGACGCGGCACGCCGTCCTCCAGCAATTGCGCCACCCGGCGATTGAGCTGCGACACGGTCAAAACCGTGTCACCTCCCGAAACACCGCGCTCCACAGGCCTTGAAGCCGAAAAACTCATTGAAACCTATCCACAGAAAGCCTCGGTTTGTCAAACTCGCCTGTTTTCGGGCGTATCAAGATGACTCATCAATATTCACTTCAAAAAATCAACCTAAGTCATTGATTTTTAATTAATTGAAAATTTATCGCCAGGTGTGCAAAAAATAACCAATCTAGTTCGAAGGGCCATGAAACGTGCGCCTCCGGGCTCTTGTGCACAGAATTATCCACAGGAACTGTGGATACCGGCGGGAAAGCCGCGCCCTGATTCAAGTTCAGGCTTTAAAAAGCCCCCCACGCTGCACCTTCGGCTTGCTGCCCCCCCCCAAGAGGGCGCTTTTTACCTTGGGGCGGCCCAGCGGTAAAATGCCTCCACGCTGCGCCTTCCGGCGCGTGCGTCCACCTTGCGGCTTGCACGCCGCTCGGATTCTCCAGGCATGTGCCAGTCCACTGGGACTGGCACATGTCCGGGCTCATCCCTAAGGATCAGGACTGTGCTGGACATCATTCACGCGGCCGGCTGGCCGATCTGGCTGCTCGTTGCCACCTCGGTCATCACGCTGGCAATCATCATAGAACGATTCCTGGCCCTGCGCGCCCGCCAGGTCATGCCTGCCGGCCTGCCCGAACAGGTGCTCGAACTGGTGCGCCGGCAGCAGGACGATCCCGACGCCGTGCTGCGCCTCGCACGCGGCAGCCCCATGGGCCGCATCCTTGCCGAGATCGCCGCCCATCGGCATCAGGACGACGCCTGGCGGCTGGCCGCCGTCGAGGCCGTCGGTCGCGACGTGTCCTGGCGACTGAACCGCTACCTGCCCGCCCTGGCGACGATTTCCGTCATCGCCCCGCTGCTGGGCCTGTTTGGCACCGTGATCGGCATGATCGAGATCTTCGGCGCCTACGACCCCGCCGGCGGCGACCCGGCCCAACTGGCCCGGGGCATCTCCATCGCTCTGTACAACACGGGCTTCGGCATCCTGATCGCCATCCCCGCGCTGGCCTTTCACCGCTATTTCCGTTCCCGCGTCGAATATTTCCTGCACACCATGGAACGCGAGGCCGAAACCTTGAACCGCCTGATCAGCCGGCGCGCCGCGACATGAACTTTCACCACCGCCGCGCCCACGACGAGCCCGAGATCAACCTGATCCCGCTGATCGACGTGCTGCTGGTGATCCTGATTTTCCTGGCAGCCTCGACGTCCTTCACCCGCCACCGCCAGTTGCAGGTCGCCCTGCCCCAGGCCCAGGCCGAAGCGCCGGACACCTCGCCCTTCCTGGAACTGGCCATCAGCCGCGACGGCCTGTATGCACTGGACGGCCATTTCGTCGATGCGACGAACGACATCGCCCTGGCCGACGCCCTGCGCCAGGCAGCGGCGGACAAGCCTGACCTCGCCCTGCGCATCGACGCCGACGGCCAGGCCACGCACGCCGCCGTAGTCCGCGCTCTGGAAGCCGCCCGCCTCGCGCACATCGGCAAGGTCCATTTCCTGACCCAGGCGAGGCCGTGAGCGCGCCGGGCCGCCCCAAGCGCGAACTCCCCCCAGGGGGGATGGCGCGCAGCGCCAAGGGGGTACGATGAGCGCGCCGGGCCGCCCCAAGGAGGCCATGTGAGCCGCCAGCTCGAAGACTGCATGCTGGCGGTCTGGCGCCGGCGCGGCGTGACAAGCACCCTGCTCCTGCCTCTGGCCTGGCTCTATGGCCGGCTGTCGGCACGACGCCTGCGCGCCCAGGCCCGGACCGCCTGGCAGGCCCCGGTGCCGGTCCTGGTCGTGGGCAACATCCTGGTCGGCGGGACCGGCAAGACACCGGTCACCATCGCCGTCTGCCAGGCCCTGCAAGCACGCGGCTGGCATCCCGGCATCGTCAGCCGAGGCTACGGTGTCACTGTGGGCCCCGAACCCCGTCTGAGCGATGCGGGCGGCGACGCCCCCCGACTGGGCGACGAACCTGCGCTGATCCACACGGCCACCGGAGCGCCGGTCGCCGTTCATCCCCGACGCGCCCGGGCGGCAGCGACCCTGCTGGCCGCCCATCCGGAAGTGGATGTACTGATCGCCGACGACGGCCTGCAACACACAGCGCTGGCACGCGATCTGGAACTCATCGTCCAGGACGGGCGCGGCGTGGGCAATGGACGCCTGCTGCCGGCCGGCCCTCTGCGAGAACCGCCGCCCCGGCTGACACAGGCCGACTGGCTCATCACCCATCTGGCGGCTGACGAGCCCGTGCCGCCGCCCGTGTCTGCGGCGAGCACGGGCGGCGGCACGGACACCCATACGAGCACGCATGCGGACATCGGACACGCGCCGCGCGCCGTCCTCATGCGCCTGGAACCAGAAGGCGCCACCCATCTGGCCAGCGGTCGCGACCTGCCCTGGACAGACTGGCACGCCGAACACGGCACGCTCCCCTGCAGCGCGGCAGCGGGCATCGGCCAACCCGAACGCTTCTTCGCCATGCTGCGCGCCGCCGGCGTCACCCTGTCACGTACCCTGCGCATTCCCGACCATCAGGCCATTCCGCCTGGTGTACTCCGTGATCTGCCACCTGGTCCGATCCTGATCACCCCCAAGGACGCCGTGAAATGCGTCCCGCCGCACGATCCCCGCCTGTGGACCGTGCGGGCGGCCCCGGTGTTCTCCGACCCCAATTGGCTGGACGAGGTCGACCGGGCGCTGCAGGCCGTCGCCGCGCACAGGCGGGCCCGCGCCCCATGAGTCGGCGCGCGGACGTCCCATGCTCCGCGCATCCGCATCGCACAAGCGCGGCGGCAGGCATTACACTCTAGGCTTCCCCTCTTTCCGGATATCCACGCTCTCATGGAAACCCGCCTGCTGCAAATCCTGGTCTGCCCCGTCTGCAAGAGCACACTGCGCCACGACCGCGAACGCCAGGAACTGGTCTGCGCGGCCGACCGCCTGGCCTTCCCCATCCGCGACGGTGTGCCCATCATGCTGCCCACCGAGGCCCGCTCGCTGGACGTGGCGCCGTCGGAATGACCGCACCAAGCCGACCCACACACAAAGACTGCATGAATTTCACCGTCGTCATCCCGGCGCGCGCCGCGTCCACCCGCTTGCCCGGCAAGCCGCTGCTGGACCTGGGCGGCCTGCCGATGGTGGTACGCACTGCGCGCCAGGCCGCCCGTTCAGGCGCTGGCCGGGTCCTGATCGCCACCGACCACGCCGACATCGCCCGTGCGGCGGCTGAACATGGCATCGAAGCCCTGATGACGCGCGTCGATCACCCCACGGGCACCGACCGGCTGGCCGAGGTCGCCACGACGCTGGGCCTGGATGACGACGCCATCGTGGTCAACGTTCAGGGCGACGAGCCGCTGATCGAGCCCGCCCTGATCGATGCCGTGGCCATCCTGTTGGCGCAGCGTCCCGACGCCGCCATCGCCACCTGTGCAGCGCCCATCCTCGACGCCGAGACCCTGTTCAATCCGAACGCGGTCAAGGTCGTCTGCGGCGCCGACGCCCGCGCCCTGTATTTTTCCCGCGCCCCCATTCCCTGGGCCCGAGACGCGCTGGCCGACGGCCGGCAGCACCTGGCCCCGGGGCTGCCGGCCTGGCTGCACATCGGCCTGTATGCCTACCGTGCCGGTTTCCTGCGGCAATTCCCGACACTGCCCCCGGGCCGGCTCGAACGCGTCGAGGCCCTGGAGCAACTGCGCGCCCTGGAACAGGGCTTTTCCATCCTGGTCCACACCGCCGATGCCATTCCGGCGCGCGGGGTGGACACCCCTGAAGATCTGGCCCGAGTGCGCGCCCTGTTCGACCACGGCGGCTCCCCGCCCGCGTTGACCTGAATCGATGCAGGATTTGCTGCATTGCGGCATAATCGGAAAAATTTGAAGAAAAGTGATTAATCGGAGGACATCATGCGTTTGATTCTGCTCGGCCCCCCCGGGGCGGGAAAAGGCACCCAGGCGGCCTACATCACCGAAACATTCGGCATTCCGCAGATTTCGACCGGCGACATGCTGCGCGCAGCAGTCAAGGCGCAGACCCCGCTGGGCCTGGAAGCCAAGAAAATCATGGACAGCGGTGGCCTGGTCTCCGACGACATCATCATTGGCCTGGTCCGTGACCGCCTGCAACAGCCCGACTGCAAGGCCGGCTACCTGTTCGACGGCTTCCCGCGCACCATTCCCCAGGCCGACGCGCTGAAGAACGCCCATGTACCGCTGGACTACGTGATCGAGATCACCGTCCCCGAGGAAAACATCATCGAGCGCATGAGCGGCCGGCGTGTGCACGTGGCCAGCGGCCGCACCTATCATCTCAAATTCAACCCGCCCAAACGCGCAGGACTGGATGACGAGACTGGTGAACCCCTGATCCAGCGCGACGATGACCGCGAGGACACCGTGCGTCACCGCCTGTCGGTCTACCGCGATCAGACCCGCCCGCTGGTGGACTACTACTCCGGCTGGGCCGCCACCGGCGCCGTCGAAGCGCCCCGCTATGCTCAGATCTCGGGTGTGGGCTCGGTCGACGAGATCCGCAACCGCATCCTCGACATCCTGCGCGCGCACCACGCCGCCTGACCCGCGACCGGAACCGGACATCGCCATGGACATCCGCAATCAAGTCATCCTCATCACCGGCGGTGCCTCGGGCCTGGGCGCCGGCACGGCCCGCGCCCTGACCGCCCAGGGCGCCCGCGTGGTCCTGGCCGACGTCCAGGACGAAGCCGGACAGGCCCTCGCCGCTGAACTCGGCCAGACCTATATCCATTGCGACGTCACCGCCGAAGCCGACGCACAGGCGGCCGTCGACGCCGCCCTGGCGCAAGGCACGCTGCGCGGCCTGGTCAATTGCGCCGGCATCGCGCCTGCTTCGCGCATCGTCGGCAAAAACGGTCCGCACGAACTGTCTCTGTTTCGCCGCGTGATCGACATCAACCTGATCGGCTCCTTCAATATGGCCCGGCTGGCCGCCCAGGCCATGTCGGCCAACGAACCGCAGGCCACGGGCGAGCGCGGCGTGCTCGTCAACACCGCCTCGGTCGCCGCCTACGACGGCCAGATCGGCCAATCCGCCTACGCGGCCTCCAAGGCCGGCATCGTCGGCATGACCCTGGCCATCGCCCGCGACCTGTCGCGCCTGGGCATCCGCTGCATGACCATCGCCCCGGGCATCTTCGGCACGCCCATGATATTCGGCATGCCCCAGGAAGTGCAGGACTCCCTGGCGGCCAGCGTGCCCTTCCCTCCGCGCCTGGGCCGTCCCGAGGACTACGCCAAGCTGGTGCTCTCGATCTTCGAGAACGACATGCTCAACGGCGAAACGATCCGTCTGGACGGCGCCATCCGCATGGCACCGAAATAATTGAGCCTTTTGCGTTCGGCCGCGACGATCAGCGGCCTGACTCTGTTTTCCCGGGTCACCGGCATGTTGCGCGATGTGCTCATCGCGTCGATGTATGGCGCGGGGCCGCTGACGGACGCGTTCTGGGTTGCTTTCCGCATCCCCAATCTGCTGCGCCGCCTGTTCGCCGAAGGCGCATTTTCCCAGGCATTCGTCCCTATCCTGGGAGAAGTCCGCCAGCGCGGCGACCATGAAACCCTGCGCCGTCTGCTGGATCGGGTAGCCCTGCTGTTGTTCGTCGCCCTGTGCGGCGTCACGCTCGTCGGCATGCTCGGCGCGACCTGGGTCGTCACCGCCATGGCCAGCGGCATGCGCAACGCCGATCGCGCCCACGAATTCGGCGAGGCCGTCTGGATGACCCGGTTGATGTTCCCCTACATCATCTGCATGTCGCTGGTGGCTTTCGCCTCGGGCGTCCTCAACACCTTCAGCCGCTTTGCCGTCCCGGCCTTTACCCCGGTCCTGCTGAACCTGTCGATGATCGGCGCCAGCCTGCTGCTGGCCGACCGCATGGCCGAACCCATCCACGCCCTGGCGGCGGGCGTCATGATCGGCGGCGTGCTGCAACTGGCCGTGCAGTGGGTCGCATTGGGCCGCTTGGGCCTGCTGCCGCGCTGGGGTCTGGGCCTGCGGGCGGCCTGGGGCGATCCGACGGTGCGCCGCATCCTGCGGCAGATGCTGCCGGCCACTCTGGGGGTGTCGGTCGCCCAGTTATCCTTGCTGATCAACACCAATATCGCCACCTGGCTTGCGCCGGGCAGCGTCACCTGGCTGTCCTTCGCCGACCGTCTGATGGAATTCCCCACCGCCCTGCTGGGCGTCGCCCTGGGCACGGTGCTGCTGCCCAGTCTGTCGGCGGCCCATGGGCGCCAGGATCACGCGGCCTACAACGCCCTGCTGGACTGGGGCCTGCGCCTGGTGCTGCTGCTGGGCCTGCCGGCCGCCCTGGGCATGGCGCTGCTGTCCGACGGCCTGGTGGCCGTTCTGTTCAACTATGGCGCCTTCTCTCCTGCCGACGTGGCCCAGACCCAACTGGCCGTCATGGCCTACGCCGTCGGCCTGCTCGGCCTGTTGGCGATCAAGATCCTGGCCCCGGGCTTCTACGCCAAGCAGGACATCCGCACCCCGGTGCGCATCGCCATCGCCGTGCTGGTGTTTACCCAGTTGCTGAATCTGGCCCTGGTGCCCTGGCTGGCCCATGCGGGACTGGCCTTGTCCATCGGCCTGGGCGCCAGCGCCAACGCCCTGACTCTGGTGATCCTGCTGCGTCGCCGGGGGCTCTACACCCCCCTGCCCGGCTGGCCCCGCTTCTGCCTGCGCCTGCTGCCTGCCTTGGCTGTCCTGGCCGCCGTGCTGCTGGCCGCCGACCGCCACCTGGACTGGATCGCCCTGGGTGCCCATCCGGGCATCCGGGCCGCCTGGCTGACGGCCGTGCTGGCCCTGGCCGTCCTGGGCTATTTCAGCGCCTTGTTTTTATTCGGTTTTCGTCCGAAAGACTTTACACGCCGGCGTTCATAGGCTAAAATCGCTGTCTTTGACGCAACCCCGAATACAAATACTTTTATGGCTAATTCCGCTCAAGCTCGCAAGCGCGCCCGCCAGGCCGTCGCTCATAACAAACACAACGCCAGCATGCGTTCGATGCTGCGCACCGCCATCAAGCGCGTGCGCCAGGCCATCGAAGCGGGCGATCAGACCGCCGCCAACGAAGTCTTCCGCAAGGCCAGCGCTGTCATCGACCGCGTGGCTGACAAGCAGATCATCCACAAGAACAAGGCAGCTCGCCACAAGAGCCGCCTGTCGATCGCGATCAAGGCTCTGGCCTGATCCAGGCCCCCGGGGCTTGCGCCAGAAAAAAGGACGCTGCGGCGTCCTTTTTCATTTTGTGCGCAGCGCCGGCGAGACCGGACCGCCGGAAGACGGTCCTGCTCTCTGACCGAGGCCTCGGCCCCGAGATATCAAGAAGCCCCTGCTCCCAGACGCCCCAGCAGCAGGAACTCCATCAGCGCTTTCTGGACATGCAGGCGATTTTCCGCCTCGTCCCAGACGACGCTCTGAGGCCCGTCGATGACGTCACCGGTGACCTCTTCGCCCCGGTGCGCCGGCAGGCAGTGCATGAACACGGCGTCGACATTGGCGACCGCCATCATGCGGTCATCCACGCACCAATCGGCAAAGGCCAGACGACGAGCCTCGTTTTCGGCCTCGTAGCCCATGCTGGTCCAGACGTCCGTCGTGACCAGATCGGCTCCCTTGCAGGCCTCGATCGGATCGTCGAATTCGCGCAGGATGGAGACCGGCTGGCTGCCCACCCGGAGCGGATCCAGACGGTAACCGGCCGGTGCCGACACGTGCAGGGTGAAGCCCAGCAGTTCGGCCGCCTGCAGCCAGGTGTAGGACATATTGTTGGCATCACCGATCCAGGCGACCGTCTTGCCCCGGATCGAGCCGCGATGCTCGATGAAGGTCAGGATGTCGGCCAGGATCTGGCAGGGGTGGTATTCGTTGGTCAGCCCGTTGATGACCGGCACCCGCGAATGAGCGGCAAAACGCTCGATGCGCGTCTGCTCGAAGGTGCGGATCATCACCAGGTCGACCATGCGCGAGATCACGCGGGCGGTGTCCTCGATGGGTTCGGAGCGGCCCAGTTGAGAGCCTTCGGTGGTCAGGTAGATGACCGAGCCGCCCAACTGATACATGCCGGCCTCGAACGACACCCGGGTGCGGGTACTGGCCTTTTCGAACACCATGGCCAGGTTGCGGTCATGCAAGGTATGGTGCGGCAGATAGCGTTTGAACTTGTCCTTGATGAGGCGCGCCCGGTCAATCACGTAAAGGATTTCATCCTCGGAAAAATCACGCAATTGCAGAAAATGACGCAAAGGCCCGGTCGGATTGGCGGCAGACATGTCAAACCTTGAGTAAAACGACCATCTTACCGTGTGCCCGGAACGCATGCAAAGCTTTGCCCCCCTCGATCGGATACAATGCCCGGCGAAGGGGATGTCACCCGTCCTTGACCTCGTACGCCATCCGGCCCGCGATACTCGCCAAACCCCTGGCGCCTCAGGACGTGTGTCCCATCTTTGGAACCACCACATGAGCGACCCTGTCCAGCACCTGATCATCCACGGCAAGACCCTGGAGGGCCAGCGGTTTCGACCCAGCGACTGGGCCGAGCGTCTGGCGGGGGTCCTGTCCCAGTTCCGCCCGGCCGGTTCCATCGCCAATCCCCTGTCCTACTCCCCCTACGCCATGCCGCGCACCCTGGATGGCCTGCCCTGCGTGATGATCGACCATCGCCTGCGCCAGCTTGAACCCCTGGCCTGGAAATTCGCCTGCGATTTCGCCGACAACAATCATCTGCAGACCACCGACACGGCCGAATGCACCAACTCCGGGGATGCTCCCCCATCGGTCTCATCGGCAGCCTGAAGCGCCTGCCTCGCAGCCCTGCCACGGCAGGCAAGGACCGACGCCGAAGCCGGATATGAACGGGGCTCCCCGCAGGGAGCCCCAATATCACGCCATGGGCGAGAGGCGCATGCGCCCCGCCCGGATTACTTCACCGGCGTATCCTGCTTCAGTTGCGGAATGTCCGACTGGCTGGTCTTGGTCAGCAGGCCCGTCTGAGTGTATGTGAACAGCTTGGCACGCGTATCCACGATGTCCAGATTGCGCATCGTCAACTGGCCGATGCGGTCCAGCGGCGAGAACACGGATTCGCCCTTTTCCATCGTCAGGCGGTCTGGGTGATAGGTCAGGTTGGGCGAACGCGTATCCAGGATGGAATAGTCATTGCCCCGGCGCAGTTCCAGCGCAACCTCGCCGGTGATGGCGCGCGCCACCCAGCGCTGGGCGGTCTCGCGCAGCATGATGGCCTGGGGATCGAACCAGCGCCCCTGATACAGCAGACGGCCCAGACGCAGGCCATTGATGCGGTACTGCTCGATCGTGTCCTCGTTGTGAATCCCGGTCACCAGGCGCTCGTAGGCGATGTGCAGCAGCGCCATGCCCGGGGCCTCGTAGATGCCGCGGCTCTTGGCCTCGATGATGCGGTTCTCGATCTGGTCGCTCATGCCCAGGCCGTGACGCCCACCGATGCGGTTGGCCTCCAGCATCAGTTCGACCGGGTCGGCGTATTCGACCCCATTCAGGGCCACCGGCTGGCCCTGCTCGAAGCGCACCGTGACTTCCTCGGCCTTGACCTCGACCTCGGGCTTCCAGAACGCCACACCCATGATGGGCTGGACGATGCGGATGCCGGAATTCAGGTGTTCCAGATCCTTGGCCTCGTGCGTGGCGCCCAGCATGTTGGAGTCTGTGGAATAGGCCTTTTCCGCCGACATCTTGTAGTCGAAGCCGTTTTCCTGCATGTACTGGGACATCTCGGCGCGGCCGCCCAGCTCATCGATGAACTGCTGGTCCAGCCAGGGCTTGTAGATCTTCAGGTCCGGATTGGTCAACAGGCCGTAGCGATAGAAACGCTCGATGTCGTTGCCCTTGAACGTGCTGCCGTCGCCCCAGATGTGGACATCGTCTTCGCGCATGGCCGACACCAACATCGTGCCCGTGACCGCACGGCCGATCGGCGTGGTGTTGAAGTACGTCACCCCGCCGGTGGAAATATGAAAGGCGCTGCATTGCAGGGCGGCGATGCCCTCGGCCACCAGTTGCGCACGGCAATCGACCAGGCGCGCGCCCTGAGCGCCGTAGCGCAGGGCCTTGCGGGGGATTTCGTCGTAATCCGGCTCGTCGGGCTGCCCCAGGTTCGCCGTATAGGAGAACGGCAGCGCGCCCTTGTTCTTCATCCACAGCAGCGCGGCGCTGGTATCCAGCCCGCCCGAAAAGGCGATGCCGACCTTCTGCCCGATCGGCAGGTTTTCAAGAATGGTTGTGCTCATGGGGGATCCGGATAAGCCTGAAATTGAAATCAATCCGCCATTATATCGTCGCCGCATGGCCCGAACGGCCTGTACTGCGTAGTCGCCCATGGCGCCATCCTGCGCATCCGCACCCGCCCCCCTCTGATGGACGACGGCTGCCCAAGGACCCGCTCTCCGTTTTTTCTGTGCTAGAATTCACGTCTTTCGGGGACGTAGCTCAGCTGGGAGAGCGTCGCGTTCGCAATGCGAAGGTCGGGAGTTCGATCCTCCTCGTCTCCACCAAGAAAACAAACCACTTGATTTTTCAGGTGGTTTTTTTTCGTCCGTTGTTCCCGATTGGCAGCAGATTTGCCAGCAAATCGTGCGTTTTTTGATAAATCCCCAATCCGTTATGATGATTCATCAGCCTGGCGCCTGCAGGCTGTCATCCGACCGGAGGACTTGCATGGACACTCAACGCCGTTCCCTGATGCTGGGCGCCGTTTCCACGCTGGCCCTTGGCCTGCCCGCGCCGGGCTGGGCGCAGAGCCCTCCCCTCACGCTCGATGCATTCATCCAGCTCAGCGCCACACTCTGCCATCGCCCTGCAGCGACGCTGGACCGCAGCATGGCGCAACGCATTCTGCAGGCATTCCAGACCCAGGGAAAATCTTCCAGGCTGCAGGCACTGCAGCAGGATGCTCAAGCCGACGCCTCTCTGGCCAGTGAATTGCGATCGATCTGGTTTTCCGGCCTGATGGATACCGGCACAGGCGCTGTCGTCGTGGGATTCACGCAGGCCCTGACCTGGAGCAGCGCCCCGTTCCTGCACGCACCGGGCAGTTGCGGGGGGCCCACCGGTTACTGGTCAGACCCGCCGTCCGGGCACACCGCCTGAACGATCCTCCTGCAGCACAATCCACAGGAATCCCATGACTCAATCCTTGCAAGCCGACATCGTCGTTGTCGGCTCCGGCGTCGCAGGTGCCCTGGCGGCCGCCCGCCTGGCCAAGGCCGGCCTGCGTGTCCTCATTCTCGAGGCGGGCAAGCCCGTGGACCGCGCCCAGGCAGTGCAGAATTTCTGGAACGCCGCCATCAAGGTCCCCGAATGCGCTTACCCCATCCAGCCTGAAGCCATGCATCCCACCACGGATCGCCTGGATGACTGGTACCAACAGGAAGGTCCGGATTTCTTCAAGAGCACCTATCTGAAAGTGGTAGGAGGCACCACCTGGCACTGGCTGGGCACCTGTCTGCGCCTGCTGCCTGCCGATTTCCAGATGCAGACCCTGCATGGTCGGGGTGTGGACTGGCCCATCCGCTATTCCGATCTAGAGCCTTACTATCTGCAGGCCGAGCATGCGTTAGGGGTTTCCGGGGACTCTGATCACGATCTGGGCTCGCCGCGCAGCGGGCCGTTTCTGCTGCCCGCCATCCCGCAAACCTATCTGGATCGCACGCTGACACAGGCCCTGCAACACACGCAGTTCCAGGTTCAGGCCACCCCTCAAGCACGCAATTCGGTCGTGCATGACCAAAGGCCGCCGTGCTGTGGCAGCTCCAGTTGCATTCCGGTCTGTCCGGTACAAGCCAAGTACGACGCCACCGTCCATCTGAAACAGGCCCAGGCCGCCGGGGCCACGCTGCTGGACCAAAGCACGGTGGTGCAACTGATCCCCGATGAGCAGGGCCGGATCCGCTCGGCCCGATTCCGTCGATGGGATCAATCCGAAGGGCAGGTCCAGGCGGCGATATTCATTCTGGCCTGTCATGCCATCGAAACGCCCCGCCTGCTGCTGGCCTCGCGCACCGAGGCCTGGCCCGGCGGGCTGGCCAACCGTTCGGACCAGGTGGGCAGGAACCTGATGGATCATCCTGTACAGCTTTCGTGGGCACTCAGCCAGGATCCTGTCTATCCCTACCGAGGCCCCCTGTCCACGTCGGGCATCGAGAATCTGCGTGATGGCGGCTTTCGCAGCAGCCGCAGCGCCTACCGTATCGAAATCGGCAATGACGGCTGGAACTGGCCGACGGGGGCGCCACTGACATCGGCCGCCCAACTGGCCAGTCGCGGTCTGTCCGCCACCGACCTGAATCGGACGCTGGCCCACGAAACATCCCGCCATCTGCGCTTGACCGCCCTGACCGAGCAATTGCCCGAGGCCGACAACCGGGTGACACTGGATCCCGCAAAACGGGACCACTATGGGATTCCCCTGCCGCGCATCCACTATCGCATTGATGATTATGTCCAGCAAGGCATGCAGCAGGCCAGGAAGGACCATACTGAAATCTTTGGGCGGCTGCAGGCCAGCGCCATCCAACATGCGACGGATTTCTTTGGGGCAGGACACATCATGGGCACGTGTCGCATGGGCACCGCCCCCCGCGATTCAGTGGTGGATGCGCAACTGCGCAGCCACGATCATCAGAACCTGTTCATCCTGGGTTCCAGCGTGTTCCCTACAGGCGGGACCGCCAACCCCAGCCTGACCATCGCCGCCCTGAGCCTGCGAGCGGCCGATGCCATCGAGCGGCAATTCCGGACACCGGCCTGAACTCTGCTGACGGGCAGCAAACAGGTCGGACGGCTCATGCCAACGGTGCATTGAAGAAACAATGGAAACGCCGATCAGCGGCGATTATCATTGTCATGACGAAGCTTACCCCTCAGCGTGTCAGGCGCTGGCACTGGATGCCGCACGAGCGCAGGGCCTGCCGGCCATGTGCTGGCAACCGACATTTCTGCGGCAATCCTGGAGTTCGCCGCAGCCAACGCGCAACAGGCCGGATTGAACAACATAGAGACCAGGATGGCTGACGCCGAGAGCCTCAACCTGCCGTCCGCCAAAGCATATCTGGACTTCATCCGTTGCTCGGCCTCGCCCATCATCCGAATCCTGAGCGCACTCAATGAACCGGTAAAGGACGCCGCCTGGGACGAGATGGAAGAGCGGCTCGAGACCTTTCAAACACCCACGGGATGGAAGGGACCCAACGAGTTGCTATTGACGGTGGGAAGCAAATAATCGGACTGCATCGAAAAACGGCTGTTCACATCGCCCTGGATTTTGAGGAAGTTCCATTTCTCATATCTTGCCGTCCATCAAGGTCCGATACGACCCGATGAGCGTCTTTCACATGAACCAGAACATCCGGCCGCAACCCCAAGCGCCCGTCCACAATGTCAGACAGCTCACTCGGAATACACAGTCAATATGCTCAAGAATCTCTTTGCCGCCATACCCGTTGACACAAGCCGTGAAGCATTCGACGATCTGCTGAACGTCCCCGGGCTGCGCATCGAACGCATTGTGTCTCACGGGCAGAAAAGCCCACCCGGCTTCTGGTACGAACAGGACGAAGATGAATGGGTCATCGTTTTGCAGGGCTCGGCCACGCTTCAGCTTGAAGGCCGCGACACCCTTGTCTCGCTGGAACCGGGCGACCACTACTGGATACCTGCGGGTCTCAGGCATCGTGTAGATGCGACGGCTCCCGGTCGCCCTACGATCTGGCTGGCCGTCCACCGCTGATGGTTTGAGTGTGGTGCCAAAGACTCAAGTCACGGCAATCTTCGTTAAAAACATTGATTCAGGTTAAAGCCTGCACACTCTTCCCGCTTACTCCGGTCCGATCAGGGTTTTTCCCACTGGCTCAACTTTACAATTATTAAACTTAAACCATTGAGCCACCGTCGGCCCCCACTTCCCAGGGTGCCGTACCGACAGGAACGCCCACATGACACACAGCACCATCGATACTGCCCTGAACCGGCTCCGCCTCTGGCAAAAATTCGCCGTGCTGGCGCTCTTCGGCGTGGTGCTGGTCGCCGCGCCCTTCATCCTGTACGTGCTCGAGTCCGGCAAGACGATCGACGCCACACGGCTCGAACTGCGCGGCCTGCAGCCCATGCACCAGATGATGAAGGTCCTGCAACTGACGCAGCAGCATCGCGGCCTGTCCATGATCACCCTGAACGGCGACACGTCGGCCGAATCCCGGCGCGCGGCCTTGCAAACCGACACCGACCGCGTCTTCGAGGCGCTGGACGCCGATCTGCGCCAGGACGTCCGCGATCCGGCCGTGCTCGGTGTCTGGCAAGAAGCCCTGCAAGGCTGGAAAACGCTGGAAGACCAAGTCGCCCGCAAGGCGATCAAACCCGCCGACAACTTTCAGGCCCACGTCGATCTGATTGCCCAGTTGCTGCGGGCCAAATCCCTGCTGCTGCAGCACTACGGGCTGAGCTTCGACCCGCAGGCCCAGGGCTATTACCTGGTGGACATGGCTCTGAACCAGGTGCCCATGCTGACTGAAATGTTCGGCCAGACCCGCGGCATGGGGGCCGGTCTGCTGGCCCGCCACGAAGCCTCCGACGCCGAACGGCTGCGGGTCATGGTGCTGATCAATCGTGCCGAAGAACACTACATCAGCCTGAACGACGCACTGGAAAGCGCCGCTCGGCAATTTCCCGAGCTGGGTGCCCGTCTGGCCGAACCCGGCCGGACGGCGCTCCAGGAAGCCCGCCAGGCCATTGAACTGGCCCAGAAAGAAATCCTCCAGACTCAAACCCTGCAGTTCCCGGCCACCGATTTCTTCACCCACTATACGCGGGCCATCGACGCCCAGTACGCGCTCGATCAGGTCGCTCTGAAACAGTTGGAATCCGTGCTGAACGACCGCGCCGACGCGCTGTCCCACACCCGCCTGTTGCTCGGCGGCGGCATCGTGCTGCTCAGCCTGCTGGCGGGCCTGGCCAATTACCTGATCACCCGGGCGTTGCTGCGCCAGTTGGGCGGTGAACCTGCCTACGCCACGGACCTCCTGAACCGGATTGCCACGGGTGATCTGGCCGTTCCCATCGAACTGAAGGACCAGGATCGCGTCAGCCTGTTGTTCGCCCTGCGGGACATGCGCGACCGCCTGTCCGACATCGTCAGCCAGGTCCGCAACGGCGCCGACTCCATTGCTTCGGCCTCGAGCCAGATCACGGCCGGCAACCTGGACCTGTCCTCACGCACCGAGCAACAGGCCAGTTCCCTGGCCGAGACCGCCGCCACGATGGAGGAAATCACCGCCACCGTGCGTCAGAACGCCGACAACGCCCAGCAGGCCAACGCCCTGGCCGAGACGGCAGGCCGCACCGCCACCGAAGGCGGCGCCATCGTCGCCGAACTGGTCACCACCATGGGCGAAATCGACTCACGGGGTCAGCAGGTTGCCGACATCATCGGCGTCATCGACAGCATCGCCTTCCAGACCAATATCCTGGCCCTGAACGCGGCGGTCGAGGCCGCGCGCGCCGGCGAACAAGGCCGGGGCTTCGCCGTGGTCGCCTCCGAAGTCCGCGCGCTGGCGCAACGGTCGGCCGGCGCCGCCAAGGAAATCAAGACCCTGATCGACATCTCGGTGGCATCCACCACCCGGGGCAGCGAACAGGCGGCGCGAGCAGGCGCCACCATGCAGGAAATCGTCGACGGCATCAACCGCGTCACCGACATCATGGGCGAGATCAGCGCGGCCAGCCGCGAACAGACCACCGGCATCGAGGAAATCAATGCCGCCGTCACCCAGATGGACGACGTCACCCGCCAGAACGCCAGCCTGGTCGAGGAATCGGCTGCAGCGGCCGCCAGCCTGCAGGAGCAAGCCGATACCCTGGTCGCCCAGGTCGCGTTCTTCCACCTCGACACGCCGGCACAGGCGGACACACGGCGCCCCGCCGCTGGTCCCCACACGCTGAAGGCCCCCGCACGAGCGCCCCGGCTGCTGGCCACCCGCGTCTAAATCAAGCGTACTCGCCGCCCGTGTGTCCAACTAGCGACACACGGGCGGCGTCGTTTGTCTTTTATCCGCTAAAATCTTAACTTTTAAAGCATTATCTCGTAAAATCTCCTGTCTTATCGCAGCGCACGCATTCTCCATCCTCTCGTCCGCCGCCTCTCAACTCATCTCCGATACGCTGTGCGGCCGAGCCCCCTTATCCCGTAATGACCCAAACTGAAACCGATTTCCAAGGTGTCCGTTCGTCTTCGTACGACCGACAGGCCGATCGCATCATGCTGCCCCTGCTGTGGATTCTGTTCGCCACATCTCTGGGCCTGGCCTCCTGGCACGACACCTGGAATCTGGCCCTGTGGATCGGCCTGCCCCTGGCCCTGATCCCCACAGCCCTGATCTTCTGGCTGCCGGGCCAACTGATCACACGTATGGTGGTGACGACATCTTTCATGATGTTCTGCGCCCTGCACATCCACCAATCCCTGGGCACGATCGAACTGCACTTCGGCATCTTCGTGCTGCTGGCCGTGCTGTTGTGCTACCGCGACCCGCGCGTGATCCTGCTGGGCGCCGCCCTGATCGCCGTCCACCACCTCAGCTTCAACTACCTGCAGGAAGTCGGTTTCCCCACCTATTGCTTCGCCGAACCCAGCCTGGGTCGGGTCATCGCCCACGCCACCTATGTGGTCGTTGAAAGCACGGCGCTGTGTTACATCGCCCAATGGATGCGGCGCGATGCACGCCAGACACACGAACTGACCGGCATGGTCACCCAGATCACCCGCGACGGCCGCATCAGCCTGAACCTGGACGGCCTGGCGCCTGCCAGCCCGATGGGCACCTCCCTGCACCAGGTGCTGCAGGCCATCTCCGACGCGGTCGCCCGGGTCCGGGAAAACGCCCAGGCCATCGACCAGTCCCTGGGCCGGATCACGGCGTCCAACGAGACCGTCAGCGCCGGGGCGCGCAACCAGGCAAACGCCCTCGATCAGGCAGCCACGTCGATCCAGGCCATCACCGCCTCGCTGGCCGACGACCAGCAACGCGCCCAGGCCGCCCGGCAGGACGTCGACCGGACGGTCGCCCTGGCCGGCGAAGGCAGCCAGACCATGACGCGCTCGGTTGAAAGCATGCACGAGATGCGTGCCCTGTCCCAGCGGATCACGGAAATCACCACGCTGATCGACGGCATCGCCTTCCAGACCAACATCCTCGCGCTGAACGCCTCGGTCGAAGCGGCCCGCGCAGGCGAGCACGGCCGAGGCTTCGCGGTGGTCGCCGGCGAGGTCCGTACCCTGGCGCAGCGCAGCGCGGACGCCTCGCGCCAGATCCGCGAACTGATCGACGCCTCCGTACGCCAGGTGGCCGAGGGCACCGACCTCATCGAGCACAGTGGCCGCATCATGTCGCGCCTGTCCGGCGGCATCGACTCGCTCTACAGCATGCTGGAACACCTGCAGCAAGCCAATGAGAGCCAATCCGGACAGATCCAGGACCTGGAGCAGGCGATCAGCAAGATCCAGGACATCGCGCAGGACAATCTGCGTCAGACGCGGGACTCCGGCACCCTGGTGGAACACCTCGATCTGGGTGCCCGACGCCTGAACCAGGCGGTCGGCCTGATTTCATGAAATCAGGCTCCGGGCCGGCCGCCCTGCCCCGCCACCTGGCGATCGGCACGCTGATCTTCGTCAGCACGATCTTCTCCGCCAACCACGTCGCGGCCCGGGTGGCCTTCGATGACGGCGCGGGCGTGCTGCTGGGGCTCATCTGCCGGGCCGGCGCCAGCCTGCTGGCGCTGCTGGGCATCGTGTTGTGGCGCGGCCGGAGTCTGGGCCTGTCTGCCCGGCTGGGCGCCTGGCAGGCACTGCTCGGCCTGCTGATCGCCCTCCAAAGCATCTGCCTGTATTCCGCCGTCGCCCGCATCCCGGTCGCCCTGGCGCTGCTCATCAACAGCCTGTTCCCTCTGCTGTTCGCTCTGCTGACCTGGGCACTGGGCGGCCCGCGCCCGACCCGACGCGCCAGTTTGCTGATGGGGCTGATTCTGGCGGGGCTGACACTGGTCCTGGACCTGCCCGGTCTGCTGGACAACGGCGCTCCCCCGGACGCCCGCTGGGCGACGGGCGTTCTGCTGGCCCTCTCCAGCGCCAGCTTTTTCACCTGCGCACTGTGGGTCACCGAACACCGGCTCGCCGCGCTGCCCGGGCCGGTGCGCAGTCTGTACACCATTCTCATCGTTTTCTGTGTCATGCTGGCCGCAGGTGCGGCCGACTTCATGCCGGACGGCATGCGGTCGCCGGACGGTCTCGTCGGCTGGGCGGCACTGGTGATCCTGTCTTTGTGCTATACCACAGGCTTCTGCACTCTGTTCATCCTCATGCCCCGGCTCGACATGCCGCGCAATGCCCCCGTGATGAATACCGAGCCCGTCGCCAGCCTGGCTCTGGGCTGGTTGATCCTGGACCAGGCCTTCAACGGCCGCCAGCTGTTGGGCGGCCTGCTCGTGCTGTCCTGCATCGTCATCCTGGCGTATTCACGGCGACGCTGACACCCCAGTCCCCTCAGCCTCACGGCCCATCCATCATGTCCTCCCCCCTTCGAGCGACTGGCATCCCGCGATACCACCCCTGCGGCCACCGGCTCCTGCCCGCGCTGGTCCTGTCGTTTCTGCCCCTGGTCCTGGCCCATCCGCCAGCCGCCCGGGCCGCTCTGCAAACAGCCATTGAACAGGCCGCGCCAAAAGCGACCGTACAGGCCGAGACACCGCCCCCCACAGATTGCGCGGGCGGCAAGGTACTGAGCTTCGTCGCCCACCCCGACGACGATCTGCTGTTCATGAATCCCGACCAGTACGACGCGATTCGCCAGAACCGTTGTGTACACACGGTCTACCTGACCGCCGGCGACCGGGACGACGGCATGGCCTACACGCTGGCGCGCGAGCGCGGCATCATGGCTGCCTACGCGGACATGGCCGGCGCGGCCGACGCCTGGCACACCGACGGCCTGGTGGTCGGTCAGCACACCCTGGTGCGCCACACCCTGCGTGCCAATCCACGCATCCAGCTCATCATGCTGCGTCTGCCCGACCCCTGGCTGGGTGCCGGCTGGGGCAGCCTGACGCCCCTGAGCCGCGTGGAATCCGTGCCCCGCGCCCGCGTGCGCTCCTATGCCCCCTATCCGGACACCTATACGCGCAGCGAACTGGTTCATCTGCTGGCCGATCTGATCCGCCAGGAAGCCCCTCAGGACGTCCGCCTGATGGACCCCTCGATCACCATTCCCTATCGTTCGCTATGCTGGCGCTGCGCCGGGCACGACCACCCCGACCACATTGCCGGCGCCCGGCTGGTCGAGGCCGCCATGGCGATCGCCCCCGGTTCTTATTCCCGCACGGCCTATCTGAACTACCCCAGTCAGGAACTGCAGGCCAATCTGGATGCAGCCCAGGCAGCCCGCAAAGCGGAAATCTATCTGCGTTATGCGAAGGACGACCCCAGATCCTGCCCGCCCGGCAGTGCCTGCTCGGCGCCGACGGGTCCCGAGGCCGCCTGGGTCGGCCGGCAGTACTATGTCGCCCGACCTGCCGACCCGCCGCTGCAAGCCCAGGCGCACCAGACCAGCCCCTAGCGTGGTTTAGTCGGGGTCTTCGCCGGTGCCGGATTTCGCTGGCCACCGGCTTGCCTGACTCAGCGCTCGCTCATCGCGCGCATCCAGATCGCCCCTCGCGCGCGCATGATCGATGAGATCGGGCCGGCGCGCCGCCGTCAGCGCCAGGGACTGATCCCGCCGCCAGACGGCGATGCGGGCATGATGGCCGGACAGCAGCGGCTCGGGCACGGCATCGCCGCGCCAGACTTCGGGACGCGTGTAGTGTGGACTGTCCAGCAGACCGCTCAGGGCGGGATTGAAAGAATCCTGCACGGCGGACTCCGCATCGTGCAGCACCCCCGGCAACAGGCGCACCACACTGTCCATCAGGACCATGGCACCCAGCTCGCCGCCCGACAGCACGAAGTCCCCCAGCGAAACCTCCTCGTCCACATAGTGGTCGATGAAACGCTGGTCGATGCCTTCGTACCGGCCGCAGATCAGGATGGCACCGGTTTGTTCCGCCCAGTGCTGGGCGCGCGCCTGGTCGTGCGTCCGGCCGGTCGGCGACAGCAGCACGACGGACGCCGGTTTGTCCGGGACATCGGCACCCGCTTGCAAACGGGCCGCGCGAGCCGCCTCGACCGCGAGGGCCAGCGGTTCGGCCAGCATGACCATGCCCGGACCGCCCCCGTAGGGCCGATCGTCCACCGTGCGATGGACGTCAGTCGTGAAATCGCGCGGATTCCAGGTCTCCAGCGACCAGAGGCCCCGGGCATGCGCGCGACCGCTGACGCCCTGATCGCGCACTGCGGCAAACATTTCGGGAAACAGCGTGATCAGGTCAAACCGCATTTCGGATTCAGAAATCGGCCGGCCAATCGCTGTCGATACGGCGAGCCTGCAGATCGACGTGCTGCACATGTGCAGCCACGAAGGGCACCAGCACGTGACGCGGCCGGCCGCGCGCATCGGCGAGCGGCTGGAAGACGCCATCGGCGTCCGATGCGCCCAGCGCCACCTGCAGCACGGCATGCGCGCCATTGTCCAGGACCTGGTCGACGCGCCCCAGCAGCCGGGGACCATCGTCCCCCATGCCGTGGAAATCACAGCCGATCAGGTCAATCCAGTAGTATTCGTCGTCGTCCGCTTGCGGAAACGCCGTCCGGGGTACCCAGATGGTATAGCCCCGCAAGGCTTCGGCCGCATCGCGGTCGGCGATGCCGTCGACCTGAGCCACCAGAAACTGGCCGCCCTGACGGCGGCATGCACGGATATTCAGGCCGCGCGGACGCGGCGAAGCCCCCGTTCCCAGTGCGGGATCAGGCGCTTTGAGCCACCAGACCGGAGCACCCAACAGGGCCTCCGCCTGGGGCGAATAAGGCTGGAGCTTGAGCCAGCCGCGTACCCCGTGGGCTGCGGCTACCCGGCCGACCTCGACCAGGTCGTCCGGCGGCACGGCATCCAGGAAGGTGGAATCGGCCATCGCCGGCACGACAGGCTGCGATCAGGCAGCGGACGCGACCTTGGCGGAGTATTCCTTGACCAGGCGGGCCACCGTGTCGGACAACTGGGCACCGGAACCGACCCAGTGCTGGACGCGATCCAGGGACAGGCGCAGGCTTTCCTGACCTTCACCGGCGACGGGATTGTAGAAACCCACGCGTTCGATGAAACGGCCATCGCGGCGATTACGCGAATCGGCAGCAACGACATTGTAGAAGGGACGCTTCTTCGAGCCGCCGCGGGCCAGACGAATCACAACCATGGATAATCCTTTGAAAATGCTGTGAAAAACGCAAAATTTTAGCACCACACAGGTGGTGTCCGCAATGGATGCGGTTCAACGGCCTGCGAATACCGTGAAAAACAACACATTAACGACGCTGGACGTAATGTACCTGAACCTCATCGTCACGCGCCTGCTGCGCCAGCAGGGGATTGCCGGTCTGTTGGCAGAAGGCCTGGAAATCCCGACCCGCATGCGGGTCGGTGGTCAACACGGCCAGCACCTGCCCGCTTTCCAATTGAGCCAGCGCTTTCTTGGTGCGCAGGATCGGCAGGGGGCAATTCAGCCCCCGGGCGTCGATTTCCTGATCCGCGTGCAGCGTTTCCATCACACCGCCGCCCCCAGCCTTTCGGCCAGCCAGGCCTGCACGCCGGCCAGGGCACCGTCCAGCGACGCCACATCAGAGCCGCCGCCCATGGCCATGTCCGGACGGCCGCCGCCCTTGCCGCCCACCTGGGCAGCAATGGCACCCACCAGATCGCCGGCCTTGACCCGTGTCGTCAGTTCAGGACTGACACCGGCCACCAGGCTGATCTTGTCATCCGCCACGGCGGCCAGCAGGATCACGGCGCCGGGCAGCTTGGATTTCAGTTGATCGACCATGCCGCGTAGCGATTTGGGATCGACGCCACTGAGCCGCGTGGCCAGCAGCTTGACCCCGGCGACGTCCACGGCCTGACCTGCCAGATCGGACCCCGCAGCGGCCGCCAGCTTGTCCTGCAGGCGCTCGAGTTCGCGTTCGATCTGGCGCGTCTGCTGCTGCAGCGCCTGGATGCGCTCAGGCACTTCGGCAACCTGGGTCTTGAGCAGCCCGGCTGCCTGATCCAGCGTGTCGCGGGTCTGCTGCACCCAGGCCAGGGCACCGTGCCCGGTGATGCCTTCGACCCGACGGATGCCGGCGGCCACACCGCCTTCGGACACGATCTTGAACAGACCGATGTCGCCCGTGCGCGCCACGTGGGTGCCACCGCACAGTTCACGTGAAAAGCCGATGTCCAGCACCCGCACCACGTCGCCGTATTTTTCGCCAAACAGGGCCATGGCCCCGCCGGCCACGGCTTCGTCGTAGCTGAGATGCTGGGTACGCACGGCCTGGTTGGCCAGGACTTCGTCGTTGACGATGGACTCGACCCGGGCGATCTGCTCGGCCGTCATCGGTGCGTCGTGGGCGAAGTCGAAGCGGGTCTTGTCCGGATCGACCAGAGAGCCGCGCTGCTGCACGTGCTCGCCCAGGACCTGGCGCAGGGCCTTGTGCATCAGGTGCGTGGCCGAGTGATTGCGCATCGTATCGGCACGGCGGCGGACGTCGACATGCGTGCCGACCTTGTCGCCCACGGCCAGGGCGCCCTGCTCCAGGACGCCGTGATGGCCAAAAACGTCGGCCTGGATCTTCTGGGTGTCGGCCACCTGAAACCGCACCGAGGCGCCGGTCAATACCCCAGTATCGCCCACCTGACCGCCGGATTCGGCATAGAACGGCGTCGCGTCCAGCACCACCACAGCCTGCTGACCCGAGGCGATGGACGGCACCGAGGCGCCCTCCACATACAGCGCCGTGACGACGGCCTGACCTTCCAGGTGGTCGTAACCGTCGAAACGCGTCGCCACGCCGTCATAGCTGAGATCGGCCGCTGCCTTGAACTTGCCGGCGGCGCGCGCCTGTTCGCGCTGGTGCGCCATGGCCTGTTCAAAGCCGTCCAGATCGACGGGGATATCGCGTTCGCGGCAGATGTCGGCCGTCAGGTCGACCGGAAAACCGTAGGTGTCGTACAGCGTGAACAGCGTCTGGCCGTCCAGCGCCTGGCCGGCCGGCAGGGCCGCCAGCGCGGATTCCAGGATCCGCATGCCGTTTTCCAGGGTTTCGCCGAAGCGCTCTTCTTCCTGACGCAGCACCTGTTCGACCCGCGCCTGCTGGGCGGCGAGTTCGGGATAGGCATCACCCATCTGCCCGACCAGGTCGGCCACCAGACGATGGAAGAACAGGCCCTTCTGGCCCAGCTTGTGCCCGTGACGCAGCGCGCGCCGGACGATGCGGCGCAGCACGTAGCCGCGCCCTTCGTTGCCGGGGATCACGCCGTCGACCACCAGGAAGCTGCAGGCACGGATGTGGTCGGCGATGACCTTCAGGGAATTGTCGGCCAGGTCCGCGCACCCCGTCTCGCGGGCAGCCGCGCGAATCAGGTGCTGGAACAGGTCGATCTCGTAATTGGAATGCACATGCTGCAGCACGGCGGAAATGCGCTCCAGGCCCATGCCGGTATCGACGCAGGGCTTGGGCAGGGGATTCATATTGCCCTGGGCATCGCGCTCGAACTGCATGAACACCAGATTCCAGATCTCGATGTAGCGGTCGCCGTCTTCTTCGGGCGATCCCGGAGGGCCGCCCCAGATGTCCGGGCCGTGGTCATAGAAGATTTCGGAACAGGGGCCGCAGGGCCCCGTGTCGGCCATCTGCCAGAAATTGTCCGAGGCGTAGGGCGCGCCCTTGTTGTCGCCGATGCGGATGATGCGTTCACGCGGTACGCCGATTTCCTGTGCCCAGATGTCATAGGCCTCGTCGTCGTCCTGGTAGACGGTGACCCACAGTTTTTCCTTGGGCAGGCCGTAGACCTCGGTCAGCAGGGTCCAGGCGTTGGTGATGGCGTCGCGCTTGAAATAGTCACCGAAGCTGAAATTGCCCAGCATCTCGAAAAACGTGTGGTGCCGCGCGGTGTAGCCGACGTTTTCCAGGTCGTTGTGCTTGCCCCCGGCGCGCACACAGCGCTGCGCGGTCGTCGCCCGGCGATAGGGCCGGCTGTCCTTGCCGGTAAAAACGTCCTTGAACTGGACCATGCCGGAGTTGGTGAACAGCAGCGTCGGGTCGTTGGCCGGCACGAGCGGCGAGGACGGCACGATCTGGTGTCCTTTGGACTCAAAAAAGGACAGGAACTTCTGACGGATCTCGGAGGTTTTCATTCGTTTGGCCGCAGGGGAAACTAGCCGGCCATTATATGCGTTTTGATCCTTACAACGCCTCGACGGCTGGATAGAACTCGCGGTTCTCGCGCAGCATGCGCGCATGCACGCTCTTCAGTACGGTATTGGCCTCGGTGCGGAAGTCCTCCGGGTTGCGGGTGAGCCGCGTGGCGTCGCCCCAGCGACGGGCAAAATTAATGAAGGCACTGGCGATGCCCTTCATGTCGCCCTGGTAGGCCGCGCTCATGCGCGCCATGCGGTCGTCGCCGCTTTTTTCCAGCGAGGGGTACAGGATGCGATCCTCGATCGCCAGATGCTGGGTGACGACCTGGGCCAGCGCCTTCAGTTCGTGCGCGATGTCCACGGCATGATCGGCAATCCCTTGGTGAGACAAGCGGCGCAGCAAGCTGATGCCGCTGAGGATTTCGACGTGCTGATGCTTGAAGCGATCGATATTCATGATGAGGGTTCCTCTCCCTTAGCTTCCGACAGTCTGTGTCGTATAAGATATATATTAAATAAATCTTATAGCAAACACAAGCGGCGACCACGGGACGGCGCACGCCCAAGCGGCTACAACAAGTGTTCGTAATCGTCGGTATCGGCGTCGGGTGCCCAGGAATGGCTGGACAGCCAGGCCCGGATGCGCGCCACGGCCTGGGACCGCAGTTGGGACACCCGGCCCTCGGTGATGCCCAGGACGGCGGCGATCTCTTTCTGGTTCAGATCCTGCTCGAACTGCAACGACAGCAGCAATTGCTCGCGCTCCGGCAGATTGCTGATGGCCTCGATCAGCACCGAACGCAGTCCTTCACGCATCAGCCAGTCCAGGGGATTGGACCCCTGGCCGCTTGCCACCGCGTCCAGCGCCCCTTCGCCGTCGTGATCTTCCCGATGCAGGGCCAGATCCTCGTACATCAGCACCTGGACGCCGCGCGCTTCTTCGAGCAACCCCTGATAATCCTCCAGATTCATGCTCATTTCTTCGGCAATCTCGGATTCAGTGGCCGGACGCAGCAGACGGTGATGCAGCGCCTGGATGGCATCCTCGATGCTGCGCGCCTTGCTACGCACACTGCGCGGCAGCCAGTCCTGGCTGCGCAGTTCATCCAGCATGGCACCGCGGATGCGAGTGATCGCATAGGTCTCGAACTGCGCGTCGGCCTGCTGTTGATAGCGGCGCACCGCGTCCAGCAGCCCCATCATGCCGGCCTGCATCAGGTCGTCGAGTTCGACGCTGGCCGGCAGCCTGCCGATCAACGCCAGGGCCTGACGGCGCACGAGCGGCGCATGCTGGGCAATCAACTGGTCCTCGGAAAGAGGCATCACACAATCCGTGAAACACATCATAAAAATGTAAGTATGCACCAGGAACGCCCCGGATGCTTCCTCGAGAAACCCGGCTTTCACCCAGGAATTTGCCGCACGGAAACGCGCTTCGGGACGGCACCGATCCCTCTCGGACCCCTCGAACCCTAAAGAAACACCGAAGAAACCCTAAAGTTTCGTCAGTTCCCGCCGTTATGCCAGTATGAAAATCCAGGACGCGTTCGACCTGGGGGGATCACCCCGGACGCTTCCTGACCAGAACAAGCCTATCCGGACAGGAGCACGCATGATTCACCCCATTGGAAATCAACTGGCATCCTCCAGCCTGGGTCTGGCTGCCCCCGCATCCGAGCGGCCCCAGGCCCAGGTCGCCCCCGCCACCCAGGCCACTCCCGTCGAGGACGCCCAATCCAGCCGTTTCAACAAGCAGGCCGGATCGCGCGAACTGGGACTGCGGCAATCGATCGAGCCACCCAAGTCCTCGCTGGAAAAAGCGCTCGAATCCGTCAACGACAGCCTCAAGGCCTGGTCCACCGGCATGCGCTTCGAAATGGACGAGGACGCTCAACGCCTGGTCGTCACGATCGTCGACAGCGCGACTGGCGACGTCCTGCGCACCATCCCGTCCGAGGCCGTCCTGCGGGTCGCTAAAATGATCGTCCAGCTCCAGGGCTCCGGCGTCGACACCCAGGCCTGACCTCTCGAACAGAAACGAAATCTCACCCCACACACAGCCTTTGCCGCCGTCAAACCGGGGCATAATGGCTGAACGGAGAACTCATCATGGCAGCTATTTCTTCCCTCGGCCTGTCGGGCCTGCCGCTCTCGGACCTGCTCCTCAACCTGCAAAAGAACGAAAGCCAGGTCCTGAACGTCATCCAGGGCCGCCAAAAGGCGGCTGAAACCAAGCTCGACGCCTATTCCAAGCTGAAGGCCTCGGTCGAAGCCTTCCAGAAGGCCGCCCAGGCCGTCGGCAAGGCCGACGCCTTCGGTACGATCGCCGTGAAATCCGGCTCGGACGCTTTTTCCGCAACAGCCACCAGTGCAGCCATCCCGGGCCAATACTCCGTTCAGGTGAATCAGCTTGCCTCGTCCCAGACTCTGGTCTACGCCGGACGTGCCGACCGCGCAGCCGACATCGGCACCGGTGGTACCCTGAAGATCACCATCAATGGCGAGGAAAAGTCTCTCGACCTGAACGGCAAGGGCACGTCCCTGGACAAGCTGGTCGTCGCCATCAATGCCGACAAGAATATCGGGGTCAACGCCACCATCGTCAACGACGGCACGCCAGGCAGCCAATACCGCCTGCTGCTGACCAGCCGTGAAACCGGCGAGCAGCACGCTGTCACCAACATTGCCGTCGACGGCAATGCGGACCTGGACTCCTTCCTGGGCTATAGCGGTGGTGGCTCCACGGCGGGCGTCACGGTCCAGGATGCCAAGAATGCCGAACTCACCATCAACGGCATCGCCGTCACCAGCCAGAGCAACACCGTCGAAAACGTGATCGACGGCGTCAAGCTGACGCTGAACCAGACCACGGCCAGCGCCGCCAATCTGAGCCTCACCCGCGACGATGCCGCCGCCAAGAAGACGGTCGAGGACTTCGTCAAGGCATACAACAGCCTGCTGGACACTGTCGGAACGCTGACGAAATACACCGTCGGCGCCGACAACCCGTCCAGCCCTCTGACGGGCGACTCGCTGGCCCGCTCGGTGCAGACCCGCATGCGCGACGCCCTCTCGGGCGCCATCGATTCGGTCAACGGCACCACGCTGTCCAAGATCGGCATCACGACTGACTCCAAGACCGGCAAGCTGAACATCAACGACGCCACCCTGACCAAGGCTCTGTCCGAAAATCTCGATGACGTCAAATCGCTGTTCTCTGGCGGCACCTCCGGCGTCGGCGCCCGGATCAGCCAGACTGCGGAAACCTTCACCCGCGCCGGCGGCCTGTTCAGCACCACCACCGACGGCCTGAACAAGACCATCGCCGACATCAAGAAGCAATACGAGACCACCTCCGACCGCATCGATCAACGCATGGAGACCTACCGCGCCCAGTTCACCCAACTGGACGCCATGGTCAGTCAGATGAATTCGCTCAGCAGCTATCTGTCACAGCAGCTCAGCGCGCTCAACGCCAGCAAGAAATAATCACCACCCATGACCTACGCACCCCGCTCCCGCACCGCCCGCGCCACCGGCTCCTATGCCAACATCGGGCTCGAGACCGAAGTGCTCGGTGCGACTCCCGAGCGCCTGGTCTCGCTGCTGTTCCGGGGTGCGCTCAAAGCCATCTCCCAGGCCCGCCACCACCTGCACGGCGGCAATATCGCAGAACGCGGCAAGGCCCTGTCCAAAGCCATCGATATCGTGGACTCGGGCCTGAAGGCAGGTGTGGACACCGAACGCGGTGGCGAGGTCGCCCGGCTGCTGATCGCTTCCTACGAGCTCATCATCCGCGATCTGATGCTGGCCAATCTGCACAGCGACGAGGCCAAGCTCGATGCGGCCGAAAAAATGCTGATCGATCTGGCCAGTGCATGGCACACAGCCGTCGATCCTCAATTCAGCGATCCGCCTCCCAGCCACTGACCGAATTCAGCCATCGAGCATGTCGTACGCCCCCATCCTCAAGCATTACCAAGAAATCGCCGACCTGTCCGGTCAGATGCTGACCAAGGCCCAGTCGCAGGAATGGGACGAACTGGTGGCGCTCGGCGCTCGCTACCATGAAGCGGTCGAGCGCCTGAAGGCCCTGGACCCGCTGGACGACGATCAGAAGAACGCCCGGCGTGAACTGCTCACCCGCATTCTGGACGACGACGCTCAAATCCGTCAGTTGATCTCCCCCGAACTCGAACGCCTGAGCCACCTGCTGGGTACGTTCAAGCGCCAGCGCACCGTCCTGCAAGCCTACTACAGCACGGTCCGCCCAAACTAGGGCTCCGCCCCCTCCCAGGAACCACGCCATGAGCATCGGGGCCCCCTCCAACCTCGGCACGCTGCTGGTCCAGCGCCTGGACGCCGTGCTGGGCACTACCCTGGGCCAGCAGGCCAACATCGCCTCCGGCGCGGGCCCCCAGGCCGTTCCCCAGCCAGCCAACCCCGAAAATCCCAGCGCGCTGCAGAATCCGACCCAGCGCCACCCCCGCGAATCCGTCGATCAAGCCAACCAGCAAGGCCGTCAACAGGCCGCCGTCGGCAAGGCCGTGCGGGACATGAAGCTGGACAATCTGCTGGGCCGGAACACGACCTTCCTCGGCACCACCCAATCCGCGCCCACTACGCTGGGTTATGCGGCCCGCATCATCCTCGCCCTGCTGAACCAGTTTCCCCGGGACGGTCAGGCCGTACGCGGACAATCGCCGCTGCTGCCCAACACGGGCGGCGGTCCGGCCACCAGCGGCAATGCCGCTGGTCTGCCGGGCGGCGCGGGCGCGCCGGCACCCGGCGCATCGTCCGCCCAGCCGGGCGGCGTCTCCCAGGCCTGGGCTCAGCTCGCCACCACGCTGGGGCAGCCTGGCGCCCTGCCCGCCCGCTTCGCCCAGGCCCTGTCGCAATCCGTGCAGACGAGCGGCCTGTTCTACGAATCCCATCTTGCGCAACTGGCCACGGGCAAGGCCACGCCCCAGGACCTGCGACAGGAGCCCCAGGGCCGCATCCCGCCTCAGCCAGGCGGCACGGCGCAGAATACGCAGAGCAACGCCCCGCAAGCCGCCACACCAGCCCCCGCCACGACGGGCAGCACCGGCCCTGACCCTGCGCAGACCGCCACGACCACCCACCAGCCCCAGACCGCGCCCGCCCCGGGCATCGATCCGCAGGCCCAGTTGCTGGTCCGCCAGCAGCTCGAAGTCCTGGCCAATCAGGCCTTCATCTGGCAGGGCGAGGCCTGGCCGGGCGCCGACATGCAATGGGAAGTCCGCCGCCGCCCCCAGGACGGCGAGGAGGACCGCGATTTCCAGGAAGATCACTGGTCCACCCGCCTCAACCTGCATCTGCCATCCCTGGGAGACGTCCAGGCGCGCCTGAGCCTGTCCGGCGACCAACTGGTCATGCGGCTGGTCGCCCCCCAGTCCGCCGAACGGCTGGGTCAGGCCATCGAACCACTGCGCGCCCGGCTGCTGGCCCAGGGCCTGCAGGCCAGCCAGCTATCCGTCCTGGCCCGGGACGACACTCCCGACACCCCCGACGCCCCGCCGCCGAGCACACAGAACCATGAAGTCGCCGCCTCCTGATCCCCACCGCCCCAGCGCCGTCGCCGTCACCTACGACCCGACGGACGCCGCGCCCCGGGTCGTGGCCAAAGGCTATGGCAACCTGGCGGACACGATCGTACGCACTGCGCGCGAACATGGTCTGTACGTACACGAATCGCCGGAATTGGTCGGCCTGCTGATGCAGGTGGATCTGGACGCGCACATCCCGCCCAAGCTCTACGTCGCCATCGCGGAACTGCTGGCCTGGCTGTACGCCCTGGACACCGAAGGCGGCGTCGTGCGGCGCACGTCCGACGAGGATGCGCCTGCGCCGGCTCACGCCCCGCCACGAGAACCGGCAGACGCTCCGTCCCCAGCCCCCTGATCCAGGCCATACCATGAAAAAAGCCCCCGCAGGGGCTTCATGTCGTATCGCCGGACGGCACCAGGCCAGTCAGACGGCCATATTGGCGATTTCCTTGTAGGCGTCCACCAAGCGGTTGCGCACTTGCACCGTCGCCTGGAACCCCAAAGAGGCCTTCTGCAGATCGATCATCACATTGCTGAGGGAAATGTCCGGATCGCCCATTTCAAAAGCCTTGGCCTGGGTATTGGCAGCATTCTGCGCATGAGAGACGCGGTCCAGGGAACGGGCCAGTTCAGCGGCGAAACCGTGACTGTCCCCGGAAGACGCAACCGGCTGCGCCGACAGGCCCTGGGATTCGCGCGCCACGGCGCGCATCTGGGCAAGCAGGTTTTCGACACTGGCAAGGGCCTGGGAAGTCATCATGGCGAACGGTTCGGAAGTAACGGCTGAAAACAGGTAAAAAAAACAGGCCACCGCTGAACGCACAGGGCCGACGATGTACTATACGGCCGGTCCCGAATCGTCAAGCCCCGCAATAGCGGGGATAAGAACGGGCACTTCCCCGATTTGCCAAATGCATGTACGCACAAGGCGGATCATCCTGAGTCACAAGGCGGATCATCCTAACTAAGCCCCAAAAACGGGGTTTTTCAGGGCTTGCCAGAACACCAATCGCCGCCATAATGGCCGCCAATATCCCACCATTCTGCCGTAACAGCATGCACATCATCCAGACCGTCGGTTTCTGGCCCGGGCGCGCCCTGGCGGCATTCTCAGCAACTTCGACCCGATGAATCCCATTACCGACTGGATGAACCGCAACCCCGCACTGGCGCGGCTGACGGCCCTGCCCCGGCCGGTGCTGCTGGGCCTGGGCGCGGCGATCGTGGCCCTGCTCGTCGTTGCCGCCCTGTGGATGCGCGAACCCGAATACCGCGCGCTGTTCTCGAACGTCGAGGCACGCGATGGCGGCGCCATCGTCTCGGTCCTCAACCAGCGCAACGTCCCCTATAAATTCGCCGACAACGGCGCCACCATCCTGGTGCCCGCCGACCAGGTCTATGCGCTGCGCCTGCAACTGGCCGAACAGGGTCTGCCGCGCGGCGGCAGCGTGGGCTTCGAACTGCTGGACGAACCGAAATTCGGCGCCAGCCAGTTCTCCGAACAGGTCACCTACCAGCGCGCCCTCGAGGGCGAACTGGCCCGCTCCATCGAGGCCCTGCAGCCCGTCAAATCCGCCCGTGTGCACCTCGCCATCCCGCGCCAGTCCCTGTTCGTGCGCGAACGCGAAGCCCCTACCGCCTCGGTGCTGCTGACGCTCTACCCGTCTCGCAGTCTCAGCGAAGCCCAGGTTTCGGCCATCGCCTGGCTGGTGTCCTCCAGCGTACCCAAGCTCAACGCCGAATCGGTCTCCATCGTCGACCAGGATGGCCACCTGATGTCCTCGCCGAGCGGCGAGGCCGGCATGGACAGCACCCGGCGCAACTTCATCAACGATATCGAACAGCGCACGTCCCAGCGCATCCTGACGCTGCTCAACCCGATCGTCGGTTCGGGCAATGTGCGCGCCCAGGTCAGCGCCGACGTGGATTTCTCCCGGCGCGAACAAACGTCCGAAGTCTACCGCCCCAACGAAACGCCGGGCTCGGCCGCCATCCGCAGCAAGCAGACCAGCGACTCGGCCCAGAACGGCATCATGCCTCCGGCCGGCGTACCCGGCGCGCTGTCCAACGAGCCTCCAGCCAATGCCACGGCGCCGATCCAGACGACGCCCGCCACCCCGCCCGCGCAGGCCCAGGCGGCAGGCGCGCAGGGCGCCGCGCCCCAGGCCGGCGGCCCCACCGCGATCAACGGCACGCCCATCGCCGGCTCGGCCCGCCAGGGCCAGGGCTCCATGCGCAACGACGCCACCGTCAACTACGAGGTCGACCGCACCATCAGCCACGTCAAGCACGAATTGGGCACGCTGCAGCGCCTGTCCGTGGCCGTGGTGGTCAATTACCGCGACAAGGACGGCGAACTCGCCCCGCTGGAATCGACCGAAATGGACGACATCAACGCGCTGGTCAAGCAGGCCATGGGCTATTCGGCCGATCGCGGGGACAGCCTCAGCGTGGTCAACAGCGCCTTCACCGACCAGGAGCCCAAGTTCAAGCCCTGGGAAAATCCGGAATACCGTGGCCTGGCCCTGCAGATTCTGAAGGTGCTCCTGGTCCTGGCCGTCCTGTTCTTCCTCTGGCGCTCGGTCGTACGGCCCATCGTCCAGGGCTTTGCCAACGCTCAGGTCGAACGCGCCAAGAACGAAGCCCACCTGGAAACCATGCGCGAACAGCGCCGCCAGGACGAAATGCGCGCCTCGGAAATGAACCGCTACGAGGAAAACCTGGACACCGCCCGCCAACTGGCCCAGCGCGACCCGCGCGCCGTCGCCATGGTGCTGCGTTCATGGATGGATCCCAAGAATGCCAAATCCTGATAATGACCTGAACCGCTGCGCCATCCTGATGATGTCCCTCGGCGAGGACGCGGCAGCCGAAGTCTTCAAATACCTGTCCTCGCGCGAGGTCCAGCAGATCGGCTCGGCCATGGCCAACCTCAAGCAGGTCACGCGCGCTGACGTCGACCAGGTTCTGGAGGACTTCCGCCGCGAGGCCGACCAGTTCATGGCCGTGACCCTGGGTTCGGACGACTACATCCGCTCGGTCCTGACCAAGGCGTTGGGCACCGACCGTGCCGCCAGCCTGATCGAAGACATCCTGGAAGCCGGCGAAGGCACGGGCTCGGGCATCGATGCGCTGAACTGGCTGGAACCGGTCAACGTCGCCGAACTGATCGCCGACGAACACCCGCAGATCATCGCCACCATCCTGGTCCACCTGGAACGCGACCGCGCCTCCGCCATTCTGGCGCTGCTCAACGAGCGCGTGCGCAACGACGTGATGATGCGTATCGCCACCTTCGGCGGCGTGCAGCCGTCCGCGCTGCACGAACTGACCGAGGTGCTCAACGAAGTCCTGTCCGGCCAGGGCGCCAAGCGCTCGAAGATGGGCGGGGTGCGCACTGCGGCCGAGATCCTGAACTTCATGAACACGGCCGAGGAAGAAGCCGTGGTCAGCAGTCTGCGCGAGATCGACGCCGATCTGGCGCAGCGCATCATCGACGAAATGTTCGTGTTCGACAACCTGGTCGACGTCGAGGACGCCGCCATCCAGCTCATCCTGAAGGAAATCGACACCGCCTCGCTGACCATCGCCCTGAAGGGCGCCAGCGAAGAGCTCTGTGCCAAGTTCTTCAAGAACATGTCCAACCGCGCGGCCGAGATTCTGCGCGATGACCTGGATGCTCAGGGCCCGGTACGCATGTCGCGCGTCGAGACCGAACAGAAGGCCATCCTGATGGTGGCGCGCAAGCTCGCCGACGCCGGCCAGATCAACCTGTCGATGGGCAACGACGAGTATGTCTGACAAGTCCGAGCCTTCCATCGATCTGGCGACGCGAGCCCGCTGGCAGCGCTGGGAAATGGAATCTCTGGATGCGCTCAGGCAGCCTCTCAGCCGCCGCGCCAGCGACCGCGATCCGCGCTATCAGGCAGAACTCGCCCGGCGCCGTACCCAGGCAATCGCCGAAGGGCGCGAGGAAGGCCGGGCTCAGGGTCACACGGACGGTTTCGAGCACGGCCGCACAGAAGGCCACGCCCAGGGGCTCGCGCAAGGCCGGGCCGAAGGCCATGCCCAGGGCCTTGAGCAAGGTCTGGCCGAAGGCCATGCCCAAGGGCACGCCCAAGGACTGGCCGAAGGTGCCGCCCTGGCACGCGAACAGGCCGCCCGACTGGACGATCTGACCCGGACCTGCGCCACCGCACTCGACGAAATCGAGCAGGAAGTCGGCCAGTCCGTCATTCAACTGGCCGTGCGCATCGCCGAACAGGTGCTGCGCACCCACATCCGCGACTATCCCAACCAGATCCTGGACCTGGTCCGCGAAGTCATGCAGGCCCGGCCCGAACAAGGCGCCGCGCTGCAACTGCGGCTGCACCCCGACGACCTCGAACTGGTGCGCGCTTTCCTGAAGCAGACCCCGGACCCGGCCCGTTACCGCCTGAGCGCCGACGCAAGCATCACGCGCGGCGGCTGCATCGCGGAAACCGCCCTGGGGTCCGTGGACGCCACGCTGGAAACCCGCTGGCAGCGCATCATCGCCGCGCTGGGCCAGCCGGGCGGGCAGCCATGAATCCGGACGAGACTGCGGCGCACGCTCCCGGCGCGCGCTGGCGGGCGCAGCTCGCCCTGTGCGAACAGCGGGTTTCCGCCCGTCAACCCACCAGCCGACAGGGGCGCGTGACCCGCGCCACCGGCCTGGTGCTCGAAGCCACAGGCCTGCAGTTGCCGGTCGGCGCCGCCTGCAAGGTCCAGGTCTCGCCCGACCAGGACCGCTGGGCCGACGCCGAAGTCGTGGGCTTTCACGCCGACACCCTCTACCTGATGCCGCAAAGCGACATCACAGGCCTGCCCCCGGGCGCTCGCATCGTGCCCGCCGAGACCCTCTTGCTGGACCCGGTCCCGTTGCCCGCCGAGGGCGCCGCACCAGTCGAGACCGCCACGATCATCACGGACCAGGTGCGCCACCTGCCGGTGGGCAACGCCCTGCTGGGCCGCGTCCTGGACGGCGCCGGCCGGCCGCTGGACGGCAAACCCCTGCCCCCCGACCTGGACATGGCCCCCCTGACGGCCTTGCAGATCAACCCGCTCACCCGCGCGCCCGTCGACACGGTGCTGGACGTGGGCGTGCGCGCCATCAACGGCCTGCTGACCGTCGGCCGCGGTCAGCGCATGGGACTGTTCGCCGGTTCCGGGGTGGGCAAGAGCGTGCTGCTGGGCATGATGGCCCGCTACACCCAGGCCGATGTGATCGTGGTCGGCCTGATCGGTGAACGGGGCCGCGAGGTCAAGGAATTCATCGAGCTGAACCTGGGCGCCGACGGTCTGGCCCGATCCGTGGTGGTCGCCGCCCCGGCCGACGTCTCGCCCCTGCTGCGTCTGCAGGGCGCGGTCTATGCCACCCGGCTGGCGGAGTTCTTCCGCGACCAGGGCAAGCACGTGCTGCTGATCATGGATTCCCTGACGCGCTACGCCATGGCCCAGCGCGAAATCGCCCTGGCGATCGGCGAACCGCCGGCCACCAAAGGCTACCCCCCGTCCGTATTCGCCAAACTGCCGACCCTGGTGGAACGCGCGGGCAACGGTGCCCCCCAGGGCGACCGGCCGGCCGGCTCCATCACCGCGTTCTACACCGTACTGACGGAAGGCGACGACCAGCAGGACCCGATCGCCGACTCGGCCCGCGCCATCCTGGACGGCCACATCGTGCTGTCACGCAGCCTGGCGGAATCCGGCCATTACCCGGCCATCGACATCGAGGCCTCGATCTCGCGGGTCATGTCCGCCATCGTGCCCGACAGCCAGTTCCGCCACGTGCACCGATTCAAGCGCATGATGTCCCGGTACCAGCGCAACCGCGACCTGATTGCCGTCGGCGCCTATACTGCGGGAAACGACCCCGAAATCGATCAGGCCATCGAACGCCATCCCTGGCTGGAAGGCTATCTGCAACAGGGCATCGACGTGCGTGTGGACTATGCCGCCGCAGTGGCCGCGCTGACTGGCGTACTGGGAGATGTCTATGAGTCCTGAAACCCCGTTGGACGTGCTGATCAACCTGACCCAGGACAAGCTCGACGAAGCCGGGCGCAACCTGTCTGAACTCAGCACCCGACGTCGCGAGGCTCAAGGGCAATTGAACACCCTGGACGGCTACCGCGCCGACTATACGCAACGCCTGCAGGACACCACCGAACAAGGCGTATCGGCCTCGAATTACCATAACTTTAGGCAGTTTATTGCCACATTGGACGAGGCCATTTCCCAGCAAAATACGATCATCACCCAGATCGACGTGCGCCTCGAGGCCGGACGTAAGCAGTGGCACGATGAAAAGCGTCGTCTGAACTCCTACGAAACCCTCAAGACGCGACAGATCCGCCAGTTGCAATATCGCGAACAACGGCGCGAACAGCGCGCCAGCGACGAGATCTCGGCCGGCTTGTACCGGCGCACACGACAGCCGCATTGAATCCGCCATGAACATGCCCGTCCTTCCTGTCACCAGCTCCAGCCCGTCGCCTGCAGATGTCCAGACGCGCGACGCCGATGCTGCCGCCACGGCGGACACCCCCGCGTTCTCGAACGTGCTGTCGCAGCAACGGGAGGGCGCCGCCCGGCCGGCTGACCCCCGCGCCGCCGGGAAGGCCGGTGAACGAGCCCATGCGGATGCCACCGAACGGCACGATCCCCTGGGCCCGGACGAAACCCTGTCCTTGATCCTCGACAGCGCAGCTCTGCCCCTGATGCAGGCTGCCGTCGCCACTCCCCAAATCCGCCCGGCTCAGGCTGGTCCGTCCGGCCAGGCCGCTACCGATACGCGCGCCGTGCGCCTCCCGATCGAGCTTGCAGGCCGGGCGCCCACCAACGCCCGGGATGGTGCCCTTGCCGCGAAAACGGCCGAAACCAGTTTCAATACCCGCGTCCATACGCCGCGCACCGACCTGCCGGCCGACGCCACACCCACGTTGCGCACGGTCTCGCACGCGAATGCCGCGACGATTTCAAACCCGCATGAATCCGGCCGTGTCCGGCCCGGGACTGCCCAGTTCCAGCCGCAGACGACGGGGCAGCCACTGGCTGCTCAGGTCGCCGCCGTGTTCCAGGCCGCCGAATCGATCGCCCAGGCCCGACCCGCTGCCGGCCTGGAAGGGCTTCAGCCCACGACGCCGGATACCGCCCTGGCCTCGGCCGCGGCGCCGGTCGCTGCCACCACTCTGTCACCTGCCGCCACGCCCATGCCGGCCGCCGCACCCGTCGCCGTGGCCACCCCGCTGTCCAACCCGCAATGGCCTCAGGACTTCAGTCGGCAGATACTGCAACTGACCCAGGGCCTCACCGGTCCGGGCCACACGGTGCACATGCATGTCAACCCGCCGGAACTCGGCCCGATCCACATCACCCTGCACGTGGGCGAATCCATCGCCCAGGCCTCCTTCGTCTCGCCGCACGCCAGCGTGCGTCAGGCGCTGGAAAACGCACTGCCCCACCTGGAACAGCAACTGGCTCAGGCCGGCCTGTCGCTGGGCCAGGCGGACGTCGGCGACCAGCAGCCCGGCCAGCAGGCCCAGGGTCAGGCGCCCTCGGCCCGCAACGGTGACGCCACCTTCAGCCTGGACGGCCAGGCTGCGGACGACGCGGCCCAGCCGATCACCTCCGCGCTTCCCAGGGTCGCCTCCCGGCCAGACGCATTGGTGGATACCTTTGCGTGAACTCTTTCATTCCCCTGGGCAGGACCCGCATTACAATGCTTCATTTTGCCCTTCAGCAGTTATCGTGACGCATTAACTCGGAACCATGCTCAGGCTACTCAAATTCATTCTCCTGCTCATCATCGTCATCGGCGCCTCCGTGGGCGCAACGATGTGGTTCACTGGTCGGGACAGCGCGCCCAGCGCCCCGACAGCAGAACAAGCAGTCCAGGTGCCTGCCGCACCGGTCATGGTCCCGGTCCCGATCTTTGCCGAGCTCGATCCCTTCACCGTCACGCTGTACGGTGAAACCCGCAATCGGATCCTCTACACCGCGATCACCCTGCGCCTGGGCGACGAAGCCTCGCGCAAACAGATCACGGACTATATGCCCGAAGTCCGTGACCGCATCCTCAAGGTGCTCTCGGCGCAGCAACTGCCCCAGATCCAGACGCCGGAAGGCCGTCAGGCGCTGGTCGACGCCCTCAAGGCCACCCTGGCACGCCCGTTTGCGGCACAACTGCCCGGCCCGCTGATCGCCGATGTCCTCTTTACCGCTTTCGTGGTGCAGTAATGGTTTACCAAAGCATGCTCTCCCAGGATGAAGTCGATGCCCTGCTCGCAGGCGTCACCGGCGAGGAGTCCTCGGACCAGCAGGCCACGGCCGAGGTCCAGGACGGGGTTCGGCCCTATGACCTGGGTTCGCCCGACCGCGTCGTGCGGCATCGCATGCAGACCCTGGAGCTGATCAACGAACGCTTCGCCCGCCGTCTGCGCTCGATGTTCTTCGGCTTCATGCGCCGCAACGCCGACATCACCGTCAACGCGATCAAAATCCAGAAATACTCGGATTTCGAACGCAACCTGCCCGTGCCCAGCAACCTGAATATGGTGGCCCTCAAGCCACTGCGCGGCACCGGCCTGTTCACCTACGACCCGAACCTGGTCTTCCTGGTCATCGACAGCCTGTTCGGCGGCCACGGCCGCTACAACACCCGGATCGAAGGGCGTGACTTCACCAACACCGAACAGCGCATCATCCGCCGGCTGATGGGCCTGACGCTGGACTGCTACCGCGAATCCTGGGAATCCGTCTATCCGCTGGAGATGGAATACCTCCGCTCGGAAATGCACACCAAGTTCGCCAGCATCAGCACGGGCAACGACATCGTGGTGGTGGCCACCTTCAACATCGAACTCGGCTCGTCCGGGGGCAAGCTCAATGTCTGCCTGCCCTATTCCATGCTCGAACCCATCCGCGATCTGCTGACGCGCCCGCTGCAGCAGACCGCTTCCGATGCGATCGACCAGCGCTGGACCCAGCAGCTCTCGCGCGAAGTCCGCAGCGCCGAGGTCGAACTGGCTGTGGAATTCACCCGAATCGACACCTCCATCGCCGAATTGCTTCATCTCGCCGTGGGCGACGTGCTGCCGGTGGATATCCGCCCCGCCGTCACGGCTCGCGTGGGCGGCGTCCCTGTGCTCGAATGCGGCTACGGCACCTTCAATGGCCGCTATGCCCTGCGCGTGCGCAAGGTTCTCGCCTCGCCCGACGACTCCGACAAACTGCTAGCCCGCACGAAAAAATGAGCGACATCAAAGACGACACCCAGGACCCGAACCTGCCGGGCCAAGCATCCGAGGGCTCCGTAGAGGACGACTGGGCCGCCGCCATGGCAGAACAGCAATCCGCGCACGACCAGCCCACCCAGGCCAGCGGTCTGGGCGCAGAGGACGACTGGGCCGCAGCCCTGGCCGAACAGACCGCCGCAACTCAGACGGTGGCCCAGCCGGCCAGCGCCCAGGTGTTCCAGCCCTTGTCCAGCCAATCCTCCGAGGCCGACAGCGACATCGACATGATCATGGACATCCCGGTCCAGTTGTCGGTGGAACTGGGCCGCACGCGCCTGACGATCAAGAACATCCTGCAACTGGGCCAAGGCTCGGTGGTTGAGCTCGACGGCCTGGCCGGCGAGCCCATGGACATCTACGTCAACGGCTATCTGATCGCCCAAGGCGAAGTCGTGGTCGTGGACGAGAAATACGGCATCCGCGTCACCGACATCATCACGCCTTCGGACCGCATCGCGCGGCTGAACAACCGCCGCTGATTCGCCATGGACCAGGACCAGATCCTGCGCGTCGTCCTTGCCCTGCTGTTCATCCTGGCCCTGCTGCTGATGCTGGCCTGGGTGGCCCGCCGAGGCGGCTGGCTGCCGGGCCGCGCACAAACGGCCCGTCTGCGCGTACTGGGCACGCTCAGCCTGGGGACACGCAGTTCGGTTGTCCTGGTTCAGGTCGAGAGCGCCCGCCTGGTGCTGGGCGTGAGCGCCCAGCAGATCACCCTGCTGCATACTCTGCCGGACGCCGCTGCCGGCGATGCCGCATCCGGGGACTTTGCCGAGACCCTCGGCAAGACCCTCTCAGGCTCCTGATGCACAGCCCCGTCTCACACGCCGCACGAACGGCGCCCTGGCTATTGGCCGGTCTGGCGCTGATCCTGTACTGGCCCGCCAGCACCCTGGCACAAGCCGCCCTGCCCGCCCTGACCGCCACACCAGGCCCCAACGGCGCGGAAACCTGGTCGCTCAGCGTCCAGACGCTGGTCATGCTGACCATGCTGTCGTTCCTGCCGGCGGCGTTGCTGATGATGACGGGCTTCACCCGAATCATCATCGTCCTGGGCCTGATGCGTAACGCCCTGGGCACGGGCGTCTCGCCGCCCAACTCGGTCCTGGTCGGTCTGGCGCTGTTCCTGACCTTCTTCACCATGTCGCCGGTTTTCGACCAGATCTACGACCAAGCCTATCAGCCGCTGGCGCGCGACGAGATCAGTTTCGAACAGGCACTGGACCGGGGCAGTCAGCCGCTCAAGACCTTCATGCTGCGCCAGACCCGTGAAGCGGACCTGGCGATGTTCGCCGAAATGGCCGGCGTCGGCCCCCTGGAAGACCCGAGCGCCGTCCCTCTGCGCATCCTGGTGCCGTCTTTCGTCACCAGTGAACTGAAGACGGCCTTCCAGATCGGCTTCACGATCTTCATCCCTTTCCTCATCATCGACCTGGTGGTCGCCAGCCTGCTGATGGCACTGGGGATGATGATGGTGCCGCCGGTGACGATCTCGCTGCCCTTCAAGCTGATGCTGTTCGTGCTGGCCGACGGCTGGCACCTGCTGCTGGGTTCGCTGGCCCGCAGCTTCTACCAATAGGAGATCCGGCATGACCCCTGAAGTCGTCATGTCCATGACCTACCAGGCGCTGCGCGTGGCGTTGTTCATGGCCGGCCCCCTGCTGCTGATGACTCTGGCCGTGGGCCTGATCATCAGCATCTTCCAGGCGGCCACCCAGATCAACGAAATGACGCTGTCGTTCATCCCCAAGCTGCTGGCCGTGGGCGCGACCCTGGTGCTGCTGGGGCCCTGGCTGCTCAGTACCATGGTGGATTACATCCGGGGCCTGCTCGATTCCATCCCGGGCCTGGCCTCGTAGGGCCCGGCCACGCAAGGCCATGATTTCCTTCCAGATCGATCAGCTCTACGACTGGATCAACGGTCTGCTGTGGCCGCTGTTTCGCATCGCCGGTCTGGTGGGATCCGCCCCCATCCTCGGCGAATCCTCCGTCCCCATCCGGGTGAAGATCGGTCTGTCCGTCGTCATCACCGTAGTCGCCGCACCGCTGCTCGGCGTCATGCCGGACGTACCGCCAGCCTCCTGGAGCGGGCTGCTGATCGCCGTGCAACAGGTGCTGATCGGCATGGCGCTGGGCTTGTGCATGCGGCTGGTCTTCACTGCCGTCATGATGGCGGGGGAGTTCATCGGCCTGAAGATGGGCCTGGCCTTCGCCTCGTTCTTCGACCCGGCCACGGGCGCCAATACGGCGGTGCTGTCGCGCCTGGTCAACCTGGTGGCGATGCTGATCTTTCTGGCGGTGAACGGTCATCTGCTGATGCTCGACGGCCTGATCCGCACCTTCGAGCTGCTGCCCGTGGGGGCGCCGCTGATGGCCGACGGCTGGGGCGCACTGCTCGACTGGAGCGCTCAGCTCTGGATCTCGGGCATCCTGCTGGCGCTGCCGCTGGTCATCGTGCTGCTGACGATCAACCTGTCCATGGGAATCCTGAACCGGACCGCGCAGCAACTGTCGGTGTTCGCCATCGGTTTCCCGATTTCCCTGACCACGGGCCTGATCACCCTGGCCATCGTGCTGCCCCAGAGCGGCGAGTTTCTGTCCGGCCTGTTCGAAGGCGGCTATCAGGCCATGGCCCGTGTCGCACGTGGCCTGGCGGGCTTGTAGACCCGAGCCCACACGACAGGCGCGAGAGTCCGGGCAGCCGTTCCGCCCCCAGCCTGTCTCAGCGGCCGTCCTTTTGCACCGGATAGGTGACCCCGGGAATGACCTTTGTGCCGGCCGGCAGCAGTGGATTGACCGCTGAGGCGGCGCCCTGAGCGGCTGTGGTGGGTTTTTTCGCCGGGGTGGAGCGGCCGGCATTGGTCGACGCTCGAGCCGACTGTCCGGGCCGGGCCGACTTCGCGGACTGGGTCGGCTGCACCGATCGGGCGGATGACGGTTTGGCATCCGGCGGAATGGTCAGGGAAGCGGGCTGGATGGCATCGATGGCCGGCACGGCGACGGGCGTGGCATCCGTTGCCTCCGCCGACTGCACAACGACGGTCTGCGGTGGTGCTTCGCGCGCGATCCGCTCTTGTTCGGCCCTGGTCTCCCGGTCTGCTTCTTCTGCCGTCCGGGGATGCTGGGCGGGTGGCAGATTGATGGAATTTTCCATACGCTGGAAGGTGCCGTCGGGGCCAAAGCGCAGCCAGGCCTCCTGACGGAAATACACGGCGTCCGTGGCAACGGTGCCCTTGTAGGCCCAGCGGGCCAGCGTGGTATCGCCCTGACGCCAGACGTCCACCGGCTGGGCACCCAGATAACCGGACGCCTGCTCCATTGTCGTGCGGCCTGTCACGATCTGGTTCAACCCCGACGCCTTGAAGGATTCACCGGTGGACGAGCAGGCCGACAGCAAGGCGACTGACACCGTCAGCGCGGCCCAGCGCAACCGCCTGTTCCCCGCTGAAGCCTTGTCCGTAAGGCGTCCGTTCTTCCGGTGCGCACTGAAAAACCCCATGTTCAAAACTCCTCCCATTCATCTTCGCGCGCCGGCTGGCGAGCGGGTGTCGTCGTGTGCGCGGCAGGCAGCCGGGGCGCCGCAGCGCTGGCCGAACGTGTCGGCGCCGCAGCGATCGGCGCTGCGGCAAGCGGCGCTGCGGCAAGCGGCGCTGCGGCAAGCGGCCGCGTTTCAGCCTCGGCGCCCTCGATCTGGAATACCGCCAAGGCCTGGCTGACTTCAGTAGCCAGGGACTCCAGCGACCCTGCCGATTCCGCCGCCTGCTGCACCAGCAGCGCGTTCTGCTGTGTCACAGCATCCATCTGTGTGATCGCCAGATTGATCTGGTCGATGCCCGAGGACTGTTCGATGGTGGCAGCGGTGATCTCGCTCATGATGTCCGACACGCGGGTCACGGCCTCGACGATTTCCCGCATGGTTGCGCCCGCCCGCTGGACCTGCGACGAACCCGCGCCGACCCGGCTGACGGAATCCTCGATCAGCGTCTTGATTTCCTTGGCGGCGCCGGCCGAGCGCTGCGCCAGCGCCCGGACTTCCCCGGCGACCACGGCAAAACCGCGTCCCTGTTCGCCGGCACGGGCGGCCTCGACCGCCGCATTCAGCGCCAGAATATTGGTCTGGAAGGCAATGCTGTCGATCACCCCGACGATGTCGGCGATCTTTTGCGAACTGCCCGAAATGCCTTCCATGGTGGCGACGACCTCGCCCACCACCTCGCCGCCACGCGAAGCCACCTGGGATGCAGTCTGCGCCAATTGATTGGCCTGCTGGGCATTGTCGGCGTTCTGCTTGACCGTGCTGGCCAGTTGTTCCATGCTGGCGGCCGTCTGCTGCAGGGCTGCGGCCTGCTCGTCCGTGCGGCTGCTCAGGTCCAGGTTGCCCGCCGCAATGCGCTGGGCTCCCCCGGCCATCTGTCCCATCCGGCCCCGCACCCCGGAGATCATGGTCTCCAGGCTGTCGCGCATCGCCTTCAGGCCGCGCAGCAAGGCACCGATCTCATCGTGCGATCGCGGCAGGATGGCCACGCGCAGATCCCCCCCCGCGATGCGCTGCAGATGCCGCCCGACGGCCTGCAGGGGCCGCAGCACCGTGCGGATCAGCGTCCGATAGGCCAGCAGCGCCAGCACCACGGCCACGACCAGCAGCGCCAGCAGACCGATATTGGCCCAGTGGAACAGTTGCGCCAGTTCGCCACGCGAGGCTGAACTGCTGTCCTGAATGAATTTGTCGAACTGGCCGAACACCCGGTCCATGCCCCGCGCCGCGCCGCGCAGACGGCCACGCTTCAAGGCCTCGAAACCCCTGGCATCCTGCTTGGCCGCAAAATCGCGCAGTTGCTCGACCTGGGTCCAGTAGTCGTTGAAGGACGCATCCAGCATGTGCTGCAGGGATTCCCCGCTCGAACCTGTCAGGCCACCCGAAGCCTTCAGGGCCGCCATGCTGTCGCGCGAGCGCTTCAACAACTGGTCGGCCTGGCCCAATTCCCAAAGACGCTGTTTTTCATTGGCGATACCCAGCGCCCCGTCGATCTGGGTGGCCGCCTGCTGGGCATAAATGTAGGCATTCTTGACCTCGGAGTTCGCCTGGACCCCGATGGACGACAACTGCCCTACCGTGCGCTGGCTTTCCTGCTGGACGAACCAGGCCCCCCCCACTGCTGCGAACGTCAGCAGGGAGAGCAACGCCACGACCAGCGTCAGCCGAGTGCGCAAGGACAAAGTCACGGAAATCTTTTTCATGTCGCCTCTACTTGTTATAGGCTTCTCCCAGCATGCCATGTCGGTGCCGGGAAGCTTCCAAAGATAAATAGGGCCTTGTAGGCCCTATTCGTCAGGATTGCCCCACGCCCCCGGTCGGGGGGTCGAGCAAAGCGGGATTGCCGAGACAATCCCCGGGTATTGCATGCCGGGCCGAGGCGCCGGCGGCTGGATCATTTGCCGCGGTTGAACAGGCTCAGACCCTGGATGGTTTGAATCGCCAGCCCGGCGCCTTCCAGGGCGATCTTGCGCAGATTGAGCTGGGTGGTGGCCTGGTAGTAATCCAGGTCTTCGATGTCCGACAGGGCCTTGGAGTAGCCCAGGTTGCGCTGGGCGCCGGTGTCGTTCAAAGCGGTCAGTTCGTTCATGCGCGAACCGACGGACGCGCGCACCGTCAGGACATTGTCATACAGCGTGGCCAGCGTCTGCGACGTGGTGTTCATCAGGTTGCGCAGGCTGGCGGAAGCCTTTTCGTCCCCCTGGATGGGCTGCTCCAGCGCATCGGCCAGCGCCCCCATCGCCTGGAACAGGTTCAGGCCGGTCGAGTGCTTCAAGGGTTCGGCCGTAAAGGTGTCGCCGCCGGCGGGTTCGCCCCGGATTTCCAGGGAGGTGCCCTGCCCCAGGTCCAGGGTTTTCTGGCCTGGCGTCCACGGTTGAGGCGCCCCCACGACAGGCGCCCCCGGAGGGGCCGTCGATACGTCCTGTGTGGTGACTGTGTAGTTCGTCCCCGTCGCATCGAACTGGATGCTGAACGAGAACTTGGCGTCGGCATTACCCAGCGCATTGTCGACGATTGAGGCCCGCCCCAGGATCGCCGTGCCGGTATTCGCCGTATCGGCCGTCGACAGGTAATCCCGCGTCCCCGGCTGGGCGCGCTGGAACACATCCGAGCCCACGTCGCTGCCGGGGATCCGGCGAGTCTGGTCGGCCTGGATCAGGCGCTGCAAGGTATCGCCCTGGTAGCTGTAGTTACCGCTGCCCACGGGGCTTTCCGTATAGGCCGGAATGTCGCCTCTGGAACCGGAAAACAGGAATTGTCCGTTGCCGTCGGTGGTGTTGGCGATGCCCAGCGCCGTCTGCTGAGCCTGGCGCAACACGCCCGCCAGGGTGCTGCGGTCGGCATCCGACATCGTGCCGTTGCCGGTTTCGACCAACCGGGTGCGTACGTCCTGCATCAGATAGATCAGGCTCTGAAGCGCGTCGTCCTCGGTGCCCAGATTCTGGTTGGCCACGGCGCGGTTGTCGGCATAACGGGCGTTCTGGGCCTGGGACTGCGACAGATTGATGGACTGCGCCGCACCCAGGGGATCGTCGGCCGGGGTGACCATTTTCTGGCCCGTGCCGATCTGCTGCGACAGATGCATCAGGTCGGCCATCTGCAGGTTGATGGTGTTCAGGCCGGTCTGGAAAACGAGGTTGGTGCTGATGCGCATGATGAATTCCTAAAACGAAGGCGGCTTAGCCACGCAGGGAGAGCAGCGTGTCGAACAGGGTCGAGGCCGCGTCGATCAGGCGCGCGGCGGCGCGGTACTGATCCTGATACTGCATCAGATTGAGGTATTCCTCGTCCGTATTGACGCCGGACACGGCCTGCTGGGCCGAGAAATTCTGGGCGATCAGGGTTTCCTGGGCCTTTTGCGCCGTGATGTTCTGCTGCGTCTTGACCGCCACGGTGCTGACCAGCTTGGAATAGGCCTCGTTCATGCCCATGGTGCCGTTGCCCAGGACCTTTTTGTCCCGCAGTGCGGCCAGATCCAGAGCGTTGTCGCCATTGGCGGTGCCCGCACCGGGAGCCGCCGCCGCAATGTGTGCCGGATCGGTGATGGCCACGGTCATGGCGGCCGACACGTCGCGCGTGGGCTGGATCAGCCAGCTATCGCCCGCCGCCGGAGTCATCCCCGCCGTGTCGATTTCGACGCCGTCGAAACTCAGCGTCGTACCGGTAATGGTCGGCGTCAGGGCCGTGCCTTCAGGCTCCCGCGTGACCTTGTAATTCGTGCCGTCGAACTCGACACGGTAATCCTGGTTGGTGATCTTGGACAGTTCGCCCGGCACGAATGCGGCGGTCGGCGTACCCGCCCCCGCGCTGTTCCGTTCATTGCCGATGACCTTGGGCGTGCCCACGGTGAAAAAATCCACGCCCGGCGTGCCGGCCAGATCCACGCCCAGCTTGTGCTGTTCGTTGATGGCGATGGAGATCCCCAGGGCGACGCGCCCCAGATCGTTCTGCGTGGCGTCCAGGGCATCCGTGCGGAAGGTCAGCAGGCCGCCCAGCTTGCCGCCGGTGATCCGCTTGTCCTCCATCTCGATGGGAACGGGATTGCCCGCCGCGTCCTTGGTGGTGTAATTGACCGCCATTCGGGACGGATCGGCCTTGGACGGATGCACCTCCAGGTGGTAGACGGAATCCCCGCCCAGCACGGTCTGGCCATTGCCGATGGTGAGGCTGACACGATCATCCTGCTCATACGCCTGGACATCCACCAACTGGCCCAGTTCGCTGACCAGTTGGTCGCGCTGATCCAGCAGGTCGTTGGGCGGCTGGTCCGGATTGGTGGCCTTGGCGATGGTGATCTGGCGGTTCATGTCCTGGATGCGATCCAGGTAGCTGTTGATCTGGCTGACCGTGGTGTCGATCTGCGTGTTGACGTTGTTGCGCTGACTGTCCAGGAAGGCGTTGGCGTCGCGGATCTGGGCCGCCAGGCTGTTGGCCTGGCCGATGAGTTCCTGGCGGGCAGCCACGTCGGCCGGGGCCGAGGCCACCGCGTCCAGGCTGTCGAAGAATTTCTGGATGCCCGGGGAAATGCCCACCGTGCGGTCGGCCACCAGGTTATTGATCTGGCTGACCTGGTCGCCGTAGGTCTTCAGCGCCGCGCCGCGCGTCAGCGAACCGGTGAGCTGGCTCTGCAGGAAATTATCGTAGGAACGCTGCACGCTGACGGCCTGCACGCCCCGGCCGATCCAGCCGCCCGACGTCGGCGTGGCCCCCGCCGTCTGCGCCAGAACGGTCTGGCGGCTATAACCCGCAGTCGCGGCATTATTGATGTTGTGCCCCGCCGTCTGCAGACGGTTTTGCGCAACCAGGAGGCCGGCCTTGCCGAGATTCGCCAGATTCATATGCTGCAATCCTATCGGTTACGGATGCGCCGTTCGGGCGCGCTCCGGATATCTTCTCTGATCATAACGGCACGCGGACCAAAAAATTTAGGCATGCAGCGTGAGACGGGGGCATCCCGGTTCAACGGGCGTTGAAATACCCCATGATGGAGATCAGTTTGTCGGCGTAGCCCGGGTCGGTGGCGTAGCCGGCTTCCTGGATACGCCGGGCAGCAGCCTCGGCCGAAGGGGCGGCCACGACCTTGCCGTAGCGGCCGTTACCGCCGACCAGCTCGGCATAATCCTGGAAAGATTCGGCGTAGGACCCGTAGGCTCGGAACGGCTGCGACACCCGGCGCGCCACCCCGTCCTCGTATTCGGTGGTCATCACATTGACCACCTCGCCACGCCAGCCGCCGCCAGCCTTGATGCCGAACAGATTGTGGCTGCTGCGGCCATCCGGACGCCGGATTTCACGTTCGCCCCAGCCGGATTCCAGGGCCGCCTGGCTGAGGATCAGCTTGGCCGGCACACCGCTGCGCTGGGACGCCAGCTCGGCAGCGGCGCCCATGCGGTCCACGAAAGTCCGGATATGCGCCGGCGCACCCTGGATGGCGCCGCCGATCCGGTCGCCTGCCCCACGCCGCGTCAGCAGATTGATCAGAGACGTGATGGAACCGGCCATTTCGTGACGGCCTTCGCCAATGCGCGACTGCAGGCCCGGCAGGCGCGAACGGGCAGCCTCGGGCGGATTGGCCAGCGGATTGCGCGGCTCGTTCAGCACCCCGCCCCGCATCTGCGCCATCAGCGCGTCGGCGAGTCCAAAACCGGGGTTGGCCAAGGCCAGCGCGGCCTGCTCGTCGCTCATGCTCTGGGCCATGCGCGTCGCCTGGGAATCAAACAGAGACGGCATCTGCGCTGACTGCTGGCGCGCCTGCTTGAGCATCATCTGGATGAAGATCGCCTCGAACTGGCGTGCGACCTCGCGCTGCTGGCTCTGGGCGGCATTCCCCCCGACCTGCACCCCGCGCTTGAGGGTGTTCAGGCTGCTGAAATCCAGCGCCGAAGGCGTGGCGTCTGGACTCAGCAAGGGCGCATGCGACACGAATTCCATGGCGGCCTCAGATCACTTCCAGGTCGGCGCGCAAGGCGCCGGCACTCTTGAGATTCTGCAGGATGGACAGCAGATCCTGCGGCGTCGCTCCCAGGGCGTTCAGAGCGCGCACCACGTCGGCCAGATTGGCGCTGGTGGTCACACGCTGGATGGCGCCGCCCTCGCTGCGCATCTCGATCTGGGTATTGTTCGTCACCACGGTCTCGCCGCCGCCAAAGGGCGTGGTCGGCTGGCTGACCTGCTGCTGCGGGCTGATGGTGACCGACAGATTGCCGTAGGCGATGGCGGCCTCGTCGATGGTGACGGTGCGGTTCATCACCACCGAACCGGTACGGGCATTGATCACCACCCGGGCGCGGGCGGGCGGCAGGCCGACCTGCAGGTTTTCCACCTGGGACAGGAAGGCAAGCTGCGCCTTGGGATCGGTCGGCGCGCTCAGTTCGATGGTGCGGCCGTTCAGCGCCGTCGCCGTCTGCGCGCCAAACTTGCGATTGAGCGCTGCCACGACGTTCTGGGCGATGCCGAAGTCGCTGGAGTTCAACTCCAGGCGCACCATGCCGTTCTGGGCGTAGGTCGTGGGCACACCGCGCTCGACGATGGCACCGTCGGGGATGATGCCGCCGTTCAGTTGATTGACCTGGACGCTGGCTCCGCCCTGGGACGCACCGGCGCCGCCGACCAGCAGATTGCCCTGGGCCAGGGCGTAGACCTGGCCATTGGCGCCCTTGAGAGGCGTCATCAGCAGCGTACCCCCACGCAGACTCTTGGCGTTGCCCATGGACGACACCACCACGTCCAGACTCTGGCCCGGCTGGGCGAAAGCCGGCAGACGTGTCGTCACCATGACGGCGGCGACGTTCTTGACCTGCATATTGGTGCCCTGGGGTACGGTCACGCCCAGTTGCGACAGCATATTGGTCAGGCTCTGCTGGGTGAAAGGCGTCTGGCGGACCTGGTCGCCGCTGCCGTCCAGGCCGACCACCAGACCGTAACCGATCAACTGGTTTTCCCGCACACCGGTAAAGGACGCCAGGTCCTTGATGCGCTCGGCCTGAGCGGCGCCCAGCGGCAGCAGCACGCCCAGGCTCAGGGCCAGGGCGCCGGCAGCCAGACGGCGCAGGAAGGGGGGAATCGAAATCAGCATAACGGCCATCACGTCAGAACGGGGCGATGTTGAGGAAGAAGCGCTGCAGCCAGCCCATGGTCTGGACTTCGTCCATCACCCCCTTGCTGCGGTATTCGATGCGGGCGTCGGCCACCTGGGTGGAGGCCACCGTGCCGTTGCCGGTGATCGAGCGCGGGTCCACCACACCGGAAAAGCGGACGTATTCGCTGCCACGGTTGATGGCGATCTGCTTTTCCCCGGCGATCTGCAGGTTGCCATTGGGCAGCACGCCGATCACCGTCGTCGTCAATGTGCCGGTGAACAGGTTGTTGGCGCTGCTGGAGCCCGTGCCCTTGGACTGGTTGCCGCCGGTGGCGTCGAAATTCTGTTTCGGCCCGAGATCGTCGGGCAGAAAATCCGGACTCAACCCGATGCCCATGGACGCGCTGCCGCTGCGGTTGGTGTTGGTATTGACGTTCTTGGCCGCGTTGGTCTTTTCCTGGATCACGATGGTGACGATGTCACCCACATTGCGTGGCCGGCGATCCTCGAACAAGGGATAGTTGCCGTAGGCGGTCGGCTGATAGATGGAACCGTTGGCTTCCGCCATCGGCGGCACCTGAGGCGGGGGCGGCGCGGTCAGCGGCCCCGTGACGATCGGCTCGGGCGGCACCAGCGCGCACCCGGACAAGACCAGCGCCAGCGTCGCCGCCCACGCACCCGCCAAACGACGCAATCCCTTCATGGACATCCTGTATTACAACTGGGTCAGGCGGGCGAGCATCTGGTCGGACGTCTGCACCGCCTTGCTGTTCATCTCGAAGGCGCGCTGGGTGGTGATCATGTTCACCAGTTCCTCGGCCACATTGACGTTGGACGTTTCCACGTAGTTCTGCATCAGCGTCCCCGCACCGTCCAGGCCGGGCTGCAGCAGATTGGCCGGTCCCGAAGCATCGGTTTCCAGGTACAGGTTTTCGCCCATGCTCTGCAAGCCGGTCGGGTTGATGAAGGTCGACAGTTGCAGTTGACCGACCTCGACGTTGGTACCGGCCGCGCCCGGCTGGGTCACGGACACCGTGCCGTCGCGCGAAATCGAAATGGACAACGCATTGTCGGGGATGTTGATCCCCGGCTGGATGGGGTAGCCGCCCGCCGTCACCAGCATGCCGTTCTGGTCGCGCTGGATGCTGCCGTCGCGCGTGTAGGCAAAGGAGCCGTCGGGCATTTCCACTTGCAGAAAACCCTTGCCCAGGATGGCCACGTCCAGCGCATTGCCGGTTTCCTTCAGGCCGCCATCCGTGTGGATGCGCTCGGTGGCCACGACGCGCGCACCGGTACCGACCTGCAGGCCGGAGGGCAACTGGTTGGCCGCACCGACGGCGGCGCCGGGCTGGCGCATCGTCTGGTACATCAGGTCTTCGAACACGGCGCGGCTACGCTTGAAGCCGGTGGTGTTGACGTTGGCCAGGTTGTTGGAAATCACATCCATGCTGGTCTGTTGAGTTTCCAGACCAGTTTTGGCGATCCACAGGGAACGTATCATGTCAGTCGTGCCTGTTCAAAGGGGCGGCGGGCTCAGCCCACCGCCGAAAGAATCGAATTGCCGCGCTCTTCGTTGGTGCTGGCGTTCTTGACGACCTGCATCTGCAACTCGAACTGGCGGGCGTTGGAAATCATGGCCACCATCATGGCGGCCGGATTGACGTTGCTCTTTTCGATGAAACCGGGGGCGATCCGGACGGCTTCGTCCGGCTGGACCGGCTGGCCGCCGGCCGTACGGAACAGGCCATCGTCGCTGCGCACCAGTTGATCCTTGGGCGGATTGACCAGCTTCAACTGCGCCAGCAACTGGATGTCGCGGGGGTTGTCGCCCGCGCCCAGTGCGCTGATCTGGCCGTCCGTGGCAAAAGTCACGCTGCCGCGCTCGGGAATCTCGATGGGCTGGCCGTCGGCCGACAGCACCGGCAGGCCGGTGTGCGTGACCAGTTGATTCTGATCGTTGACGGCGAATTCGCCCGCGCGGGTATAGGCCTCGCCCTGGGGCGTCTGCACCGCAAACCAGCCGTCCCCGGAGATGGCCGCGTCCAGGGCATGGCCGGTCTCGGCCATGATGCCCTGGCGGAAATGGCTGCCCGGCGTAGAGGCCACGGTGCTGACCCGGGTGGGCAGTTCGCCCGCCTGGGGCACCACCGGCACGGACCGGTAGATCGCCATCTGCTCGCGGAACCCGGTCGTGGCCACGTTGGCCATGTTGTTGGAGATGACCGACTGCTGTTCCAGGATGCGGGCCGCGCCGTTGGAGGCGGTGTACAGGATGCGATCCATGCCGGGCTATCCGTTTAGCGCATGGTGATCAAGGTCTGCAGGATCTGGTCCTGCGTCTTGATCGTCTGGGCATTGGCCTGGTAGGTACGCTGGGCAATGATCATATTGACCAGCTCCTGGCTCATGTCCACGTTGGATTCTTCCACTGCCTGGCCCTTGATGACGGCCAGACCGTTGCTGCCCGGGGTGCCCACGATGGGCTGGCCCGAATTGGCGGTCTCGGCCCAGGCATTGCCGCCCACCGGCTGCAAGCCCTGCAGGTTGGCGAAGTCGGCCAGGGCGATCGTGCCCATGGCCTGCTTGGCGCCGTTGGTGTAATTGGCGATCAGTTCACCGTTGGAGCCGATGGACATGCTGGCGTACTCACCCGTTTTATAGCCATTCTGGACGAAATCCTGGGAATAGCTGCCACCAAACTGCGTGGAACCGGCATAGCTGACATTGATGGCCAGCGGCTCCGCCGCCGCACCGCCAGTGACCGGAACGGTATAGTTCAACGTATAGCTGGCCGTGGCGGGATCCAGACGGCCTTCTTTATCAAACTCCATCTTCTGGGCGGGCGTATAAAAGCCCGGTGTGACCACAGCGGGGGGCACAGGCGGAGGCACAATGGCGCCCGTGCCGGCATTCACCACATTGCCATCGACCTTGATGTAGACATCCCAATTATTGACTTCGTTGGGCGCGGCCCCTGTGACCGCACGTTTGACGTAATACTGCTCCACCGTGTGCTCATTGCCCAGGGTGTCGAAGACCGTCAAGGGCGTCATCTTGGAGAAGGATTGCCCGTCATTCGGATCAAACGGATGCGCCGTCTCATCGATCACGGTCGCATTGGAATCCACGTTCACCTTGTTGGTGATGGTGTCAGTTGCCTGAGGCGCGATATTGCCGATCGGCACGGTCATGGGGATCAGGTTGGTGCCGCCCGGTGCATAACCCATCAGCCGCTGCCCCTGGGCATTGACGATGAAGTGATCCTTGTCGGCCAGGAACTGGCCGTTGCGGGTGTACAGCGTGGCGCCGTTGGGCTGGGTCACCACGAACAGGCCCTTGGCCCCGTCGATGGCCATGTCGAACTGGTTGCCTGACGTGGACACGATCCCGGTGGTGAAGCGCTGGTTGATGGACGCGACCTGCACGCCCAGACCGACGCGCGAGCTGGCGTAGACGTCGGCAAACGTGGCCGTACCGGTCTTGAAGCCCACCGTCCCGGAGTTGGCGATGTTGTTGCCGATGACGTCCAGGTTTTGCGAGGCGGCGTTCAGACCGCTGAGACCTTGACCGAAACCCATGATTGACCTCTTTCAGTGCGTACTGCGTTGATTCGTTGAAACGGCGGTACGCGATGCGCCCGCCGCCCGGATTACATGACCTGCCGGATGTCCAGCAGAGAAATCTTTTGCCCCATGGCCAGATTCAGCTTCAGGCCTTCGGAGGTGTAGGCGATGCTGTTGATGTGCCCCGAAGTCAGCGTCTCTGCTGAGACGGGTTTGCCGTTGGCGTCGGAGGCTGCCACCTGGACGGTGTAGGCACCGTCCGGCGCGGGCGCACCGGCGGCATCCAGTCCGTCCCACGTCATCGGGTAGACGCCGGCATCCTTGGCGTCGAATTCGTATTCGCGCACGACCTTGCCGGTGGAATCCAGGATGGAGACCTTGGTCTTGGCCGCGCCGGACATCAGATCGATGCCAAAGGGCGTGGCGGACTTGACGCCCGAATCGGCATCGCTGCCCAGCGAGATTTTTTCGCCCGGATAAAGGATGTCCTTGCCGATCAGGCCGGCGGCCTGCAGGGACTGGGACATGTCCATCTGACCCGACAGGGCCAGCAGGGTATTGTTCAACTGCGAAATGCCGTTGACCATGGACAGTTGCGCGATCTGCGAAGTGACCGCCGCGTTGTCCATGGGATTCAGGGGGTCCTGATTCTGCAACTGCGTGACCAGCAAGGTCAGGAAGCGGTCCTGGGTCTCGCCCATCAGGCTTTTGGTCTGGGCATTGGCCAGTGCGGATGCGGCGTTCGAGCCGTAGACGTCGTTGACGGTGGACATGGCGGGACTCCTTATTGACCCAGGGTGAGGGTCTTGGCCATCAATGACTTGGCCGTATTGATCACTTCCACGTTGGCCTGATAGGACCGCGAGGCGGAAATCATGTTGACGGTCTCGGCAACGACATCGACATTGGGCAGGGTGACGTAGCCCTTGGCATCCGCCAGGGGGTTGCCCGGGTCGTACTGGACGCGCGGCGGCGCATTGCTTTCGAGAACCGAAGCGACCTGCACGCCGCCGACGGCCTCGGAACGTGCCGAGGGCGTCATCTGAAACACGACCTGGCGGGCCTTGTAGGGCTGGCCGTCGGGACCAACGGCGCTCTCGGCGTTGGCGATATTGCTGGCCGTGACGTTCATGCGCTGGGACTGGGCCGACAGCGCGGAACCGGCGATCTGAAAAATGCTGAAAGTGGACATGGCGGTTTCCGTGGCGCAGCCGATTATTGCTGGATCACGGCCAGCAGGGATTTGATGCGACCGTTCAGGATCTGCAGATCCGTCTGGTAGCGCATGGTGTTGTCCGCGAACTGCGTACGCTCGGTGTCCATTTCGACCGTATTGCCATCCAGGCTGGGCTGGGACGGCACACGGTACAGTTCCTGAGCGGGACCGCTGGTGTGGGCGCTGGCCGGGATGTGGCGCGCCGAGGTCAGGGTCAGGGACGTATCCGGCAGACGCGGCAGACCGCCCTCGCCCATGGCTTCGCGCAGGGTGGCGTTGAAATCGATGTCACGCGCCTTGTAGTTGGGCGTGTCGGTGTTGGCGATGTTGGACGCCAGGATTTCCTGCCGCTGCTGACGCAGGGCCAGGGCTTTCTGGTAGAACTCGAAGTCCTTGCCGATTCGATCGATCATGGCTTTACACTGAAACGGATGAGCGGAGTGCGCGCCACCGTGCACCAAATGATCCCCCGACCATTCGCGGCTTTATCGCACGCCACCATAGTACGGTCCCCTCCAGGGGGATAAAGGCCAAAACAAAGCGGGGTTTGAAGCCCTATTCAGCCGTTGTGGGTGCTGTTGACATAAATTGACAGAAAACACGGCTCAGCGGATGCACAGTCCGGCATACCCTACAATGAAAGTCATATGAAAATCATATGAAAGTCATGCGCGTATCCCGACCCCTGCAGTGTTTGCTGCTTCTGCTCTTGCTGTCTCCGGCGACTCTGCCGGGGCTGGCAAACGCCCAGACCGCCCGCCCCGCCCTGCAGGACCCGGCCGCCCTCGTCGCCCAGGCCGAGGCCCTGCTGAAAGAACAGGCGGCCGCCTGGCCGGGCCGTGCCGTCATCCACGTGGATGCCCCACGTATCGTGAACCAGGCCGCCTGCCAGCAGATGGAGGCCTCGCTGTCCAGTTCGGGCCTGCAGCCGCGCACGCCGGTGACGATCCGCTGCCTGGCGCCGCAGCCCTGGACGATCTATCTGCAAGCCAGCGTCCAGATCCAGGGGACCTACTATGTCGCCAACCGCCTGATTCAGCGCGACCAGACCCTGAGCCTGAACGATCTGGATACCCGCGAAGGCGATCTGCTGCGCAACCGCCGGCTGATCGGCGATCCGGCCCACATCGTCGGCTGGATCGCCACGCGCCGCATCCGTGCCGGAAGCGCGATCGAATCCAACGCCCTGCGCGACCCGAACGCCATCGAACGCGGCCAGCAGGTCCGCACCGTGGCACGCGGTGTCGGCTTCGTCGCAACCAGCGAGGGCCAGGCCCTTGAATCCGGCAGCCCAGGCGCCAGAATTCAGGTCCGCACGCCAGGGGGACAGATCATTATCGGTACGGTCATCGACGCCCACACGGTCCAGGTTATGATGTAATTAATCGTGGGGCGCCTAAAGAACCCGCCCGACCCGCCGTTACAAGGGATGCACCAATGATCCCACCCACCCAACCCGGAGACGAGTCTTGAAAATCAATTCCACTTCGTCCAACCCCCTGCTGAATGGGGTGGCCGGGGGAACGCGCGGCGACACGGCTTCCCACGCTTCGTCCGGCGCGGCCGCTGGCGGCCGCACGGCAGTAGACCTCAGCCCGGCCGCCCGCCATCTGGCCGCCCTGAATGACAGCGATGCCGACGTCCAAATCGAACGCGTCCAGCAAATCCGCGATGCGCTGGCCTCCGGCGAACTGAAGATCGACCCCAGCCGCATCGCCGACGGCCTGCTGGCCAGCGTCCGTGATTTGCTGAAATGAGCCTGCTCAAATGAGTCTGGCAGACGATCTGTTGCAGTGCGTGCAGGCCCAATCTGCCTTGCTGGATGAATTCATCCAGACACTGGAAGCCGAATCGGCCACCTTGCTGGACGACCCCACGAATCTCGCCCTGGCCGAACAGACTCAGCGCAAGAACGACTACGCGGAACGCCTGGGACGGCTGGACCAGGAACGCGCCCGTATTCTGGGCGAAATGGAACAGCCCGACACGGCCGCCGGCATCGATGCCGCCTGTGCCGTCTACCCCGAACTTCGCCCGGCCTTCGATGCGCTGTTCGAACGCGCCGACCAGGCCAGCCGCCTGAACCAGGATAACGGCCAGATCCTGCACACCTACATGGAACACAACCAGCGGGCGCTGGATACGCTGCATTCCCTGGTCAATCAGGATCTGTACGACGCCCGCGGGCGCCTACGCCGCCGTCCCTAGCAGTTCTTTCAACGCATACAATTTGAGCAGTCCCGCATGGGACTGACGCGGCGCGAGCCTGTCGGCGCCCAGCATGCGGGCTGCCACCCGCGCGGCGGGCGCCAGGGCCGGGTCCTGCGCCAGGCGCCAGGCCGCCAAGCCCATCTGCGCCGCAAACACCGCCCGATCGACCAGCGGCTCGCGTCCGGCGTCGGCCAGCAATGGCGCGGCCTGACGCCAGGCCGCCTGGCATTCCTGACGCAGCAGCAAAGCACGGGCGATCCGGTAGGCGTCGGGTTCCACCCCCATCCCGGCCACGGCATACCAGACCTTCAACAAGCGGCCGTCACGGGGATCGACAGCCCGCAGACTGAAGATCCGTACCGGCAGGGCGGGTTCGCCTCGGGTGCGCAGTTCGGCCTGCCCTGCCGCCATCCACCAGGCCGGTTGGGCACTTTCCAGGCCCGCCGCCGACAGCAGCGGCCAAAAGGTCTGCGCGTCCAGTGGCTGGTACATCAGGGACTGAACCGCCGCCGACAGGACGCAGGGTTCATCGTCCAGATACACCCGGGTGCGGGGGCTGCTGGCGGCCAGCCAGCAGCGGTCGCGAGCGCTCAGGGCACGCTGCAGCGCCTGACTGCCGCCGTCGAACACGTGCAGAACGGCGGTGGGGGCATCCTCGGTCTCGGTTTCGATCTGCGCCAGCAGAACGTCGGCAGCCGAAGGTGCGGAGATGTGCCCCCCAAAGGGGGCGTTTTCTGCCTTGGGGCGGCCCGGCGGCAGAAAAAGAGCCCCCCGAGGCGTATGCCAGCCATCTGCCAGACCGATCTGCTGCGTGGTCGCGGCCAGCGGCCGGCCCTGATCGTCGAACCAGGCGGTCCCTGACCAGGCGCCGCGCCGCCCCTGCCAATCCAGGGACTGACGCGTGTGCACGACCAGGCCTGGCCGGGTTTCGTCCAGACCGCCATGGGCGACCCGACGCAGGTGCTCGATGGCCTCGGCGGCCTGCGGCAGATCGCCTGCCGCGCGGCTGCGCCACAGGTCGTAGGCCTCGGACAGCACCGGATCCTCGTCCTGCAGGGCCACGGCGGCCTGCAACTGATCCATGCTCAGCGCGTCCCCGCGCGCCGAACCGGTCAGCAACTGCGGCAGCAGGACCTGCTGGCGACGACGCTCGGCAGCGGCGTCCGGATTGTCGGCCGGCTGCGTCATGGACAGCAGCGCCGCCAGATCGGCCTCAGTGGGCGCGTACAAGGTGCGGGTGGCCTGAGCCGGCGCCAGCGCCCGGTCCACCAGTTCGGCGGCCGTCAGGAACAGCAGGTTTTCGGGGACTTTCTGGCCGTTGGACACATAATGGATCGGCAGTTTGTACCGGATCGCCGTGTCCAGCGCGGCCCCCAGGCGCGAGGCCTCGTCGATCTTGGTGACGATGCAGCCACGCAACGGCGTACCGCCGTCGCCGGCATAGGACCGGGCGACCTCGTCCAGTGTGTCGCCATGGCTGACGGCATTGAGCACCAGCAGGCGCTCGACCTTGCGCCCGGCACCCGCCAGCAAGGCGGCCTGCTCGTGGATGTAGCGATCGCGCTGGCTGATGCCGACATTGTCGATCAGCAGGGTCTGGTCAGGGCGCACGGCCTGGATGACCCGGCGCATTTCGTGGACGTCCTGCACGATGTGTACCGGCACGCGCAGCATCTGCCCGTAGATCTTCAACTGTTCGTGGGCACCGATCCGGTAGGTGTCGGTCGTCACCAGCACCAGACTGCCCGGGCCGCTACGGCGCACGCAGCGGGCAGCGAGCTTGGCCACGGTGGTGGTCTTGCCCACCCCGGTGGGACCGACCAGGGCCAGCGCCAGGCCGGGCTGCCACAGGGCGTCCTCGGACTCCAGCACCGGCAGGTGACGGACAAGTTCGTTGCGCGCCCACTGCAGGGCGCCCCGGGTGGCGGCCTGTTCGGGCATGTGCTTGAGCATGGCCCGCAGCAGCGCCGTGCTGAAACCAAAGCGCAGCAGGTTCTGGAACAGCGTGACCGCCTGGGGAGAGCGGCGCAACTGGCTGCCCCACAGCAATTCGTCGATGCGGGTTTCCAGCGAACCCTTGAGTTCGCCGATGACCCCCATCAGATCCGCGCCCGGCGGGCTGGCAGGATGATGCCCCGGCGCGGCATGCGCGGGATGAGGCGCAGCCTGCGGTGCAGGCGCCGTGACGGACCGGGGCGCCATGGAAGGCGCCGACGGGGTGGGCGCGGCCTGACCGCTTTCGGGCAGGGAAGTCTGGTCGGTGGCCAGAATCTCGACCCCGCCGCTGACCCGCTTGTTGGAAATGATCAGGGCGTCGGAGCCCAATGCAAGGCGCACCTGCCGCATGGCCTCGCGGTTGGTGGCACCGAAAAAACGACTGATGTTCAAGCAGGACTCCCGCCGACGACCGCAGTGACGCGAATGATACGCTCTTCAGGGATTTCAGCACTGGAGAGCACGGCCATGTGGGGCAGATGGTGGCGCAGGAAGCGCGACATCGAGCCTCGCAAGACCGGCGGCACCACCAGCACGGGAGCCTCGCCCCGGTCTTCCTGGCCCTGAACGATGCGCTCGACGTCGCTCAGCAGATTGTCTGCCAGACCGGGCTCTAGGGCGCCGCTGCTGCCCATCGCCTGCATCAGCACGCGCTCCAGGCGGGCATCCAGGCCGATGACGCGCAATTCCGTCTCGCCCGCGAACCAGTGCTGGACGATGGCCCGCCCCAGGGCCACCCGGACCTGGGCCAGCAGTTCGTCCAGATTCGGCCCGGTGCCGGCCGGATTGAGGGCGGCCAGGCGCGGCGCGTGCTCGGTGATGGTTTCGAGGATGCTGCGCATGTCGCGGATGGGCACGTCCTCGTCGAGCAGGCTGCGCAGCAGATTCTGCAGTTGCGGCAAGGTGATGGTCTTGGGCACCAGGTCTTCGACCAGCTTGGGCACGTCGCGGGCGACGTGATCCAGCAACTGCTGGGTTTCCTGGCGGCCCAGCAGACGCGACCCGTAGCGATGCATCAGGTGGTTCAGGTGGGTGGCCACCACCGTGGCGGTATCGACCACGGTGTAACCGGCGATCTGCGCCTGTTCGCGCAGCGCCGGGTCGATCCAGAATGCGGGCAGCCCGAAAGCCGGGTCCTTGGTCGGCGTCCCCTGGACGGTGCCCGTCACGCCCCCCGGATCGATGGCCAGCCACTGCCCGGTCTGAGCCACGCCGCGACCGATCTCCACGCCAAACAGCATGATGCGATAGTCCGTGGGTTTGATTTCCAGATTGTCACGAATGTGCACGACCGGCGGCAGAAAGCCCATTTCCTGGGCGAATTTCTTGCGCAGACTGCGGATACGGTGCAGCAATTCACCATTTTGCTGGTGATCCACCAGAGAGATCAGGCGGTAGCCGACTTCCAGGCCGAGCGGATCGACGGGCGCCACGTCGTCCCAACTGGCCTCTGAGGCGGCGGCCACGGCAGCGGCCTGTTCCTGCCCCGGCTCGGCGGCGGCCGCCTGCTGATCGCGCCGCTGGCGTTGCAGCACCATCCAGCCGCACCCGCCGATGATGGCCGCCAGCAGCAGGAAGGCCACGTGCGGCATGTTGGGGATCAGGCCCATCAACGTCAGAATCCCGGCGGTGATGAACAGCACGTTGGGATTGGAGAACAACTGGCCGATCATCTGCTGGCCGACGTCCTGGTCGTTGGCCACGCGCGAGACCACCACGCCGGCGGCGGTGGAGATCACCAACGCCGGAATCTGTGCCACCAGGCCATCGCCGATGGTCAACAGGGTGTAGACGGAGCCTGCGTCGGAAGCCGACATGCCGTGCTGGGCCATGCCGACGATCAGGCCGCCGATGATGTTGATCACCATGATCAGCAGGCCGGCCACGGCATCCCCGCGCACGAACTTGCTGGCGCCATCCATGGCGCCGTAGAACTCGGCTTCCTGGGAGACTTCGGCGCGTCGTGTGCGGGCCTCGTCCTCGCCGATCAGGCCGGCGTTCAGATCGGCGTCGATGGCCATCTGCTTGCCGGGCATGGCATCCAGGGTGAAACGTGCGCCGACTTCGGCGATACGGCCCGCGCCCTTGGTGATGACGGTGAAGTTGATGATCACCAGGATGATGAACACCACGATACCGACGGCAAAGTTGCCACCCACCAGGAAATGGCCGAAGGCCTCGATGACCTGGCCGGCGGCATCCGGCCCTTTGTGACCGTGCAGCAGCACCACCCGGGTGGAGGCGACGTTCAGGGACAGGCGCAGCAGCGTGGCAAACAGCAGCACAGAAGGAAAGGCAGCGAAGTCCAGCGGCTTGCGCGTGAACATGGCCACCAGCAGAATCATCACCGACAGGGAGATGTTGAAGGTGAACAACAGGTCCAGGATGAAAGGCGGCAGCGGCAGGATCATCATGGCCAGAACCATGAGGATCAGCACGGGCCCTGCCATCAGGCGGGCATGCCCGGAGCCGTGGGTCTTGAGAAAATCCAGGAAGCTGTTCATGAGGCGGTGACGAGGGCCGGTTCAGGGCCTTGTTGCGGGTCGAGTTCGGGCGGCACGCGCAGGTCCTGTGGTGCCTGCGGCAGTGTACCCGAGCCCTGACGCCAGTTGCGCAGTTGATAGACCCAGGCCAGGACCTCGGCCACGGCGGCGTACAGAGAGACGGGGATTTCCCGGTCGATCTCGACGTGATGATAAAGGGCGCGCGCGAGCGGCGGGGCTTCCAGCAGGGCAACGCCGTGCTGGCCGGCCAGTTCGCGGATCTGCGCGGCAATCAGGCGCGTACCCTTGGCCACGACCACCGGAGCCCCGCCCTGCCCTTCGCTGTAACGCAACGCCACGGCGTAATGGGTCGGGTTGGTGACGACCACATCGGCCGCAGGCACGGCGCTCATCATGCGCCGCCGTGCCATGGTGCGCTGCTGCTGGCGGATGCGACCCTTGACGTGGGGGTCGCCGTCGCTGTCCTTGTGTTCCTGCTTGACGTCTTCCTTGGACATGCGCAGTTGCTTGGCATGGTTCCAGAGCTGCCAGGGCACGTCGATCAGCACGATGATGATCAGTGACGAGGCGATCAGCAGGCAGCACAGCGCGACCAGGCTCAGCCCTTGCGCCAGGGCCTCGGTCGGCGCCATGCGCGACAGGGCGAGCATATCGTCCCGGTAGGCCCAGATGACCTTGACGCCGACGAAACCGACCAGCCCCGCCTTGGCGAGGGTCTTGATCAGTTCGATCAGGGTCTGCGGCGCAAACAGGCGCTTGATGCCCGGCAGCGGATTGAGCCGCTCGAACTTGGGCTCCAGGGCCTTGGGCGAGAGCAGAAAGCCCCCCAGCGCCACCGAGGAAAAAATGCCGATCACCAGCAGCAGGCCCATGAACGGCAGCACGATCAGCAGCCCATGCCAGGCGGAGTCGCCCGCCACGTTGAGCATGACCTGGGGATCGCGTGCAATCCGGGTGTCGAACCACAGGCCGTTGAACACGATGCCGCGCAGCGTGCGGAAGACCGCCTCGCCCCCGAACCACAGGGCGCTGATGCCGCCGATCAGGGCCATGAAGGTGCCCAGCTCGCGCGAACGCGCAACCTGCCCTTCCTCGCGCGCCTTTTCCAGGCGCCGTGGAGTGGCTGCTTCTGTTTTTTCGAGATCGCTATCCTGGGCCATGCTCAGCCGACGACAATGCAAACAGCCTGGATTGTAGTGTCCAGGCTGTCGGCACGAAGCACGGATAAAAGCGCATTAGGCGCGGCAATTCAAGGGCTTGCAAGCTGCGCATCGGTCGTTGCGGGGGCACTTGCGGGCGCCAGGGCCTGCTCGAACTGCAGATAATCCAGGCCGATCCGCACGGCGCCCCAGCGCGCACCATCCAGATCCAGGGGCACGGAGACGTCGGTGATGATTTCGCCGGTGTCGCGCATATAGGTCTGACACAGCACGCCCCCCCGGTTGGCGATCGCGCCCCGGCTGATCTGGTCGTCGAACAGGCGCTTGTCGCGCACGTGCAGCGTGTCGTGTGCCACGTCCCCGGTGGGCGGACGGGAATAGCGGCGGTTGTGGGTCGGCGCATAGCCGTTCATATCCACCAGGATCGCGTAATAGCCGTGCGGCACCTGATCCAGCACCCCGTCGAGAATGCCCTGCAAGGCCTGATCGATGGCCTGGTCGTAGGCCACGTGATAGCGCGGCGGCTGGCTGCCGGGAATCTGGCGGTAGGCCTTGTCGAAGACATCCAGACCGTCGGCGCGGGTCTGCCGCAGCAGCCCGGCGCAACGGTCGCGCAGCAGGTCGAGGCGGGCCTCCAGATCGTCGAAGGGGGTCGCACCGGTGCGCCAGGCCGCCAGCATTTCCTGCAGGCTTTCGGTCTGAGCGCGCACGCCGTGCACCTGTTCACGCATCGATTCCATGCGCTGGCGCAGGATGGCGCTGTGTTGGGCGATGCGACCAATGGACTGGCTCATGTCCTGATTGGTCTGGTTGACCTGGGCGACGTGATCGGCCACGCCATCCAGTTGGCTGCCGACACCGCCCAGTTCGCGCACCAGGCCATCGAACTGCCCGGCAAAATCGCCCACGAGACGGTCGGAGGCGCGCATGTCGGTATGGATGGACTGACTCTGCCGTTCGGTGTCGGACACCAGGCCGAGGATTTCCCCGGTGTGCTGGACGATGTCCCCAGTGGCCGCGTTGACGCGCTCGGCCAGCTTGCCGACCTCGCTGGCGACCACGGCAAAGCCCCGGCCGGCCTCTCCGGCACGGGCGGCCTCGACGCCCGCGTTCAGGGCCAGCAGGTGGGTCTGCAGTGCGATGTCCTTGATCAGACGGCTGGTGTCCTCGACCGAGCGCGCCCGGTGGCTGAGCTGGGTAATGACCTCGGAAAAAGACTGCATCTGCGTCGACACCCGGGCCACCCGCCGATTCAGGTCGGCCAGTTGCTCCTGGGTGGAGCGCAAGCCCCTGAGTTGCTGGCGGAACACGTCAGCGGCACCCGCCACGATGTCGTTGGTCTGCTGCGACAGGCTGGCGATCTGGGTGCCCTGAGCCGACAGACTTTCGGCTTCGCGGGCCTGCTCGTCAGCCATGGTTTCGCAAGCCTGGGTATGCGCCTGCAGGCGGGCGGCATTGATGGCGATGCGGATGCTGGACTGGCGCATGACGACAAAGCGTTCGCGCAAAGCCCCCAGGAAGCGGCCGACAGGAAGCGCCAGGGGACTGAGCGTCCAGGCGCGGTCGTTCAGGGTCGCCCGGCCCCGTCGCAACTGCCGGATCAGGCGTCCCAGCCCGAGGGTTCTGCCACGTGTGACGGACATGTCGCCTCCCCTACAAAGAAAGGGCCGGTGCCGGCCATGAAACCCCGAGCAAACCCCGGGTCGGCTCATATTGAGTTTCAAAGCTTACGCGGGACTTACATTCCTTCCAATGTCACATTGTCGAGGGAAAACCCCCAATCAAAAACCAAGACTCGCCAACAGATCATCCACCTGGTCCTGATTGGTGACCACGTCGTTCTTGCCCTCGGCGTTGACCACCGGGCCATTGAGCAGCGTCTTGGTTTCTTCGCGCTTTTCCTGAGGCACGCTGTCGATCAGCACCTGGACCAGTTCGGTCTCGATGGCGCCGATCACGCCCAGCATCTTCATGATCACCTGGCCGGTCAGGTCCTGAAAGTCCTGAGCCATGATGATTTCCATCAGGTTGTTCTGCGACGCCTGGGTCTTTTCAGGGACGTCCTTCAGGAAGGCCCGGGTATCGTCCACCAGAGAACGCGCCTGGTCGAGTTCGACCGGATGATCGAACCAATCCTGCCAGCGGGCGTCCAGGGCCTTGGCGTCGCGCTGCATCGAATCCTGCCAGGGCTGGATCTGCTCGGTCGCGTTGAGCACGCGATTGGCAGCCTGCTCGGTCATCTGGGCCACGTAGTGCAGGCGATCGCGCGCGTCGGGAATGGCGTGAGCGGCGTCCTGGATGGCCTGATCCAGACCCAGCTCGCGCATGCTCACGCGCAGGGTGCGGGTGACCATGGCGATGCGATGGATCAACTCCATCGAAGGCTCCACGAAATCGGACTGGCCGGAAGATTGCTCCGTCGTCATGATGCGCCTCCGGTCAGAGTTTTTCGAAAATCTTGTTCAGCTTTTCTTCCAGGGTGGCCGCCGTGAAGGGCTTGACCACATAGCCGCTGGCGCCGGCCTGGGCCGCTGCAATGATGTTTTCCTTCTTGGCCTCGGCCGTGACCATCAGCACCGGCAGGCTGGCCAGGTTCGGATCGGCACGGATGTTCTGCAGCATGGTCAGCCCGTCCATGTTGGGCATGTTCCAGTCCGACACCACGAATTCGAAGCCGCCGTTGCGCAGCTTTTCCAGCGCCTGGGCACCGTCCTCGGCTTCGTCGACGTTCTCGAACCCCAAGTCCTTCAGCAGGTTCTTGACGATCCGGCGCATGGTGGGGAAGTCGTCGACGACCAGGATTTTCATCGTTTTCTGTACCACGTGTCACTCTCCAATCAATAAAAAAGCAGGGTATTCGGGTACCCGATGCCTCTGTTCAAATGTGTCAAACCCGGTTCCCGAAGGCACCGGCGCTTTTCAGGATACGTTCGCTGAGATCATCAAGCGGGACAGCTTCTTCGGCGGCGCCGATCAGCAGCGCCTCACGTGGCATGCCGAAGACGACGCAACTGGCCTCGTCCTGGGCAAAGGTGCGCGCGCCCGCCTGGCGCATCGCCAACAATCCCTGAGCACCGTCCTTGCCCATGCCGGTCAGGATGACACCAATGGCGTTCTTGCCGGCCACCTGGGCGGCTGAATGGAACAGCACGTCCACGGAAGGACGGTGACGGTTCACCGGATCGGTGTATTCCAGCTTCACCACATAGTTGGCGCCCGAACGGGCGAGCTTCATGTGGGCCACGCCGCCCGGTGCCAGATAGACGTGGCCGGGCAGCACCCGCTGGCCGTCCTCGGCCTCGTGGACCTGCACGGCGCACAGGCCGTCCAGGCGCTGCACGAAGGACTTGGTGAAACCGGCCGGCATGTGCTGCGTGATCATGATCGCCGGGCTGTTGGCCGGCAAGGGTTCGAGCACGTGGCGGATGGCCTCGGTCCCACCCGTGGACGAACCGATCATGACGAGTTTTTCGGTGGTCGAGAACGTGCCTGACAGGCGCGGCCGGGCGGCCTCGCCCGCCGCCTGGGCCGGACGCGGGCGCAGGCGGGCATGCGAGGCGGCGCGGATCTTGTCGGCGATCATGTCGCCGTAGTCCAGCAGGCCGTCACGCAGGCCAAGCTTGGGCTTGGTGACGAAATCGACGGCACCCAGTTCCAGCGCCCGGATGGTGACCTCGGAATTGCGCTCGGTCAGCGAGGACACCATCACCACCGGCATGGGCCGCAGGCGCATCAGCCGTTCCAGGAAGTCCAGGCCGTCCATGCGCGGCATTTCGACGTCCAGGGTCAGCACGTCGGGATTGTGCTGCTTGATGAGTTCACGCGCGATGAGCGGATCGGGCGCGGTGGCGACGACCTCCATATCGGGGTGAGCATTGATGATTTCCGTCATCAGACTGCGCACCAGAGCAGAGTCATCGACGCACAGCACGCGGATTTTCTTGTGGACAGCCATTTTTCAGCAGGGCTCCCCCGGATCAGGCGACGGAATAGACCGTCTGCCCCTGAAGACGCAGGGATTTAGTCAGATAGGTGAAGTTTTCCGAGTGGCCCGCAAACATCAGGCCACCCGGTTTGAGCAGAGGCACGAAGCGCTCCAGAATTTTGGTCTGGGTCGGCTTGTCGAAATAGATCATGGTGTTGCGGCAGAAGATCGCATCGAACTTCTGGTTGCTGGTCGACCAACTGGACGACACCAGATTCAGTTCCTCGAAAGTCACCAGATTGCGGATCACCGGCTTGACCATGGCCATGCCGGCCTGGCGTCCAGCCCCGCGCAGGAAATAGCGCCGCAGGAATTCGGGCGGCACCGGCTTGACGCGGTCCAGGGTGTAGACCCCCTTGCGCGCCTGCGCCAGAGCCTGGGTATCGATGTCCGTTGCCACCACCGAGATGCCGGCTTCGGACTGGCCACAGGCATCGTGCAGCGTCATGGCCAGCGTGTAGGGTTCCTCGCCGGTGGACGAGGCACAGCACCAGACGGAGATCGGCTTGCGGCGGGTGCGCACGAAATCGGCCAGGATGCTGAAGTGATGCTGCTCACGGAAGAAGGCTGTGTGATTGATCGTGAAGGCGCTGATGAAGCGGTCCCACTCGTCAGACTGAGGGTTCTGTTCCAGATGGTCCAGGTAGCTGCGCACCGAGGCCGAACCGGAATGGTGCGCCCGCAAGCCCAGGGTGCGAGCCGCCATGTCCTTCTTGTGGTCACCCAGAATGATCCCCGCCCGCCGGTGCAATATCTGCACCGCCCGCGTCAGATCCGCCGCGTCGGCCCTGGGCAGGGCCGGCTGCGAAAAATAGGAGGCGGAAGGTGCATCATGAATCATGGTGGGATCGTCTGGGATCGGAGTCAGGCTCTTTTCATCGCCGGGCCGCCCCAAGATGAAAGGCGCCCCCCTGGGGGGCAGCTAGCCGAAGGCGCAGCGTGGGGGTCATTTGCCAGCGCCAAAGCCGGATGACCGGCGCGCGGAGTATAGCCCAGTTGCCCGCCCTGGACATCGATCACCGGCCCGCCCTCATTGAGGTGGAAGGCGGCAACAGCCGTGCTGAGATGCTCGGCCTGATCCTGCAGGGAGCCGGCGGCGCTGGTCGCCTCCTGCACCAAGGCGGCGTTCTGTTGCACGACGTGATCCATGTCATTGACAGCCGTGTTGATCTGGCTGATGCCGTCGGCCTGCTCGCGCGAGGCCGAGGAAATCTCGTTCATGATGGCCGTGACGCCCTGCACCGACTGGACGATCTCGCTCATGATCCGCCCGGCGTCCTGGACGCGCTCCGACCCCTGGCGCACCCGGATCACGGAATCGTCGATCAGGCCCTTGATTTCCTTGGCGGCCTGGGAACTGCGCTGAGCGAGCGAACGGACTTCGCCGGCCACGACGGCAAAGCCCTTGCCCTGCTCGCCCGCACGGGCAGCTTCGACTGCCGCGTTCAAGGCCAGGATATTGGTCTGGAAGGCGATGCCATCGATCACGCTGACGATCTCGGACATCTTGCCCGAGCTTTCGGTGATGCCAGCCATGGTCTCGGCCACGCTGGTGACGGCGGCGCCGCCGCGCTGGGCCACGTCCACCGCCGTCTTGGCAAGCTGATCGGCCTGGGCGGCATTGTCGGAATTCTGGCGCACGGTGCTGGCCAGTTGCTCCATGCTGGCGGCAGTCTGCTGCAGAGACGCCGCCTGCTGCTCGGTGCGACTGCTCAGGTCGGTGTTGCCGGCGAAGATTTCCTGGGCTCCCAGGCGGATCTCGCCCACACCGCCGCGCACCGTAGCGACCATGCGTACCAGGCTTTCCTGCATGCGCTGCATGGCCAGGTAGAGCACGCCGATCTCGTTGCTCGAAGGCACGTGGATGGCCTCGGTCAGGTCGCCCGCCGCGATCCGGTCGAAATGCCGGCCGGCCGCGCGCAGCGGCCGCAGCACCACGCGCTGCAGGAACAGATAGGCTGCCACGGCGAACAGCAACGCCACCACCATGGACACGCCCACGATGAGGACCACCAGACGCAGGTGCGCCGCCTCGTCCGCCATCGCCTGGGCGGTGAAGGCCTGCTGGCTCTGCCGGAGCGCCTGCGCCGCCTGCTCGAAATGGAGCTCGGCCGGTTCGACCTTTTCGGACTGCAGCTTTTCGTACTGCTCGATCTGCCCGGCCTTGAGCGCCACCAGCACGGGCGGCAGTTCCTGGTCGAGCAATCGCTTGAAGGACTCGATCGCAGGCCCAACCAGATCCACCTGTGCGTTGCCGCCCAGATGCTCCCGGGCGGCCGTGCTGAATCGGTCGAGCGACTCGTGCGCCTGGCCCAGGCGGGTTTCTGCCAGGGCAACCAGCTTGGCCGCGCCTTCGCTGAGCAAAACGCCGTTGGCGGTCGTATCCGCGCCGGTGCTCCAATCGGACAGAATCGCGCTATTGGCCAGATCGCTGTTGATGATGATATTGCTCAAGGCCCGCCCCATCAGGACCTGAACTTCACGGTAGTGGCCGGCGGACTCGTCCAGCAGGCGAATGGACTCATCATCCGCAGTGATTTCTCGCAAGGCATCGTTGCTGAGCTTCAGGGACAGCACGCCCAGCAGCGCCCCCGAAATGAGCATGAAGAAGAAAAAAACGAGCACCAGGATGAGACTGGTGCGGACTTTCAACGCGCCGATGAGTGACTTTCCGCCTGATTGCATGAGATCAAAACCCAGTGTACGAAAACCCGTCGGGGGGACTAAACAACGAATGTGCGGCCTGGTCAGGCGACCGCTTCCTCGACCAGCGCCATTTCTTCGCTGGTCATGAGCTTTTCGATATCCACCAGAATCAGCATGCGTTCGCCGACGGTGCCGATACCGGTCAGGTGCTCGGTGGAGAAGGCCGAGCCGAACTGTGGTGCCGCGCTGATCTGCGAATTCTGCAGGATCAGCACGTCGGACACGCCGTCGACCACCACGCCCACGATCCGGGAGCGGACGTTGAGGATCACCACCACGGTCTGCGAGGTGTATTCCACGTTGTCCATATTGAACTTCAGGCGCAGGTCGACGATGGGCACGATCACGCCACGCAGATTGGTGACGCCCTTGACGAAGGACGGCACGTTGGCGATGCGCGTAACGGTCTGGCTGTCATAGCCCCGGATTTCCTGGACCTTGAGGATATCGATCCCGTATTCCTGGCTGGCCAGGGTGAAGATCAGGAATTCCTTGCCCTGGGTTTCTCCCTGCGCTTGCGTGGGGGTAGCTTGATTCATGATGGCTCCGAGTAGGAATGGAGGTCAGGCGGCCGTGCCGGCCCGCAGCGAGGTGGTGCGTCGCAGGGCGAACACGTCGACGATCAGGGCCACACTGCCATCGCCCAGGATCGTCGCGGCCGAAATGCCCGGCACCTTGCGATAGTTGGTTTCAAGGTTCTTGACCACGACCTGATGCTGGCCGATCAGATGATCCACCATCAGGGCGAAGCGCTGGTCCTCGGCCTGGAGGATCACGGCGATGGCCCGTGTCAGGTTGGTTTCGGCCTGCCCCACATTGAAGACTTCGTGCAGCGCCACGATGGGCAGGTATTCGCCCCGCACATGCAGGACCTGCTCGGTCTCGGAAATGCGGTGGATCTGCTCGTCCGTGGCCTGCATCGATTCGGTGACGTGGGACAGCGGCAGGATGAACGTTTCCTCGCCGACCTTGACCGACATCCCGTCCAGGATGGCCAGCGTCAGGGGCAGCACGATGCGGGTGGTGGTGCCCTCACCCTTGCGCGAAGCCAGTTGCACATGACCGCCCATGCTCTGGATATTGCGTCGCACCACGTCCATGCCGACCCCGCGGCCGGAAATGTCGGTGACTTTGTCCGCAGTGGAGAAGCCCGGCGCGAAGATCAATTGCCAGAGTTCGTCGTCGGGCGTCGCCTCGGACACAGGGAAACCGGAGGAGATGGCCTTTTTCAGGATCCGCTCGCGGTTCAGGCCGGCGCCGTCATCGATCACGTCGATGATGATCTGGCCGCCGTTGTGCTGGGCAGACAGGATCAGGGTGCCTTCCGGGTCCTTGCCCTGGGCGATGCGCGCATCCGGCATTTCCAGTCCGTGGTCCAGGCTGTTGCGCACCAGATGGGTCAAGGGATCGATGATGCGTTCGATCAGGCTCTTGTCCAGTTCAGTCGCCTGACCCTTGGTGACCAGCCGGATACGCTTGCCCAGCTTGGTGGCGTTTTCCCGCACCACACGCGGGAAGCGGCTGAAGACGTAGTCCATCGGCATCATGCGGATGGACATCACGGCCTCCTGGAGGTCGCGGGCATTGCGATCCAGTTGCTCGATGCCGTTGAGCAGACGGTCGTGCAGCACCGGGTCCAGCGTCTGCGAGGTCTGCAGCAGCATGGCCTGGGTGATGACGAGTTCGCCCACCAGATTGATGATCTGGTCGACCTTTTCCACGCCCACGCGGATGGTGCCACTTTCCTTGGGCTTGGCGGCCTGGGCACCGCCGGACTTGTCGGCGGAATCGGCAGCGTCCCGGGAAGCGGCCGATTCCGGCGCTTCCTGGACGGGTGCGGCAACAGGGGCTGCCTCGGCGACCGGAGCGGGCGCGGGCGCGGCCGGCGCGGCAGCGGCG